>JBOGOC010000066.1:0-171144 GCA_050747525.1 Candidatus Polarisedimenticolia bacterium | reverse complement strand
ACGCCACGCCGGCGAGCGCGCCTCGGCAACCACTCCCCGCCGCCCGCGCCACCATGCCCTACAGGCCAGTGCAGTCGAGCCATTCGGTCAGGTCAGGTGGCTGGATCCCACGAGGACGCGGCGGCGGGCGGTGGAGGGCTCGCGCGGCTCGGGGGTGAGCACGCCGCGCAGGTTCAGCGGGTCGGCCGCGGCCACGGTCAGCGCAGGGGACGCGGGGCGGCGGCGCACGCGGCGCATCAGCTCCACGGCTTCGGGAAGCCCGTACTGCTCTCCCGAGAAACCGGCCACGAACCGTCCGCCGCGCACCTCCCCGGTCAGCTCCATGTGACGCAGAGCCCGCACCATGTCGCGCCACGGGATCGGGATCCTCTCGCGCTCCAGCACCCTGCGGAAGATCACGCCGTGACGCGCCAGCAGCTGGCGCGCGGCGAACTCGGCGCGGCGTGATCCGTCCGCGCCTTTCTCCTCCGGTACGTGTGCCGCCCCGGCGTGGTGCAGCAACGCCCAGCGCCCCGCGGCCGTGGCGGAGGCGGCGGCATGCCGCCGGGCCCGGCTGCGGCCGGCGCCCATCAGCCACCGCAGGCCGGCGAAGGAATCGCAGGTGACCAGCCCGTGCGTGGCCAGATCGGCCAGGCCCATCTGCACGTGCCCGGGGATCCCTCCCACCGCGCGCTCGATCTCCTGCGTGAAGAGCGCGCCGCGCGCCTGGAGGATGCTGCGCACCGCCGTGCCGTGCGCCGACAGCGAGACCGCCTCGGGGCGCGCCATCCCGGACAGCTCCAGCCAGAGATCGAGATCCTGTCTCGGCACCAGGCACACGGGGGTGGAGCGCGGAGCGGAGGCCCCGGCGCTCCACAGGCGCGCCCAGGCCACGTCGCCCGACAGGGTGAGGTGATCCAGCCAGTCGGGCCGGTACCCCTTGACCCGGGCGGGGAGCGCAGCCGATTCCCAGGCCGCCGCGGGAAGCTCGAATCCCGCCAATCGGCGCGCCACGATCGACACGCCGCGCGGGCCCTCGAGCCTGTAGTCCGGATCCGCGTGCTGCCAGCAGGCCAGAAAGCTCCAGAACACGGTGGCGCTCACCGGCTCGATCTCCTGCCGGAGTCGCTCCAGCGTGTGGCGGTGGATGCGCGCCAGCAGCCGCCGCTCGGACCAGGCCCGGCGTCCCTCCAGCCGGCAGCGCAGGACGATGCCGCGCCTCTCGAGCTCCTCCAGGAATGGGAGATCTTCGGGGGTCTCCGGGACGGGGCCGAGCGCCTCGAGGCGGCCGCGCAGCTCGTCGAGCGGATCGCGGCTCGCCTCCGCCGCGCGCCATCGTCCGTGATCGTCGGGCGACGCCCGCCGCTGCGCGCGCAGCTCCTCCAGCCACGCCGTCCATCCCGATCGCGCGGCCTCTTCGCTCGTGACGTGCCCCATCCACAGGAGCGCTTCGTGCACCTCCTCCATGTTCTCGGGCTGAGGCCAGGCCTCCTGCCGGACACGCGCCACCGCGTCGGGATCGAGCGCGCCGAGCGAGTCGGCGGTGCGCGGGTCGAGGGTGCGGCGCGACATCACCGCCTGGGTGCGGCGCTCCTCCAGGGGCGCGTCGTCCAGGAAGGCGTAGGGCATGGCGTGCAGCACGCCGCGCGCGAAGGGCGACGGCTCGGGAAGGTCCACCGCCAGCCGCGCGATGCGCCCTTCGCGCATGTCGGACAGCACCTCGCGCAGCCCTTCGACGTCCATGGCCTCGGTGAGGCAGTCCTCCAGGGTCTGGCGGACGAGCGGGTGCTCCCAGGGGATGGGGAGGTCGCCCGGCGGAAGTGTCTCGCCGCACGCCAGCACCTGAGGGAAGGCCTGGGCCAGCGCGTCGTCGGCGCGCATCCTCAGCAGGGGCGCGGGGAGGCGCTGCCCTCCGCCGCGCGTGCGCGGCACCACGAGCGAGCGCGTCACGTTCCAGCGCCACCGCGTGGCGAACAGGGGAGCCGGCAGCACCGCCTGCACGAGCACGTCGCGCACGCTGGCCGGATGGAGGTAGTCGAACACTTCGTCCAGCTCGAAGCTGTGCTGCGGGCCCAGTGAGAGCACGATGGCCTCTTCGTTGGCGGCGGCCTGCAGCTCGAAGCCGAAGTTGCGGCAGAAGCGCTTGCGCAGCGCCAGCCCCCAGGCGCGGTTGATGCGGCCTCCGAACGGAGCGTGAAGGACCAGCTGCATCCCGCCCGACTCGTCGAAGAACCGCTCCAGCACGAGGGTCGACTGCGTCGGCACGGCGCCCAGCGCGGCGGCCCCCGCGAGCAGGTACTCGCTCAGCTGCACGGCGGCGGCATCGGGAAGATCCAGCGCCGAGCGCAGCCATGTGACATCCCGGCCCTTGTCCCGGACGCGGGCCACCGCCTCGGACAGCTCGCGCGTGCGGGCCGGAGCCTCTCCGCGCCAGAACGGGATGGTGGGAGGGGCGCCCGCCGCATCGGCCACGCGCATGGTCCCCTGCTCCACCTTGAGAACCTGCCACGAGGCGTTGCCCAGCTGGAAGATGTCCCCTCCGTTGGCCTCCACCGCGAAGTCCTCGTGCACGCTTCCCACCAGGGTCCCGTCGGGCTCCACCACCACCCTGTAGTCGGCGGTGTCCGGGATGGCCCCTCCTCCGGTGATGGCGGTCAGGCGCGCGCGCCGGGTGGCGCGCAGGATGCCGTTCACGCCATCGCGGTGCAGGAGAGCCCCCCGCCCCCCGGTGTGAAGCGCGACCACGGCGTCGAAGTCGTGCCGGGGAAGATCGCGGTAGGGCCACGCCCGCGTGAAGGCGCCGAACAGGTCGTCTTCCTTCCAGGCCTCGGGGACGCAGGCGGCCACGATCTGCTGCGCCAGGATATCGAGCGGACTCCCCGGCGAAGGCGTGCGGTCCAGCTCGCCGGCCCGCACCGCGTCGACCAGCGCGGCGGCGCACACCAGCTCGTCCTGGGTGAGGGGAAAGAGGCGTCCCTTGGGGACGCGCGACAGCGCGTGTCCCGCGCGGCCGACGCGTTGGAGCAGCATGGCCACCGACGAGGTGACGCCAGTCTGGATCACCAGGTCCACGTCGCCCACATCGATCCCCAGCTCCAGGGACGAGGTGGCCACCAGCGCGCGCAGCTCGCCGGCCTTCAGCCTGCGCTCCGCCTCCAGGCGACGATCGCGTGCCAGGCTGCCGTGGTGGCTGGTGACCGCACCGGCGCCCAGCATCTCGGTGAGCCGCGCCGCCACGCGCTCGGCCAGCTTGCGCGTGTTGACGAACACCAGCGTGGTGCGGTGCTCCTCGATGAGGGCGGCCATCCGCGCGTGGATCTCGCGCCAGGTCTCGTGCGAGCAGACCGTCTCGAGCGGCGAGGCGGGCACCTCGATCGCCAGATCCAGATCGCGGCGATGCCCGATGTCCACCAGGGCGCACGCACGGCCTTCCCCCACCAGCAGATGGGACACCTGCTCGATGGGCTTCTGCGTGGCGGACAGGCCGATGCGCTGCAGCCGTCCTGCCGTGAGCGCGTCGAGGCGCTCGAGCGAGAGGGACAGGTGCGCGCCCCGTTTGACTCCGGCCACGGCGTGGATCTCGTCCACGATGGCGGTGCGCACCGTGGAGAGCATCCGCCGCCCGCCTTCGCTGGTGAGCAGGATGTAGAGGGACTCGGGCGTGGTGACGAGGATGTGAGGCGGGCGCCGGCTCATGGCGGCGCGCGCGGACGCGGGTGTGTCTCCCGAACGCACCAGCACCCGCACCTCGGGGAGCGACGGATGAGCGGCCCGCAGCTCGTCGAGGGGGCCCTGCAGATTCTTCTGCACGTCGTTGCCGAGCGCCTTGAGCGGCGAGACGTAGAGCACCCGCGTCTCGTCGGCGAGCGCGTCCTGGCCGAGCAGATCGTCGATCGCCCACAGGAAGGCGGCCAGCGTCTTGCCCGTTCCGGTGGGCGCGGCGATGAGGGTGTGATGCCCCTCGCGGATGAGCGGCCAGCCTCGAACCTGGGGTTCGGACGGGGTGCCCAGGCGCCGCGCGAACCAGTCGCGCACGGGGGGACAGAATCGCGAGAGAGGCATCGCGATAGTATAGCGAAGAGTCGCCGGACGTCCGTGCTAGGATGCGCGTCACATGCCAGCGAGCCGCGATACCACCATGGAACGTGCCTGGGATCTGTTCGAGGCGGGAGACGTGGAGCTCGCCCTCGAGGCGGCCGACTCGGTGCGTCTGGAGGATCCCGACGACCCCGAGGCGACCCTCCTGTGCGCGGCCGGGCTTCAGGAGCTGGGCGACCTGGAGCAGGCGCTCCCCCTGGCACGGCGGGCGGTGGAGCTGGCCCCCGACGAGCATTTCGCCCGCATGACCCTGGCGTCCTTGCTGTACGAGACGTGCATGTTCCAGGAGGGGCTGGAGGTGGTGGACGGGGCCCTGGCGGATCGCTACGACGATCCGTTCGCCCATCACATCCGGGGGCTCCTCCTCGACGCGCTGGGACGCTACCGTGAGTCGGATGCCGCCTTCGCGCGGGCCTCCGAGATCGACCCGGACAGCTTCCCGCCCCCGCTGTCGATGGACAGGAAGTCCTTCGACCGGGCCGTCCAGCAGGCGGCCGCGGCCCTCCCCGACGAGTTCCGCAGCCGCCTGGGCGACCTCCCCGTCCTGGTGGAGGACGTCCCGCCCCCGGATCTCCTGAAGACGCTCGACGACCCGGCCCCCGATCTGCTGGGGCTGTTCGTGGGGGTGCCGCTCACGCTCAAGACCACCCACGACGTTCCGTCGATGCCAGACGCCATCTACCTCTTCAAGCGCAACCTCGAGCGCGCCTGCGCCGACGAGGACGAGCTGGTGGAGCAGATCGGCGTGACGCTGCGCCACGAGCTGGGGCACTACCTCGGCATGGACGAGGACGACCTGGAGGAGGCGGGGCACGCATGAGCCTCGTGCTCGCCCTGTGGATGATGGCCGCAGCACCCGCGCCCGTCCCCGCCGATCCTCTCACCCCCGCCGGGATGCGCGACCTGGCCCACACCTATTACCAGTGGTACTACCAGCAGTTCCCGGTGGCGGCCACCGACGCCGGCCGTCACGATGGAGATGCGCGCCTCACGGCGTTCGACGCGGCCAGCCGGACCGCCCGCGTGAACAAGGTCGAATGGCTGCTGGCCCGGCTGGAGAACGCGGGTGCAGCCACCTGGAGCCCCGACGATCAGGTGGATCTGGCGCTGCTGCGCGCGCACCTGCGCCGGGTGCTGTTCGACGAGACGGTCCTGAGGCGCTGGGGGCGCGATCCGGGCGTGTACGTCGACGAGTGCGCCAACGCCATCTTCTCCCTGCTCAAGAAGGAGTACGCCGCGCGCCCGGTGCGGGCGCGCGCGGCCATCCAGCGGCTGCGGCGAATGCCGGAGATGCTGGCGGTCGCGCGCGAGAATCTGACCGAAGGTGTGCCACTGCTGGCGAGCCTGGCCATCCAGGCCATCGACGGCCTGCCTCCTCTGTTCGACGACAGCCTGGGGATGCTGCTGGAGTCGCTGCCCGATGCCGAGCGTCTCGATCTGGTGGCGGCGCGCGACGGGGCGCTGAGGTCGCTGCGCGACTTCCGGGCGTGGCTGCGCACCGCGCAGAAGTCGATGACCGCTCCGTTGGCCATCGGGCGCGAAGCTTACGAAGAGCTGCTGCGCGACGTGTACATGCTGCCGATGGGCCCCGACGACATGGTGCGCCTGGGCGAGGTGGAGCTGGCGCGCGCGCGGGCGCTCGAGGCGATGCTGGCCGATCCGGGCGTGGCCGACATCCTTCCCCGCCCCTCGGGAGAGCAGGAAGTGAAGGACGCGCGCGACTACCTCCAGCGCTACGAGAGCCGGACCTCGGCGCTCATCGAGCATCTCCAGGCGCGCGATCTCCTGACCCTGCCGGCCTGGCTGGGACCGTTCCAGATCGTGGAGCTTCCCGCCGCGTTCCGGCCCACGTCGCCCGGCGGCTTCATGAACCCTCCCGGCGTCTTCGACAACGACGCGTCGGGCTTCTACTTCATCCCGCCGTACGATCCGAACAGCGGCAATTTCTACGTGCGCGCGGCGCTGTCGAACCCGCTCCCCATCCTGGGCCACGAAGGGATCCCCGGGCACTTCCTTCAGATCTCCATCGCCAACCACAACCCCGACGAGATCCGGCGCATGCACCAGGACGGCGTGTTCCAGGAAGGATGGGCCCTGTACACCGAGGAGATGCTGCTGCGCACCGGTCTCTACGAGACGCCGGGCCAGGCCTCCGAGAACGAAGCGGGGAGGGCACAGGTGCTGCGCCTGATGCGGTACCGCTCGGCGCGGATCCCGGTGGACGTGCGGCTGGCCACGGGCGAATGGAGCTTCGGGCAGGCCGTGGACTACTTCATGAACGAAGGAGGCCTCGATCGTGAAGCAGCCACCGGAGAGGCGGCCGGCGCGGCGGTGAACCCGGGACAGAAGATGAACTACATCGTGGGGAAGCATCAGATCCAGCGCCTGCTGGGCCTGTACCGGCAGAGCCGGCCGGATACCTTCCGCCTCAGGGCCTTTCACGACGAGCTGCTGTCGTTCGGCAGCATGCCGCTCTGCCTGGCCGAGCGTCTGATGCTGGGCAACGAGCAGGCGTGCCGGCCACCGGCCTGAACGGCTACAGCGGGGTCACCCCCACGAAGCTGATCATTCCCCCGGAAGGCTGCCCCGCCAGGAGCACGGTGCGTCCCTGGCGCGCGATCACGCTGGTGGTGACCGGGCCGGTGCCGTCGAGCGAAGCCGTGATCACCAGGCGCATGGAGCGCTCGCCCACCTGACGCCCTCGGACTCGCACTTCCACGGGCCGCCCGCCGTCGTCCATGAGGGCCGCGCCGCCGGGAAGGCTCAACAGGCTCGACCCGATCGTGTTCACCTCGTCGAGCTCGAAGAGGTCGCGCACGCGGTCGCGCAGCGCCTGCTGGGAGCCGACGGTCTCCTGCGTGTCCGCCAGGAGGGCGAACGCCGGGTCGCGGAAGATGGTGGCCACCTCCACCTCGGGAGCCGCCTGATGCGGACGTCCTCGGAAGATCTGCACCAGCACCCGGCGTGGCGCGTGAGTGGCGGCGGAAGGAGGATCGGGGGGGGCCGCCGCCACCCACGTGATGGGAAGGTCGGAAAGGGGAAAGCTCGAGGGCGGGAACATCGCGAAGGCGGACACGGTCACCGCCGCGAGACCGGTCGCGATCAACCCCGTCTGGCCCGCCGAGAGCCGCCTCATGGGGCCGGCACCTCGGGCTGGATCACGATGCACGACAACTGAGGATCGAGCGACTCAAGAACCACGTAGCCCGTGCGGCGCTTTCCGCGGCGCGCCCATTCCACCTCGATGTCGGGCTCGTCGGTCCCCACCACCTGGACGACGGTGTGGGACGCGGGTCCCTGATCGGCAGGCCCGGCCGGGGGGGGGAGCGCCACGCTCGCCACGAGCACCGCGGCCGGAATGATCAGCGCCATCAGCGCCGGCACGTCGCGCCGCGGCGGCACGTCGCGCGGCCGCTCGGGACGCGGCGGGGGCGCGGACGGCAGGGGAGGCTCCGGATCGGGGCCGGGCTTCTCGATGCGGGCCCGCACCTCCGCCCAGAGCGACTCGTCCCAGCCGGAAGGGGGCTTCTCGTCGGGCTGTGAGCCGAACGGATCGTCGGGATCGAGGCGATCGGGGGCGCTCATCGGCGTTCCTCCGCGAGCACCGGCGCGGCGCCCTCGGCGTCGTCGCCCTGCTGGAGCGCCCGGCCGCTCGCCAGCAGATCGCGCAGGCGCCGTCTGGCCAGAAACCGCTGGACCCTCACCGTGCTGGCGGTGCACCCCAGGATCGACGCGGTCTCGGCGGCGGTGAACCCGTGCAGATCGCACAGCACCACCGCCTGGCGCTGGCGTGGGGTGAGCCGTCCCAGCGCCTCGCTCAACCCGAGCCGCACATCGGTGTCCAGCCCGGGCGGGGACACGGGCCCGGCGGAAGCGCGGGCGCGCATCACCACCCGGCGCCTGCGCAGCCGATCCGTGGCAAGCCGCGCGGCGATGGCGCACAGCCAGGGACCGAAGGGACGGCCGGTGTCGTACTGACCGAGGCAGCGGTAGGCGCGCGCAAAGGCGTCCTGGGTGAGATCGCGGGCCTCGTCCCAGTCCCCCAGGAAGTGATAGGCGAGGCGGATCAGACGGGGCGAATGGCGGCGCACGATCGGCTCGAAGGCATCCACCGATCCGGCCAGGCAGCGCCTGACGGCCGGCAGATCCTGGTCGAGGTCTGGAACATCCTGGGTCATCGGGATCCTCCTTTCCTACCCTGCTGTACGATCTGACACCGAAACTCGTTTATCGGTATATTTCCGGCCGATGAGACGCCACCTTCTGCCCGGAGCTCTCGCCGTGTGGCTGCTGGGTTTCGGTCCCGGCAGCCCCCTCCGCCAGGAAGACCCGGCCCCCCCGTTCAAGGCCCCGCCCACCGCCCAGGAGAGGCGCAAGCTGCACGGCCGCGCCCATCCCGAGCGCGAGGAAGCGCTGGCCCGCGCCCTGCAGGCCGCGATGCTTGCCCCCGGCTCTCCCGTGGACGTGCAGTCCTACGACCTGTCGCTCAAGGTGATCCTGCCGCCGGTCCGCCGCGTGGAGGGGTCGGTCAGGCTGCAGGCGCGCTCCCTGACGAGCGGTCTGCTCACCCTCGACGTGGGGCTCTACAGCGTCATGGGGGTCACCTCGATCACGTCGGGAGGCTCGCCGCTTGCCTGGACGCGGATCGGCAACACGCTTCGCATCACGCTGAGCCACCCCCATGTCCTGGACGAGATGGTGGACCTCACCATCGTTTATGGAGGGACGCCCCCCTCGGTGGGATTCGGGGCGTTCGTCTTCGGGACGCACGCGGGCGGGACGCAGCCCATGATCTCCACGTTGTCCGAACCCACTTACGCCACCGCATGGTGGCCGTGCATCGATCATCCGGCCGACAAGGCGATCGTGAGCATGGACGTGAACGTTCCGGGCGGGCTCGTGGCGGTGTCCAATGGCCTGCTCACCGGCACCGTGCCACAGCCCGACGGCACGCAGACCTGGCAATGGAGGTCCAGCTATCCGATCAGCACCTATCTGGTCTCGCTGGCGATCTCCAACTACGTGACCTGGACCGACACCTGGACGCCGGTCACCGGCGGCCCGGCCATGCCGGTGCAGCACTGGGTCTACCCCGAGCACGAGGCCGCCGCCCGGGAGGACCTGGGGGTCACCATCTCCCTGCTCGACTTCTTCTCCACGCTGTTCGTGGAATATCCCTTCGTCGCCGAGAAGTACGGCCATGCCATCGTCACCTTCGGCGGCGGCATGGAGCACCAGACGGCCACGTCGTACGGGCAGGGGCTCATCCGCGGAGACCACACCTACGACTGGATCGTGGCCCACGAGCTGGCGCACCAGTGGTGGGGAGACAGCGTGTCGCCGGCGGACTGGAACGAGATCTGGCTCAACGAAGGGTTCGCCAGCTACGCCGAGGCGCTCTGGTGGGAGGACCAGTTCGGCCAGGCCGGGCTGCGCGCCTACATGACCAGCTTCGACACGCATCCCTTCTGCGGGCCGGTCTACGCGCCCACGTGCGGCCTGTTCTCCGACACGGTCTACAGCAAGGGAGCATGGGTGCTCCACATGCTGCGACGGGCCGTGGGGGACGCCGCCTTCTTCGAAGGGCTACGCGACTACGAAGAGGCTCACCACCTGGACAACGCCACCACGAACGATCTGAGGACGGCGATGGAATCGGCCTCCGGCCTCGATCTGGAGCCCTTCTTCACCCGATGGGTGATCCAGCAAGGAGAGCCTTCCTACCGCTGGGGATGGACGGCCGCCCCCACGCCGGCCGGGTGGGTGCCGCACGTCCGCATCGAGCAGATGCAGCCGGGCCTCTTCCACATGCCGATCGACCTTCGTGTCGTGACTCCGGCCGGAAGCTTCGACGTCACGCTCGACAACGACGCGATGGCGCAGGATTTCGCGCTGCCACCCGTCGCCCAGGCGCCCACGGAGATTCAGTTCGACCCCGGGCAGTGGCTGCTGGAGAGCTCCCAGCAGGTGACCTTGAACGATGCCGATGCGGACGGTGTGCCCGACACGGCCGACAACTGCGCCGCGCTGCCCAACTCCGCTCAGGAAGATCTCGACGGCGACGGGGCGGGCGACCCGTGCGACGCGGACATGGACGGAGATGGCGTGGCCAACGGCTCCGACTGCGCGCCGGCGAACCAGGCCGTCAGCAGCCTCCCGGCCGAGGTCACGGGGCTGGATGTCCTGGGAGGTGCCACGACGCAGGTCGTCTGGGATCCCGATCCGCAGCAGGGGATCTCGGTCAGCTACGACGTGCTGCAGGGCGTCCTGCCGGCATCGGGCCCGGAGTTCACGGGAGCCGCGGGCTGCTTCGCGCTGGGGTTGTCGACTCCTCAGGCACAGGACCCGGGCCAGCCCGCAGAGGGAACCGGAGTCTTCTACCTGGTGAGGCGCCGCAACGTCTGCGGCCCCGGCACGGTGGGATCCGCGTCGGACGGAACTCCGCGATCGCCCGCCGGATGCCCCTGACGCGACCGGAGCACGCATGCGGATTGCACCCTCGAGTATCTGATCTGCCCGGCGCGGAGCGCCGGTGAGCGCGTCTGCGGAGGGCGGCTCTCCCTGAGCGACGCGGGGCTCCCCGCACGCCGGTTAAGCGGCAACCTTCCGGGTTCGTGGGATACACTGACGACTCACCCCATAGCATGCGACCGGCACCCGGTGTCGGGCGCAAGGAGGAGCAGATGGCCAAGCCTGGCAAGCCCATTCCGGAAGGATTCCGCACCATCACGCCGCACCTGAACGTGGCCGGCGCCGCGGCGGCAATCGAGTTCTACAAGAAGGCCTTCGGGGCCGAGGAGATCCAGAGAATGCCCGGCCCCGGCGGCAAGGTGATGCACGCCGAGATCCGCATCGGTGATTCGATGGTGATGCTGGCCGACGAGTATCCCGAGTTCGGCAACAAGGCGCCCACCACCCTGGGCGGCTCTCCCGTCACCATCCACCTGTACAGCAACGACGTGGACGCGCTGTGGGACCGTGCGATCAAGGCGGGGGCCAAGGAGGTCATGCCCCTGATGGATGCCTTCTGGGGCGACCGGTATGGGCAGGTCGTCGACCCGTTCGGCCACAAGTGGGGCCTCGGCATGCACCTCGAGGACCTCACCCCCGAGGAGATCGGAGAGCGGGCGAAGCAGGCCGGATTCTGATACGGTGCTGACCGAGGGCTGGTAGCGCGTCCCATTCCATGTGGGCGCGCGCCGGCCCTCGCGCATTTCAAGGGCGCGGGACGGCGGGGAGGGTTTCTCCTTCAGGAGCCCCCGTCCATGCTCTCGCGCATGATTGGCGCCGCGCTGACCGGCATCGAAGCGATCCTCGTGCGCGTGGAGGCGCATGGCTCCGCGGGCCTCCCCGCCGTCAACACGGTCGGGCTTCCCGACAGCTCGGTCCGGGAGAGCCGCGAGCGGGTCCGATCGGCCATCCTCAACTCGGGATTCACCTGGCCGCAGAGACGCATCACCATCAACCTGGCTCCGGCCGATCTGCGCAAGGCCGGCTCGTCTCTCGACCTGCCGGTGGCCGTCTCCATCGTGGCGCTCTCCGATGGCGCGATGGCCGAGCGCATCCAGGACGACACCATGCTGGTGGGAGAGCTCTCCCTCGACGGCGGAGTGCGGCCCGTTCCAGGGACCCTGTCCGCCGCGCTGGAGGCGCGCGCATGTGGGATCCGCCGCATCCTCGTGGCGCCCGAGAGCTTCGCCGAGGCGTCCCTGGTCCAGGGACTGGAGGTGCTCGGCGTGACGACACTGGCCCAGGCGGTGGCGGCGCTGAACGGAGCCATCTCCATTTCGGGCCCGTTCGTGGATGCCGCCGATCTGGCCAGCCGGCTGGCGGAGGCGCGGATCGGCGTGCCCGACATGGCCGACGTGAAGGCCCAGGCCGTGGCGCGCCGAGCGCTGGAGGTGGCGGCCGCCGGCGGGCACAACCTGCTCATGGTCGGCCCTCCGGGTGCGGGCAAGACGATGCTGGCGCGGCGGCTCGCGGGGATCCTTCCTCCCATGACTCTGGAGGAAGCCATCGACGTCACGCGCATCCACAGCGTGGCCGCGCGCGGCGGCGCCGGCGGACTGGTGGCGCAGCGGCCCTTTCGCGCGCCGCACCACACGGCGTCGGATGCCGCTCTGGTGGGAGGCGGCAGCGGGATCTGGGGTGCGCGTCCGGGGGAGGTCAGCCTCGCGCACCATGGCGTCCTGTTCCTCGACGAGATGCCCGAGTTCCGGCGCCACGCATTGGAGGCGCTGCGTCAGCCGCTCGAGGACGGCAGCGTCATCATCTCCCGCGCCTCGCACGCCGTGAAGTTCCCCGCGGCCTTCTGTCTGGTGGCCGCGATGAACCCGTGCGCCTGCGGATACCTTGGAAGTCGCTGGAAGGAATGCACGTGCACGCCTCCCCAGATCATGCGGTACACGAACCGGGTCTCAGGTCCTCTCCTCGACAGGATTGATCTCCACGTGGAGGTTCCTGCCGTCGCGTACCGCGAGATGTCGGCCGAGGAGTCGGGCGAATCATCCGAAGCCATCCGCGCAAGGGTCGTCGCGGCGCGGGAGCGCCAGTGGGAACGGTGGCCGGCCGCGTGCAACGCGAGGATGCCGGCCGCGCTTCTTCGGGAGCACTGTGCGCTCGACAGGGCCGGGCACAGCCTCATGGAGAAGGCCATGACGACGTTGAGCCTGTCCGCACGGGCCCACGATCGCATCTTGAAGGTGGCGCGCACCATCGCGGACTTGGCGGCCCAGGAGCGGATCACGAGAGACAACCTGGCCGAGGCGATTCAGTACCGGGGAATGGACAGATCACCCTTACGGTGAAGCAGCTTCGGCACCATCGCCAGGCCGACGCCCTGCCCGCCAGGCACCCGGGGCGACACCCACGGTGCGCTTGAACGCGCGGGAGAAGGCGGCCTCGCTCTCGTACCCCACGCCCAGCGCGACCTCCATGATCTTCACCTTCGTGTCGCGCAGGAGCCCCGCGGCCACCTGCATGCGCCACTGCGCCAGATACTGCATGGGCGGCTGGCCGATGAGGTGGACGAAGCGATCGTGCAACGTCGAGCGCGACATCGCCGCGTCATCGGCGAGGCGCTCGAGCGTCCACGGCGCGTCCGGCTTCTCGTGCAGGAGCGAGAGCACCCGGCCGATGGAGGGGTCGCGCATCCCCGCAAGCCATCCGGTCTGCCCGGCGGATAGAGCGTCGAGGTGGCGGCGCAACACCTCGACGAAGAGCATCTCGCTCATCCGTTCCAGCACGGCCTCGCCGCCGGGACGCCGCTGGTTCGACTCGACGACGGCCGCGCGCAGGAACGACACGACCCACGAATCGGCGCCGAGCGTAGCCCCTGAAACGTGCAGCACACGCGGCAACGCCGCGAGGAGGGGATTGAAGGGCCGCGCGTCCAGCCCGAGGAAGCCGCACACGAGGGTGGCACGATCGCGTCCTCCGCCATCGAGGCGTGCCGTCGTCTCCTCGAAGCCTCCCATGCTGAGCGAAAACGGCAGCTGAGGCGGACGCGGAGCGAAGTAGACCTCGTTGTCCCCCGGCGGTGGCCTCATCCCCGGGGCGCTCGACATGACGTGCGGATCCCCCTGTGGGAACAGGATGACGTCGTGTTCGTCGAGATGCACCGGCTGCTCATCGAGGATCCCGCCCCAGCACGATCCCCTGATGACACAGTGAAACTCGATCATGTGCTCGGCGTCGGGCATGATCGCGGGGATGAGCTTCCGAGCGGGGGGCGCCGCCGCCACCCAGGGGGCGCTTCCGTCGATGTAGTAGAAGACCGCACCCCGCAGCCGGACCGCGCGCAGTACGTCAGACAGGGTGTCCTGGCTCATCTCCCACCTCCGGACGTTCGGTCAAGTCTTTCCGACGTGCGGCCATACGTCAAGACGACCATTCTTGCATAGTGTGCGTGTCGACACGGTCTCGCATGCACGCCTATGACGGGAGATTGAAGATGAGAGGAATCGAAGTCAAGACGATCGATGGGAAGAAGGCATCGATTTCATCCGAGGCGCTCGACGCCCTTCGGGGCGGACTCCGGGGCGCCCTGTGCCTTCCCGGCGAGGCGGGATACGACGAAGCGAGAACGATCTGGAACGCCATGATCCACAAGCGCCCTGCGGCCGTCGTGCGCGCGGTCGGGGCAAGTGACGTCATGCAGACCGTTCGCCTGGCAGCGCAGTACGGGTTGCTTCTATCGGTTCGGGGCGGCGGACACAACATCGCAGGAAACGCGGTCTGCGACGGGGGGCTGATGCTCGACCTGTCGCGGATGGTCTCGGTGCGGGTCGATCCCGAGGCACGCACCGCGCGTGTCGAGCCCGGCGCCAGGCTTGGGGATCTGGACAAGGAGACTCAAGGCTTCGGTCTCGCGACTCCGACGGGGATCAACTCCACGACCGGAGTCGCCGGACTGACCCTCGGTGGTGGATTTGGCTGGCTCAGCCGGAAGTACGGGCTGACCGTCGACAACCTCCTTTCCGCCGATGTCGTAACCGCCGCGGGAGAGCTGGTGCGGGCGAGCTCTACCGATCATCCGGATCTCTTCTGGGCGATTCGCGGGGGAGGTGGGAATTTCGGCGTCGTGACGTCGTTCGAGTTCAATCTCCACCCCGTTGGGCCTCAGGTCATCGCCGGCCTCATCGTCCACCCGTTCTCGAATGCGAAGGAGGTTCTCCACGAGTACCGCCGCCTGGTCGAGAACGCGCCGGACGAGCTGTGCTGCTGGGTTGTGATGCGGAAGGCGCCGCCTCTTCCATTCCTGCCCCAGGAAACCCACGGCACCGAGGTTCTGGTGCTCGCCCTCTGTTACGCCGGCGATCCCGTTGCCGGGGAGAAGGCTGTGGCGCCTTTCAAGGCGATCGGGAAGCCGATTGCCGACGTCGTCGGGCCCGCACCGTACGCCGCGTGGCAGACGGCCTTCGATCCTCTGCTCACCGCCGGCGAGCGGAACTACTGGAAATCCCACGATTTCGTCGACCTCGCCGACGGGCTGATCAGCGTGCTCCTCGACGCGGTGCAGCGTCTTCCTACCCCGCAGTGCGAGATCTTCATCGGCAGTCTCGGCGGTGCGATCAACCGCATTCCTGCCGAGGCCACCGCCTATCCGCACCGGGACGTCAACTTCGTGATGAACGTGCACACGCGCTGGAGCAGCCCGTCGGAGGACACGCCGTGCATCGGATGGGCACGGGCGCTCTACGATGCAGCCGCGCCGTTTGCGACCGGGGGCGTCTACGTCAACTTCATGCCTGACGACGAGGCCCAGCGTGTTCGCTCCGGGGCCTACGGCCCGAACTATGACCGGCTGGCCAGGGTCAAGGCGAAGTACGACCCGAAGAATCTCTTCCGCATGAACCAGAACGTCGCACCTGCCGTTGCAAGCTGACCGAAACTCAACGAGGAGAAGACCGTGAAAAAGAAGATTCTTGTCGTCTTGACGCTGTTCGGTGTGGCCGCGACTGTCGCCACGACAACTCGGGCCGCTTTGATCGAGGGAAGCAACACGGCAGATGTGCTGATCGGGCCGGATGATGACAATCTGAACAATCCGGTGATCCAGCCACCCGGCACTGCCGCCAACCAGAGCCTGGAAAATGCGGATGTGCTCCTGGGAAAGGCAGGAAACGACATCATCATCGGCCTCCGTGGCAGCGACACCATGCAGGGCGGTGCCGGCAACGACATCCTGATCGGTGGTCTCGAGGCAGGCACCGCGAACGCCAAGAGCGATGTCATGTTCGGCGATGTGGGGAATGACATCAGCCTCTGGGCGGGCGGCGATGGCAGCGATGCGTTCATGGGAGGTCCCGGGATCGACGCGCTGGTTTTCGCCACGGTCGACCGTGAGGGCATTGTGCCCATCCTGACCGATCCTGTGCTTGGCTTCCCCCACGGCATTCCCACGGCGAGTGCGACCGGCCAGAACGGGTTCTGCACTCTGGAGCGGGTCGAAGAAGACAGCTCGCTCGGCTATGCGTTCCTGGTGCGCTTCTTCACCAAGGCGGCCGGGAATGCGCTGCTCGTCACGGTGCGTGTTGACGACTCTGTCGAGCAGGTCTTCTGCACCAGCCAGACGGCGGCCGAGGTCACCTTCGCCGACTTGACGGAGCCGAACCCTCAGTTCGTCGAGGTGTCGCTGGAGGAAGTTGAGCGAGTCAACCGCACGGTAGCGAAAATCATTCGGTAGGCCCGATGGGGGCGGCCGCGCGGCGGCCGGCCGCCCCGGGTTGGATCAACGCGGGCTCAGTACAGAACGTTCAAGCCGTTGCAATCATCGGAGGCCACCGTGGCCGGTCCCGTGTTGCAGGACGAGACCGACGGGTACATCGTGGCGCCCGAAACGCTGGTGTGACCGAGCCCGAGCTGATGCCCGGCTTCGTGCACCCAGATCCCCTCGACGCTGTACTCCCCGGTCGAGCAGCCTGGCTCGAGCTGGCTGTCGTACGGGCCGCCGACGCCGTCCACCGTGTTGGTCCGGCCCTCGACGTCGGAGTCGTCGATGCGGCAATGCCCGTCGCCTCCATGGAAGCCGGACGGGCAGGAGTAGTATCCCGTGTAAGTGGCGGCCAGGCACCCTCCCGTGCAGCCACCGATGACCCGGCGCAGAGAGATGGTGGGCCGTCCGTCGCCCAGACTCCACGCCTGGCTCGTGTTCTTCACCGCGCTGACGACCGCCCCGACCCCGGAGCAGACGTTCCAGCCCGAGCCTGCGATCGTCCCCGTGTTGTTGAGGGCCCGCACCACGGCCGTGATGCCGTTGTCGGTGTCGGCCACCGAGACGTGTCCGCGCGCCACATAGAACGTCACCGGCTTGGCCGCCCAGTGACGCCGCGGGCTGAGCAGGACATAGGCGGACAGCGCGCTGGTCCCCATGACGGCCAGCACCGCTCCGGCCAGCAGCTTGTTGGTCAGCCTCATCGCGCACCTCCCTGCGGGCGGCAGTTCGCCGAGAGCAGGCGCATCTCGCGCACCAGGTCGTTCACGCCCATCTCCGGCTTGAGCCTGTCCTCATGCATCGTTCGATGGCCTGATTCGATCAGATCGTGCCGCACGGCGCGCTCCTGCTCCTGGCCGTGTCCCCTGGCGATGGCGAACATGCCGCGACCGTAGCCGTGGACACGCTGGATGCCCGAGCCGTCGTCCCAGGGAGTCAGCATCACCACGACCGTCTCGTTCTTGCGGAAGGTGGGGAATTGATGGGCTACGATCGTGTATTCGCCCACCGTCCCGCCGATCTCCTTGACGTCCACAAATTCGCCGGGCACGCGGCTGCCCCGGATGGTCCTGTCGACGCGCAGGAGCGCGTGCGTCCAGATCGCCTGGGGATCCCCCTCCCACGACGACTGGACCTCCAGGACCGTCGCGCGCACGATGTCCACGGACTCGCACACCAGCTGCTGATCGGTGGTGGACTCGAACATAGACGCCCCTGCGCCGGCCGTGGCCACGAGCACGGCACAGGCGAGCGCCGCAGGTAGCCGGACACTGCGTGGTTTCATCTCGTCCTCCTCGCCGGTCAGCTCCGCCGGGAGGGATTCCCGACGTGTGACCCGGCGAATCCTCGGCTGCCGACTCTACCGGAGTCCCCGCCGCATTGGCAATAAAAAACGCCCCACCGTACACGCAATGCGCCTACGGCATATATGATTGGAAGTGAAATATCATGACCGCAAAAGTGAGGCCGACGTCCCGAGCGGCCCCCGGGCCGCTCCGGGGGAGCCGGAGGCCGGGTTTGCCGGATGACGCGCAGGTTACGGGCCGGATCGCCCCGGGAGATCGGGCGAAACCCTCCATCCCGCCTGTCGTATTGATTCCCTCGAGGGGGGCGGCATACGATACGCCGCAAAGAAAGGGGGCAGCATGACCAGCATGGCGCTCGAGCTGAAAGGGGTCTGCAAGAGCTATGACGGCCGGCAGGCGCTGGAGCCGCTCGACCTGACGCTGAAGCGCGGGCGGGTGTGCGGCCTTCTGGGGCCCAACGGGGCCGGCAAGACCACCACCATCCGCATGATCACCGGGATCCTGCTTCCCGATGCGGGGACCATATCGCTGTTCGGGGACATCTTCAGGCCCGAGCTGCGCCGGCGCCTCGGATACCTTCCGGAAGAGCACGGGCTCTACCCCAAGATGAAGGTGGGGGAGCATCTCGAGTTCCTCGGCGCGCTGCACGGCCTTTCGCCGGCCGATCGACGCGCGCGCACCAAGCGGTGGCTGGAGCGGCTGGGCCTGGCCGACCGCGCGGCCCGCAAGGTGGAGGAGCTCTCCAAGGGGATGCAGCAGAAGCTTCAGTTCATCGCCACGGTGCTTCACGAGCCCGAGCTGCTGGTCCTGGACGAGCCCTTCTCGGGGCTCGATCCCGGCAACGCGAAGGTGCTCAAGGACATCGTCCTGGAGTTCGTGGCGGCGGGACGGACCGTGATCCTCTCCACCCACCGGATGGAGCAGGTGGAGATGATGTGCGACGACATCTGCCTCATCGACCGGGGGCGCTGCGTGGTGTCGGGGCCCCTTGCCGAGGTCAAGAAACGCTACGGGCACAACACCGTGCACCTGGAGTTCGAAGGGCCGGGTGAGCAGATCGAGCGGCTCCCCGGCGTGCAGCGTGTGGACCGCTACGCCCGCTACGCGGAGGTGCGCCTGGCGGAGAAGGCCGATCCCCAGGACCTCTTCAACGCCCTCGCCGGGCGCGTGCGGGTGCGCCGGTTCGCCCTGGGAGAGCCCTCCATCAACGACATCTTCCTGGAGCTGACCGGCTCCGGCTCTGCGCCACGGGTTCCGGCCGAGGAGGTGGGGGCATGAGCCAGATCCTTCAGGTGGCCCGGCGCGAGTTCCTGGAGACGGCCCGCAGCAAGTGGTTCGTGATCGGCACGGTGGCTTTCCCTCTGCTGCTGGGTGCTCTCATGTTCGTCCCCGTCCTGATGGTGAGGTCGGGTGGAGGGACGACCCGGTGCGTGGTGGTGGACGAGACCGGCGTGCTGCTGGCTCCGCTGCGCGAGGCGGTGAAGAACGACGAGATGCTGAAGCGGTTCGAGCTGATCGAGGAGCCGGGCCAGACCGATCTCGAGCAGCTGCGGCAGGCGGTGTCCAGGGAAGAGCACGATGCCGTGCTGCACCTGCCCGCCGGCGTGCTGACGGATGGCACGGCGACCTTCTACGCGCGGGGCCTGAGCATCGCCACCGAGAGGCTGGATCGCGTGCTGACCAAAGTGGTGACCGGTCAGCGTCTCGCGGCGTCCGGCCTGGATCCGTCGGCCGCCCAGGCCGCCACGCGCCCGGTGGAGGTGGAGTCATTCCAGATCGGCAAGGGCGGGATCGCCGAGAAGAAGAACTGGGGCCAGGTCTACATCGCCACCATGAGCATGGTGATGCTCCTCTACTTCACCATCGCCATCTACGGTGTGACCCTGATGAACAGCACCGTGCAGGAAAAGAGCAGCCGCGTCATGGAGGTGCTGCTGTCCACCACCTCGCCGTTCGAGCTGATGGCCGGCAAGATGCTGGGGAAGGGGAGCGCCGCTCTCACCCAGATGAGCGCCTGGTCGCTCACCGGCCTGGCGTTCGTGCTGTATGGTGCCGCGTCGGGCTCGCAGGGCATCGCCCAGATCGCCTCGTCGCTGCCGCCGGCCGTCTTCGGGGCGTTTCTGCTGTTCTTCGTCCTGGGGTTCTTCACCATGGGCTCCGTGTACACGGCCCTGGGCTCCACGTGCAACAGCCCCGAGGAGGCCTCGCAGCTGCAGTTTCCGGCGGTGCTGCCGCTGATGGCCTCGCTGATGCTGTCGTTCCTGATCATCTCGCAGCCGGACAACGCGGTCGGCGTGGTCCTGTCAATGGTGCCGTTTCTTTCGCCCATCCTCATGTTCGTGAGGATCGTGGTGCGCACGCCACCGATCTGGCAGATCCTGCTGGCGGTCGTCGTGAACCTGGCGACCATCGTGGGCACCATCTGGCTGGCCGCGCGGATCTACCGCGTGGGCGTCCTGATGTATGGCAAGCGCCCCACGCTCCCGGAGATCGTGCGCTGGGCGCGGTCGGCCTAGGAGCCCGGGACTCGAGTCGGGTTTTTCTCTGCTGGCACCGGGCAGCGACGCTGCCTATCTTTGGGGGGATGACTTCCCTGAAACGGCTCGTCCTGTGCGTGGCCGTGTGCCTGCTCGTATCCCAGGCCGGGCCGATCCCCTCCGACCAGTCACTGGAGGACGAGCCGATCCTCAAGGGGCGCTACGTCCAGATCGAGAAAGTCCAGATGGTCCTGGTCCCCGCCACGGTGCTGGATGGACGGGGCCGCCCGGTGGCGGGGCTGTCGCGCGACGACTTCCGTCTCACCGAGAACGGACGTCCGGTGGACATCGAGTTCTTCGCCAGCGAGACCGATGCGGGGGTGGCCATCGCCTTCATGCTGGACCTGTCGGGAAGCATGCGGCAGGAGGACAAGCTGGAGACGTCCAAGCGCACCATCGCCGCCTTCGTCGACACGCTGGGCCCCAACGACCAGTTCGGCCTCATCGGCTTCGCCGACAAGCAGGTCACCTGGATCACCGACTTCACGTCGGACAAGGCCTTGTTCCTCCAGCGCCTCCAGGTGCAGCACGGCTACGGCCAGACGGCCCTGTTCGACGCCCTGGCGGCCGCCCCCACCCTGGTGAGGGAGCAGCTGCCGGCGCGCAAGGCCATCGTCCTGTTCAGCGACGGGCTGGACAACACCAGCGAGATGGAGGCCCTCAGCGCCGTGCAGATGGCCCGCCAGGCGAGCGTCCCCATCTACACCATCAGCTTCCTCCCCGCGCCGCTCGAGATGCTCTCGACGGCCAAGAGAGAGGCGATGACCATCATGGAGAGGTTCGCGCGCGAAACCGGAGGCCGTGCCTTCGCCGTGGAGACGCGCCCCGACCTGCCCGCCGCCATCCGCCGGATCCAGACAGATCTAAGACATCAGTACGTCATCGGCTTCCAGCCCGCCGAAAAAGAGGGGAAGGCCTTCCGGCGCATCCGCATCGAAACCCGAAAGTCGAAACTCGTGGTCCGGTGCAGGACCGGGTACTACCTCGAGTCCTGAAACGCGCCTTCCCGGTCGTCGCCTTTTTTCTCCCTTGAAGGAACTTCTTAGGATCATTAGGATAACTCCTTGTCATGCGGGGACGAGGGGAGGTAGCGGCCATCCAGGAGGGCAGGAAACGATGGACCTACGAAAGTCCGTGATACTGGGAGTGGCGGCGCTGGCGGTCCTTGCGGGGACCGGCTGCGTCACCAAGAGGCAGTTCCGCGACAACGTATCCGCCACCGACTCGCGCATCTCGGGTGTCGAGGACGCCGTCGAAGCCAACGAACGGCGCGTCGAGGACCTGAGGAAGGAAACCGACACCCGGATCGGGGAAGTCCGGGACCAGGCCGACAAGGCCTACCAGACCGGGAGCCAGGCCCTGGTCAAGGCCGAGGACGCCGAGAAAGCGGCCCGCGGCAAGATCCTGTGGACCGTGACCCTGTCGGACGATAAGGCCAAGTTCGCCCACAACATGCACGACATCTCTCCGGGGGCTGCGGCAGCCCTGGACGACCTGGCCAACCAGGTCAAGGCGTACGGCAAGGCGGTGTACCTGGAGATCGAGGGGCACACCGACAGCACCGGCAGCGATGCCTACAACATCACGCTGGGTGAAGCCCGTGCCGATGCGGTGCGCAACTACCTCAACATGAAGGGCGGCATCCCTCTTCATGCGATGAGCACCATCTCACTGGGCGAATCGCAGCCCGTCACCGAGAACAGCACCCCCGACGGCCGCTCGCAGAACCGGCGCGTCGTGGTGAAGGTTCTCGAGTAGCCGAGCTTCCCGTCCAGATCACATCCGCCCGGGGCTGCGTCAGCCGCCCCGGGCGGTGCTGTTTCAAGAGCCGGATCGCAGCACCGCCGTCGCGGCCTGATCGAGCCGCTCCCAGATGCGGTCCATCCAGACGGCGTGCTCGGGCTTCATCAGGACAGATCGCAGGCAGGTCACCAACGGCTCGTCCGCCTGCATGTCGTCCGCGCCGCCGAGCAGCCCCACCGGCAGGCTGGCCAGGGCCAGATGAAGGCCGCGCCGGGCAGCCTCTTCGAAGATCCGGCGCGACGATGCCGACGCCTCGCTGACCCGCCGCGCCCGCGGCGCCCACACCACGATGTCCAGGTCGGGGGCCGTCCCCGTGACGAATCGGGGATCGTGCGCCAACCTGGCGTGCAGGTCCAGCGCGGCCGCGCGCGATGCATCGAGTCCCCGGGCGAACTCGCCTCCCGGCGTCAAAGGAAGCAGGCGCTGGGTGGCCCAGAGCGCCACCGCCGAGGCTCCCGGCCGCGAGCACTCCAGGGTGATCTCACCCAGGTGCAGATCGGTCGAGGTGAAATACGTGTAGGGGGAGTCGTGCTTGTAGAGGCGTCCGACCTCGGGCTCGCGAAACAGGATGCACCCGCACCCGTAGGGCTGTAGCCCGTGCTTGTGAGGGTCGATGACGATGGAGTCGGCTTTTCCGGCGCGATCGAAGGCCTCCCGCACCGAGGGCTCGAGGCTCGAGGCGAGCGTGAAGTAGCCGCCATAGGCCGCGTCCACGTGCAGCCGGAGATCGTGGCGCGCCCGCAGCGCCAGGATCTCGGGGAGCGGATCGACCGCCCCGGTGGCCGTGGTGCCGAGCGTGGCCACCACGGTCCCCACGCCGCCGCGCCCCAGGCGGGAGGCGAGCGCCTTCGTGTCCATGCGCCCCCTAGGGTCGCAGGGGATGGCCTCGAACGACAGGCCCAGCACCCCGCACAGGCGCGCGTGCGTGTAATGCGCCTGGGACGACGCCACGATGGACAGCCCGGGCTTCATCCGGCCGGCCACCCACAGCGCCTCGAGGTTGGCCATCGTTCCGCCCGAGCAGAGGTGCCCCAGGTGAGAGCTCCACCCGAACATGGCCGCCAGCTCGGAGACCGCCTCTTTCTCCATGGCCGAGCTGGCCCGGCCGCCGTCGAGCGCATGGTTGTTCGGGTTGACGCGCATGGCCAGCGCGTAGGCGAGGCGCGCCACCGGATGCGGGGGCTTGAGCATCTGCCCCGCGTACAGGGGATGGAAGTAGGGGAAGTTGTCGCCCAGTCGGCCGGCCGCTTCCAGCAGCACCGCGCCCATGCGATCGACTTCGGGAGAGCGCGCGGGTGCGCCGGGGAGCTCGGCGAACGTCCCGTCCAGACGCTCCGCAGCCTCGCGCAGGAGCGCCTCCGACTCGACGTCCAGCCATCCCCCCATGGCCGCCTCTTGCTCCACGTGACGTTATAATTGAGGCTCATTCTATCGCGAACAACGGGAGGAAGCGCCATGCGACCACTCTTTCTGGTGTGCGCCGCCGCGATGTGCCTGGCGGCCCCGGCCGTGTCGTTGCCGGCCGAAGGGAAGTCGGTCAAGCTCAACGGCTATCTCGAGTACCGCAAGGCATCATTTCTCGTGGTCGAAGGGCAGCGCGTGAGCACGGACGAGAAGACCAGGTTCACCGGCACCGGCCGGGCCAAGAGCCTGGACAAGACCCCCATGGGCTACGAGATGAAGGTGAAGGGGATCAGGCGGGAAGACGGCACCGTTCTGGCCCGGGAGATCGAGGCTGTTCCCAACCGCACCGGCTCCAGCGAGCAGGAGCTGCTGGCCGCCACCGACTCGGTGGAGAACGCCTACGTGAAGGCCGGCAAGGTCTATGAGCAGGGACAGGACGGCAAGGAGCTGCTGATCGGCAAGCTGCACGACTCGGGGCCCCAGGTGGAGCGCGCGCGCAGGATCGTGGGCCGCGTCCTTCCGGCCTACGTGCCGCGCGAGAAGGTGAGCGTCTACGTGGTGGACAACAAGGAATGGAATGCCATGGCCATGCCCAACTACTCCATCTACGTCTTCAGCCAGCTCATGGCCGACATGGACGACGACGAGGTGGCCATCGTCCTGGGTCACGAGATCGCCCACGCCACGTACGAACACAGCCGCCGGCAGCAGAAAACCGGCATGATCGGCGGCCTGGCCGGCGCAGCCGCGGGCCTGGGCGCGTCGGCCATCGACAACCCGCTGGCCCGCCAGGCGGTGGAGATGGGGGCGTCCCTGGGCGTGACCACCTTCGGCAACACCTTCAGCCGCGAGTACGAAGACCAGGCCGATCGGGTGGGGCTGCGCTACGTGTACGAGGCGGGGTACGACTACACCAAGGCCCCGAAGCTCTGGCGCAAGTTCGCCGACAAGTACGGCGACCAGGACAAAATCACCAACTTCTTCTTCGGCGACCACTCCACCAGCGTGCGGCGGGCGTCGGACCTCGAGCAGCAGATCGCACACAACTACGCCGATCCGAAGAAAGACCCGCCGGTGAACCCCGGCAAATGACGGCCCCGCGGGAGGCGGGCTTTTTCGGCGGCCTGGTCAAGGATGGCCGCCCACTGCTGAGCCTGACGGGGCTGGCTCTGGTCTTTTCCGGGTGCTTTGCTCTATTTCTGAGCGCGACCCAGCAGTTCCTTCCCCATGACACCCGGTTTCTGGGAACATCCGCCCACGCGCTGTGCAGCGTGTCTCACTGCCGGATCGTCTACTTCATGTTCCACGATCGGGTCGCCTTCGGGGGCTCGATCATGGCGATCGGTCTGCTCTACCTGTGGCTCGCGGAATTCCCCCTCGGCCGCGGAGAGGCCTGGGCCTGGTGGACGTTCCTGGTGAGCGGCTCTCTCGGGTTCGGGAGCTTTCTCAGCTATCTCGGCTACGGATACCTGGACAGCTGGCACGGCATCGGGACGCTGGCCCTCCTGCCGGTTTTTGCATTCGGCCTGGTCAGAGCCCGGACGATCGTCAAGGAGCCACGCTCCTTCCGTGAGGCGCTCAGGCCTGCCTTTGCGCCGGAATGGGGGACTCGCGCAGGAATCGGACGCCTCCTCCTGCTGTGCACCGCCCTTGGCATGGTGCTGGGTGGCGCAACCATCATGGTGGTCGGGATGACGTCTGTCTTCGTCCCGCAGGATCTCGAGTTCATGAAGGTCACGCCGGCCGACCTGCATTCTCTGAACCCCCGGCTGATTCCGCTGATCGCGCACGACCGCGCGGGGTTTGGCGGCGGACTCTTCTCCTGCGGTCTTGCGGTTCTCATGTGCGTGTGGTGCGGCCGCCCCTCTCGAAGTCTCTGGCAGGTCCTGGGTGTTTCCGGCGTCACGGGCTTTGGCACGGCAATCGGAGTTCATTTCGCGGTAGGCTATCTGGACCTCATGCACCTGGCGCCGGCCTACGCGGGACTGATGATGTATCTCGCCGGGTTGATTCTCGCGGCCCCGACCTATCTTGCGGGCGCGCAGTCCAGGTAGCGCTTGGCGACGCGGGGCGCGCGCGGCGCGCGCTCCGGAGACCACTCTCTCCCGGGGCGCCCGGGATCAGAACGCCAGGATGGCCGCTCCGCCGACGAAGATGGCCAGCTCCTTCCAGAAGCGGTCCCAGCGGACCTCGGGCTGCGGCACGTCCAGGTGCACGAACTCTTCGGCTGCGTTCAAGTGGAATGACTGCGCGGCCCCTTTGCCGAGCTTCATGTAGAGACGGGGGCGGACCGGGTCGTTGGCGTCCAGGCGGCGGATCCCTCGCACCACCCGACCGTCGGAGCTGATCACCTCCACCTTGAAGGAGGACACCGGCAGCTTCTCGAACGCGAACACCCCTTTGCGGTCGGTCACGGTCTCGAAGCTCTGGTCGCCGGCCATCAGGCGGATGGTGGCCCCCTCCATGGGCTTGCGCAGGGAGGGATCGCTCAGGCGCCCCTGCAGGGTGAAGTACGCGTAGTCGCGCGCCGCGCTCTCCGTGGCCAAGGCCTCGCTTCCGCACGCGAGGGCGCACGTCCCCAGGATGACCAGCAGGGCGAGACCACGAAGGGCCGCCTTCATGGAGCCTGGCCTCCCGCGGACTGCCTGACGCGCGTCGACGTGGAGCCCGCGCCCGCTGCGGGCGGCACGGTCAGGCACGTCGGGTCGGACCCGTCGCAGTCGGCGTCGATGAGGTCGCCGCACTGATCGATGGCATCCGGGTGGATGCCAGGATCGGCGTCGGCGCAGTCGCCTCCCGCCACCACCGGGAGCGCGGCGAGCGCGTCACCGTAGCCGTCGTCGTCGGCGTCCTTCATGCAGTTGAGCGGCGCTTCGATCTCCGCGGCACCCGGGAAGGTGACCGGGCCCACGGCGGTGTCGTCGTCGCAGTCGGCGCCGGCGGTCACACCGGCCGGCGGCGTGATGTCCCCGTACTCGTCACCGTCCTTGTCGCGATGGCACAGCTGCGGGAACGTCTCGAACGCGGCCGCGCCGGGGAAGGTGTCCGCATCCGCCGCGTCGCAGTCTCCGCCTCCCAGGCCGGGGTTGTCTCCCTGCGTGTCGCTCCATCCGGAGCAGGCCACGAAGCCGTCGCCGTCGGCATCCATCTCCGAGGCAGGCACGAAGCCGGCGCAGACGTTGTCGTTGCCGTCGCACGCCTGGGGCGCTCCCGGATGCGTGGCCGGGTCGTTCTCGGCGCAGTCATCCTGCGTGAGCGACTCGCCTTCGTCGGCGTCGCAGCTTCCGTCGGTGGCCAGGGTGGTCGCGCCGCCCAGGTTCCCCGACCCGTCGTGATCGGCGTCCACGAAGCAGGTGATGGTGTCGGTCCCGTTGCAGTCCTGGTCGATGGCGTCGTCCACCACCTCGGAGGCTCCGGGGTGCACGGAACCCGCGGCATCGTTGCAGTCGGTGTCCACCACCGACTCTCCGGGATCGGAGCAGTCGCCGTCGGCCGGCACCAGGGTGGCCGTCGATCCGTACCCGTCACCGTCTCCGTCCACGAAGCAGGTGAGCAGGTCGTCGCCGTCGCAGTCCTGGTCGATCCCGTCGTTGGGGACCTCGGTGGCGCCCGGATGGCGCGACGCGTCGTCGTCGGCGCAGTCGCCGCCGGTGGTGGCCTCCGCCTCGGGAGTGTCGCACGAGCCGTCGAGGGCGACCACGGACGATCCGGTCAGGCCGTAGCCGTCCTTGTCCGCGTCGACCAGGCAGGTCACGGCATCCACGCCGTTGCAGTCCTGGTCGATGGCGTCGCCCGGCACGTCGGTGGCGCCCGGGTTGATGGCGGCCAGCGCGTCGTTGCAGTCTGTGTCGAACACCGACTCGCCCGGGTCGTTGCAGTCGCCGTCTCCCGGGATGAAGCTCGTCGTCGAGCCGTAGCCGTCCTGATCGCCGTCCACGAAGCAGGTGGTCAGGTCGGAGCCGTCGCAGTCCTGGTCGATCCCGTCCAGCGGCACCTCGGGGGCGCCGGGGAAGATCGAAGGCTGTGCGTCGTTGCAGTCGGTGCTCACCGACGATTCACCTTGATCGGTGCAGTCGCCGTCCGTGGCGATCACGGTGGCGTCGGTGCCGTACCCGTCGCCGTCCCCGTCCACGAAGCAGGTCACCGTGTCGGCGCCGCTGCAGTCCTGGTCCACACCGTCGTCGGGAACCTCCGTGGCCCCCGGGAAGCGCGACGGGTCGTCATCGGCGCAGTCGCCGCCGTCCTCCGCCTCGCCCTGGCCCGGATCGCAGGTCCCGTCCCCGGCCAGGACCGTGGTGCCGGCCGAAGTCCCCGATCCGTCCCCATCGGAGTCCACGATGCAGGTGACGGTGTCGGCCCCGTTGCAGTCCTGATCGATGCCGTCCTCGGGCGTCTCCGGCGCCTCGGGGAAGATGCCGGAAGCGGAGTCGTTGCAGTCGGTGTCAAGGGACGACTCCCCCGGGTCGGTGCAGTCGGCGTCGCTCGAAGGCACCGTGGTGTCGGTCCCGAAACCGTCACCGTCGCCATCGGCGAAGCAGGTGATGGAGTCGGCTCCCGAGCAATCCTGGTCGATGCCGTCTCCGGGCGGATCGGAGGCCCCCGGGAAGATGAGGGGATCGTCGTCGTCGCAGTCGCCGCCGTTGCCGGGGACCGCCTCTCCTTCGGCCGTCTCGCAGAGGCCGTCGGGGGCGGGGACGATCGTTCCCAGCGACGTGCCGAATCCGTCCTGGTCATCGTCCACCAGGCAGTTCACCGTGTCCGAGCCGTTGCAGTCCTGATCGACGCCGTCGCCGGGCACCTCGGGGGCCCCCGGATAGATCGTGTCGTTGCCGTCCGCGCAGTCAGTGCTGAAGGGGGACTCGCCCGGATCGGTGCAGTCCCCGTCCGAGGGGGGTATGGTCACCGAGCTGCCGAACCCGTCGCCGTCCCCGTCCACGAAGCAGGTGGTGAGGTCGGAGCCGTTGCAGTCCTGGTCGATCCCGTCGGCCGGGATCTCGGGTGCGCCCGGATACCTGGTGTCGTCGCCGTCGTCGCAGTCGGTGGACACGGACGACTCGCCGGGATCGGAGCAGTCGGCGTCGGCCGACACGAGGGTCGGGGCGCCGCCGAACCCGTCGCTGTCTCCGTCCACGAAGCACGACACGGAGTCGCTGCCGCTGCAGTCCTGATCGATGCCGTCGCCGGGGACTTCCGGTGCGCCCGGGAAGATGGACGGGTCGCCATCAGCGCAGTCCCCGCCGATCGCCGATTCCTGCTGCGGGGTGTCGCACGATCCGTCGGCGGCCAGCACCGACCCGGCTCCGCCGAAGCCGTCGACGTCTGCGTCCACGAAGCAGCTGATGGTGTCGGCGCCGCTGCAGTCCTGGTCGATGCCGTCGTTCGGCACCTCGGCGGCACCCGGCTTGATGGCCCCCGATGTGTCGTCGCAATCGGTGTCGAAGGGGGACTCTCCCGGATCGGTGCAGTCTCCATCATCGGGGAGTGACGTGGTGGGGCTGCCGAAGCCGTCGCCGTCGTTGTCGGCGAAGCAGGTGAGCAGATCGGAGCCGTTGCAGTCCTGGTCGATCCCGTCGGCCGGGATCTCGGGAGCTCCCGCGTGCCGCGCCGGGTCGACGTCGTCGCAGTCGCCGCCGGGGGCCACCGGCAGAACGGCGGCCGAGTCACCGTAGCCGTCGTTGTCCACGTCCTTCATGCAGTTGAGCGGCGCCTCGATCTGCGCCGCGCCGGGGAACGTGGACGCGCCGGCAGCGGACACGTCATCGCAGTCGGTTCCGACCACCACGCCGGCGGGCGGCACCTGGGCACCGAATCCGTCCCCATCCTTGTCGCGCATGCAGGCGTTGGGGACCACCTCGTTGGGAGCGGCTCCCGGGAAAGTGTCGGCATCGGCGGGGTCGCAGTCGCCGCCTCCCAGGATCGCCGGATTGTCCGCCTGGCGGTCGTCCCACGGGCTGCACGCCACGTAACCATCGCCGTCGGTGTCGGTCTCCGCCGCGGGAACGGTCCCCGAGCAGGCGTTGCTGTTGCCGTCGCACAGCTCGGAGGCGCCCGGATGGCTGGCAGCGTCGGCATCGGCGCAGTCGCCCCCCGGCACCACGGGGAGCGGAGCGGAGGCGTCGCCGTAGCCGTCGTCGTCGGCGTCCTTCATGCAGTTGAACGGGCCGTCGATCTGGGCGGCTCCCGGATAGGTCACCGGGCCCGCCGCCGTGTCGTCGTCGCAGTCGGTCCCCGTCCGCACGCCGGCCGGCGGCGTGAGGTCGCCGTAGTTGTCGCCGTCCTTGTCGCGGAAGCAGAGCCCCGCGAACACCTCGTTGGGAGCGGCGCCGGGGAAGGTGTCGTCGTCCGCCGCGTCGCAGTCTCCGCCGCCCAGGATGGCGGCGTTGTCCCCCTGCGTGTCGTTCCAGCCGGAGCAGGCCACGTAGCCGTCGAGGTCCAGGTCCTTCTCGCTGGAGGGGACCACTCCGCCGCAGGTGTTGTCGTTGCCGTCGCACACCTGCGTGCCGCCGGGATGCGTGGCCGCGTCGGAGTCGCTACAGTCGTTCGCGGAGAGCGATTCCTGCTGCGCCGCGTCGCAGTGGCCGTCCTCGGCGATGATGGGCGTGCCGGCCGAGGTGCCGAAGCCGTCGCGATCGTTGTCCAGGATGCAGCTCTTCGCGTCGGCCCCGTTGCAGTTCTGGTCGATGCCGTCGGCGGGAACGTCGACGGCGGTCGGGAAGATCTGGTCGTTGGCGTCGTTGCAGTCGGTGCTGAGCGCCGACTCGCCATCATCGGTGCAGTCCCCGTCGACGGCGAGCAGCGTCGTGTCCTTCCCGAAGGTGTCCAGGTCACCGTCCACGAAGCAGGCGACGGTGTCGGCGCCGCTGCAGTCCTGGTCGATGCCGTCGTCGGCCGCCTCGACCCCGGAGGGATGGCTGTTGGGATCGGTGTCCGCGCAGTCGCCTCCCTTCACGATGGGGAGCAGCGCCGCCTTGTCGCCGTAGCCGTCGTTGTCCACGTCCTTCATGCAGTTGAGCGGGGCCTCGATCTGCGCCGCGCCCGGGAACGTCGAAACCGCGGTGGTGGACGCGTCGTCGCAGTCGGTCCCCGGCGTGACGCCCGCGGGGGGCGCCAGATCGCCGAAGTTGTCGTTGTCCTTGTCGCGCATGCACGCCGTGGGCACCACCTCGAGCGACGCGGCGCCGGGGAAGGTGCCGCCGTCGCCCGGATCGCAGTCGCCGCTCCCCAGGATGGTGGGCTGGTCCCCCTGGACGTCGATCCATCCGGAGCACACGACGTACTTGTCGCCGTCGCCGTCCGTCTCATTGGCCGGGACGCCGCCGGTGCAGGCGTTGTCGTTGCCGTCGCACACCTCGGGCGCGTCCGGCTTGCTGGTGGGGTCGGTGTCGCCGCAGTCGGTCCCTGGCACCACGGGAAGGGTGGCGGTGGCGTCGCCGTAGCCGTCGTCGTCCCGGTCGCGCATGCAGTTGAGCGGGCCTTCGATCTGGGCCGCTCCGGGGAAAGTGAGTGCCGCCGACGGGGAGCCGTCGTCGCAGTCGATCCCCGGCGTCACGCCGCTGGGAGGCGAGGCGTCGCCCCAGTTGTCGTTGTCGCGATCGCGCATGCAGGCCGTGGGGACCGACTCGTTGGTCGCCGCGCCCGGAAAGACCGTGTTGTCGCTGGCCCGGCAGTCGTCGCCGCCCAGGATCGTGGGGTTGTTCCCCTGCGGGTCGATCCATCCCGTGCAGGAAACGTAGAGATCGCCGTCCGGATCGGTCTCGTTGGTGGGGATCGATCCGTCGCAGGCGTTGTCGTTGCCGTCGCACACCTCGGTGGCGTTGGGGTGCGAGGTGGGATCGCTGTCGTTGCAGTCGGCCGCCTTGTCGTCGTCGTCCCCCGGCGCATCGGGGGCGCAGGTGTCGAAGGTGTCACCGTCCGCGTCGGGCGAATCGTCGGTCAGCCCGTTGCAGTTCTCGTCGATGTTGTTGCAGGGGATCTCGGTGGCGCCCGGGAAGATCAGGGTGTTGCGCATCGAGCAGTCCACGCTGTCGGCATGCCCGTCGTTGTCGTCGTCCGTGTCGCGCAGGTTGCGTCCCTTGGTGGTGCGGTCCTCGTCGCTGTCCTCCAGCGTGACGGCGTAGACGCGGCGCGTGGTGGTCGAGCTGATGAACAGCTCGGCGAACCCGTCTCCGTCGAAGTCGCCCGTGGCGGCCGCCCAGCCGATCTCGTCACCGGCCCCGTTGTGCCGGTCGGATCCGAACACCATCGTGTCGATTCCCGACACCCCGGTGCAGTCGGAGTTGCCCAGGCAGCGGTTGAGGTCCACCGGTGAGGTCAGCACCGTCTGGTCCTGCACCACGTAGGCGGCCCCCTGATCGATCTCGTTGACCTTCAGCCCGCTGCCATCCTCGCGGCGGGCGGTCACGATGAAGTCGTCGGTGCCGTTGCCGTCCATGTCGCCGAAGGCCACGGCGCAGCCGAAGTTGTCGGCCGAGCGGCGCGCGATCAGGACGGTGTCGGCCGTGGAGGGGACGTTGTTGGCGCTGTTGGGATCGCCGATCACCCCCTGGTTCCAGAGATAGGTCTTGCCCGAGTTGCTGCGCGCTCCGGACACCACGTTGGTGAGTGGATTGTTCCCGGGGACGTTGTCCGCCATCACGGCGCCCACTGCGAGACGTCCCTGGGCGCTGAGGGCCACCGCGAACCCGAAGTAGTCGCCGGAGGCCTCGCCCACGATGGAGCGGATCTGGAAGGCGGACCCTTCCCGGTAGACGCCGTCGTTGTTGAGCCCGCCTGTGGGGGACAGAGGGCCCTGCACCAGCAGCACCTTGCCGTTGGAATTCCCAACCGCGCCGATGGCCATGTCGTCGAACCGCCCGCGAGGACGGGTGTTTGGGTCGGCGTCCAGGTCCAGATCGCCCACCGCCAGCACCTCGCCGATGCCGTCGGTGCCGAGCCCTTCGATGGCGATGCGGCTGGCAGGGTCGGTCTGCACCACGCCGTTGTTCACGGCCATGGCTACGACGCGGCCAGACCGGTCGGTGCAGTTGCGCGCGCCCACGATGACGTCCTCGTGGTTTCCGGAAACCGTCAGCATGCGCCCGAATGCCACCGAATAGCCGAACTCGTCGTCCGGATTGGCGAAGGGAGACTGCAGCATCTGCCCGGTCACCGCCGGGTCGAGCACCTGGGGGACGGGCGGATTGGATGGCGTGATGCACAGCGCGCCGGCCGGGATGTAGAAGATGGTCCCGGGCTGGTTGCCGGTGGTCCCGGGGCTACCCGGAGCCCCGATCACCAGGGCCGCAGCGGGGCCCGTCGGGCAGGCGCCGGCGATCGGCTCCAGCCCCACCGCCACGGAGAAGCCGATGGAGGCGGGCTGTCCCGGGAAGGCGTCGCGCGTGAAGATGACGTCGGCCTGGGTCTCGGGGGAGACCTTGCGGTCGTTCGTGTCGTTGGGGTCGAGGCCGTAGGCCTGATTGACGTCCTTGCGCCCGAAGAAGACGTAGACGCGGTTGCGCTGCGGGTCGGAGATCGCCACGTCGGCCAGCGTGTCGCCGTTGAGGCGCCCCGTGGCGACCGCGAAGCCGAAGTTGCCCGGCACGGCCGGATCGGCCTCGAACCGGATGTCGCTCCCCTTGCACTCCGGCCGCGGGGCGCCGTTGGGATCCTCGGGGGTATCGCACACGTCGATGCTGGCCGCCGTCTGCCCGCCGACGAACGTGGGCTGGACGCGCGTCACCGACAGCGCCATCACGGACAGCAGCAGACCCGATACGATGGCCAGACGTCCCGCCGTGCGCAGCCGCCCGCTCACTGTTTCACCTTTTCGAGGGCCAGGGTGTAGCTGCCCACGAACTGGGTGCCGAGGTCGGACGTCTCGGCGCCGAGTGAGAAGAGGGACCGGCCCAGGGTGAATCCGACGCCGGCGGTGATGTGGTCGTCTTCTTCGCCGCCGGGGAAGGCGTCGAGGTACGTGTCGTTCACGTCGTCGTCGCCGCTCTGGAAGCCGGTCATGCGAATGCGGCTGTCGGGCGTGTGATACCAGCCGCCGCGCAGGGCCAGCTTGTTCCCGGATGAGCCCACGGGCATCACGTACTCCACGCCCGCGCGGATGATGTTCCCGTCGTCCACCTCGAACTCGATGTCGTCGGGGGCGCTGATCCCCAGCTGTCCGCCGGCCACCCCCGCGCTGGTCAGATAGTTCACGCCCGCCTGGAAGCCGTCGAGCTGATCGGAGTACTCGACGCGCTCGAATTCCGAGACCACGAGCCAGCGCTCCAGGAAGGCGTAGCTCAGGCCCAACGCGAAGCGATCGGGGACCACGATGCGGTTCTCCAGCTGCTGGACCTGCACGCCGTTGAGGAACGCCGACTCGTCCACCGAGAAGCGCGCGCCGCGGCGGTAGACCGCCCCCACCCTCCAGGGGGAGACGCCGGTCGCGTAGATGGAATCGGGATGCCAGTGCAGGCCGACGGTGTAGGTGAAGTCGGAGTCGGAATCGTTGGCGGACGTGGTGTAGATGTCGGCGTCCGGCTGCGAGGGGAGCCTCGGGTTCCCCGGGGTGACGATCACGCCCTGCGGATCGATCACCTGCGTGAGGGTGTCCGCCTCGACGTCCAGAGTGGCGTAGCTCAGGATGAGCCCGGCGGAGAAGTCCTTGTGCAGCTCGATCCCCACCGCGGCGTCGTAGGACACGATCTGGATGGAGCTGTCGCCTTGCACCACGCTCTGGATGGCGTAGCTCTCCACGTTGTTGCCGTTCACGGTGAGGGGAAAGCTGTCGAACGAGAAGGTGGCCCCGGTCCCGCCCGAAGAGGGGAGCGACCGGTCCTGATCCAGATGCACGAAGCGCGAGCCGGCCAGCGTCAGCCGGCGTCCGGCCGCGCCGAGCTGGAACGGATAGGAAAAGCTGATGAACGTCGGCGCCGAAAGGGAGCCGGTCTCCGTGCCCGAGCTGAGGCCCAGGAACGGCAGGTCACGCGCCCCGGTGTTGGGATCGACCGACAGGCTCCCCAGGTCGCTGGAAAAGGTGTCGTCGTCAAGGTTGGCGACCCGGTACTCGAAGTAGAAGTTCGGCTCGCGAAGCAGGTCGAGCCCGGCCGGGTTGGCCTGCGCCGTGGTGGGGTCGTCGGCCAGCGCGATGAACGCGCCGCCGATGCCGAGCGCGCGCGCTCCCGGGTTGATGAAATTGAACTGAAAGTTCCGATAGATCTCCTCGTCGGTGAGCGCCAGAGGCTGCCCACCCGCCACAATGAATGTGATGGCTGTCAGGAGAATCGCGCCCGGAAACCCACGGAACACACTGGCACACGCACACGCGGCGGCACTCCGCCGCAAGGATTCCGATCCCTGCACCCGCACTCCCCCCGGCGACCTGTTGTTTTTTGTGAAGTTGGCGACTCTTGGTACCATCACGTTCCATGCAAGTCAAGGGAAAAGGAGCTTTTCCGGTTGACGGAATTGCGGTCATATCGGAAGATCACGCCTCAATCCAGGGGGGACGCATGAAGACGTCGCTGGTGTGGGGTGCTTTGATACTGGGTGTGGCTCTGACGGGATGCGCGCGAAACGCGGCGGTGCTGGAGCTGCATCCGGCGGTGGTTTACGAGAAGCCGCGGATTGCCAGCATCTCCCATTCGGTCGTCGACCAACGGGCGGGGGGAGGAGCGGCCGTGGTCACCGTGGTGATCGAGGCGGATCCCGGACTGGAGGCCACCTTCGACATCTACCCGGGCGTGGCCGACCGGGCCGCCATGCGCGAGATCGAGAGCGGGCGATACGTCGGCGAGATCACCATCCCCACCGATCGCTCCAGCAACACCTACACCATCACCGGCCGGGTGCGGCACGAGAAGGCCGGAGAATCGGTGATCCGGGACCCCGAGCCGCTGATCATGTACCTCGAGTCGCTCGACTGAGGCGCCGGCTGACCCTTTTCGGGGCCTTTCATACATTTATTGCTAGATCTCTCTTGACGTTCTCACCTCGATCGGCGTAAAACTCCCGGACGTCATTTCTCTGTAACCCGGGAGACAGGTATGCCCTCACGTGGTCCGCGCCGGAAACCCCGCAACCGCCGCCTTCACCTGCTCGAGCCCATCGAACCCCGCATCCTGCTGTCGGCCGATCTGTCCTACGTGGCCATGGGGGATGCGGAGCTGACTCTGCGTGTCGCCAACGAGGGGGGCTCCGAAGTCCTCCAGCTGATCGACACGATGGACCCCACACTCGTGCTGGCCTCCGAGTCCCTTTCCGCCATCGACGGATCCGCGGGCTTCGGCGCGCGCATCGACGCCAATGGGCACGCCGTCAGGCTCACGCTCGACAGCAGCGTGCAGGAGGGGCGGGTGGCCGGCGGGATCCTCTTCGACGGGAGCGGCGAGGGCTCTCTCAGGGGACCTGACGGCGGGGTGGAATGGCGCCTGACCGGTGAGGGGACCGGGAAGGTGTCCGATCTGATTTTCACGGGCGTGCGCAACGTGTCCGGCGGTGCGGGAGCGGACACCTTCGTGCTGTCGCCCGAGGCGCGGTTCGACGGCATCCAGGGAGGCTCCGGACAGGACACGCTTCGCATGCAGCAGGACGCTGCACCGGCCGGCGGCCAGCGGCTCTGGTCGGTGACCGGAGAGGGATCGGGGACCCTCGATGGCCAGACTTTCGGCGGGTTCGAAAGCCTCCAGGGGAGCGCCCTGGACGATGTCTTCATGCTGGGCCCGGGGGGCCGCGTGTCCGGTGGGATCTCCGGCGGGGCCGGCCTGGACATCCTGACGGGCTCGGACGCGGACAGCACGTGGATCCTGGACAGCGCGGGAGGCGGGTCGGTCAACGGTCAGTCGTTCGAGGGGATGGAAGCGCTGCGGGGCGGGTCCGGATCGGATCGGTTCGAGCTTCGTGAAGGGGGGAGCTTCGGCGGCGGCATCGCGGGGGGCGCCGGCCAGGATCGGCTGGTGGGGCCCGATGCCGGGACCGTGTGGGAGATCGCCGGGCACGACTCCGGCCTGGCCGGAGCGCTCGCATTCCTGGAGATCGAGAACCTCCAGGGTGGAGCAGCGGCCGACACCTTCAAACTGCGCGAGGGAGGGAGAGTCTCCGGCCGCGTGGATGGCGGAGGCGCGGTCGACAGCCTGGATTACGCGGCCCTGCAGGCCGGGGTCCAGGTGGATCTCGAGGCGGGGGCCGGGACCGGCCTGGGCAGCCTGGCTTCTCTCGAGAATGTATCGGGGAGCGCGGGGGACGACCTGCTGCGCATCGGCGCCATCACCCAGAACGTGGATGGTAAAGGGGGAATCGACACGCTGCTGGGCCCCGAGGCGGGCGCGGCGTGGTCGATCACCGCCAGGAATGAAGGGCAGGTCGGCGGAGCGCGCTTCCAGGGGATGGAGAACCTGCTTGCCGGCGGAGGCGACGACCGCTTCGTGGTGTCGGACGGCGCGGACGTCTCGGGGGTCGTGGACGGCGGCCTGGGCCTCAACGAGGTGGATTACTCCGCCTACGTGGCGGCCGTCGTGGTCGGGCTGACCACATCGGTGACCAGCGGCACGAGCGGGCTGAGGAACATCCAGTCGGTGCGCGGTGGCCGCGGCGCGGACGTGATCGTGGGCCCCGACGATGAGACCACATGGGAGATCGCCCCCGACGGAACGGTGACCGCGCGAGGCGCCGAGTTCCGCGGGTTCGAAACGATTGAAGGGGGCGCCGGAGACGACCTCTTCCTGCTCGAGAGCGGAGCGAGCCCGCTGCTTCTCGGAGGTGGCGGGCACGACACGCTGCGCGGCCCCGATCAATCGTCGATCTGGGATATCAGGGCCAGCAACGCCGGGGCGGTCGGTAGCGTCATCTTCGCAGGGATCGAGTCGCTCGTGGGCGGCTCGGCGGACGACGAGTTCCGCTTCGACCCGTCCGGAGGCCTGGCAGGAACGGTCAGCGGGGGCGGAGGGCGCAACACCCTCGACTACGCGGCGCGGTCCGGGAGCGTGGACGTTGATCTCATGGCGGGCGCGGCCACCGGCACCCATGGCGTGGCGGGCATCCACGATGTGACCGGCGGAGCGGGGGCCGACATCCTGCGCGGCGACGGCGGCTCCAACATGCTGCGCGGCGGCGCGGGTGACGATCTGCTGCTGTGGGGGGCCGGCGACGATGTGCGAGGCGACAGCGGTTTCGACCGTCTCACCGGGGCCACCGCGGGGCTGACCTGGATCATCACGGGGCTGGATGAGGGAGAGGCCGGCGGGACGCTGTTCCGTGGCATCGAGAATCTGTACGGCGGGACAGGAGCCGACCGCTTCATCTTCGATGAGGAAGGTCGCCTGTCGGGGAGCGCGCGCGGCAATGGCGGCGCGGACATCCTGGACTACTCGGCGTGGTCGAACGCGGTGCAGGTGGATCTCGACACGACGGCCGGCTTCGCGCAGATCCTGGGAGGCGCGGGGCACGACACGCTGCTCGGCCCCGGCGCGGGGGGAACCTGGCGCCTGCTGCCCACGGGACAGATCGACGTCAACGGCATGCGAGCCGGTGGATTCGAGTCCATTTCCGGACGTTCGGGCCAGGACACGCTGGCCGGGCCCAACGGCGGCGCGAGCTGGTTCGTCGACGGGGAGGGGAGTGGACGGCTGGGGGGATTCGCCTTCTCCGGGTTCGAGCGGCTTCAGGGGGGGACCGGGCCCGACGAGCTGACCGGCCCCGCGGCCGACACCACGTGGAAGGTCTCGGGACGCGACGCGGGTGACGTGGCCGGGCTGGTCTTCACGGGTATCGAGAACCTGCGCGGAGCCTCGGGCAACGAGGACACCTTCATCTATTCCCCCTCCGGCCGCCTGACCGGCAGGGTGGATGGGGGCGATGCCGGGTTCGACAGCATCGTGTTCGAGGGGAACTACCACACCGTCGTCTTCCGCGGCGTCGACCCCCACTCGGGGACCATGGTCCTGGACGGCAGCGTCGTCAGGTACGGCGGGATGGAGCCGATCACCAACGTCGGCGACCTCGTCGACGTCATCTGGGAGCCGACCACCGATCCGAACGACGACGTGATCGTGCTGAAGGCCGGGCCGGCCGGCATGATGACCATCACAGCCGAGATGGCCGAGAGCTTCAACTTCAGCAACCCGAGCGGCTCGCTCACCATCCGCTCGCTCGACGGCACGGACTCCATCACCATCGAGAGCCTCGACCCCGGCTTCAATGTGCCCATCACCCTGGAAGGGGGCGCCGGGTCGGACACCTACAAGTTCGAGGGGAAGCCTGCCCTCACCGGTTCGCCGCTCCTGAGCTTCAAGGACGTGGCCGTGGCGGGGAACCCGACCCTGACTTTCCGGGACGTCACCCTGACCGGGAATCCGGATCTCACCTTCAACGACGGGGCCAAGACCATCACCCGCGCGGGGGGAAGCTGGCTCACCGACGGGTTCCGCATCGGCCAGACCATCAACGTCAACAAGGGCGGAAGCCTCAACGACGCCAGCAGCTTCACCATCGCCAACCTCAACGCCCTGGTCCTCACGCTGGACGAGACCCCCACCGCTGAAGGGCCGGCCGACGGCTACACCGTCGAAGGGCCCGACACCATCGAGAGAGGGGCCGGCAGTTGGATCGCCGACGGCATCGTGGCGGGACACGAGATCAGCTTCAACAAGGGCGGCAGCAGCAACAACGGCACCTTCAAGGTGGCCACCCTCGATGCGTCGTTCCTGACCCTCGACCCCGGCGAAGCTCTGTCCGACGAAGGTCCGGACAACGGCTACACCATCTCGGCTCTGGACACCATCAAGCGCGGCGCGGGGAGCTTTGTGACCGATGGCTTCCAGGCCGGACAGACCATCGTGGTGCGCGGGGCAGGCGCCAACGACGGCGTCTACACCATCAGCTCGATGAACAACGCTACGCTGGTCCTGGCCAGCGGCGCCATCCTGGGGGATGCCGCCAACGTGTCGGGGGTGAAGGTGTTCAGCGGCTGGGGCGACGTCACCATCTCCGACGCGTCCGGCTCGGGCGACACGCTCGACTTCGGCACGTATCAGGGGCTCCTGACGCTGGCGGTCGACGGCACCGTGACCGGAAGCGACCCGGGGAGCACGGTGTCGCATTCCGGAATCGACAGCCTCACCGGCGGCAACATCGACATCACGGGGAGCGGCGCGACCGCCCTCAAGCGGGGCCTCGAGAAGCTGGAGGCCTGGGCCGAGAAGCTGGAGGACTTCCAGCAGATGGGGCAGACCCTGGCCGCGCTGGCCGGGGTGAACGTCGGTGATGCGCTCGACATCTCCGAGTCGATCAACCAGCTGCGGGTCGAGATCCGCAACTTCATCGACAGCACCCCCACCATCACCACGGACGACCTCAAGCAGAAGATCCAGGACTTCACGGCCGGCGCGCTGGCCCACCTGGACCGTGCCATCGTGTCGGACCTCTTCTCGCCCGACGTCACCACCGGCACCTTCACATTCAAGATCCAGCTGGACGGCGGCACCGAGGAGACGGTCACCGTCTCGGGGATCACGCAGCTGGCGGGCAATCCGACACTCACCTTCGACGACAACGGAACGTCGGACACCATCACGCGCAGCACGGGGGACTGGGCCGCGGACGGCTTCGCCGCCGGCCAGACGCTGGTTGTCGCAGGGCCGGGCTCGAACAACGGCACCTACACCATCAAGGAGGTCGTGGGAACCACGATCCTGCTGTCGCCCGGTGACGCGCTCTCCGACGACGCCGGTGTGGCTAACAAGATCCTGACCGGCTCAGACCTCGACCGGCTCGTCAACAAGATCAACGCCAAGATCGCGTCGGTGGGCGGCGCCCTGGTGGACGGCGACGGCGTGCCGCGCGTGCGGGCCGCCCTGCAGGAAGGGATCGACGCCGCTCACTCGCGCTTCGGGTTCCAGGCGGTCGATCCGTCCGCCAAGAACTTCCAGCTCAAGGGGCTGGCCGACGCCGCCTCGAAGCTGGGCTTCGCCGCGCTGAAATCGGCTGTCGTGGACGTCACCAAGATCGTCCAGAACCTGGGCGATCTGACCGTAGACGTCGCCCCGGGCGTCACGCTCGACGTCGTGTTCGGCGGCGGGGGTGTCCCCGAGCTGCGCCTCAACCTGCACTACGACGCCGACCGCTCCACGTCGTTCCGCCTCGACCTGGGCGAGGAAGGCGAGTTGGCTGGGGTCTCCTTCGACGCCACCGCGAAGGTGGATATGGAAGCGGCCCTCAACGCCGACCTGAGCCTCGGGCTCAAGCTGAGCGGCTCCCCCGAGTTCTTCCTGGACGTCGACAGCCTCGATCTGGAGGCCAGCGTCTCCGTCGCGGACCTGGACGCGTCGGCCAACGTGGGCTTCCTGGGCGTGTCGGTGGTCAATGGCACCCTGGACCTGGACGCGAGTCTGGACGTGAACTTCTCCACCTCCAGCGGCATCACCGAAGCGCAGCTCGAAGCGGCGGTGTCCGGGATCGTCGGCTCGCTGTCGGCCCCCACCGCCAACCTGGCGGCGACCCTGCCGGTGCAGGTCAAGAGCGGCCTGGGCTCGTTCAACCCCGGCGGGATCTCCATCTCCCTCAGCGTCTCCGATCCGTTCGTGGGCCGCGAGGTGGACCTCGCCTTCAACGGCGACTTCACCAGCCTCATCGATTTCAACGACCTGACGGCCGCCAGCTTCATGGGGATGCTCGGCCAGCTGCGCGACTGGATGGGCGGGCTGAAGGAAAGCGAGCTGCTGAAGAATTTCCCGATTCCGTTCGCCAGCGGCGGCGTGGGGAAGGTGCTCAACCTGGCCGATGCGCTGGGTGACACCCTGCTCTTCGACGACGGCGACGACTCGGTCGACGGCAGCCAGACGCTGATTGCCGACCTCAACCAGGCCCTTTCCAACAAGGGGATCGACGGCATCCAGGCCGGATGGAACGGCACGCGCCTGGTGCTGGTGTCGGTCGACTCGAACATCACCAGCTTCAGCATCCAGAAGCTGTCCGGCACCGGTTACAACGATCTGGGCTTCAACCCCGCGGCGACGCAGAATTCCTCCAACGGCATCATCACGGCGCTCAATGCGCCCGTCGGCACGGGGATAATCTCCACCGACGCCTCCTTCCGCATCACGATCAATACCAGCGCCGGCACCACCCAGACGGACGTCCTTCTGGACTCGACGGATACCGATACCAACGAGGGAGTCGGCAACGATCTGGCGAAGCTGCTGGACAAGGGGAACGCGCCCACCTTCCGCACCGCGCAGGACCTGGCGCACCGTCTGCTGCAGACCATCGGACTGCCGGGCGGGGCGGACTACGACCCCGTGGACAGGATCCTGAGCTACACCATCGACCTGTCCCACGAGCTGGTGAACCTGGACGTCCCGATCGACTTCGGGTTCGACCTGGGCCCCATCGGCAGCGTGAACACGGCGGGCAGCCCGAAGATCCGGCTGGGCGGTTCGGTCGACTTCCATATCACGCTGGGCGTGAAGCTCGGCGCGGCGGGGGGGAGCCCGATCGCCGCCGGCGACCTGCTCACCACGCTCAAGAACGTGGAAGACCTGGAAGACGTCATCCAGGCCGAGTTCGCGGCCGAGCCTTCGTCGCCGCCGTCCGCCACGATGGCCACGATCTCGTCCACGCTCCTCACCTTCAGCGACACCGGGGCCCAGATGACGGGCAACCCGCAGCTCACGTTCGACGACGGGCCAAAGACCATCTCCCGGTCCGCGGGGAGCTGGCTCACCGACGGCTTCCGCCAGAACCAGCGCGTCAAGGTGACGGGCAGCAACCTCAATAACGCCACCTTCACCATCTCCGCGCTCAACGCCAGCACCCTCACGCTGAGCGTGGCCGACACGGTGAAGGACGAGGTACGCAGCAACGTCCAGATCACGGGGAGCGGCCCCGCGCTGTCGGGAACTCCCTCGCTCACCTTCAACGCCGGGGGCAAGACCATCGCGCGCTCGGGGGGCAGCTGGATCACGGACGGCTTCGCCAACAACCAGTACATCACCGTCACCGGCACCGGGCTCAACGACGGTACCTACAAGATCTCCGCGGTGGTGGCCGGCACCCTGACCCTTTCGGGGTCGGACACCCTGGTCGACGAGACGGGCGTGACCGGCGCCGGCGTGGTCGCTCCCGACACCATCCTGCGCAACAACGGCTCGTGGACCACCGACGGCTTCGTGGCGGGCCAGCTGACCAACGTCCTGCGCAGCGCCCGTAACAACGGCGCGTACGTCATCGAGGCGATCAAGGAGTCCGGCACGCTGCTGGTCCTGTCGAGCGCGGCCAGCCTCACCGACGAAGGCCCGGTGCTGGATGCCGGCGTCGCGGGCGGCAAGATCGCGATCACGGGCGGCACGGTGGTGCGCCTGTCGGGCGACGCCGAGCTGCGCATCAACCCGGTCTCCAAATCCGGGCTCAACCTCACGTTCAAGGACATCTCGCTGAGCGGCACCCCGAACATCACCTTCGCCAACGTCGGCAGCGCGGACACCATCACCCGCTCGACCGGCAGCTGGGTGACCGACGGCTTCGCAGCGGGGCAGATCATCCGCGTGGCGAGCGGGGTGGTTCTCACGGGCAACCCCGACCTCAGCTTCGCCAATGTCGGCAGCGCCGACACCATCACCCGTTCGGCCGGTAGCTGGATCACCGACGGCTTCACCGTGGGGAAGGCCATCCAGGTGACCGGCACGGCCACCAACGACGGCACCTACACCATCGCCACGGTCTCCGGATCGGTGCTGACTCTCAACGGCGCCGCCTCGCTGGACAACGAAGGGCCAGTCTCCGACGTGGGCGTGTCGACCGTGCTGAGCAACGCGGGCGTGTACGAGATCGCCTCGGTGTCCGCCACTGTCCTGACCCTCACCGCCGACGACACCCTGGACAACGAAGGACCGCTGGGGAAGGTGGTCGTGACCTCGTCCGACACCATCACCCGCGCCGCGGGGAGCTGGTTCGCCGACGGCTTCATGCCCGGCAAGCGGATCACCCTGACCGGCACGCTCAGCAACAACGGCACGTTCCGCATCGCCGGCGTTTCGGCCAACGGCCTCACCCTCACGCTGGACGAGGCCGATCATCTGACCGCCGAGACGGCCGTCGCCGCCACGGCCAACGCGGCGTACGTGGTGCGCGTGCTGGCCGCCCACGACGACGACAACCCCTTCATCACGGACACCGCGGGCAACAACACGCTGCTCGACCTGGTGCTGGACATCAACTCGTCGCTCGAGAACGCCGGGCTGGACGGCAGGATGGAAGCGCTGGCCGACAGCTCGCGGCTCATCCTGAAGTCGCTGGTGCGGGCGCAGGGCTCGCCGTCCATGTCGTTCGCGGACGCCGGCTCGGCCGACACCATCATGCGCTCGGCCGGCAGCTGGATCGAGGACGGCTTCGAGGCGGGGCAGAAGATCTCCGTCAGCGGCACGAACGGCAACGACGGCGTCTACACGGTGGCCGGCATCACCGGCACCGTCCTGACGCTCACTCCGGGCGCGACGCTGACCGGCGAGACCGCTTCGGCGACGGTCACCAGCGGATTCACCCTGGAGGCCCAGTCGGGGCCGGCCCAGACACAGCTGGGATTCGCCGCCTCGCAGCTGGGTGATACCGCCGACCTGGCGGTCGTGCGCAACGACGGCACGCGGTTCAAGGTCACGCTGGACGGCGCCCGCACGCTGGGCGACGTCCTGGCGAAGATCAACGCCCAGGTGGGCGGGCCGATCCTTGCCGAGATCAACCCCGACGGATCGAAGGGACTGAGGCTCAGGCAGAGCCCGGCCCTCACCGGAGCGCCGCGCATCACTTTCAACGCGGCGGCGCGCACCATCACCCGCGTGGCGCAGGCCGGGAACACGCCGCCGCCGGTCGGCAACTGGGTGTCGGACGGCTTCGTCGGCGGCGTCGGGCAGCAGATCCGGGTCACGGGATCGCAGGCCAACGATGGTGTCTACACAATTGAGTCGGTCAGCGCCACGACGCTCACGCTGGCCGTGGGCGCGGTGCTGGTGAACGAGGGACCCACCAAGGACGTGGGGATCAGCGGCAACGGCGCCGAGATGTTCCGCGTGGAGTCGGTCAATGCGTCTCCGTCGGCCCTGCGCCTCGGCCTGCTGCGTTCGGACGCCGACAAGGACCGCAACGGCGACAACCAGACCACGGTGGCCGACAGCGACGGGCTGATCATCGGCGACGCCATCGGCGGCGGATCGATCCTGGACCGGTTCTTCATCCAGGATCCCAGTCTGAGCGGACAGCTGAGTCTCTCCACTCCGGGCGGCGTCACGGTGGGGGCCAACTTCGGCATCGTGTCGGTGGGGTTGACCGGAAACGGCAGCTTCGACGGGAAGGTGTCGATTGTCCTGAAGGACGCCACCCCCGACGCCGACGAGGAGCTGGCCGGCTCGCCCATCACGCGCATCACGCTGGCCGAGCTGATCGAGGGGCTGTCCGACATCGGCTCCATCGTGGGGACCCCCACCATCACCGGCACGGTGATGGCCGGCTCGCCGCTCCTGAGCTTCAACTCCCTGGCCAAGACCATCACCCGCTCGGCCGGCAACTGGACGACCGACGGGTTCTCGGCCAGCGAGCGGATCCAGATCCTGGGCTCGTCCGCCAACGACGGGATCTACGAGATCCAGTCGATCTCCATGGACGGCCTGACCCTCACTCTCACCCCGGCCGCCTCGCTGGTCAGCGAGGGGGGCTCGTCGGGCGTGCATGTCATCGGCGAGATGGGGGTGGTCGCGCTCGACCTGACCATCACGCCCGACATCAGCAGCCTGCTCACCACCGGCGCCACGCCGCAGCTGCGCATTTCGCTGTTCGACCTGGGCGATCCGTTCCTCGAGGCGACGTTCACGCCGCTGTTCGTGAGCGCCAACAGCATGACCCTCTCGGGGGACCAGAGGGGTCTGCTGCGGGTGGGGGATCACGTCAGCGCGAGTCTGGGCGCGACCCCGGTGGAATCGAAGGTGGTGTCGCTCTCCTACGCCGGCGGCCCCAACAAGACGACCGTGGTCCTGGCCGACTCGGTGCTGACCGGCGCCCTCTCGGGGGCCAGCTTCACCAGGCCGCCGTCCATCGACATCCAGACTCCTGACCTGGGCGACCTGACCAAGTTCGAGGGGCTGTCGATCAGCCAGATCATCGATGCCCTGCGGGCGCTGTCGTCGTTCCTGGGGCAGTTCGAGTCATTCGGATTCCTGGACGCAGAGATTCCCGTCATCAACGTCAGCTTCAACGACATCCTGGCGTTCGCCGACAAGATCGACGCCGCCGTGACCTCGTTCCAGCAGAACCAGGCGGGCACGCTGCAGCTGCTGTCCGACAAGCTGAAGGAGGCCCTGGGCCTGCCGGCCGACGCCGTGATGAACGGCGCCCCGAAGCTGACCTTCAACAACGGCGCGGATACGATCGTCCGCTCGGGCGGAAGCTGGATAGACGACGGCTTCGTGCAGGGCCAGTCGATCACCATCGGCGGGCCGGGAAGCAACAACGGCTCGTTCGTGATCGCCTCGCTCACCGCCTCGACGCTGACGCTGCAGGCGGCGAGCCTGACCGACGCCACCGACGTGGTGGGCAAGACGGTCCGCGGCATCGCCCCCGGGCCGTTCGGACTGGATCTGTCGCTGCTCAACTTCCCGCTGGGCCTGAACGGACCCAGCGACGTGATGCGCTTCGACTTCGACCTGGGCCGCGACTTCTCGGAGTCGTTCCCGCTCGACTTCGATCTGGGCGACGCGGGGATCCTGACCGGCTCGGCCGGGCTGGTGGCCCAGGGCTCGATCGGGCTCACCCTGGCCATCGGCATCGACCTGAACAACCCGCTCGATATCTACGTCTTCGAGGACACCGGTCTCAAGGCCACGTTCCTGGCGGGTGCGCCCGACATCGATCTGAAGGCGGCGATAGGCCCCTTCGGAGCCTTCATCAAGGACGGCGCCATCACCATCGGCGGCGGCCCCGCCGGGCAGCTCAACCCGGAAATCATGCGGGTGGGCCTGGACTTCGACGACAACCCAGGCACCGACACGGGCAAGCAGCTGATCACCGACGTGCTGAGCAATCTGGGGGATTACTTCTCGGCGATCGTGGAAGGGGAGCTGCACGTCAACCTGCCCCTCTACTTCCCGACCGAGTCGAAGCACGTCGGCAGCATCCAGTACGACGTTTTGATCTCCGTCGACGAGGAAGGGAACTTCGTCTTCGACCAGGGCAACTCGCTCACCGATCCCGAGCCCACAGGCAAAGACAAGGATGGCAACCCGGTCGACAGCATCGCCGACCTGTTCCAGTTCAACCCGGGCGAGTTCAGCCTGCTGGACAACATCCTCTTCCTCGTGGACGGCGTGGACTTCTTCCTGGGCGGCATCCAGGACGTGCTGGACGGCGAGGTGTTCGGCTTCAAGCTGCCGCTGATCGGCGACCAGCTCTCCGACGGCGCTCGGGTGATCGAGGACTTCCGCGAGGGCTTCCTGGAGGACTTCCGCTCCGAGGTCGAGAACGCCGCCGATCCGGGCGGCAACTTCATCTCGCAGCTGCTGTGGGATCTGCTCGGATCCAACGAGCACTCGCTGGTGGAGGACGTCAACACCGCGCTGGCCGCGCAGGGCCTGTCGGGCATCGTCGAGGCCCGCGCCGTCCAGAACACCGAGAACAGCATCACCACCACGTCCATCCAGCTGGTGGTGCTCGACCCGCTGGTCACCAAAGTGGATTTCCAGGCCACCGCGGGGACGCCGGCCGTCACGCAGCTCGGGTTCCAGCCGGTGATGAGCGTCAGCCGCACTGCCTCCGAGATCATCGTGGAGGGGGACGTGCCGGGCGCGTTCGCCGACGGGCAGCTGGACGGCAACGCCGTGTTCGGGCTGAAGCTGTACAAGGGCGCCGTCGTCTTCATGGACAAGACCATCACGGTCACGGCGGCCTCCACGGCCGACAACGAGCGCGTGATGCGCGCCATGAAGGCCGCGCTGGGCGTGCTGCTGGACCAGAACGGCGACCCGGCCAAGGGCCCCTCCGACATCGTCATGAACACCAACCTGGACGAGACGGGGGTGGCGCTCAAGGACCAGTTCATCACCTGGGACCTGAAGCTGGGCGACTCGCTCATCAGCGAAGGCGCCGACCTCGGGTTCGACCTGGGCGTCCCAGCGCTGGCCCTGCAGTCGCGCGGCCGCATCCAGCTGGACATCGACTGGGAGCTGGACCTGGCGTTCGGGCTCAACGGGACCGACCTGTTCTTCATCGACGTGTCGGATCCGGATGACCTGAAACTGGACATCGAGGTCACGCTCCCCGACGCCGGGCTGACCGGGAACCTGTTCTTCCTGCAGTTCAACGCCGACGCCAGGCCGGAAACGCACCTGTCGGCCAGTTTCGACATCGACGTCCAGAGCACCAAGATGGGCGACGAGACGCTGGGGCTGTCGGAGCTGGCCAAGATCAAGCTGGATCCGCACCTCTCCGCCGAGGCGATCATCGACCTGGCGCTGAATCTGCAGATCAATCCTGATCTGGTCGGCAGCGCGGCCGCCTACTTCCCGAAGCTGGAGGCCGACTTCCTCCTCGACTGGGGCGTCGACGACATCCTCGAGGGCGGGTTCGACTCCATCCAGGAAGGCCTGCACTTCCTCGGCTTCAAGGACGTCCGCCTCGACCTGGGCTCGTTCATCAGCGAGTTCATCTCCCCGGTGCTGGGGGAGATCAAGAAGTTCACGGAGCCCGTGCAGCCGATCATCGACGTGCTCACCACGCCGATCCCGCTCATCTCGGATCTGGCCGGGCCCATCACCCTGCTGGACATCGCCGGTGTGTTCGGCAGCGTCGACCCGAGCTTCATCAAGACGGTGGCGGACGTCATCTCGCTGATCAACTCCATCCCCACCGATCCGGGCGAGAACCTGGACATTCCGTTCGGCGACTTCGTCATCTTCAGCGATGCCATGGGCCTGATGCCCGACCTGTCGCAGCCGGTGGAGAGCCTGCGCGAGACGGTCAGGAACGCCGCCCCCAACGTGGCGGCCGCCGGGGCCTTCGACTTCAAGAAGGCCCTCGACAAGCTGGGCGGAGGGAAGGCAACGGAGTTCGCGAAGAAGGCGGCCGAGACCGAAGGATTCAGCTTCCCGATCCTGAACGACCCGGCGCAGGCCTTCAACATCCTGATGGGGGATGCGGCCACCCTGATTCTGTTCGACCTGCCCGTGCTGAGCGTGGATTTCAGCTACACGGCGTTCTTCCCGATCTTCGGGCCCCTGGGCGTGGGCCTCACCATGGAGTTCGCCGCCACGGTGGACTTCCATCAGGTGGGATTCGACACGCAGGGGATCATCGACTTCGCCAACGGCGGGTTCGTCAATCCGCTGCTCGTCTTCAACGGGTTCTTCCTCAACGACAACGGCGAAAGCGGGGACGATGAGCCGGAAGTGAGCCTCTTCGGGCAGCTGTCGGTCTCGGCCGAGCTGAACCTGGGGATCGCGCGCGCGGGTGTGGCCGGCGGGATCGGAGCGGAGATCAACTTCGACCTGTTCGACCCGAACCACGACGGCAGGATCCGCATCTCCGAGATCATCGGGAACTTCGAGAACGAGGTGAAGTACGGCGAGCCGATCCTGGCGCCGCTGGCCATCTTCGACGTCACGGGGCGCATTTTCGCCAAGCTGTTCGCGTTCCTGATCATCGACTTCGGGTTCTTCACCATCGACGAGGAGTTCGAGATCACGCCGGAGATCACCCTGGTCGACTTCCAGATCGACTTCTTCCGGCCGCCCAAGCTGGCCAACGTCATCCACACGGACGACGGCGACATCCTGCAGCTCAACATGGGCAAGTACTCCAAGGAGCGACTCAACCAGGACCTGTCCGACTTCGGCGAGAACTTCACCGTCACCGGCAACGCCAACGCCCTGACCGTGTCGGGGAACACCGGCGGCCAGGCCGTGGATCAGGAGTACGAAGGCAACTTCACCAAGATCCTGGTGCGCAGCGGCGAGGGCGACGACGTCATCGACCTGACGGGCGTGACGGCCGGCTCGGGGCTCGAGTTCGACATCGAGACGGGCGCGGGCAACGACATCGTGAAGCTGGGCGCCGGGGCGATGGGGCGCGCCACCATCAAGGGACAGGAAGGGGACGACACCCTGGTGGGAGGCGGTGGCGACGACCTGATCCTGGGCGGCCTAGGCACCGACGACGTGGCCGGCGGCGGCGGCGTGGACTGGGTCTTCGGCGATGACGCCAAGCTGGTCGACGAGAACGAGGACGGGGTCTTCGAGGTGCTGCGCGCGCGCAGCCTGCCGACCGATGCGAACGACATCGTCCATGGCGGCGACGGCGACGACGTGCTGTTCGGCGGCGGCGGCGACGACCGGATCTTCGGCGGCGCGGATGACGACATCCTGATCGGCGACACCGGGATCGTGACCATCAGCGGCCTGGTGGTGGACGAGACCAACCGCGGACTGGGCGGCGGCAAGGACGTCCTGCACGGCGAGGGGGGCGAGGACCGCATCTACGCCGGCCAGGGCGACGACATCGCCGACGGCGGACCGGACGACGACCAGATCTTCGGCGAGGCCGGGGTGGACGTGCTGCTGGGCGGCAGCGGCGAGGATCACATCGAGGGCGGAACGGAAGCCAGCTTCATCCACGGCTGGCGGCCCCGGTATGACGGGACCCTGGACTTCGATCACGTGGCGCTGGCGGGGAACCCCAACCTCACGTTCGCCGACAACGGCAGCAACCTGGACACCATCACCCGCGCGGCGGGGAGCTTCGTGGCCGACGGCTTCGAGGCCAAGCAGCGCATCCGCATAACCAACGCGGGCGCCAACAACGGCGACTACACCATCGAAAACGTGATCGCCAACAAGCTGACCCTGAGCCGGAACGACAAGCTCACGAACGCCGGCCCGACCAACGGCGTGACCATCGTGTCCGACAACATCGTTCGCGCCTCGGGTGACTGGGCGGCCGACGGCTACGGATTCAACAACCAGGCGATCGACGTCTCGGGAGCCGGCTCCAACAACGGGAAGTACAAGGTCTTCTCCGTTTCGCCCGACGGCAAGACGCTGCATCTGATCCCCGACGCCAACCTGACCGACGCCGCGGGCGTGGCCAACAAGGTGGTCCTGCCCGTGGACGCCGACGCGGCGGACGCCAACCCGGCCCAGGACGGCGACGACACGCTGTTCGGGGCCGATCTCGGCGACGTCATCCATGGCGGCGGCGCCGACGACATCATCCACGGCGGGGCGGGCTCCGACCAGTTGTTCGGCGGCACCGGCGAGGACGAGCTGTTCGGCGAGGCCGACTTCGACATCCTGCACGGCGGCGACCACCACGACGTCCTGGACGGCGGCGACACCGCGGACCAGGTGTTCGGCGACGCCGGTGACGACACGCTGCTGGCCACGCTGGGCGACGACTTCATGGACGGCGGCGGTGGCGGCGACCAGTACTTCGTGGCCTTCCTGGGTGGCGACAACCGCATGTCGATCGACGTGGACGACGGCGGCGACCAGTCGGACGGCGTCGACTCCCTGGTGATCACCGGCACGCCGGGCGACGACCGCGTCCTGCTGCGCGCCAGCACCTCGGACACCACCCGCGCGTTCGTGGCCAACATCAACGGGCCCTTCCGCGCGGAGCGCGTCGACTACCGCAAGAACATGGAGACGATCAAGCTGATGACGCTCGACGGGGACGACTTCGTCGCCCTGGACGACGTCACGGCAGCCATGGAGATCTTCGGCGGCTACGGCAACGATCGCTTCCAGATCGGCCAACTCTTCAAGTCCGAGCGCATCACCGAGCCCGACGTTGACCCACACGACGGGATCGGCGACGTGACGGGCATCGCGGAGATCGACCAGTTCTCGACCATCGAGACCACCCGCGGCTGGCTCAGCAACGGTATCAGCGTGGCCACCACCATCTCCGGCGACGCCGGGGACGACAACTTCGTGGTCTTCCACAACCGCGCCGTGCTGACCCTGCTGGGCGGCGATGACGACGACACCTTCATCGTCCGCGCCTTCGCCCTGGCGGGCTCGCAGGATCAGTCCGACCTGCGCGAGCGCACCGACATCTCCGGCAACGGCGGCGCCGACCTGGTGCAGTACGTGGTCAACGCCCCGGTCACCATCGACGGCGGCGACGGCTTCGACACCGTGGTCATCATCGGCACTGAGTTCGGCGACGACTTCGTGGTGACGGAGAAGGGGATCTTCGGCGCCGGGCTGAACGTGAACTTCGTGGGCGTCGAGGTCCTGAACGTGGACGGCGCCGAGGGAGACGACCGCATCTTCGTGCAGGGGACCAGCGAGAAGGTCATCAGTACGGTGAGCGGCGGCCTGGGGAGCGACACCTTCAGCATGGCCGGCGACACGCCGCCCGTGGTGAGCAACGACCTGGTGGGACACAGCGGCATCGTGAGCCACGCGGTGCAGAGCTCCGATGCGGCCTTCAACGAGATCCCGGTGGACGGCATCTCGGCCAACGTCATGGACAACGACGAGCCGGGGATCATCATCCGCCTGAGCGAAGGCTTCTCGCGGGTCATCGAAGACCTGGCCGACGTGTTCGGCCTGGCGGGGGCGGGCTTCGCCTACGACACCTACTCGCTGGCCCTCACGCGGGCCCCCGAGAAGAACGTCACGGTGAGCGTGATCGCGCCCACCACCCCGATCATCAACGCCTCGGCGATCCTGGGGTCGGTCAACCAGTGGCTGCCGTTCCCGCTGCTGCAGTTCGAGGCGCAGGGGACGCAGGTGGCCACCACGACCACCTTCCTCCGCAAGGAGCTGGGAGACGACCTGGCCGACGCGCTGGGCATCGACGTCACGACCGGGACCGACCCGATCAACGCCGACCCGGAAGACCAGATCTCCATCGTGACCGGCCTGAGCGTCACCTTCACTCCGGGCAACTGGGACGACCCGCAGGAGGTGCGCTTCACCGCGGTGGACGACAGCTTCGACGAGGGGAGCGGCTACGGCACCATCCTGCACAAGGTGCAGAGCAAGGACACCATCACCGGCGTCTTCACCGATGGTCCCTTCATGACGGGGAGCCCGAGCCTCACCTTCACCAACAGCGGTGTGGCCGACACCATCACCCGGTCCAGCGGCAGCTGGACCGACGACGGGTTCGAGGTGGGCGGCTTCCTGACCGTGTCCGGCGCCGGCGCCAACAACGGCACCTTCAAGATCACGGCCATCAACGGCCCGGCCACGATCCTGACCCTGGATGACGACGACTCGCTCACCAACGCCGCAGGGGTCAACGGGGCGGTGGTCTCCGTGGCCTCGCCGCGGATGCGGGGGAACCCCGGCGTCACCTTCGACGTCGACAGCAACGGCATCTTCGACATCCTGGACGGCAACTCCGATTCGGAGCTGGACGTCATCGTCCGCACCGCGGGAAGCTGGATCGACGACGGCTTCGTGGCCGGCGCGGTGGTGGAGGTGTTCGGGTCGAGCGCCAACAACGGGACGTTCACCATCGATCACGTGACCGACGCGGAGATGTATCTGGTCGCGGGCGAGAAGCTGAAGGACAGCCCCGATGCCGCCGGCGATCCGATCGAGCCGGCGCCCGAGGGAGGCACCCCCGACAAGCAGATCACCATCCAGCGGGCCCCGGTGCGGGTGTACGACAACCCCGAGCTGACCTTCGCGCACGGCATGGCCAGCGACACCATCACCCGCTCGGCCGGAAGCTGGATCGGCGACGGGTTCGAGGTGGGCCAGACCATCGAGCTGTCCGGATCGGCCGTGAACAATGGCGCCTACACCATCACGGCGATCACCAACACCGTGCTCACCCTGGGCGATGATCTGGTTTCGGTCGGGCTGACCGGCAACCCCGAGCTGACCTTCAGCGACACCGGCACCGAGAACGACACCATCACGCGCTCGGCCGGAAGCTGGATCACCGACGGCATCGTGGTCGGGATGCGCATCCGCGTCGAGAATACGGTGTCCAACAACGGCGTCTTCAAGGTGCTGGGCGTCACCGCAGACACCCTCACCCTCTCGTTCGGCTCGAGGCTGAACGACGAGGTGAAGTCCGACGTGCGAGTCACGGAGAACGGGGTCGGAGCCGTGGCCAGGGTGGTGACGAAGATCGTCATGCCTGAGCTGTTCGGCCAGCTCGCCCAGGACGTGTACACCGTAGTCACCGACCAGAAGCTCCCGACGGAAGGCGAAGGTCTCAAGGGAGCGTCGTTCCTGATCACGCGGGGCCCCGGCATCGGGCAGGAGCGGCTCATCCTGGCCAACACCGACCACACCATCTCGTTCCGCCAGCCGTTCCGCACTCCGCTCACGGCCGACAGCGTCTTCGAGATCCGCCGGTACGACCTCCTGGCCATCCCCGTGGTGCAGGTCGGCATCGAGGACAACGACATCGCGTCGGTGGTCATCACCGAGACGAGCGGCGGCACCAAGGTCATGGAAGGGGCCAGCGACGGCCAGCAGGGCCTGGACACCTACCAGATCGTCCTGACCCGGGCCCCGGAGTCGGGGAACAACGCGAACATCACTCTGGTGAACGACGACGGCGAGCTCACTCTTTCCAGCACCGCGCCTGGCCACTTCACCAACGGGCAGGGGCAGCTGGTCCTGGTCTTCACGGACACCAACTGGATGACGGCGCAGACGGTCCAGGTGCGCGCCAAGAACACCGAGGCGCGCCCGCGCGAGGGCCTGCACCGCGGGTTCATCCAGCACATCGTCAGCGGCGGGGGCGACAAGTTCATGGACGAGGTGAACGGCGATGTGGTGCCGATCACGGCGTCCCGCGTGGTGGCCACCATCGGCGACGATGAGGTCCCCACGGTCATCATCGAGGAGACCGGCGGGTCGACCGACGTGGTCGAAGGGGACACCGGCCCCGGGTTCGAATACCGCAAGGACTCCTACTCGGTGGTCCTGTCGCGCGCGCCCCAGGGGGGGCAGCTCGCCGGGAGCCCGAACCTCACCTTCGCCAACGTGGGGAGCGCCGACACCATCGCGCGCGCGGCGGGAAGCTGGGTCGCCGACGGCTTCAAGGCCGGCAACCTGATCCGCGTGACCGGATCGGCCTCCAACGACGGCATCTACACCATCGCCTCTTTGACGGCGAGCCACCTCACCCTGACCGACGCCGCGTCCCTCACCAACGAAGGGCCGGCCGGAGGCGTGGACGTCAACGCCGCCCTGGTCAAGGTGAACGTGAAGCCGCAGGGGACCCGCACGACTCGCGGCAACGTCATCGTGCATCCGCAGAACGCGGCCCCGTCCCTGGCCACCGACGCCCAGCTCACCTTCGAGCCCTTCTTCGACCTCATCTTCCGCGACACTGGGAGCTGGCTGGCGGAAGGGTTCGCGGTCGGCCAGCACATCAACGTCGCCGGCTCGGCCAGCAATGATGGCAGCTACGAGATCACCTTCCTCTCGGCCGACGGGAAGCTGCTGTTGGTAGCCGAGGATCTCACCAGCGAGACGGGCGAGAAGGGCCTGATCTCGGTGAAGGCCGACGAGGTGGTGGCCAACGTGCAGGTGCTGGTCTCCAGCACCCAGACCGACTCGGTCAGCCTGGCGGACGGCTCGCTCGACCTCTACTTCGACGACAGCAACTGGTACACCGCCCAGATCGTCGACATCGAGGCCATCGACGACGCCCAGATCGACGGGATGGACACGCAGGAATTCGCCCCCATCGCCAACATCGTCAACAAGTTCAAGGGCCCCCTGTTCATCGAGGGGCAGGGCGGCTCAGGCTCGCTGGCCGGCCTGGACGTGGATCCGCTGCGGCTGCCCGGCGAGACCAACCTGAAGGACTCGGTGGGCGAGGTGCTCCCGCTTCCCATGGGCGCCGACCCGGCCACCTTCATCCGCGTGGACGCCGAGGCCCTGGCGCTGCTGGGCGCCGACAAGCTGGCCACCGCGACTCTCGAGATCACGCGCGGCACCGGCGTGGGCCAGGTGCGCCTGGTGGTCGCCTTCACCACCCTGGTGGACGGCTCCGTCCTGCTGCAGATCGACAAGCCGTGGGACGTGGTCCCCGACCCGGTGGCCAACCCCGACCCGGTCATCGAGTACTCCGTCTCGGAGACGAACCCCAACTTCCTGGTCGAGGAGCACACCCAGAACGACCTGATGCTCTTCCACAACCAGGACAGCGTGGCGGACGACCTGGGGAGCATGGACAGCGTGATGGATCCGCTCCCGGAGGGAGACAGGGAGCGCTTCCGCATCCAGGGCATCAACATGGGACCGTCCCTCGCCATCGGCGGGTTCAACATCGACGGCGGCATCAACTTCTACGACCTCGAGACGGTGAGCATGTTCTTCGGTTCGGGCTCCGACGAGCTGCTGGTGGACGCCACGCCGACGCGCGCCGATGACCCGGACACCCCCGAGGACGAGACCTACCGCGTCACCACCCTCATCTACACGAACCTGGGCGACGACGACGTGACGGTCGATCTCGAAGAGGGCGAGGACGGTTTCTTCGCCCTGGACGTGGGCGGCCGGATCACCAAGTCGAACGAGACCGATGACGACGTGGTGGACGCCTCGTCCTCCAGCCTGCCGATGACCATCTTCGGCGGCGACGGCGACGACGACATCACCGGCGGCTCGGGCGACGACATCATCTTCGGCGACCGCGGGCGTGTGGACTACCGCGCCGAGGACGACGTCACCCTGATCACCCGCCTGGGGACCGGCGCGGCCTACCGCACGCCGGCCGATCCGCTGGGGACGATCAGCGGCCAGGTCGACTCGATCAGCGGCACCACGCTGAACGTGCTGACCCTCACCGACGTGAAGGGGAACCCGATCGCCGACGACCTGAACATCGAGGACGGCGGGCTGCGCGGGCTGCGCATCTTCATCAACGGCGGGGCGGGCTTCGGCCAGTCGCGGCTGATCCTGTCCAACACGGCCGACCAGATCGTGGTGGACGAGGCGTGGGAGGACGACCCCGTCTTCGGCCTGCCCGACGAGACGAGCCTCTTCCGCATCACCGGCGTCCCGTCCGACCAGACCGACGGGCTGTTCCGTGACCCGAGCCTCATCCTGGCCTACGACCGCGAGATCGGCGGGGTCGACACGATACGCGGCGGCGGCGGGCGCGACGTCCTGATCGGCGGCGCCGGCGGGGACTCCCTGTTCGGTGACGCCGGCGACGACGAGATCTTCGGCGATAACGGGCGCATCGACTTCAGCGCGCCCGACGAGGAAGGGCAGACCCTGCGCGAGGTGGCCGAGACCTTCTCGCCCACGCTGGGCGCGGCGGACACCATCTCCGGAGGCGCCGGCTCGGACATGATTCTGGGCGGTGCGGCCGGCGACACGATCTACGGCGACAACCTGAACGGCACGTCGGGAGCCGCGGACACCGGCGACATCATCCTGGGCGACCACGGCGACCTGAACTACACGCTGGATGCCGACCTGACCACGCTCGACCGCGTCCGCACCACCGACACCGGCGAGGGCGGGGCCGACACCATCCACGGCAACGCCGGGGACGACACCATCCTGGGCGGCACGGCCGGCGACCGGCTGCTGGGCGACCAGGACAACGACCTGCTGCTGGGCGACTTCGCGCAGCTCGACTTCGTGGGCGGCGCACTGCGCACGGCCACGATGACCGACCGCACCCTGGGCGGGTCCGACACCATGTTCGGCGGCGCCAACGACGACATCATGGCGGGTGGAGCGTTCGGCGACCTGATCGACGGCGACGCCGGGGACGACCTGATCCTGGGCGACAACGCCCTGTTCACCAAGTCGGCCATCGCGGGCGACGTCAGCAGCCCGCGCTTCCGCGCCCTGCTGGGCACCATGATTTACGGGGCGCAGGGGCAGGACATGGTCGACCACGCTCAGCAGTTCAACAACCCGACGCACGTGCCGGTCTGGGCGGCGTGGGACTTCACCATGTTCGAGCACTCGTTCGACGACGAGGCGCTCGGCCTGGACAACTTCGGCGACGACTACATCGCCGGCGGGGCGAACCACGACACCATCTTCGGCCAGCTGGGCGATGACATCATCCAGGGGGACGGCTCGATCGACAGCCTCGACATGGGTGGTCTCGGGGTCTCGGCCTTCCGTGACGGGTCGGGCGACCTTCAGATTGCCGCCTCGTTCGAATCGGTCGACGACGGCGACGACTACATCGAGGGGAATGGCGGGGCCGACGTGGTGTTCGGCAACCTGGGCCAGGACGACATCATCGGCGGCAGCTCGAATCTGTATAGCCTGGCGGCCCCGAACCTGCGGCCCGACGGAGAGGACCTGCTCTTCGGCGGCGCCGGCACCCACGCCGGGCGCAACGACGCCGGCGATGCCACCGCCGACGGCCATGGCAGGGATGCCGATGTCATCATGGGCGACAACGCCAACATCTTCCGCATCGTAGGGATCAACGGTGTCAGCGGCGGCGCCTACCGGACGTTCAACTACGACAACTACAACCCGTCCCTGCGGATCGTCCCGCGGGCGGCGGAGCTGCTCGACTACACGCCGGGCGGGGCCGACTTCAACGCGGCCGGCGCGGCCACCGACATCGGCGCCACGGACGAGATCCACGGCGAGTCGGGTGACGACGCCATCTACGGCATGAAGGGTGACGACGTCCTGTTCGGCGACGGCCAGGACGACGACGTGATCGGCGGCTACGGCAACGACTGGATCTCGGGCGGCACGGGACAGGACGGCGTCCTGGGCGACGACGGACGCATTTCCACGTCGCGCAATGGTCTGACCGAGCCGCTCTTCGGGCTGACCGTGGCGACGGTGCAGACCGACATCTCCACCCCTGGCAAAGTGCAGCAGGCCACCATCAACCCGACCGGCCAGCTCAAGAAGACGGTGAACCTCGAGCCGTACAACGTCGACCCGACCGACGACCAGCTGTTCATCCCGACCCTCACGCCCTCCGACGACATCCTGTTCGGCGGCCTGGGGAGCGACTGGGTGCACGGCGGCGTGGGCGACGACGCGCTGTCCGGAGCCGAGGCCCTGACCGAGTCGTACATCCAGGCCTACGATCTGGGCGACGTGCTGATCGGCGTGGTGCGCAGCGACTTCAACCGTCCCTTCAACCCGGGCAACACCCTGCGCTTCAACCCGGACGATCCCGACGCCGCGCATTTCGATCCCACGAGGCGCGCCGGCGAGTTCGCGCTGTACGACGAGTTCGATGCCCTGCGCCAGATCCTGCTGACCGACGGAGGCGCCCTGTCCAAAACGGGGACCGGCAAGGCCTTCCTGCTCAACTTCGTGAGCAACGAAGGGGTGGTCGAGTCCGATCCGAACCTGGGTGTCAAGCTGAGCGACGGCAACGACGCCCTGTTCGGCGACCTGGGGAACGACTGGCTGGTGGGCGGCACCGGACGCGACAACATGTACGGCGGGTTCGGCAACGACCTGATGAACGGCGACGACCTGCTTGGGACCAACGGCGGGCTCAACAACCAGCCCGATACGCACCCCAGCTACGAAGATCGCGCCTTCGGTGGCGCGGGCCGCGACGTCCTGATGGGCAACACCGGCGGCGACCGCCTCATCGACTGGACGGGCGAGTTCAACGCCTACCTCGTTCCTTTCTCGCCGTTCGGCGTCGGCACAGTCAGCCGCGCGCTGCAGCCGGCGCTGCCGGGGTTCCTGTACGCCCTGTCGGCCGGCGACGGCGCCGACCCGACCCGCGCCGCGGACACCGGAGCCGATCCGCTGCGCAACGGAGAGCCGCGCGGGGAGATCGGCTTGGTGATCCAGCAGGATGCCGACTTCCATGCGCAGACCGGAGCTCCCTCCGACCCGCAGCCGGGCGGGATCCCGGGCGGTCCGCGTGACGTGCTGAAGTCCGCGAACTTCAACAACGCCCAGATGCAGGGATTCAGCACCGTCAGCGGCGTCTGGGCGGTTTCGGGCGGAGCTCTGCAGGTGGCTCCTCTCAACATGGGCGGCGATTCGGTGAGCGTCTACCACGTGGGCGACCAGCTGCCGACCTACTTCGACCTCGAGGCATCGGTGCGGGTGATCAAGCCGACCGCGGGCTGGAGGGCGAACGCCTACGTCCTGTTCGACTACCAGAATCCCACCGACTTCAAGTTCGCCGGGGTGGACATCTTCACCAACAAGCTGGTGATGGGCCAGAGGACGGCCAACGGCTGGGAGGTGCTGAAGCAGACACCCTTCCAGGCGAAGCCGGACGAGTTCTACAACATGAGGCTGGCCATCAACGGCCTGACGGCGTCTCTCATCGTGAACAATTCCACCGTCTTCTCGCACACCTGGGCCGCCCGTGTGATCGACGGGTTTGCCTATGGCCTGAACTGGGGGCTGGTGGGCGTGGGGGCGGACAACTCGCGGGGCCGCTTCGACGACATCGCCGTCAAGGTGCTGCCGCCGCAGGTGACGTTCCAGGCCACCGAGGAGTTCGATGCGGGGACCGGCTCGTTGTTCGGCGCCGATGCGACGGGCCAGTGGCAGACGATCCCCGGCCGCTACCAGGGAGCCCCTGCCGCGGGTGGCGACGCCGCCATCAGCCTGGCTCATCTGCCCGTGGACCGGCTGGCCGCCAACTCGGCCCTCGACATGACCGCCGTGCTGCAGACCAGCGGCCGGGCCGGCGTGGTGTTCGACCGGTACGCGGACGATGACTTCAAGTTCGTGGCCATCGACGCGGTGACCGACCAGGTGCTGATTGGCCATCGCACGGCCCGGGACGGATGGAAGATCGACGCCTCGTTCAGCACGCCCATCGAGGCGGGGGTGGACTACACCGTCAGCCTGACCCTGCGCGGCTCGACGGTCAGCGTGGGGCTCAACGGGCAGACAGTCCTGGGCTACGCCTTCAACGCCACGTCCGTGGACGGCCGGTTCGGCCTTCTGGCCAAGGGAGAGGCCTCGTTCGGCCGGTTCACCATGAAGACCAACGACGGCAACCTCGGCTCGGCGGCTGTCTCCGGCTTCATGGACAACCAGATGGCGGCGCCCCAGACCCTGTCCTGGGAAGGGACCGCGGCCGGGCTGGATGCCCTCTCATCGAACCACCGGGGAGGAGACGGCGCCCTGGAGGCCGAGGTGAGCGGCTGGCTGATGGATCTGACGCGCCGGACGGCCCCTGCCCGTCCTGCCCAGCAGGACTCGGTCTCCGACCCTGGCGAGTCGCTGCTGGCCGAAACTCCCGACGACTGGCTCATCCTGAACCGGTAGCTCAGGTCAGGAACCCGACCAGGCGGGAGTCCCGGTGGAAAGGTGTGTCCCCGCTGGAAAAACCCGTTGTCTTATGGCGGGTCTGCGGGTAAAGTACGTCATTCCCAGCCCAATCACGTCATTTTGAGGAGGATCCATGGACGGCAAGGTGGACCAGGCGACTGGTGCTATGCCCAAGGTGAAGTGGGACGACAGCACCATGAAGACCTCGTACGCGAACGTCTGCAACGTGGCGAGCACGCGCGAGGAAGTGACGCTGCTGTTCGGCACGAACCAGACCTGGCATGCAGAGACGAAGGAGGTCAAGGTCCAGCTCACCGACCGGATCATCCTGAGCCCCTTCGCGGCCAAGAGGCTGGCGCTCCTGATCGGCAACGTGGTGGCCGAGTACGAGAAGCGCTTCGGCACCCTCGGCGGCCCCGAGCGCCAGGAGCAAAAGCACTGATCGGGAACGACGCCCCGGGACGCGCGGCTTGAGCCATGCCGGAGACCCCGCCTTCGAATCGGACGGCTGAAGAGCCCGCGGCGCCCGCAGGCACCGTGGTTGACCTGAACCAGGCGCTCTGGCGCCAGCTTCAGGAAGCCACCAGCACCGAGAGCTTCTGCGCCGCATGGCTGACGCTCCAGTGCCAGATGCTGGGCGGAGCCTCGTCCGGAGTGGTCGTCCTCAAGAGACCCGAGACGGGGGCCTTCGCCCCGGTGGCCTTCTGGCCGCGCGGCGCGGAGGAAAGGCTCGAGCTGGCCTCGGTGGTCGAGCGCGCCCTCAAGGAGCGCAAGGGAATCGCCTTGCGCGCCGAGCCGGCGCCGGGACAAGGCACCTCGGACGCGCCCTTCCACCTGGCCTATCCGGTCTGGGCGGCAGGGCGCGTCCAGGGGGCCGCCGCGGTGCAGATCTCGTCCCGCCCCCAGCCCCAGCTCCAGGCCGGCATGCGCCAGCTTCAGTGGGGTGTGGCCTGGCTGCAGAACTGGGTGCTGCGCCAGCAGACCGACCCGGAGAGCCGCGGCGGCAGCCATCTGCGCCTGGCTCTCGAGATGGCCGCCCGGGCGCTCGAGGAAGGGCGGTTCCAGGGGGCCGCCACCGCCGTGGCCACGGAGCTGGCCACGCGCCTGGAGTGCGATCGGGTCAGCCTCGGCTTCCTCTCGCGGCGCCAGGTGCGCGTCAGCGCGCTGTCGCACAGCGCCCAGTTCAAGAAGCAGATGAACCTCATCCGGGCGATCGGCACCGCGATGAGCGAGAGCGTCGACCAGCACGCGATTCTGGTCTATCCCGAGACCGAGGAGGCCGGGGCGCACGTGCTGTACGCGCACGAGCAGCTGGCCCGCGGCCACGGAAGCCGATACGTCTGCACCGTCCCCTTCATCGACTCCGAGGGGCGTGCCTACGGGGCCCTCACCCTGGAGAGGGCCGGTGGCGAGCCCTTCGACCGGGGAGCCGTCGAGGTGGTGGACAGCATCGGGGCGCTGGTGGGGCCCATCCTGGAGGAGAAGCGGCGCAACGACCGGCTGCTCATCACCAAGGCCGGCGACAGCCTCTGGTCCCAGATCAGGAAGCTGACCGGCCCCCGCCACGCCGTGCTCAAGCTGATCACGGCGTCGATCGTGGCGCTGGCCATCTTCTTCACCTTCGCGACGGGCCTGTACCGCGTCACGGCCAAGACCACCCTGGAAGGGGAGGTCCGGCGCGCCGTCACCGCCCCGTACCGGGGCTTCATCGCCGAGGCCCCGGCCCGCGCGGGCGACGTGGTGAAGCTGGGGGCCGTGCTGTGCAGCATGGACGTGCGCGACCTGAACGTGGAGCGCGCCAAGTGGTCCAGCCAGAGAGAGCAGTTCCTGATGGAGCAGCGCAAGGCGATGGCGGAGGGGGACATGGCCGCCATGCGCGTGTCGAGCAAGAAGATGGACCAGGCTCAGGCGGAGCTCGCTCTGCTGGATGAGCAGATGAGCCGGGCCCGCATCGTGGCTCCTTTCGACGGGCTGGTGGTGAACGGGGATCTGAGCCAGTCGCTGGGCGCCCCCGTGGACGCCGGGCAGCTTCTGTACGAAATAGCGCCGCTGGAGTCGTACCGGCTCATGCTGCGCGTGGACGAGCGGGACGTGCGCGACGTGAAGCCCGGACAGAAGGGGACGCTGATCCTGACGTCGCTTCCGGAGAGCCGCTTACGCTTCCAGGTGACCAAGGTCACCCCGGTCTCGGTGGCGGAGGAGGGGCACAACCACTTCATCGTGGAGGCCTCGCTGGACAAGATCTCGGAGCGGCTGCGCCCCGGAATGGAGGGCTTCGCCAAGGTGGAGATCGATCGTCGCCGGCTCATCTGGATCTGGACCCACGACCTGATCGACTGGGCCAGGCTCTGGGTCTGGTCCTGGTGGCCGTGAGCGGGGGAGGCGATGAACGAGTCCCTCTTCAGCCCCTCCTGGTACCGTGTGGCCGAGCTCAAACCGCGCCTCAGGGGACACGCCCAGGTGCGTCGCCACGACTATCGCGGCGAGATCTGGTACGTCCTCCAGGACCAGACCAAGGGGCGCTTCTACCGGTTTCCTCCCAGCGTGTACCACCTGCTCGGCCGGATGGACGGCGAGCACACCGTGCAGGAGCTGTGGGAGGACGCTGTTGCCGAGCTGGGTGACGACGGCCCCACGCAGACGGAGGTCGTCCAGCTCCTGAGCCAGCTCCACTCGGCGGACATGATCCTCTGCGACGTGCCGCCCGACACGGCCGAGCTGCTGCGGCGCTCCCGCAAGATGGAGCAGTCGAAGTTCTGGCAGACCTTCCGCAGCCCCCTGGCCGTGCGCATCCCGCTTTTCGATCCCGACAGGTTCCTGGCCGCCACGCTGCCTCTGGTGCGCCCCTTCGTCAGCCCGGTGGGAGCGATCCTGTGGCTGGCCGTGGTGGGGACCGCGGCCGTGCTGGCCGCGGCGCACTGGACCGACCTGACCAGCAACGTCGTGGACCGCGTCCTCTCGGCGCAGAACCTGCTCGCCATCTGGCTGATGTTCCCCGTCGTGAAGTTCCTGCACGAGCTGGGGCACGGGTGGTTCCTCAAAGCCTGGGACGCCGAATGCCACGACATGGGGATCATGCTGCTGGTGCTCACCCCCGTCCCTTACGTGGACGCCTCCACGGCCAGCGAGTTTCGTGAGAAGCACCGACGCGCCCTGGTGGGCGCGGCCGGGATCCTGGTCGAGCTGCTGGTGGCCTCGGTGGCGCTCTTCTTCTGGCTGGCGCTCGAGCCGGGCATGATGCGATCGCTGGCCTGGAACACGCTGCTCATCGGCAGCGTCTCGAGCATCGTGTTCAACGCCAACCCGCTGCTGCGGTTCGACGGCTACTACATCCTGTCGGACCTCCTGGAGATCCCCAACCTCGCCCAGCGCGGGATGACCTACACCGGTTACCTGACCAAGAAGTACCTGCTGGGGATGAAGCGCACCCAGACCCCCTACTCCGGGCCCGGGGAGCGCTTCTGGTTCGTGCTGTACACGGTCGCTTCGTTCGTGTACCGCGCCTTCATCTACACCGCCATCGCGCTCTTCATCGCCGGCAAGTTCTTCATCATCGGACTGCTGCTGGCCATCTGGGCGATCGGCACCATGGTGGTGCTGCCGATCGGCAAGGGGGTGGCGTTCCTGCTGTCCAGCCCCCAGCTGCGGGAGAACCGCCCCCGGGCGCTCACGCTGAGCGCGGCCGGCCTGGTGCTCCTGGCGGCGCTGCTGTTCGTGGTCCCCTTCCCGTCGTGGACCCGCACCGAGGGAGTGGTCTGGGTCCCCGAGGAGTCCCTGGTCAGGGCCGGCACCGACGGTTTCGTGCAGCAGGTGCTGGTGAGCCCAGGGGACCGGGTGACGGCCGGGCAGCCGCTGGTGTCGTGCCACGATCCGCTGCTGGATGGCCAGACGGGGGTGCTGAAGGCGCGCCTGGCCGAGCTGGAGAGCCGGCGCGACTGGGCCCTCACCTTGGATCACGTGCAGGCCCAGATCATCCTGGAGGAGATTCAGGGTGTGAAGAAAGAGCTGGCCCGCGTGGAGGAGAGGAGCGCGGCCCTGCTCATCCGCAGCCCCATGGACGGCGTGTTCCTGATGCCGCGGGCGCAGGACATGCCCGATCGCTATCTCAAGCAAGGTGACCTCATCGCCTACGTGGCGGACGTGGACCGCCCCATGGTGAGGGCGGTGGTGCCGCAATCGCGCATCGACCTGGTGCGCGGGACCACGCAGGGGGTTCATGTGCGCCTCACCGAGCGTCTGGACGAGATCATCGAAGCCGAGGTGATCCGCGAGGTCCCCGGCGCGGTGGAGAGGCTGCCCAGCACCATCCTGGGGAGCGCCGGCGGCGGAGAGATCGCCGTGAATCCCACCGACAAGGGACAGACCCAGACCATGGAGCGTCTCTTCCAGTTCGATCTGAGACTGGGCGGGCGCATCGACGAAGTGTTCTTCGGCTCGCGCGCCTACGTCCGGTTCGACCACGGCACGATGCCGATCGGATGGCAGCTCTACCGGTCCGCGCGGCAGCTCTTCCTCAAGCGATTCAACGTCTGATGTCGACCAGCGCGGCCCTCAGACAGGAAATCGCCAGCGGCTTCTACCCCGAGCGCTCCCGCGAGGACGAGAAGACCCTCGACCGCCTGATGGCCGGCGCCCTGGGCCGGCTGCGCGGGCTGAGGAACCGACGCCTGTCCCGCTTCGCGGCCATCGTGAAGGAGGTCAACGCCATCGGGCCGAAGTACGAAGGGATGAGCCTGGAGGAGCTGGGGTGGCAGGCACGCGCGCTGCGCCCCGAGCTGAAGTCGCGCGGTTTCCAGCCCGACTTGGTGGCCCGCGCGTTCGCCATCATCCGTGAGGTGTCCACGCGGCGCCTGCAGATGCGCCACTTCGACGTGCAGCTGATCGGCGGGCAGGTGCTGCTTCAGGGGATGGTGGCCGAGATGCGCACCGGAGAAGGGAAGACCCTGACCGCCACGCTGCCGGCCTGCACGGCGGCCCTGGCCGGCATCCCGGTTCACGTCATCACGGTGAACGACTACCTGGCCCAGCGCGACGCGGCCTGGATGGGCCCCGTGTACAAGGCGCTGGGCCTGAAGGTGGGCGTGATCCACCACGACATGAACATGGAGCAGCGCCGCGAAGCCTACCGCTGCGACGTCACCTACTGCACCAACAAGGAGGTCGTGTTCGACTACCTGAGGGACCGGCTGGAGATGGGGCGCCGCCCCGGCCCGATCCAGGCGCGCCTGGAGCGGGCCTGGGGCAAGGCGAGGCGCCTCGACCAGCTGCGCCTGCGCGGCCTGTGCTTCGCCATCGTGGACGAGGCCGACAGCGTGCTCATCGACGAAGCCCGCACGCCGCTCATCATCTCGGGGGCCGGGGACAGCACCTACGAGGCGGCGCTCTACCGCCAGGCGCTGGAGATCAGCCAGGAGCTGCGGCCCGACGTCCACTACACCGTCGACTTCCCGCGAAGGTTCGTGGAGCTGACCTCGGCGGGGCGCAAGCATCTGGAGGACCTGGGGGCCCGCGCAGGCGGGCTGTGGACGGGGCGCGTTCGCCGCGAGGAGCTGTCGCGGCAGGCCCTCACCGCGCGGCTTCTGTTCCACCGGGATCGCCACTACGTCCTGAAGGAAGGGAAGATCCAGATCGTGGACGAATACACCGGGCGCACCATGCCGGGGCGCTCCTGGGAGGGCGGGCTGCACCAGCTCATCGAGGCCAAGGAAGGCTGCGAGCTCACCTCGGAGACGGAAGTCCTGGGGCGCATCAGCTACCAGCGCTTCTTCCGGCGCTACCTGACCCTGGCCGGCATGACCGGGACCGCGGAAGAGGCCACGCGCGAGCTGTGGTCGGTCTACCGACTCCAGGTGGTCTCGGTGCCAACCCACAAACCGATGATCCGCGCCAATCTGCCCACGCGGGTGTACGGGACCACGGAATCGAAGTGGGACGGGGTCGTGGCGCGATTGAAGGAGCTGCACGAGCGCGGACGTCCCGTGCTGGTGGGCACGCGCACGGTGGCCGACTCGCGGCACCTGAGCGAGCTGCTGGCCGGGAAGGACGTGCCGTGCCGCGTCCTCAACGCGCTGCAGGACGATGTGGAGGCCGACGTGGTCTCGCGCGCGGGGCGCGTGGGACAGATCACGGTGGCCACCAACATGGCGGGGCGGGGGACCGACATCAAGCTGGAGCCCGAGGTGGCGGCCATGGGAGGGCTGCACGTCATCGCCACCGAGCTGCACGACGCGGGGCGCATCGACCGGCAGCTGTTCGGACGCTGCGCGCGCCAGGGAGACCCTGGGTCGTGCGAGGCCTTCATCTCGCTGCAGGACGATCTGCTGAAGGGGCATCCGCACCTGAAGCGCCTCGCGCTGGGGCTGCGCCCCTCCGACGGCAGGCCGCGGTGGCTGGTGGCCCGTCTGTTCCGGTCGGCCCAGCGCCGCGCCGAGCGGCGGCACTACCTGATGAGGCGCGACCTGCTCAAGCTCGACGAAACGGTGGAAAGCGCTCTGGCGTTCGCCGGACGCGGAGAATAGGCGGAAGCGTTCGTTCAGGAGGAGGGAGTGCATGCGGTGTGTGGGCCATCTCGGCCGGGGCTTGATGATGGTCCTGGCCTTCCTCGCCTCGGCGGGGGTTCCCAAGGCGGACGGCCTGGTGGACCTCTATTTGCTGGCGAGGGAGAACGATCCGACTTTCCGGCAGTCGGAGTACCAGCTTCAGATAGCGGACGAGATCCTGCGCGAGGCGAGATCCGGCCTGCTCCCGTACGTGGACGGCAGCGCCGAGCGGATCCGCACCTACCAGGACGTCTCCGAGACGGAGAGCTTCCTCTTCCAGGAGGGGCAGCGTGATTTCGACACGTTGAACTGGACGGTGTCGCTCACCCAGCCGGTTTACCGCTCGGCCGCCATCCGGCGCATGCCCCAGGCGCGCGCCGAGGTGCGCCAGGCCGAGGCCGTGTTCCAGGCCTCGGAGCAGGATCTGATGTTCCGCGTGACACAGGCGGAGTTCAACTTCATGGCGGCGCGGGACAACCTCGAGCTGACCACGGCGGAGCGCATGGCCAACTACCGCCAACTCCTGGAAACCGAGGAGCGCATGGGCTCGGGGCTGGCCACCATCACCGACCTGCACGACGCGCGCGCCCGCTTCGCCCTGTCCGAGGCGGCCGAGAGCCTGGCCAGGGACACCGTGGAGGACAGCCGCCAGGCCATTGAGGAGATCACGGGCGTGTCCCCGATCGAGCCGTTCCGCCTGAGCGAGAGCTTTCCCTTCGTGCCTCCCGACAACGCCCACGTGGAGGCCTGGGTCGAAGCCGCCATGTTCCAGAACTTCACGATCCGCGCGCGGATCGAAGGCCAGGAGATCGCGCGCCTGGAGGTGCGCCGCCAGAAGGCCTCCTACTACCCGACGCTGGACTTCGTGGCCGCCTACAACGACCGCGACACGGAAGGGACGGTCTTCGGGGGGGGCAACCAGACCACGACCACGGACCTCTCGCTCCGTCTGGCGGTCCCTCTGTTCGAAGGAGGGAGGCGTCTGGCGCTGACCAACGCAGCCGAGCTGCGCGAATCGATCAGCGGCGAGGATCTGGAGCGCGACAAGCGCCGGGTGGACCGGGAGACCCGCGCCGCGTTTCACGGCGTGGTCAACGGCATCGAGCGCGTCAACGCCCTGCGCACGTCGGTGTTCTCCAACGAGCGCGCCGTGGCAGCCAAGGAAGAGGGGTTCCGGTCCGGAGTCAACACCGGCCTCATCGTGCTGGACGCGCGGCGTGACCTGTACACCGCCCTGAGGGACCTGGCGCAGAACCGATACCTTTATGTTCTCAACAGCGTGAAGCTCAAGCAATCGGCCGGCACGCTCAGCGTGACGGACCTGCGGGCGATCGATGCGCATCTTCAGTGAAGGAGCCGGACGCATGCACGTCAGACGCAGCCTCGCCGCCGCGCTGTGGGCAGCTCTCGCCGTTCTGACGGCGACCCCCGCGCGCGCGGACAAATACGAATGCCTGGTGGAACCGTACATGGAGTCGAAGATCGGAGTCTCCGTGCCTGGGATCCTGGACGAGGTGAAGGTGGACCGAGGGGACTTCGTCAAGAAGGGGCAGGTGCTCTTCACCCTGCAGGCAGGCGTGGAGCGGGCGGCGTACGACCTGGCCAAGCAGCGCTCCGAGTTCGCGACCCGCAAAATGGAGCGCAACAAGGAGCTCTACCGCAAGCAGATGATCTCCATCCACGAGCGCGACGAGCTGGCCACCGAAGCCCAGCTCCTGAAGCTCGAGGAACGCGAAGCCGAGGAACGGCTCAAGCTGCGCATCATCACCAGCCCCATCGACGGCGTTGTGGTGAAGCGTATGTTCCACCCCGGCGAGCGGGTGGAGGAGCAGCCCGTCCTGGAACTGGCGCAGATCCACCCCCTGCGGGTGGAGGCCGTCGTCCCCATGACCCTCTACCGCCGGGTCAAGGTGGGGATGGTCGGCCAGGTGGAGTGGGAAGCCTCCATCGGCGGCACCAACAACGGCACGGTGACCATCGTCGACCCCGTCGTGGACGCCGCCAGCGGAACCATCGGCGTGCGCCTGGAGGTCCCCAACCCCACCCTCAAGCTGGCCGCCGGAGCCAAGTGCCTCGTGACATTCCCGGTGGCCGACTCCGGAGCGGCAGGGAAGTAGGGGCCCCCGCTGCGGCCGGCACGAACCGGCGCGGTGGGCGATTCCCTCCCGGGTGCGCCTGCCCACTGCTGCAGTCCTAACGGATTAGACAGCTTCGTCTGCAGTCTATCCCTGCACGCATGAACAGCAGAGATCAACATGCAGCCACAGCGTGTACAATGGTTTGCGCGATCTCCCGGGAGCGGGGCCTGGATTAGATGGGGGTCCCAGCGGTCCGGAGCCGCACCAACCGGAAGCTGGCTTATACAGCAAGTTGTCTTCTACAGAACGATCTACTTATAGTTAGGCAGGAGACGCAATGGTAATCGTCACTTCGCTCCTACTCGCTGCAATGAGTTGCCCACCTCCCGCTTCGGAGATGCTCGTGGGCCGGTGGGAGTCTCATGACACATCCAAAGGTGGCATTGGCCATGTCATCGACTTTCGCTCGGACGGATCGTTTGTCCAGTCCATCAGCGTCTTGGTCAAGCTCCGTTACGAGCTCCATGACAACGTGCTCACAGTTCGTGACCCGGCTGCAGGTCCGGGCAGTCAGCAACCGCCTCCCATCTCTATACGGTTTGAGGGTGACACCATCGTCGAGGAAGCACCCGGAGCCCCATCACTGCGACGTGACCGTATCGGCGCACCTGATCCGAGTGCACAACAGATAGTTGGGGCGTGGCGTTACAGACACTACACAGGCGCAATAGCGTTTGAACGCTATACCGCGGACGGTGACCTCTTCTTCCGTCTACCGATGAAATCATCGGCTGGCTGTTACGCTCCCGATCTGACAAAACATCGTGTGCTCCTGACTCCTGTGAATGGCCAAAGCAGTGACCTTACGTTCGCAGCGGATGGCGCCCAACTTCGAATCGAAGCTCCTGGAAAGCCTATGACCACATATGACCTAAGTGCGTGGGGCGCATGGTACGACATCGACAAGATCGACTTTAATCCACCTGCGGCGCAGCCATGATGTGTCTGCCTAACCACACGTTGCACGCGACGGCAGGCGGCCGGCTCGGCGCGGACTTCGTCCGCTCGCTCGCCTGCCGCGCGTGAACGTGGGCGTTAGCCCGGAAGACATGAATCCAGAGAACAGATACGACGCGCTGTTTGGCGGTTTCTACGGAAAGCTGTGGATACGGAGCGCCGCGGCGTTTGCGTTCCTGCGCGCGGGATTCACTGCCGCGATGCTGCTAACACGCCCCGGACAGCTGTCGCCATTTAGTTGGGTAGACGTGGTGCTTCTTGCAGTCCTTGGTATTGGTCTGGTGCTTCGGAAGGCTCTGGCTGCCTACGCGCTATTCGGATACGGTCTGATCTCAGTTCTCTGGTACGCATCTCAGGGGCAATCGCCGTCCGTGCGGGTGACTGAACTCATAGTGTACTTGTTAGCAGCAACTGCGATACGGTTCGAACGTTTCTAGAGGCGGTAGCAACCGGCAGAGGGGCACCCCCGCTACAGCCGCCGGAAACCCAGGTGAGTCCAATGGTTCGGGCTAACTACAGCATGAACGCCACGCCGGGCGGTGCGTTCTTACTGCCGCTCGTCAACAGTCGGGCCAGTGCTTGGGTCAAGAGAGCTGAGCCGCCCGCCGCGCGTTATGCTGGGCGTTAGCCGCACGAGGGAATTGATGCACGCTCAAAGTGCTGCCCTGGTAGTCGTGCCTTTACTTGCCTTCATGCTGGCTGGCTGCGGGGGCGTGTCGCGCCCGAAGGAGTTCGTAGAAATTACGTCAGAGAGCGAGCAAGATTTCCATGACCTCGTGTTTGTTATCCATGACCACAGCACGCTCGCTGATGGCAGCCACAGATTTCGAGCGAACGGTCGTCATGATGGCCAATCCGTCGCCCTGGAAGTCGTGTTGGGGGCCACGTGGAAAGAGGCATCTTTTGGTCCTGACCTTCCGGGAGCATTTCAGGGGTCCGTAGAATTCAGATCTGTCGGTGCCGAGAGCGACCAGCTACTGCGAGTGATAGACCAGCTCTACGGCACTCAGCTGCGACCGTCAGGAATGCAGGCGACGACTGTTTTCACTGCCATCACTCTTGCAGGCGACCCCCGCGATCGAGGTAGAGGAATCGTGAAGATCAAGCTGTTCTTCGAGCCCGAACCAGCAGACGAGCACAGGTACGCGGAGCTTTACACGAATATCGACCTGTCCACAGGCAAGGTTTACGTGAATGAGAAAGACCCTGACTATCGTAAGCCGGTCATCCTGGCGCTCGCCGCGTCCACCGTGAACGGCCGGGTACATCGTTGACACTTTAGTCCGGGTACATCCTTTACGCGGTCCGTTGGGCGGGCTAGACGCAAGGTGAACCTGAGTGCCGACAGGCTACGATAGCGATCGTGAGTCGTGGTGCGAGGCCTGCCGCCTCGCCGCAGCGGGCGCGCGGTGACCACCCCCTTTGACGATCTCGCCGCAGCGCTGCCCAACGCCGAGGTGCTGCTGGGTGACGCGGTGACGCCGTACGGGAAGGACCACCTCGGGGTGCGCGGGCGGCCGGGGGCGGTCGTGCGGCCGCACACGACGGAGCATGTTACGGCGCTCATGAAGCTGTCGGCCCAACGTGGCTTCGCCATCATCCCTCGCGCGGCGGCGACCAACCTGTGCGGCGCCTTCGTCCCGCGGGAAGACGCCGTGGTCGTCGACATGATGGCGATGAACCGCATCGTCTCGATCGACGAGGAGGGACTGCGGGCCGTCGTCGAGCCTGGGCTCGTCAACGCGGCGCTCCAACAGGACCTGGCGCCGCGCGGCCTCTGTTGGTCGCCCGACCCCGCCTCGCGGCCCATCTCGACCGTCGGCGGCAACATCATGACCAACGCCGGCGGCCCGGCGGCGATCAAGTACGGCGTGACCTTCCACCACGTGCACGCCGTCGAGGTGGCCCTGGCCGACGGCCGGTTGGTCACGCTGCGCGAAGATGACCCGGTCGATCTGCTTGGGGTCGTCATCGGTTCGGAGGGGACGCTGGGCCTCGTCACGCGCGCCGAGCTGCGGCTGCGGCGCCCGCCGCCGGCCACTTGGACGGCCCTGGCCGCCTTTCCCCGCATCGAGGCAGCGGCCGATGCAGTCTCGTCGATCGTGGCCGCGAGGATCACCTGCTCGGCGCTCGAGCTGATCGACCGGCGCGGCGTGGAGGTGCTGGACGCCTGGCGCCCCTCCGGCTACCCGAAGGACGCCGGCGCGCTGCTCTTCGCCGAGGTCGACGGAGGCCTGGAGGAGGTGGAAGCGAGCGCGGCGCGCCTGCTCCCGGTGCTGAAGCGCGCCGACCCGGCCGTGCGCGTGGCGCGCACTCCCGAGGAGCGCTCGGCGCTGTGGGCCGGGCGTCTGGCGTTCGGCATCGCGATGACCGCCGGCGGCAAGAAGTACTTTGTCGGCGACGTCACCGTGCCGCGCCAGAAGATCCCCGACGTCGTCGCCCGCGTTGGCCAGATCGCCGCCTGGCACAAGGTCGATGTCCCCATCGTCGCCCACGCCGGCGACGGCAACGTGCACCCCGTCATCCTCCACGAGGAGCGCGAGCGCAAGGCCGTCACCGCCGCCGCGTACGAGATGACGGGCGTCGCCCTCGACCTGGGAGGCACCATGACTGGCGAGCACGGCGTGGGGAGCGACAAGCTGCCCCACATGCGCTCGCAGTTCACCCCCGCCGAGATCGCGTCATTCCGTGCCATCAAGCAGGCGTTCGACCCCGACGGCCGGCTCAACCCTGGCATTCTGCTGCCGCCCGCGACGCCGGGGGAGCCCGTCGACGCGCTGCTGGGCGGCATCGTGCGCGCGGCGCTGGGGGGGGCGGTGGTGGTGGCGGGGGAACGTGCGGCAGCCGCGCGCGCGGCGGAAGAGCGGGCGGCCAGCACGCAGCCGCACTCTTCGAGTCCCGGGCCCACAGGGGATGTCTCGCCCGGCACGCGACCCACCGCGCCCACACCGGACGCCGCCATTACCATCGACCCGGAGAACCTGACGGTTGCCGTCGGCGCCGCCGCCCGTTGCCACGACGTCCGCCGCCAGCTCGCCGACGTCAAGCTCCGTTGCCGGGCCGTGGATGAGGAGGGGAGCGTGGGTGATGCCGTCCGTTCATCCGGGCGCCGCGCCACCGTGCGACTCGCACTCCTCTCGATCGAGGCCAAGCTGCCTCACGGCCGCGTCCGCTTCGGCAGCGCCGCCGTGAAGGACGTGGCCGGCCTGGACGCCAAGCGCCTGCTGGTGGGAGGTGAAAGAGCGCTCGGCGGGGGGAAGGACGGAGCACGATCGCTGACGCGCGTCATCTTCCGGGTCGAGCCGGGGTGAGGATGGCCGGCAACCGCGTCAAGACTTGTGGCGGCGTGGGTCAGGTATTGGCTTAGACCGCGCCCGCCGCGGGTGAGCGTGAACGTTAGGCGGGCTGGAGCAGCAGGGCCATGAAGCATTCCTACTCGTACCTGTGAGCCTTCGTCAACGCCCGATCCAAGGTGGTGAATATGCTCATGTTCAAGTCAAACGTTGCGACGCTCGACGACATCAAGAAGGTATTCGGCGCGGACAGCAGGCCGGTCCGTTACCGACGCCAGATGTGCGATGAGGGGAAGAAGGGATTTACACTGTGCGCTGACGAGTCAGGCACAATTCCAGTTCATGAGTACCGTGATCAGGGAGTGGCAGTGTTCCCGGGTCCGGGGAAATTTCGCCTACTTAGCTGTCAGTGTCCCGATGCAAACAACTAACGGTCGCCCAGCCAACTACACCACCATGAACCCGGCGGCGGGCGGACGGCGCAGTGCTGTTTTCTTCATGAACCTCTGCGTGGTGCTCACGTTCGCTGGACCGATCTCCAGCGCCACGGCGCAGGACGGGGTGGTTGTTGCCTGGGGCATCAATTTCGAGCGCGAACTTGAGGTTCGCCAACCGAATTCGGGCTATGTCGCGATCTCTGCGGGTGCCGGTCATAGCCTGGCGATGAAAGCCGACGGCTCGATTTACGGCTGGGGTGATGATAGTTACGGGCAGGCGAGTCCGTTACCCAACCTGGGTTACATGGCCGTCGCTGCGGGTGACCACAACAGCCTGGCTTTGCGGACCAATGGGTCGATCTTCGCGTGGGGCGAAAGTGCCAACGGGGAAACAAACGTGCCGGCGCCGAACAGCGGCTTCGTGGCCATCGCCGCGGGAATATTTCACAGCCTGGGGCTCAAAGCCGATGGCTCAGTCGTCGCATGGCAATGTCCGTTTTTCTCACCTCCCTGCGATGTGCCCGCGCCGAATACGGGCTTTGTGGCCATTTCGGCCGGTTACAACCACAGCGTGGGCCTAAAGGCGGACGGGTCGATCATCGCGTGGGGCGGCGGCCCGAGCGTGCCGGCACCCAACACGGGTTTCGTGGCTATCTCCGCCGGTGCGTTTCATACCTTGGCGCTCAAGTCCGACGGCTCGATCGTGGCATGGGGCGCGGGCGGGCCCGGACAGAGCGGCGGGATCCACCACGGTCAGTCCATCGTGCCCGAGCCCAATACAGGCTTCGTGGCCGTCGCCGCGGGCTGGATTCACAGCCTAGGCCTCAAGGCGGACGGCTCGATCGTGGCCTGGGGCGCGAACAATTGGGGGCAGTGCAACGTGCCGGCGCCGAACAGCGGCTTTGTGGCGATTTCGGCCGGCGAGGACTTCAGTCTGGGTCTGAAGGTCGTCGGCGTCAGCCTGACTACGGACGCCGGTGCGGGGGTCGTGCACATCAGCTGGACCGGGGGCACGACCCCGTACACCCTGCGCCGCTCCCGTAACCCGCAGTTCACGCAGGACGTCGTGACTCTCGTCGACGAGCAGAACGACACGAGCTACGACGACCCGGTGCTGAACGACGGCGTGAACTACTACTACGACGTGCAGTAGCTCGGTCGATGAAGCTCCAGGCATGGGTATCCGGCGCGACGATACCGGGGCTTCTCGGGCGTGTGGGACGAATGGGGCCTTCTCACAGACGGACGCGGCAGGTTCTGTGCAACGCGAGTGAAACCATGACGCCGCCGAACTACCGCATCAAGCCGAAGGTCCGCCCCGTCACGTCGCCTGGAAAGAGCGCAAGCGCCGCGCCGGGCCGGCCCGCGGCTTATGCGGGGCGTTGGGCAGGCTTCAGAATGAGAGCACGAAGAGGCTTCGTAGGCATCTGCACACTACTGCTCATGTCGGCTCCTGCCGTCGCGAAGGTTGCGGCGCAGCCTTTCGAAACGTTGGTAGCCGAGAGCGGTCACATCGTCCTTGCGAAGGTCTCCGCTGTCGAGGGGCGTGGCAAGAAGCGGCTGGTTGCGAAAGCTGACGTGCTCGAAGTCTGGAAGGGCCCGGATCTCCAGGAGGTCATGTTTAGCGCCTCTCCAGCATGGACCTGCGACATCTCCGAGGCAAAGGTCGGCGAAACAGTAGTCCTTTTCCTGGGTGTCGCAAAGCCGGGCGAGCTCGTCTACATCTCACACAGCGGGCGGGGCCGAATGCCTGTGCGCGAGGTCAAAGGAAGGTTCTATGCAGACATTTGGCACGAGGTCATCCTTCCAGAAGCAACGCCGACCATAGAGGGACCTGGGTCCTCAGTGATCCGATCCATCGATCTCCTTCTGCTGAAGGACCTTGTCCTGGAGCATGCGAAGACTGATGACGAGGAGTGACGGGCTGCTCAACTACAGCGTGAACCCGGCGGGCGGACGGCGCCCGCCGCGCGTGAACGTGGGTGTTATCCCGCTTGAGAGGCTCCGCACTCCCACGCGGGGCTCACCCGAGGAGAATCACGACCATGACCCTCAATGAAACTCTCAAACAGCTGAAAGCGCTGGGCAACGAGAAGATGCGGGCGCACAACACCAAGTACGGCGCCGACGACAATCAGTTCGGCGTCAAACACGGAGACATCCGGGTGCTGGCGAAAAAGATCAGCGCCAGCCCTGAGTTGGCCATGCCTCTCTGGAAGACCGGGAACGTCGACGCGCAGCTCTTGGCAATCCTTCTGCTCAAGCCGAAAGACCTGTCAGCCAAAGAGATGGATCGGATGGTGCGGTCCGTCAGCTTTGCGCACGTGGCGGACTGGCTCAACTCCTATGTCGTCAAGCAGCACCCCGACAAGGAGACTCTTCGCCAAGAATGGATGGCCAGTGACGACCGCTGGGCTGCACGCGCCGGATGGAGCCTCACCGCCGAGCGTGTCGCGAAGAGTCCGGAAGGACTCGACCCCCCGGCGCTGCTGGATCGCATCGAGTCCGAAATGGGAAATGCCGATCCCGCAGTGCAGTGGACGATGAACAGCACTCTTGCGGAAATCGGAATCCACTTCCCCAAACTCCGCAAGCGGGCCATCGCCATTGGCGAGACGTTGGGAATCTATCGGGACTATCCCGTCTCGAAGGGTTGCACCTCACCCTTCGCCCCGATCTGGATCAACTTTATGGTGAGCCGGCAAGGCTGAACGAACACTGCCGGATCGCCTAACGGTTGACCGCCGAACCAGTCGCTGCAGGACGGCGGCCGCTGCTGATCGTGTGCGTCCTTCGCACCCCAGGTCGGATGGTTGCGCCGGAGCTCCAGGAGCGGCTCTAGCAGCTCCTCGGCCGTCCTATGCGGACAGCTCAACGGCCCCCGCGAAAGTTCCTCGAGACCAGGATGGCCTTGCTCCAAGGAACCGGCCGATCCACTTGTACCCGGTTGGCCGGCTGATGCCAAACCGAGCGCAGAGTTCTGAAACGGAAAACGATCGAGTAAAATAATCGGTGATGAACTGAGCGCAGGGCATCGAAGGCCTCTTTCGAGGCCTTCAGGCTTGTCCCGATCTGTAAACGATGCACCCGGACCGTACCTGGACGCCCGCCGGGTGCGCTGGGCGCTGGGCGTCTTGAGTTGGAGGTAACGGTGTGTAGAAACATCAAGACATTGTTCAACTTCGAACCTCCTGCGACTGACGAAGAGATTCAAGCGTCGGCCCTTCAATTCGTCCGTAAGCTGAGTGGCTTCAACAAGCCATCCAAGGCCAACGAGCCGGCGTTTGATCTAGCCGTAGAACAGGTGACTGAGGCAGCTCGGACCTTGGTTCACGCACTCGTAACTCTGGCGCCGCCGAGAGATCGTGAAACGGTAAGGGCCAAGGCAATGGCTGAGGCCGCCAAGCGTTTCGCGAGGCAATGAACGTGGCGCTCAACAACGCCTGCGTCACCTTCATACTTGTTCCCGGCGCGGGCGGAAGCGCGTGGTACTGGCACCTGGTCACGCCGAAGCTGCAGGAGCTCGGTCATGAGGCTGTCCCTGTCGAGCTGCCGGCGGCGGATGACCGGGCCGGTCTTCCAGAGTATGCTGCCACCGTCGTCCGCGCGATTGGCAATCGGGAACCGAGACGCGTGGCCCTCGTCGGGCAATCGCTGGCCGGCTTCACGGTGCCTCTTGTGTGCAAGGAGGTGCGAGTAGCATTGCTCGTGCTGGTGAATGCGATGATCCCGGCGCCCGGTGAGACTCCAGGCGACTGGTGGGAAAATACTGGCCATGGCGAGGCCAAGCGCCAACAGAACCTGCGCGACGGTCGCAGGGCCGATGCTCCGTTTGATCCGCTCATCGACTTCTTCCATGACGTGCCACAGCCGGTGGTTGACGCCGCCTGGGCGCAGGGCGAGCCGCGCCAGTCTGATAGCGTGTTTGGGTTTCCTTGCACCTATGGAGCGTGGCCGACCGTGCCAACGCGCGTTCTCGTGGGTCGGGATGACCGGTTTTTCCCAGCCGCGTTCCAACGGCGTGTGGCGCGCGAGCGCCTCGGAATGTCAGTTGACGAGATGCCTGGCGGACATCTCGTCGCGCTAAGTCAACCGGCGGAACTATCGGCTCGACTGATCGCTTATGTCGCCACGATGCGCGCCGACACCAACCTCTACGACCGGAGCTGACCGGTGAACGCGTCGCGTGTCTGCCGCACGGGAACCGGGCTTGCGCTCACTGTCTTTCTCGCCGCCTGCTCTCAGTCTGCGCGCGTCGGTGGGCAACCGGCACCCGGCCGGGCCGAGCCGGTGACGTACATCTATCGCGAGGTAGACGGCGTGTCGCTCCGGTCCTTCGTGTTCACACCGACAGGGCACGGACGAGGTGGCTCTACGCCTGCGATCCTGCTCTTCCATGGTGGCGGCTGGGTCGCGGGCGCACCGGACTGGACATTCACGAACGCCCGGCGCTACGCGGCTGCGGGACTCGTGGCCATCTCCGTCCAGTATCGACTGTCGGATGAACGCACGACCCCCGTCGATGCTCTCTCGGACGTGTGCGCCGCATTTCGCTGGGTGCGCGCTGAAGCCGCCGCTCTAGGCGTGCACCCGAATCGGCTGGCGGCTTCCGGCGTTTCCGCCGGTGGTCACCTGGCCGCGTCCGCGGCAACCATCGGCTGCGGCACCCACGATGGCGAATACGGCATCGGCGGGCCCGATGCGCTTGTGCTCTGGTCTCCCGCCCTCGATGTGAGTGGAGATGGCCACTTTCGCCGCCTGCTCCGTGACCGCGCGACGGTGGCGGCATACTCTCCGGTGGAACACGTTCGGCAGCGCATGCCGCGCACCCATATCGTGCACGGCGACCACGATACGCTCACGCCTCTGGGCGGTGCGCGACGCTTCTGCGATCGCGTGGTAGCGGGCGGTGGCGTCTGCGAGCTGGCGGTGTATCCGGGAGTCGGTCACCTTCTGACGCGGAATCTGGTGAATCAGGAGAGCGATTTCGATCCTGACCCTGGAGCGCGGGAAGACGGGAACGCTCGCCAGCTCGAGTTCGTTCGCGCGCTTTGGCCGAGATAGGTGCTTGACTCGATTCGCACTGCCGGCAACCCGTCTCATCGAGTGATCGTCTACCCGGATAATGTCTCGTCCGGCGAGCCCGTGGACCTCTGGACCGACCTGCGTAACTGGTTGAAGGAGAATGTCGCTGAGCCGGAGCGATAGAACGCTGCACCTTTTCGTGAGGTGTATGATGAGGGTATCTCGGGTGGAGCGGGCGGGGCCGTACGGAGGAAGAGATGGTGCGCAATCTGGCAAGCGTCGTCGGGCAGGGCGCGATACTGATGTCTTTCACTCTCACCCCTGTCCCGGCAGCTCAGGCTCAATTCGGCACTGAAGCCGAAGCCAAGGCCATGTTGGTGAGAGCCGTTGCGGCGGTGAGGGACAACCGGGAGAAAGCCCTCGAGATGTTCAACAAGGGCGAGGGCGGCTTCAGAGACCGCGATCTCTATGTGTTCTGCGCCAACGCCTCAGACGGCGTTCTTACGGCTCATCCCTTCCTGAAGGGTGAGCACTTGCAGGACATCGTCGGCAAGAAGGGCTTTCCTCTCGGGGAAGAAATCATGCGGACCGCCACCGAAGGGAAAATCGATGAGGTGACCTATTGGTGGCCTCGCCCCGGCTCAGACAAGCCTCTCGAGAAGCACACCTTCTATACGCAAGTCATGGATCAGAACTGCGGGGTCGGCTACTACAAGGAATGACGATACGAGGCGTCGATGCTGGTCAAGGCGTGCATGCCGGTCATCCCGAGCGCGGATCTCGAGAAGAGTCTCCGCTTCTGGGTCGAAGGGCTGGGTCTTACCATGGACCGGGCCATGCGGCAGGGCGGGCGGCTCATCGGATGCATGGTTCACAACGAGCATCTCTGCTTCTGGCTCAACCAGCGGGCGGGCTCATCCATCAAGCCGGACGATTATGAGGGCATTCGGCTCTACTGGGCGCCCGGTGACCTCCACGCGCTGAGGGAGCGCCTGCAACGGCTTGGCTACACCGTGTCGGAGCTCACCAATCGCGACTATGGTCAGACCGAGTTCTTCGTGACCGATGACGACGGGTACTCTCATTGCTTCGGGGCGGCAACGGAGAACGATGGACGCTAGCATTGCCGTACTACTGAAGGCAGCCTCCTTTTCGGCAAACAAGCATCGCGGTCAGCGCCGGAAGGGGAGTGATGCCTCGCCCTACATCAATCATCCCCTTGACGTAGCGAACACTCTGGCTGGAATCGGGGGGGTAGCCGAAGTGGCAGTGCTTGCCGCGGCAATCCTTCACGACACACTCGAGGACACCTGCACGACGCCCGAAGAGCTGGAGTCCGAGTTCGGCCCAGTCGTGACAGCCCTTGTACAAGAAGTGACTGACGACAAGACGCTTCCTAAGGCCGAGAGAAAGCAGCGCCAGGTCGATCACGCCGCTGACCTGTCGAGCGACGCGAAGCTCATCAAGCTCGGCGACAAGATCTCCAACGTCCGAGAAGTGATCCAGAATCCGCCCGTAGGCTGGTCGCTGCAGCGACGTCATGAGTATCTTGCGTGGGCTATGAGAGTCGTTGATGGGTGCCGAGGTACCAACCTGCCGCTCGAGAGATGTTTTGATGAGCTCATTCAGGTGGGGCGAGAAGTCCTTGAGCCAGTTGGACACGACAGGCAAGTCCCGAAGCGGCGGAGGTGAATGCCTATCAAGGTTGGTGAAGTAGAGGCGCTCTTCCGGTACCCGGTGAAGTCCATGAGCGGCGAACGTCTCGAGGTCGCCGACCTGGGCTGGCACGGCCTGGACGGCGACCGGCGCCTGGCCTTCCGTCGAGTTGACGATCGGGGCGGATTCCCATGGTTGACCGCCAGCAAGCTGCCGGAGCTGATTCTGTTCGCTCCACAGGGGTGGGCACCCGCTGTCGATGGAAACCTCCCGACGCACGTGCGCACGCCAGAAGGTGAGGAGCTGTCCGTCTTCGGGCAGGAATTGGCGACGGAGGTCGGTCGGCGCCATGGTTCACCGGTGCAGATGGTGCACCTCAGCCGTGGCATCTTCGACGAAGCGAGCATCTCCGTGATCACCTCCGCCACGGTCGGCGAAATCGGGAGGCTCACGGCGCAGCCTCCGGATGTCCGAAGATTCCGACCGAACATCCTGATTGGGTCCCTGGGATCAGGTCCCTTCGAGGAGGACGAATGGGTGGGAGGCGTCCTCTCGTTCGGAGAAACCAGCGAGGCGGCCGCCATAGCCATCACCATGCGCGACGAGCGCTGCTCGATGGTGAACTTCGACCCTGACTCGGCTCGCTCCGCCGCCGAAGTGCTGAAGGCGATTGTTCGGGTGAGGGACAACAAGGCCGGGGTCTACGGCACCGTCACTCGACGCGGGCGCCTCACGGTGGGGCAGACCGTATTCTTCGAGCCGGTGGCGGAGCGGCGGTGAGCATGCGGCGAGCACTCGAATTCCTGATGTATCTGGCCTTCTCGGCGGCAGCCCTGCCATTCGCGTGGTTGGGGGTGAACGACATCCTTTACTATCGCGCGCACCCTGACATGCTCGAAGTGATGGACTCCGCACCAGAAGTCCTCGGTGTGATGGCGGCAATATGGGTCATGGGTCCCGCTCTGGCTGCGGGAGCAGTCCTGGCTCTGTACTTCCTCATTGCGGGGCCACGCGCTGCGCGAGTCAGCAGTGCAGTGTTGACAGGCATGTGGTTGGTGCCCTTTCTTGCCATACCCGCGACACCGGCTCGATCCTTTGCCCGGTTATATTGGGATGGCCTGCCGTTCGTGGCGCTGTCTGTGCTGCCGTGGGTGTGCGCTGGCGTTCGACTGGCGAACCACGACCGTCGCAAACTCTGTATCCTTCTCGCGTGCGGCATGCTCTTCCTGCTGCCCGGAGCGGTTCCGGGTCAGACGGCGCAGCGGACGCCGGTCGTCACGACACCCCATTTCGCCTTCTACAGCGACTTCGACACCAATCTCAACGACGCGCTGATCGCGGCGGGGCTCGCGCGGAAGAAGGACAAGCCGGAGCTGTTCCATGCGGGCGACGAAGCCTCCTGCTTCGAGAAGCTGGTCCCGTCGGCGCGGGCGGCCTGGGAGGGGGCGGTCGCCTACTATGCGCAGATCATCTCTCCGAGTGGGTGGATGGCACGCCAACAGTTCCTGATCAGGATGCATCTCGTCGGCTTCGGGGACGAACGGCCAGCCGAGAGGGACGTCGAATTCCTCGAGATTGCACGCAGCTTCAGAGCGGCGGCCGCCCCCGCCTACAGGGCCTGCCGCTGGGCGATGCAGGACGACAAGAACCGGGCGTGGATTGCGGACGTACAAAAGAAGCTGGGGGTGGACGAGGAGAGAGTCGCCGCCCGTGTCGAGCAGCTGTATCAGAAGCCATGGAAGGTGCTGCCGATTCTGGTGGACGTCGTGGAGACCGTGGACTGGAGCGGGGCCAATACCTCCTGGTCGGATTCCGGCCAGGGTAACGTTCTTATCGCCAACTCACCGCAGGGGGCCGCCGGCTTCGAGGTGTTGATCCACGAGGCCTCTCACGTGCTCATGGATCGAAGCGATCCGGTGCGGCAGGCGCTCGAGCGGGCGGCCAAGGCGGCGGCGTTCAGCCTTCCGGACGATCTGTGGCACGTCGTCCTGTTCTACACGACCGGAGAGGCGGTGCGGGGTGTCCTGGACGGTAGCGGCCCGTCGGGCTATACGCCCATGCTTTACGAGCTCTTCAAAGGGGGAAGCTGGGTACAATACCGTGAGGCGCTCGAGCAAACCTGGCGCCCCTATGTCGACGGAAAACGATCTCTCGACGCGGCCGCCACCGACCTGATCGCCGCGCTGCGACCTGAAGGCTCGACGAAGCAGGGACACTGAAGCGTCTGCACAGCAGACAGAGGAGGAACGCATGGAACTGGGCAATTTCTCGGTCAGCCTGGCCGTCAAGAACCTCGATGCCTCGAAGAAATTCTACGAGAAGTTCGGGTTCAAGGTCTTCGGCGGGGACCCCGCTCAAAACTGGGTGATCCTGAAGAACGGCGATCATGTCATCGGCCTCTTCCAGGGCATGTTCGACAAGAACATCCTGACCTTCAACCCCGGATGGGACAGCAACGCACGGAAGCTGGACACGTTCACGGACGTGCGCGAGCTGCAGCGCCGCCTGAAGGCGCAGGGTGTGCAGCTGATGAACGAGGCGGACGAGAGCACGACGGGCCCCGCCAGCTTCATGGCCGTGGACCCTGACGGCAACACGATCCTCGTCGATCAGCACGTGTAGCCGCGGCCGGAGGGGTAAACTGGTCGGGGGGCCCGAGGCGCCGGCCGACGTGCTGGAGACGATCGAATGACCGCCGAAGTGAACTTCGTCCGGCAGCAGGGCCTCAGGAACGCTTCACCCGATGACTGTGCCCTCCAGTACCCGGCCATGATGTGGCAGCCGCGGCTCCTCGGGGCCCTGGTCCTGGCGGGCGTGCTCTTCCAGTCGTGGCGCTGGTTCCTCGGTCTCACGGCGCTCCTCTGGTGGAACGCCGCCCTGCCGCGGCTCAATCCGTTCGACGCCCTCTACAACGTCCTGGCGGTGAAACCGAAAGGTTTCCCGCTGCTGGGCCCTGCGCCTGCCCCCCGGCGGTTCGCGCAGGCCATGGCGGGGACCTTCATGCTCGCCATCGGGCTGTCGCTGCTCGCGGGCTGGCGCGGCGTGGCCTGGGCCATCGAGGCGCTCCTGCTGGGGGCTCTGGGGGCGCTGATCTTCGGGCGGTTCTGCCTGGGCTCTTATCTATACCTCCTTCTCACGGGGCAGGGTGAGTTCGCAAACAGGACCCTGCCGTGGGCCCGTACGAAATGACGTATGACACGTCACAGGGATGGCTCGTCTGGGCGCTCCTCTCGGCGGTCTTCGCGGCGCTGACGGCCATCTTCGCGAAGATCGGCCTCGAGGACGTCGACCCGGACTACGCCACGCTGCTGCGCACCGGGATCATCCTGGTCGTGCTGGCGATGCTGGTCGCTGTGATGGGCAAGTGGCGCAGCCCGGCCAGCCTGCCGTCCAGATCGCTTATTTTCCTTTCGCTCTCCGGCCTGGCCACGGGGGCTTCGTGGTTCGCCTACTTCCGGGCGCTCAAGGTGGGCGAGGCGTCCAAGGTGGCTCCGGTCGACAAGCTGAGCGTCGTTCTGGTCGCGATCTTCGCGGCGGCATTTCTCGGTGAGCGCCCCAGCGGGCGCGAATGGCTGGGCGTCGTCCTGGTCTGCGGGGGCGTCCTGCTCCTGGCCATGCGGAGGTAAGTCGGAGGAGATGGCATGCGGAACGTGATTCTCTGCTGCTGCGTCATGCTCCTGATTTCCGGGTACTCCGCCGCACGGGCGGACAAGGGAAGCGACGGGGGCAGGTTCGAGTTCGGGCTCATAGGGGACATGCCGTATGACGCCAGGCAGGAGCGGGAGTTCGCTCACCTCATGAAGGACATGGACGCCGCTGACCTGGCCTTCGTCGCCCACGTCGGCGACTTCTGGTTCGATGGCGCGGCGTGGTCCGAGGAGCTCGGCGGCCGCCCCCCGTGCAGCGACGAGGCCTTTGAGGACCGGGTCCGTCTGGCCAGGGCCTCGAGACATCCCTTCATCCTGGTGCCCGGAGACAACGACTGGACCGACTGCCATCGGGCGAAGCCGCGCCCATACGATCCGATGGAGAGGCTGGCGAAGCTCCGCCAGATGTTCTTCCAGGGAGACCGCAGCCTCGGCCAGCGCACCCTGCAGCTGACGCGCCAGAGCCAGGAGCCCCGGTACGCTGCGTTCCGGGAGAATGTCCGGTGGCGCCAGGAGGGCGTCCTGTTCGTCACGATGCAGGTGGTGGGGAGCAACGACAACCTCGGACGCACGCCCCAGATGGACGCGGAGCACGCGGCGCGCAGCGAGGCCAGCATCGCCTGGATGAAACAGGCCTTCGATCTGGCGAGGAGCGGAGGAAGCCGGGCGCTCATGATCATCGCGCAGGCCGACCCCCAGTTCGAGAACTCCTGGCCGGCCAACATGCAGCAGAGGTACATGCTGGGCGGGCTGGGGATCGATTCGCCGGAACGAAGACGGGTGACCGGCTTCGACGGCTTCCTGGCGGCTCTGGAGAAGGAGGTCCTGGCCTACGGCAGGCCGGTGGTCTACGTGCACGGCGACACCCACGTGTTTCGCATCGACAAGCCTCTGGTGGGCGCCACCAGCCGCCGCATCATCGAGAACTTCACGCGGGTGGAGACGTTCGGCTATCCCGACACGCACTGGGTGCGGGGAACCGTCGACCCGGGGAACCCCGCCGTGTTCAGTTTCAGGCCGGAGATCGTGAAGGAGAACCTGGTCGCCCATTGATGCCATACGGGCGGCTGCAGCCCGCGCACAGGGCGCGAAGGAGAAGAGCATGAGGGTCGTCAACGCAGGGATCGCGCGCACCGGGTGCGCCGCCGCTCTCGCCATGTTGCTCTCGGTGCCGTCGCCGCAGGCGGCCCGCCCGGACGCCATCACCCCTCCGCCCGTGCCGCCGGGGATTCCGGCGCCGGCCGGGACCGAAGCGTTCCTCGCGGGACATGCGATCGGCACCCAGAACTACATCTGCCTGCCATCCGCGGTCGGGTTCGCCTGGACCCTCTTCGGTCCGCAGGCCACGCTGTTCGGCGAGGGCGGGAGGCAGATCATCACCCACTTCCTCAGCCCGAACCCGGACGAGAGCGGCCTGGCCCGGGCCACATGGCAGCACTCGCGGGACACGAGCGCCGTCTGGGCATTCGCCACGGCCAGCTCCTCCGACCCCAACTTCGTCGCCCCGGGCGCGATTCCATGGCTCATACTGGACGTCGTTGGCGACGAGGATGAGCCGACCGGTAGCGATACGCTGTCGGAAGCCACCGCCATCCACCGCGTCAACACCACGGGAGGGGTGGCGCCCCCGACCGGCTGCACCCAGGCGGCGGACGTGGGCTCGAGAACGTTCGTTCCCTACACCGCCGACTACTTCTTCTACAGGGACGAGGACTAGCTGAGTCTCCCTGCGAAAGCGTGGCTCTCGCTCGCCGCGCTCGCCGCCGTGATGGGCCTTCTGCTGTTCGTCCCCGCGGGGACCATCCGCTGGTGGCAGGCCTGGGTCTATCTCTCGATCTTCACGGGAGCATCGGCCTTGACGACGCTCGACCTCATGCGGAGGGATCCGGCCCTCCTCGAGCGCCGGATGCACGGCGGGCCGGCCGCCGAGAAGCGCCCCGCGCAGAAGCTCATCATGGTCGGCGTGTCGGCCGGATTCGTGGCCCTGCTGGTCGTGCCGGCGCTGGATCACCGTTTCGGGTGGTCGTCCGTGCCGGCGGGGATCGTGGTTCTGGGAGACCTTCTCGTGGCGGCGGGATTCGCCCTGGTGGCCAGGGTGTACCGGGAGAACACCTTCACGTCGGCCACCATCGAGCTCTTCGAGGGCCAGACGGTGATCGCCACGGGGCCGTACGCGGTGGTCCGGCATCCCATGTACGCGAGCGGGTCGCTGTATCTGCTGGGAACTCCGCTGGCTCTCGGCTCGTACTGGGGTCTTGCCGTCCTGGCAGCGATGGCGCCCCTTCTGCTCTGGAGGCTCCTCGACGAGGAACGGTTTCTCGCGAAGAACCTGCCGGGCTATGCCGAGTACCGGCGCAGAGTGCGGCACCGGCTGGTGCCATTCCTCTGGTAGGATGTCCGTGGAGAGCGACCCACATGTCCAGTGCGCAGGCAAACGTTCCGAGTGCACGGCGACCGCTCCGGCTGTGGCCCGGGGTGGCCCTCGTGCTGGTGCAGTGTGTGCTGTGGTTCATCCTGCCCCTGTTCTCGTCCGAGGCGGCCGGTCTGGGAGTGATGGGCGGGATTCTGTGCGGGCTCCTCGTCATCCTGGTGTGGTGGGCCTTCCTCAGCCGGGTCCCCTGGCGCGAGCGCGTGGGGGCCATCGTGCTGATGGTCGCGGCGGTGGCCGGGACCTCGTTCATTCTCCACCAGTCGATCCGCGGCGGCATGATGGGGTTGATGTTCTTCATCTACGTCATCCCGATCCTGGGGGTGGCCCTGGTGGTCTGGGCGGTGACCGGCCGCCACCTCGCCGACGGGCCTCGGCGCGCCTTCCTGGTGGTGGCCATCCTGGTCGCCTGCTGCGTGTTCACGCTCATACGGACCGACGGCCTCACCGGGGACGCCGACTCGGATCTGCACTGGCGGTGGACGGAGACCTCCGAGGAAAGACTCATGGCCCACGCGGCCGCCGAGGCCGTGCCGCTGGGGGCGGCGCCGGAGGCGGAGGGCACGGGCGCCGACTGGCCCGGCTTCCGGGGACCGGACCGCGACAGCATCCTTCATGGCGTGCGGATCGGGACCGACTGGTCCGCGTCTCCGCCGGTCGAGCTGTGGCGCCGGCCCGTCGGGCCGGGCTGGTCGTCCTTCGCGGTCCACGGCGACCTCATGTACACGCAGGAACAGAACGGCGACGACGAGGTGGTGGCCTGCTACAGAGTGTCCACGGGCGAGCCGGTCTGGAAGCACCGCGACCCGACCCGCTTCTACGAGTCGAATGCCGGCGCAGGCCCGCGCAGCACGCCGACGCTCAGCAATGGCCGCGCATACACGTTCGGCGCGACCGGCATCCTGAACGCCCTCGACGCCCGTGACGGGACCGTCGTGTGGTCGCGCAACGCGGCGGCCGACACGGAAAGGCAGATCCCGATGTGGGGCTTCTCCAGCTCGCCGCTGGTGGTCGACGACGTGGTGGTCGTGGCCGCCTCCGGCACGCTCGCCGGCTACGATCGCGAGACGGGCGAGAAGCGCTGGATCGGTCCCAACGGCGGGGGCGGCTACAGCTCGCCGCACCTCCTGACCATCGGCGGGGTCTCCCAGATCCTGCTGTTGACCTCGACCGGGGCCACCAGCCTCGCGCCGGCCGATGGCCAGCTGCTCTGGGATTACAAGCCTCAGCCGCCGGGTCCCCGCATCGTGCAGCCGGCGCTGACCGCGGAAGGCGATCTTCTGATGCACGATGCCGATTTCGCGGGAACCGGCATGCGCCGCATCGCGGTCGCGCATGGAGGCGCCGGCTGGAAGGTCGAGGAGCGCTGGATCTCCACCGGGCTGAAGCCCTACTTCAACGACTTCGTCGTTCACCAGGGCCACGCGTTCGGCTTCGACGGCGGCATCCTGTCGTGCATCGACGTCAAGGACGGCCAGCGCAAGTGGAAGGGGGGGCGCTTCGGCCACGGACAGCTCCTGCTGCTGCCCGATCAGGATCTGCTGCTGGTGCTTTCGGAGCGGGGCGAGCTGGCGCTGGTCCAGGCCGACACCGAGAAGTTCACCGAGCTGGCGCGCGTGCCGGGGATCGAGGGCAAGACCTGGAACCACCCGGTGCTGGCCGGCGGCGTCCTGCTGGCGCGCAACAGCCAGGAGATGGCGGCGTTCCGGCTGCCCGTGCCGTGAACATCCTCGACGCTATCGGCAACACCTCCATGGTGCGGCTCCGCAAGGTGGTGCCCCGCGGATGCGCGAGCGTCTTCGTGAAGCTGGAGTGGGAGAACCCCACCGGCAGCGTCAAGGACCGGATGGCGCACGCCGTGCTCTCGCGGGCCGAAGAGGACGGCCGGCTGAAGCCCGGAGACACCGTCATCGAGTACACGGGAGGGAGCACGGGGGCCTCGCTGGCGTTCGTGTGCGCCGCCAGGGGATACGGCATCCACATCGTCAGCTCCGATGCCTTCAGCAAAGAGAAGCTGGATCAGATGGCGGCCCTGGGCGCCGAGCTGACCCTGGTCCCGAGCGAAGGGGGGCTCACCACCAGGAAGCTGATCCTGGAGATGATCGAGACGGCCCGCGGCCTGAGCCGCAGGCCCCGCACGTACTGGACCGACCAGCTCAACAACCAGGACAGCATCGCCGGCTACCATCCGCTGGGCGAGGAGATCTGGACCCAGACGAGCGGGAAGGTCGACGCGTTCGTGCACTGCGTGGGGACGGGGGCGTCGTCGCGCGGGGTAGGCACCGTCCTCAAGCGGCACAAGCCGGGGGTCAGGATCGTGGCGGTCGAGCCCGCCGAGTCGTCGGTGCTGCTGGGGGGACAACCCGGGCCGCACAAGATCGAAGGGGTCGGCATCGGCTACACGCCCCCGCTGTGGGACGCGTCCGTGGTGGACGAAATCCAGGCCGTCACGACCGGCGACGCGAAGGAGATGACCAGGCGCCTGGCGCGGGAGGAGGCTCTCTTCGCGGGGACGTCCTCGGGGGCCAACGTGGTGGCCGCCATTCGAGTCGCGGAGCGGATGGGACCGGAGGCCACCGTGGTCACGCTGATGGTCGACTCGGGCCTGAAGTACCTGAACACCGACGTGTACGGGAAGCAGCGTCCGTCCTGAGTCAGCCCCGCCCGTCGAGCATGAACGTCCGGGTACGCCAGCCCGCGCCGGTCTCCGCGGCCACGACCACGCCGGCCCCGGCCCTGTCCAGCTGAGCCAGGCGCTCGCCCGCAGCGGACCAGATCGCGCTTCGCCCGCCGGACGCCAGCCCGCCCGAAGGTCCTCCGTAGTTCGACAGCACGACGGCCATGGAGTGCCGGGCGGCGCACGCCTGCAGGTTCGCGACCTCCGGCTCGAAGTCGGATGGAATGACGAACATGCTGGCCAGGTAGACGCGCGCGCCCCGTCCGGCCGCCGCTTCGGAGTGAGAGGGGCGACCCGTGTCGGCGCACACCGCCACCGCCGCCATTGAGCCCCCGATGCGGACCAGCGGGTTCAATGTTCCGGGGTGGAAGACGGTGGCCTCCGCCGGCGGGACGCTGCCGTCCACCGCCGCGCGGCTCGAGAAGGCTCCCAGATGATGCTTGGTGTAGACGTCGACCGCGCGGTCCGGGTGGATGATGAACGCTCCGATGTGGAGGAGCGGCCCCATACGGACGGGGGCCCCCACGATGAGGATCAGGGACGACGAAGCGGCCATCTCCACGAGAGGTGCCAGCCGGGGATCGGTCTGCGAGAAGGCCAGATCGCGGGCGAGATCCAGCTCGTAGCCCGTGAGCGAGAGCTCGGGAAAGACGACCACCTGGGCACGTTCCCGCGCGGCAATGCCGGCCAGCCGAAGGTGCTGCTCGAGGTTCGCGTCCACGGCCCCCCGCACCGGGACGGTCTGCGCCGCGGCGATCGAGAGGGCAGGCGTCATGCGGGACAGGCTAGCATGGGCCCTCATGCCCATTCTCCTGCGCGCGGTGGTGGCGGGACTCGTGGTGGCGGCCGCGGGGATACTCCCGTGGAGCTTCCTGGCGGGGTGGAACCTGCGCGTGCTCCCGGCGGTCCCCTGGGCCGCCGTGGTTATGGCGCTCTACCTCTGGATCTACTGGGTCTGGCTGGGCGGCGCCGGCTGGCCTCCCGGCACCGGAGAGGCGCGGCGCAGGTGCCTTCGCGCCCGTCCCCTCAACGGCGACCTCTGGGGGATGTCGCTGGGCGCCGGCCTCGTCGGCCTCACGGCTCTGCTCCCCCTGCTCGCCATCATGGGCCGCCTGGTCAGGCTCCCGCAGGAAGCGCAGCCCATAGAGGCGCCTCCCGGGATGCCGTTCCCGACGGTGTTCATGCTGCTGCTCATGGCCTCGATTGTGGCCGGCGTGGTGGAGGAGGCGGGGTTCCGCGGCTACATGCAGGGCCCCATCGAGCGGCGGCACGGAGTGGTCGTGGCGATTCTGGTGAACGGCGCCCTGTTCGGCCTCGGCCACTACAACCACCATCCAGGATCGGTGCTGGCGATGCTGCCGTTCTACCTTGCCGTCACCGCGGTGTATGGCGGACTGGCCTGGGCCACCAACTCCATCCTTCCCGGGATCGTCCTGCACGCGGGAGGCGATGTGTTCTCGCTCGGCCGCCTGTGGGCGACCGGTCAGCCGGAGTGGCAGCTCACCCCAGAGCCGCCCGCCCTGATCTGGGAGTCGGGCGTCGACGCATCGTTCGTGCTGTCGGTGGCGGCCTTCGCGGCCCTCGGCGCCGGTGCGGTCTGGGCCTACGTGGGGCTCGCCCGCGCGGCGAGGGATTGACATCGTCCAGCCTGTATGACTATGTAAGGACTTCATGTCAACACGCTCCGTGGGGCGTCCGTCTGTCAGGAGGTGTCGGCATGCAACACCCTCGTCGTGTTGCCGCGCTCTTCCTTGTTGCGTCCACATTGGGTGCGGCCAGTTTCCAGCGCTCCAGCTCGAACAGTCAGAACAGTTTCGGCAGGAACCCCAGCCCGCAAGGCTCGATAGAGAGGACCTCCCTGGCGATGCTCGCCGAGGGCCGGCGGATATTCCGGTTCGACACCTTCGGCGATCAGGCGTTCTGGGGGGATGCCCTCAGACTGCACGAAGCGATTGCGGGCGAGGAAAACGGCGGCACGGGGCCCGGAGTGAGTCCGCGCCTCGCTCTGGAGCTGGGCCTCAAGGTGGACGTCGAGGCTCTGCCGCGAGGGGGCGGTCAAGCTGATCAAGGGGGGCGCGATCGATCTGGACGATCCGGCGGTCACCCTCGATCTCCTCAGGCGCAACGCCGTGGTGGGCCTGACCGGCTTCTTCCGGGGAAACGAGATCACCAGCATCGGCATCCAGTGCGCGCTGTGTCACTCGACGGTGGACGACTCGGCCATTCCGGGGATCGGCCGCCGCCTGGACGGATGGGCCAACCGCGACCTGAACGTCGGGGCCATCGTCGCCATCGCCCCGGATCTCACCCCCTTCACCACGCTCCTGAACACCGATCCGAACACGGTCAGGGCGGTGCTGAATTCGTGGGGGCCCGGCAAATTCGACGCCGAGCTCATTCTCGACGGGGTGAACGCCCCGACACTCATTCCGCCCGCCTTTGGCCTCGCGGGGGTCAACCTGCACACCTGGACCGGATGGGGATCGGTCCCGCACTGGAACGCGTTCGTGGCCAACCTTGAGATGCACGGCTCGGGGACCTTCTTCGATCCGCGCCTCAACGATCCCGTGAAGTTCCCCATTGCAGCGGCCAACGGGTTCGGCAACGTGAGGGGAGAGCCGGACCTGATCACCTCGAAGCTGCCGGCCCTTCATTTCTACCAGCTGGCGCTTCTGGCCCCCGATCCTCCCCGCGACAGCTTCGACGCGCAGGCGGCCCGGCGCGGGAAGGCGCTGTTCGGGGGGGAGGCCCGCTGCGCGACGTGTCACGTTCCGCCGATCTTCACCGAGCCGGGATGGAACATGCACCTCCCGTCGGAGATCGGCATCGACGGCGTCCAGGCGGGGCGCTCGCCCGATGAGCGGTACAGGACCTCGCCTCTGGCGGGGCTGTGGACCCATCAGAAGGGGGGCTTCTACCACGATGGACGCTTCGAGACCCTGCAGGACGTCGTGAACCACTACGACGGCTTCTTCCAGCTGGGTCTGTCGGACGCCGAGAAGGAGGACCTGGTCGAGTACCTGTTGTCGCTCTGAGGCCGGGGCGTCAGCGCATCGAGACCGTGGTGAGGTTGTTGTCGGGATTACGATCGACCAGCTTGTTGAACGGGTCGATCCCGGCCTTGCGGGGCTCGGCATCCACCACGATCTCGAAGGTCTCCTGGGACCGGCTCACGCGGCGCTTCTCCAGCAGCAAAACCTTCCCTTCGGGCGGACTGTCGGGGCCCTTCTCCCCGAAGACCCCGACGTCCACCCAGTCGTCCAGGGGGATCGGCTTCTCGGCGCCGTTGCCGTCCGCGCGGAACTTGGAGGACTCCACGTCGAGCCGGACGACGTACTTGCCGTCGTCGCGCCGCGACCAGGTGGCGTCGCGTGCCTGGTTCTCGTACAGGGTGATGTTGCGGAAGAGGTCGTCCAGCAGGGATAACTTGTCGTCGGGGACCGCCCTGCGGATGTAGTCGAGGAACTCGAGCGAATAGGTGTAGGGGGGCTGCTGGAAGGCGACCGCCTTCACGTAGGCGGCCAGCGCCTGGTTCAGCGGCGCCTCGCCGACCGCGTCCCTCAGAGCGTACATGACCACGCTCCCCTTGCGGTAGTGGATGTAAGGCTGGTCCTCGACCAGGTAGAGGGGGAGCTCCTCGATGCGCTCGCCCCCGCGCCCCGTCAGGTACCGATCCATCTCGTACTTGAGGAACTTGCGCATCTTGTCGGGGCCGTAGGCCTGCTCCATCACCATCAGGGCCGAGTACTGGGACATCGTCTCCGACAGGAGGGTCGCCCCCTGGACGTTGCCTCCCATCACCTGATGGGCCCACCACTGGTGGGCGACTTCGTGGGCGGTGACGTAGAAGACGTAGTCGATCTCCTCGGGGTCTTCATCGAGCCTGGCGATGAATCCGATGCTCTCCGAGAAGGGGATGGTGTTGGGGAACGCCTGTGCGAAGCGGGCGTAGCGCGGGAACTCGACAATGCGCACCTGCCGGTGCTGGTAGGGGCCGAAGTTCTTCGTGAAGTACTCGAGCGACGCCTTCACCGCCGTGATCATGCGCCCGACGTTGTAGGAGTGGCCCGGATGGTGGTAGACCTCGATGGCCACGTCGTTCCACTTGTCGCGCACGACCTCGTAGCGCGCCGACAGGTAGGCGAAGAAGTTGAAGATGGGGGCGTCCATGGCGTAGTGGAAGTAGCGGCGCCCTCCTTCCTCCCACGTCTTCTGCAGATAGCCGGGGGCCAGCGCGGTCTGGTCGGCGGTGGTGCTGACCGTGGTCTCGTAGTGGACCCAGTCCGCCTCGTTGGAGATGTAGTTGTCGTACCGCGCGGTGGGGTCGTCGATGCGGGGGAACCTCTGAACGGGAGGAAGATCGCGCTTCCTCCGTTCGTTGGGATCATCCAGCTCGCCGAACCGCGAATACCCGAGATGGGGGAAGTAGTCGGAGCTGTCGAAGAAGGTCCCGTTGGCCACCAGCTTGGTGTTGGCGTCGTTGTTGACGAACCCGCGGTTCTCCACGCTCAGGTCGAACGCCAGGCTGATCTCCGCGCCCGGGGCCAGGGGCTCGGCGAGGCTGTAGATGCGGTAGCCGAGCTCCGCGTCCTCCATCGTCGGACTGGCCCCCGGGATGCTCAGCGATCGGATGGTGACCCTCGGATTGAGCGTGACGTGCACCTCGGTGACCGGCTGAGCCGTGGTGTTCTTCATGAGGTAGCGGCCCCGGATGAGAGCGCTGCGGCTCTCGGGATGGATGTCCACGTCCGCCTGGACGTCGGTGATGCGGGGGCCGCGGCGCGTCTCGTACTGCTTGTACTTCTTCTCGAACTCCGCCTGGAGGTCCATCCTCGTCTTGGACGGGAGGTAATGGTTCAGCACCGCCGTGTTGTAGAAGATCCAGCCCCCGGTCGCGGCGGCGCCGGCCAGCGCGGCCGAGAGCGCGAAGGCGGGCCCGCGGCCGAACCGCTGGCGCGCGAGGCGCAGGCGGATGCGCGTCCCGGACTCCGCGCCGCGCACCCAGAGCAGGTGCGACAGGGCGACCAGCAGCCCCGAGATGCAGATCCAGTACGCGAAGAACCAGACCGTGGGCTGCACGAAGTGACCGAACCCGTTCATGTCCGAGTAGGGGGCGTCGGGGACCGAGCCGAAACGGTACAGGTGGTGCTCGAGCCGCATGGCCGGCATGACCTGGCCGGCCACGTACACGACGAGTGAGATGAGCCATCCCAGGAACTTGGCGTTGACCGCCGCCTGCACGAACAGGCAGAGGGCGGCGATGAAGAGGAACTCCGGAACCGATATCAGGAAGAGCCCCTTCAGATACACAGGGAACTCGAAGTTCGTGTACCCGCGGAAGAGCTGGACCCCCATCCCGGCCACCATGGCAGCCGCGTGCAGCACCAGCACCAGCGCCGCGAGCGCCGTTCCCTTGGAGGCCCAGGGCACCCAGCTCGGCACGGGGAGGGCGTCCACGACGTCGGACATGCGCAGGGTGCGTTCGCGCCACACCATGTCCCCGCTGTAGAAGATCAGGATCAGGAAGACGAAGAGGCCGAAGGCTCCCGCGATCACCCTGAGCATCAGATAGGTGACGGGGTACACGGGGGTCCCGTAGAGATCGTCGATGCGGGTGGAGTTGGCGACGATGTTGATCAGCCCGAAAAGGAGCATCACGATGAACGGAATGCCGGTGATCGCCCCCAGCGTCTCCAGGCGGGCGCGTTGGAGGAACTGCACCCAGGACGTGGCGCGGCCGAACACGGGCGTCACGGGCTTCATCTTGCCCGGTGACGGGGATGGGGCCGCGGCTTCCGGCTCCGCCGTGAGGCGACGGCGGCGCCGCGTGGCCTTTCTGTCCGCGGTGCTGAAGCGGAAGCGCGCGCAGGTGAAGGCAAGCAGCAGCACGGCCGCCCCCATCCAGAGCGCCCGGTTCCACAGCATCGCCCCGGTCAGCGGGAGTGGAGCGGTGTTGCGCTCCGCCACGGTCCAGTACCGGGTCACCGTCTCGAAGGCAGAGACGCCGAAGGGATCGGAGAGCGCGCCGATCATCTTGTTCTCGAGGTCGTCGAGGTAGGCGCCGCCGATGCCGAAGCCCACGAAGAAGACCACCACCCCCACGTAGGTCCAGAGCAGGCTGCGCGTCAGCGTGGACAGCGAGAAGAACATGGCCCCGGTGATGAACAGGTTGGGGATGACGAAGTACAGGATCGACTGGACGTACGGGCCCACCAGGAAGGGCCCGATGCGGTCCGGCTCCAGCCAGGGCATCACGCTCCCGAGCAGGATCCCCAGCACGACGCCGGAGAAGACGGCCACCGACACCCCCAGGGCGCCGAAGAACCGGCCCAGCAGGTAGTCGCGTTTCTTCAGCGGGAGGGAGAAGAACATCTCGTCGGTGCGGCTCTCGAAGTCCCTCTGCACGCTGCCGGCCACGAACGCGGTGGTGACGAAGGTGGCGATGGCGGTCATGACCGCCAGCATCTGGACGATGACGTAGGGGGCGTTGCGGTTGACGCTGCCGATGGAGCCGCCCACCGAGACCACGTCGGTGGTGATGGCCGCGAACGTCAGCAGGAAGAAGACGATGGTGGCAATCCAGAAGAGGGGCTGGCGCAGCTGGTAGCGGAACTCGAAGACGAGGATGCGCAGCAGCATGGCGTCAGGCGGCCATGCCCGAGCTCTTGAGGGCCGAGAAGTACACGTCCTCCAGCTCGGGGGACACCTCTGCGAAGGAGGCGTCGGGCCGGGCGTCCGCCATGACGTGAATGGCCGTGCGACCCGCCACCAGGCGGGTGGAGATCACCGTGCACGCCTTCTCGTAGTCGTCCAGGTGCGCGCGATCGATGATCTTCTTCCAGACGCGGCCCCGCATGGTGTCGATGGTCGCCTGCGGGTCTCCGGTGAGCACCACCCGCCCGTGCGACAGGATGGCCATCCGGCTGCACAGGTCGCTCACGTCCTCCACGATGTGCGTGGACAGGATGACCACGACGTTCTCGCCGATCTCGCTCAGCATGTTGTTGAAGCGCAGTCGCTCGACCGGATCGAGGCCGGCCGTCGGCTCGTCCACGATGATGAGGCGCGGATCGCCCAGCAGTGCCTGCGCGATGCCGAAGCGCTGCTTCATGCCGCCCGAGAATGTGCCCAGCTTCCGCTTGCGCACGTCCCAGAGGTTGGTGCGCCGCAGGATCGCCTCCACGGTCTCCTTGCGCCCGCGCGGATTCACGATCCCCTTGAGCACCGCGACGTGTGACAGCATCTCGAGCGCCGAGACGCGCGGATAGACGCCGAACTCCTGCGGGAGGTAGCCGAGAGCCCGCCGCACGTCATCCTTCTGCTTCAGGACGTCGAGGCTCCCCAGGCGGATGCTCCCGCGGTCGGGCTCCTGCAGAGTGGCCAGCGTGCGCATCAGGGTCGACTTTCCGGCGCCGTTGGGGCCGAGCAGGCCGAACATCCCAGGCGGGATGGTCAGGCTCACGTCGTCCAGCGCGCGCACACCGTTGGCGTAGGTCTTGGACAGATTCTGGATGATCAGTTCCGACATCGTGGCGGCTCCCTCTCATGCACCCGGCATGGTGAGGGACATACGGGCGGGGGAGGGGTTTGGTTTCCTCATCGGGCACGTCGCCGGGCTGGGCACGATGAGCGCGGGCAGCAGCTCGAGCAACATCCGCTCGAGTGCCACGCTCACGGTCACAGGAAAGACACGGTCCATCCGCGGCGAAAAGCGCGTCTTCCTGTCCGTCGCGACGGTCGGTTCATCCCAGTGAACCCCGCGTGGCTCAGGGACATCCTCCGTTCGTGACGTGCGACGTGATGGCCGGGCACACGGCGGAGGCTCCCGCGTAGGTCAGCTCGGCCCCCGCGCCCGTTCGGCTGTGGCTGCCGTCCGTGGAACTGCCATCGGTGGCCACCACGATCATCCAGACGTCTCCGGGGAGCGACACCGTGGCGCTTCCGGTGGGAGGCAGGTCGCAAAAGCCTCCCGCGAAACTGCCGTAGGAGCCGATGTTCCCCCAGTAGACGTTCACGGCTGCCGCGGGGCAGGTGGCGGCATCCCAGGTCAGCAGCAGATCGTTCCCAGCGCGCTGCACCGTGAGGGGCTGGCCGGGGACGGAGGCCCCATCAGGGATGGGCGGCGGCCCGGACGCCAGCGGCGTGCACGAGCCGGGGACCACCGCCTGCGTGATGCGGATGTCGTCCAGAGTCCATGTTCCCGTCGGATAGATCAGGTCCCCCACGAGAAGGAACCGGAGCCGGACCTCCTCGCCCGCCCAGTTGGTGAGCGACGCTGTGTAGGTGGTGTAGGTCGTGTTGAAGTCGGAGAAATAGGTGTCGATGTTGGCCGTGGTGGCGCAGTTGTTGAAAGGGAACTCCACGACGGCGGGGTAGTCGGGGGTGAGCGGCACGCGGGTCCAATTGGAGAATGCCGGCCCGGTGGCGATTTCCACCTGCCCGAGCGAGCCTTCGGCGCCGAAGAACCCGAAGGGGTCGTACAACAGCTCGTGGACGGTGTCGAACAGGAGCTGCGGGCCCGTCTCCGGCCCGGCCAGCGTGAGGATCGGGCTCACCAGCGGCGCGCAGATCCCCGACGAGCTGGTCCCCACGTAGGCGTGGGGCGCCGTGTGACCGCCCGTGTCCGCGACGGACCAGGACGACGCGGCACCGAAGGTGGCCCCGCCGGTGTCGCCGGCGTCATCCAGGAACGTCCCCAGAGCCGGCGGGCCGTCGGCCGCCGCCGAGACCGTGTGCAGGTTGACGTCTTCGTTGCCGCCGCGGCAGGGCCCGCCATGGCCCGTGGTGGCGTCCTCGGCGCGCACGATGTAGTGCTGAGTGACGTGGTCGGGGACCGAATCCGCATCCACGTACGACGTCCCCGCCACGCAGCGCGCGATGCGGTTGGCAGGCCCCGGCGTGAAGCCGGGGGTGGGGGAGCGGTAGATGTTGTAGCGCACGTCCGATCCGCAGATCCCGGACGCCGCGGGCCAGGAGAGCTGGATGGCGCACCCCGAGGTTCCGGCGCTGACGGCCGATCCGAGGCCGGCGAAAGCCGGGGCCAGGAAACAGTCTCCCGTCGGCACCACCGAGGCGCACGGTGACGGCGCCGACTCGCATTCGCCCACCGTCCCCGAAGCGGCCACGACGCGGTAGCTCCACGTGGTTCCGCCCGCCATGCCCGAGTCCAGGAAGGAGGTCCCCGTGAGGCCAGCGGCCACCGTCTTCCACGGGCCGGCCGGGCACGAGCCCAGGCTGCGCTGGACGTGATAGGCGACCGCACCCGGAACCGCGCTCCAGGAGACCTGGACCTGGTTGTCGGCCGGCGTGCCGAGAGACGGCGACGCCGGGGCCGCCGGAGCGGGGCAGTCGGTGAGAGCGCCCCGCACAACGAGGGCGAATGGCTGCGGCCCCATGGGCACGTCCTCCGCGATGACCCGCACGATCCATCGCCCCGCCGCGGGGGTGGGGAAGACGAGGCGATGCTCCACGTTGAGCGGATCGTGGGGCGCGTTGGGATCGCTGGTCTGGATCGGCGCTTCCGTCCCGGCGTCGAGGGTCTGGAACCAGACCGCGCCGGATGGATCGGTGACCTCCAGGCGCATCTCGTTCACGCGGGCCACGGCCGCGTTGAGGGCGGCGGGGAAGTCGGTCCAGACGAGGGTTGCCCGAAGCGGCGTGCCGGCCGCCACGTCGTAGGCGCGCGTCACCACCTCTCCGGTGAGGACCCCCTCGCGGTTGTCCACGAATCGCAGCTGGAAGGCCGAGCCCGTGAAGGGGAGCGAGTGCGACAGCAGGGCGCGGCCGAATCCCGTCTGGAAGTCGGGGGGCGTCCCTGGGGTCAGAGGCACGGCGCCGTCGACCAGGACCGCCTTGATGAGGGCGCCTGTGGGGACGATCCCCTGGCCTGGGCTGCGCGCGCCGGCGGCGTGATAGCCGGCCGTAAAGTACTCGCGCACCAGCGCCGCCAGTCCCGCCACGGTGGGGGCCGACATCGAGGTCCCTTCGAGCGAGCAGGTGCTGCAGTTGGCGCTCGAGCCGCTGGCGTCCGAAGCGGCGGAGACGACCGCCTCACCCTGCGCGGCCAGGGTCGGCTTGAGCCGGCCGTCCAGCGTGGGCCCCTGGCTCGAGAACGACGACGCGACCCCTGCCGATGCCCCGTGTCCCACCGACCCCACGCTCAGGATGTTCTTGGCGATGGCGGGGGTGGTGACCGCCTGGGGCGCCAAGCAGAGCTCCCCCGCGTTTCCTGCGGAGGAGGTGAGGAGCATGTCGGGATGCGACCACATCGCGAGGTCGGCGTCGCGGGCGAACGAGTCGTAGGTGAGCTCGCAGCCGGGAATGCACTCCCCGAGGATGTCCTGGCAGCCGCCCCCCCAGGAGTGCGACTGGATCCGCACGCCGGTCTGGAAGGCCACGTCCGCCAGGTTCCACATCGAGCCCCCCAGTGAATTGAGGTACTCCAGCCCGTCCCCCATCTCCTGCATGACCAGCTTCGCGCCGGGGGCCTGGCCGTCGCCCGACGTGCGCGCCGGAGTGGTGAACGAGGCGCAGTCGGCGAAGGGGGTCCGATCGCCGGTCACCGAGCCGGAGGTGTGGGTGCCATGACCGCTCGCTCCAAGAATCCCCCCGCAGGTGTCATCGTCGCCCGTGGGTGTGCCCGACCAGTTGTAGTAGAGGATGGTCTTGCGCCGGGTGAGCGTCGGCGCGGCGGCGGGGCAGGGAGCGGAAAGGCACAAGGAGATGGGAGGAGGGCCGTTGGGATCGCTGAAGTGGCAGGCCCCGTAGTCCAGCCCGGAATCGGCCAGCCCCACGATCTGTCCGCAGCCGAAGATCCCGCGATCGAAGAGCGGGGTCTGCTGCGGCGAGGGGCCCACGAACGACTGATGCACCCAGACCGCGTCCTGGTTCCCCCATCGCGCCATGCGGGCGGGCTCGACCGCTTCCACCTCGGGGAGCCCGGCCAGCGCCGAAAGGACGGCAGGCAGGTCGCCCACGGGAACGCCCGACTGCACGCGCCATGCGCCCCCGTGCCCCGAGGGGGTCGCCGTGACCGGCAGGCCGGAGAGGATCTGCTGCACGCGCGTGTCGGGCTCCTGCTCGTGGAGCACGACGCGAAGGGAGACGGGCGAGGCATCCGCAGATCCCTTGGCCGCAATCGCCTCGGCCGCCCGGGACGCCAGCTCGGGGTGAACCTTGAGGTGGGGCGGCAGCGCGCCCAGCCACATGACGAACGGAAGGGCCAGCACCGCGGGCTCGTCGGATGGGGCCACGCGCACGAGGTAGGCACGGTCGGGGAGGTATCCCGTCAGGCGGGCCCCGGATGCTTCCAGCCGCCCGCGCTCATCTGGGCCGAGAGGCCGGTCGGCGATCGCCACCAGGTGCCGCTCGCCTCCCGGGGTCAGCGGGCGCGCCTGGTCCATGTACCAGGCGGGCGCCGCGGCCAGGTGGCCGGAAGGGGAGAAGGTGCCGGCCAGGGTGCGCACCTGGAGTCCGGATGTCGCGGCGGCCGAAGATGGTTGGGTGGAGCCAAGTATGACGACCAGGACGAGCCATGCCCACATGGCCGGACCCTCCCGCGGCGGGTCCGGCCACTCTACACCGGAATCGGTCTCAGCGTTTCTTGTATGTGATCTTTTCTTCGGGGACCCAGGTCTTCCCGCCGTCGCGCGAGGTCTCGCGCTCCATCTGGAAGCTCTCCGCCTGGATGTCGTGCACGACCAGGCGCGTCAGGATCTCCTCGTCGGGGGTCTTCACGACGTGCCGGTGGTCTCGTTCGACAGGACGAGGCGGCCCTCTTTCATCTCTCCCTGCAGGACGATCTGCTGGAAGGCGATGGAGTCGGCCTGCGTCACACGGTAGGTCTTGTGGAACCGATCGTAGGACCAGGTCCTCAGGACATCGATGGCCTGGCCCTGGTCGACGTGGCTGTACGATTCCTCGAGCAATCCGTTCGCGAGCCGTGTCTTGATCACCGACGAGGCCTGATGTGGCTGCCAGGGGGCACGCGGAAATGCGCGCGTCTCGATGGTCATGTTCCAGTCGCCCGCCAGGCCCGCCAGAACGTCCATCCCTTCGGGCAAGGGCTGGGTGAACCTGGCCGAATCGATCGCCGGATTGACCCGCACCTCCTTCACCTCGAGCACTTCGTTGCGGCTGCCGTACTCCGTCTCGATGCGATGGGGGAGGACCAGCGATCCGGCCTTGCGGAAGTCCGAGAAGTACCAGCGTTTCTCCACGATCTCCCCGAAGTCCGAGGTCGTGGCGACGCGCGCAATCTCAAGCCCGGTGGCGGGATCCAGGTACCAGGTCTCTTTCCCCCCGCCCTTCAGCTCGACCTCGAGGCGCCAGGCGGGCTGCCCCTCGAAGTCCTCGGGCCCGAATGCGGTCACCTTCGCCCCGTTCTCCGGGTGGCCGAGCAGCGGCGTGTCGAACGCCGCATCGCGTGCGATGAAGCCGGCGGCGGGCTCGGGGGCCGCCAGAGGCCATTCGGTCCCCATCAGCCCGTTGATCCACCATGCGTGGCTTCCGTCGAAGACTTCGATGACGGGACGCTTCAGCTGCGTCTGCTCGAAGCGATGGAGGTTGGGGCGCTGCCGCTGCAGCGTGAACGGGTTGGGGACGCTGAACGAGATCTGCGTCCCGGTCACCTCGAGGGAGGTCACCACCTTCCAGGCGTCCTTGCCTCCACGGGCCTGGGCGTGGCGGGACAGAATCGAGCCCGTGTCCGCAGAGGCGGCGGCGTGTGCGGGGATCCCGGCCAGACAGGAGGCAGCTCCCAGCGCGGCCGCTGCGATCCACCCGGCCCGTCTCATGATCCCGCCTTCACGTTCAGGCTGACCATCTCTTCGAGGTTCCGAAGATAGAGCCGCCCTCCCGCCAGTGTTGGAGACGTCCAGCTCTTGCTGTTGAGGGCCTGGAACCTGCCCCTCTCGCGGTATCCTTCAGGTGAGGCGTCGGCCAGGGCGATCACTCCCTGGTCGCCCAGGATGAACAGGAGGCCGTCGGCCGCGATGAGCGAGCCCTTGCCGAACCCCCGATGCAGCCAGACTGGCTCGCCGGTGGCGGCCTTCACGCATCGAAGCGTGGCGTTGTCGAACCCGTAGATGTGGTCGCCCACCAGCACCGAGGAGTTGAAATCGTTCTTCATGGACCGGCTCGACCAGACCTCGCGGGGGGCCGCGGTCCCGCCCTGATCCGTCACTTCGATGAGCACCGCTCCGACATCTCCGCCCGAGGACGCGAAGAAGCGGTTCGGCGGAACGAAGAGGGGCATGGCGATCGACCCCGCCTGCGAGGCGTGCTGCCAGAGCACCTTGCCGGACTCGTCGAACGCCACGAACCCGCGTCCTCCCCCGCGCACGAACACCTGCTGGCGCACCCCGTTGACTGTGGCCGTGATGCCCGAGGCGTAGCCGGCGCCGCCGTCCTGGGACGTCCAGCGCGTGCTTCCCGTCTTCCGGTCGAGGGCCTGGAAGGCCTTTCCTTCGGTCCCCCCGCCCTCGACGATCACCAGGTCGCCCACCACCAGAGGCGTCGAAGCGAACCCGCGCATGGGGACGCGGCCCCCGAAGGTGCCCACCAGATCCACCTCCCATGCCTTGGAGCCGTCCGACGACTTCAGCGCGAAGAGCTTCCCGCGCGAGCTGAGCGTGAACACGAGGTCGCCGTCCACCACGGGGGTCGCACGCGGTCCGTCGCCGAACTCCTCCACGAACCGGGCGCCGAGAGAGGTCTCCCACAGGGTCTTTCCCGTGCCCGCTTCCAGGCAGGCGGCCAGCTCGTCATTGGAGTCCGCGTGCATCTAGATGCGGTCGCCCACCGCGGCCACTCCCGAGAAGCCGCTCCCCATCGGTCGCCGCCAGACGATCGCTGGACCCTGGGCCGGCCATTCCCGCAGAAGCCCGGTCTCCGTCGACACGCCGTCTCTGTTGGGGCCGCGGTACTGCGGCCAGGAGACGGCCGGGCCGGCTGTGGCATACGCCGCCGGTGCCAGCAGGAGAATGACGAACGAGCAGAGCCTGACCAAGGTGGTGCCGCGCAGCATGTTTGCCCCCCGGGCGGGATGATGGAACGAGGCCGGACGAGCCTTCCGTACGAATGGAAACGCCGGGTGTTTCAGGCTCACCAGGTCCACAGCGTCAGGTTGGTCCTGTCCTTGATGAGAACGCCGTCCGTCGTCGGCACCGGGTGGGCCCATGTGGGCGAGTCGGCCACCTTGTAGCGGGCCAGCTCCGAGTAGGCCGGCGTGCTGGAGGACATGACGATGAGCTCGGCCCCTTCGGTGAGCGCCATCACGACCGGGCCGGCCGCCACCAGCGCGGCGTAGTCGCCGAGGCTGTCCGGCCCCGCCCAGATGGTCGCCCCGGTCTTGGGGTCGACGCACACCAGCTGCCCCTTCTTGTTGTGAGTGAAGCCGAACAGGCGCCCCCCGGTCAGCACCGGGCTGCTCATGTAGAGGGAGGCCTCCTTGCTGGCCCAGACCTCCCGGGCGGCCATCTTGTCGCCCGCGCGCTCGATGGCGAAGGCGCGCAGGCCATACTCGAGCCCCGAGATCAGCAGCAGGTCTCCGGCCACCACGGGCGTGACCGAGTTCTGGTCGTAGGGAGTGGTGATGGGCACGCTCCAGAGAAGCTTCCCCGTGGCCGCCTCCACCCCCACCACGCGCTGGTCGGTCTGTGTGATCACCTGCTTCACACCTGCCAGCTCGGCGATGATGGGCGACGCGTAGCCGGGCCCATCCCCGTCGAGCCCCCATTTCTGCTCGCCCGTCTTCACGTCGAGGGCGGCGAGCGTTCCGTCGTGGTGGCCGCCGAACGGGGCCACGATCAGCCCGCCGTCGACGGCCGGCGAGGCCGCCACGCCGAACAGGGGTGAGGTGGCCTTGTAGCGGGACGACATCTCGCGGGTCCACCGGATCTGGCCGGTATCGGGGTCCAGGGCGTTCAAGGTTCCATTGATGCTGAGCGTGTAGAAGGTGCCGCCGATGAAGGCCGGGGACGACTTGGGCCCCTTGCCGTGCCCGGTCGCCGCAGAGTGCATCTGGTAGGGGACGGGCCAGCTGCGGGTCCACACGGTCGAGCCGTCGGCCAGCTTCAGGGAGCGCGCCGCCTCGTTGTCCCCTTCGCGGCTGTGCACCAGGACACGATCGCCGGACAGGACCGGGGTGGCGTGGCCCTCTCCCACGGGAACCGACCAGCGCCTGGTGAGCTTCTCGGGCCACTTCGCCGGCAGCCCGACGCCGGCCGCCACGCCGTCGCGGTTGGGCCCGCGCCACTGAGGCCAGTCGGCCGCGCGACCGGCGGACATCAGTGCAGCCATCACCAGGAGAAGGACCAGGAACGGGACATGACGTCGGCTCATCGAAAGCTCCTCTATGCGATGGCGCAGCCTACGACAGCGGGCATGCGGCGTCCAGCAGGGAGGGGCAGGGTGTTAAGCTGTGCGACCTTCGTGGAGGTGAGGCATGCCCGCAGCAGGCGATGGAAGCGGTCTTGGGTGGCTGGGGTTCGCCCTGGCCACGGTGGTGACCTGGGGTCTGTACGGCGTGCTCCTGCATCAGGGTCAGGTCTCGATGGCCGATCCCGTGCATGGCCGCTACCGTGCCTTCCTGTTCGTCGGCGTGGCCTACTTCCTCGCGGCGGTCCTGGCACCGCTCGCCATGCTCGTGTCCGCCGGGGCCCCCATGCAGTTCGCCGGGCGGGGGGTGGCCTGGTCACTGGCTGCCGGGCTGGCCGGTGCGGCAGGTGCCTTCACGGTGCTGCTCGCCTTCGGCGCGCGGGGAGCGCCCAGCGTGGTGATGTCGATCGTCTTCGCGGGGGCCCCCATTGTGAACGCGGTGACCACCATGTGGCTCAAGCGGGGGAGCGGGCTGGTGGTGAGGTGGCCCTTCGTTGTCGGAATCTTCCTGGCCGCGCTCGGCGGTTTTCTCGTCACCATGTTCCGACCGGATGCCGCCCCTCGATAATGAATGATTGTCGTTTTTTTCTTGACTCATCCCGTTAACCAAGGTAAAAGCATCGGACACCCTGCCGTTATTTGTGGCGGGGTGCACTTCTTCAGCGCCACACGAGTCAAAACCTGGGGTGGACAAGAGGCAGGCACTTTCGCCTCCTGTGGGGACGAGTGAAGAGTCGCTCGAAGGGACACACGCGCTGGGCTGGAACGACGCGGCCGACCTCCGACAGGTCACGCGCCGACCAGCCTCGGAACTTCGTCCTCGATGCGCTCGAGCCTCGCATCCTCCTGTCGGCTGACCCGATCACTCAGGCCCTTTCGAATCGGCTTCACGAGCCTTCCTCTGACGACAGCTCGGCCCTGATCGGGACCCTCGACACGGCCTCGTCGCGGCTGGAGCGGGGGTGGTCGGCGCTCGGATCGGAGGCCACAACTTTTGAAGGTCGCAGTGGGTCGTCGCGCTCACAGATTGGCGCGGCCGACTGGCAGGTCGAGGGGGTCGACGAGGCCTCCAGGTCCGACGTCGCCGGCGACTGGCTGCTGGTCGGCACTGAGACCTCGGCCGGCAACGAAGCACGCTCCCCGATCCTGAACGTCGAGGTGTCCGGCTCGGACCCATCCGGAATGGATCGCGTCCACGTTTCGAGTGATGGGATCTCCGCCGAGTCCGGTGAGGGGTCGATCGATGCCTCGAGGCAGTCGGCGACAGGCGACCACGGCGGCGTCTCGACGTCGCTCGAGTCCGCCGATCCCGGCGCCGCCTCCTCCGGGCCGGTGTCAGAGAATCTGACGCCGGATCAGCCCGGCGGCGGCTCGGCCCCGGCTGGTCCCATCCAAGAGATCGCAGAGCAGGTCGTCGGTCAGGTCGAAGCCCAGCGCGTGGTCGCGTGGGCTCCCTCCGACATGCGAACCGAATCTGAAATTCCGAATGCGCCGGAGCCGGGGACACCGGGTCCTCGCATGATCCTTGATGACTCCCTCGCCCGCGGGCCCCCGACCGCCGACGCGTCCCGCGCCGACGCAAGCAACGAAGATCGCCAGGGCGCGAACGGGTCGAATCAGCCCTCTTTGGGAGTGAATCCCGATGCAGGGCTTGTGTTGCTTCAAGAGCAGGATCTCCGTGAAGCGGTGGCCGCGGCCATCAACCTCTGGCGTTCTCTGGGTTTGGACGCCGAGTCGCTGGATCGGCTCCGCTCCATCCGCTTCCAGATTTCGGACCTGCCCGGCGCAGCGGTCGGCTCGGCCCACGGGCTGACGATCACCCTGGATCGCACGGCCGCGGGTCGTGGATGGTTCGTGGATCCCACCCCGCTCGACAACTCCGAGTTCGGAAACAGGGGAGTCGATGGTGGCCTGGCGGCGACCCACGGTGGGATCGCGGATGGGCGGATGGATCTGCTGTCCGTCCTCCTCCACGAGGTCGGCCACGTCCTCGGATACGACCACGAAGACTCCAACTCCCCGCATCGCGGGGTGATGTCCGATGTCCTCCCTGCAGGACACAGATTCGCGCTCGATGATCAAGCCCCAAAAAATGAAGTAACCGCCTCCAGCGGTCTCGTCGGCTTCGATGAAGAGGCCTCAGGCTGGTGGCAGACGGCCGTCAGGTCGGCCGACCCGGTCAGCGGCTTCGTGGCCCTGGACCTGTCGGGCGAAGCCGGCCCTCTGACGATCACGATCCTGGCGAACGGCGATGTCACGGTCGCGGGGTCGGCGGCGAGCAACGGAACCCACAACGGGATCACGAGCATCACGGCGGGGTCGGGGAACGACAGCTTCATCCTGAACGACGGCGCCACCCTGATCCCGATCGCCGCCGGAGCGGGCATTGACACCATGACCCTCCGGGGCTCGGCCGTGATCGTCAATTTCACGGCATCGACCATCTCCGGCTCGATCACCGTGACCCGCGACGGCAACGCAACGGCTCACTCCGGACTCGAGCGGCTGGTCTCCGAGCTGGATGCCATCTTCTCCAACTACATCGGGACCGCCTCCGCGGATCGGCTGCGGGTGAGCACGGCGGACAAGCCCGGCCGGGTGCTGATCGTTTCCGAGGACAACCTGGGCCCCTCGGTCGAGATGGTCATCCCGTTCAGCATGCGGATCGAGGGTGGGAACGGGGATGACACTTTCGCCATCGAGTCGCTCGACCCGGCGCTGTTCCTGCCGGGGGCGAGCGTGTCGATCCAGGGAGACGCGGGGACCGACACCCTGGTCGCCGCCCATTACTCCGCCCTGACGATCACCAACACGGAGCTGGAGCGGAATTCGGGCGGCTACCACATCACATTCGTCGACCCGATCGAGAGGGCCGTGATCTCGGCGACCGGACTGACCTTCGCCGCCTACACCGGCGATGTGACCTTCCTCGAGCTGGCGGGGCTCCCCCCCTGGATCGAGCAGGGACCCGGCACCTCCACCAAGGAGAGGAACACCCAGGTCTATCCGGACAGCATCATCTCGGGCGCCATCCACGCCATCGCGGTCCACCCCTTCAATCCCTCGATCATCTTCGCGGGCTCGGTGAACGGCGGTGTGTGGCGCAGCCTGGACGCGGGGGCCTCCTGGGAGCCGCTGACCGACCAGCTCCCCTCCCTGTCGATTGGCGCCCTGGCCATCGGTCACTTCGATGCCTTTGGCTCCGCGGTGACCGCCAATACGCCGGTCGATGACCTGGTCATCTACGCCGGAACCGGAAGCTTCAGCAACTCCGGCCACGATGCCCTGCGCGGCGGCGTGGCCATCGGAGTGCTTCGCTCCATGGACGGGGGCCGCAACTGGGCGATATTCGGCGCCCTTGAGCTCGCCGGGTTGAGGATCACCTCGGTGATCCCCACCACCCTCATGGAGAACGGCGCCCCGGTCGTCCTGGTCGGCGCTCTCGACAAGCTGGATGACGACGGTGACGTGGTCCGCAAGGGGGGCGTCTTCGAGATGGCGCGCAACGGCTCGGGCCAGATCGTGGTCACCCGGGTGAGCGGGCTCCCCGAGAAGGGGGCCACCTCCATGGCGGCCGATCCCACCGACCCCAACCGCTTCTATGCAGCCATCCGTGGCGGCGGCGTCTACCGCACGGACAACGGCGGAGATTCCTGGACCCAGGTCAACAACGGCCTGACCCGCAATGCGGACACGCTCGACAACGACGGCGACGGCGCCGCCGACAACGGGTCCGGCGAGGCGGCCGCGGGTGCCGGGCGCATCGTGCTCGCCATCCAGCCCGGAATCAAGAATCCCGGTGATCCGCCCAACATCATCTATGCCGCCCTGGTCGGCCACCAGAATGACCGCTTCATGGGGGCCTTCCGTTCCACGGACCTGGGAGCCAACTGGACTCTGATCGGGAGCCAGTCTCCCAACCCGCTGGGTGGGGCCGGATATGCCACGCCCACGACGATCCAGCCGCAGCCCAACCCGGGCAGCCAGGGCAACAACAACCTAAGTTTCTACGCCGACGCTGCCGGCAACGTGTTCGTGGGCGGCGACTCGGGGGTCCACCTCTTCTGGTGGAGCGAGGCGGCCGGCCAGTGGGATCTCCTGCAGGGCGGACCGGCCGCACTGACGCATCCTCATCCCGATTCCCGCGTCATCGTCGCCGCCGGTGATGGGTCGCTTCTGGAAGGGAGCGACGGCGGTGTGTTCCGGCTGAGGAGTCCGGCGACCCAGGGTCCGGTCTTCTTCGCCTCGGCGGCCAACACGCTCACGGTCGCGGTCGGCCCGCCCGTGACCCTCACACGGGGGACCGGCGACTGGGGTCCGGCCGGGTTCGCCATCGGGCAGGTCATCCTGCTCAACATGAGCGGCATCAAGGGCTCGGGCATCTACAGGATCACCGGGCTGGCGGCCCGCCAGATGACCGTTGAGCCCATTCTGGCGACGCCCCCGCCGCTGGTCGGCTTGATCAGCACGACGGCGGTGGTGAGCGCCGGACGGTTCTGGGAGAGCCTGAACCGCGGCCTGCGCACTCTCGAGCTCAACAACATCGCTTACGACGCTCTCAACAACGTGCTGCTGGCAGGGACACAGGACAACGGGTCCCTCGAGCAGCACGCCGGCCTGCCGGCGGCCGTGGATGCCGACGGGGACGGCGTGGCGGATGATGCCGCCACCCGGTTCGTCTGGGAGCAGATTCTGGGCGGCGACGGCAACACTCAGCAGGTGACCTACTTCGACTCGACGGGTGGAGCGGCCTTCAACAGGTCGGTGCGCTTCTCGGTGGCCAACAACCTCCAGGTCCGCGCCGACCTGGCCGGCTTCCAGTTCGCCACCATCGCGATGCGCACCTTCGATGAGACCGGGGCGCAGGTCGGTGGCGGCATCAACATCGGGCTGAAGGCCACACCCATCGGAAACCCCGGAAGCGGACTGGAGGCGGCCGACCGGAACTTCTCCTTCTTCACGCACATTCCGTACGTCGTCAACGCGGTGCAGCCGGGCCGCATGCTGGTCGGCTTCTACAGCCTGTACGAGAGCAGCGATCGGCTCGACACCATCCGCCCCATCTTCTCCAGCCCCCTGGGCGCGAACGCGGGCTACCAGCCGGGCCGCTTCTTCACCGCCCTGGCTTACGGCGGCATGGAGCCGGGAGTCGGCGCGCCTGTCGAGAAGATGGACGTCATCTATGCGGCGATGGGGAACAAGATCTCCGTCCGCACCCCGGGCGTCGGCGGCGCCAAGCTCCTTCAGGGATTCGACTACACGAAGACGGTCGACGGGGCCGGGAGCATCATCGATATCGTCCTCGACCCGGACGACTGGCGCATCGCCTACGCCGTGGACGGCCACAAGGTCTTCAAGACGATCGACGGCGGGCAGAACTGGTTCAGCATCTCGGCCAACCTCGCGGATCCGTTCCCGCGCAGCCTGGCCTACGTGGAGACCTCGGGCGGCGACGTGCTGCTGGTGGGCGGCGTCACCGGAGTGGCCCGCACCTTCATCCCGGGCACGCTTGCGGAGTGGACGGAGCTCGGCACCAATCTGCCCAACGCGCCCGTGTCCGACGTGGACTTCATCGACCGGTTCCTCCTGCCGGGCGGCATCATCCCGCCCGACGACCTCCTGGCCGTCAGCACGATGGGGCGCGGCGCCTTCACCCTCGCGGGCGGAGATGCGGCCGCGATGCTCTCGCAGGCAAGCCGCATCGTCATCCATGGGAGCGGCTCGGCCGACACGGTGGTCCTGAGCCGCAACGCCGACAACGCCTCGCTCCTGGATATCCGGGTGGCCGGGACGCGCGCCCTGACGGTGCCGCTCGCGGCCGTGGGCAGGCTCGAGTTCAACGGAGCGGGCGGCAACGACTCGCTCACCGTGGATAGCACCAACGGACCGATCGGCATCCTGGAGAAGATCAGGTTCGACGGCGGGGCGGACAGCGACACCCTGGTGCTTGAGGGGACCAAGGTCCACGACAAGGACACCGACACGGCCGGCGACGAGACGACCATCTCCATCGAGGACACGCGGGACCAGCGCGGGCCCAAGGAAGTGATCGTTCACAAGTCCGTGGAGACGGTGACCGACAACCTCGCGGCCGCCAGCACGCTGGAGAAGATCGGAGGGTGGCTCAAGCGTTTCTTCCGCAGCCTGCTCTTCTGGCTGGACGACCCGGGTGAGGGTGGCGAGACCGAGCTGGCGCTGCTGGGAGGCTCGCTGCCCAGGGCGGTCGGGGGCAGCCAGATCGATGCGACGCGTCCCCGCGCCGGCGACGCGCAGGGCGGCCCGACCAGGGCGGTCGAAGACGCCGCGGGGACCAGCGAGGGGCTAGAGCGCCTCATCTCCGCGGGCGAGAACGGCTTCAGCCTCGACGACATCGGCGGGGCCCTCGTCCCGACCTTCGAAGTGCTGGAGCAGAAGCTCGAGGACCTGGACGGCTTCGACAACGTGACGCTCACCACGGGCGCCGAGACGCGGCTGGACGTCCGGGTCATCCGCTCGCTGGAAGGGGCGACCGATTTCGACGTCAGCACGTCGCTGTTCGGTGGGACGATCGGGCTGAACGGCCGGCTGTCCATCTCGGCCGAGGTGGACATGCAGTTCTCCATCGGCTTCGACGGCGACGGCGTCTTCTTCCAGCCGCTGGCGGGCGCCCCCGAGTTCCTGATCCACAAGATCAATGTCGGCACGGACGCGAAGGCGTTCGGCCGCTTCGGCTTCCTCGACGTGGTGGCCAGCGTCGGTCCGGGCGGAATCGCATTTGACCAGGGGGTCGGCCTGCGGGTCGACCTGAACACCTCGGCGCCCGACGGTCGCATGCGTCTGGCGGACCTGATCCCCACGGCCTTCGTGGCGGCGCTCGATTTCGACTTCGTGGACGGCAATCCGGGGACCAACGACCTGGTGGTGGTCCTGGACGCGGAGGCTTCCTCCAACGTTCTCGGCCCCAACCCGATCGACCTGGCCGGAGCGCAGGTGACGCTCACCTGGGCCAGCCTCACCAACATCACCGGCGTGGACGTGGACTTCAGTCCCGGCCTGGGCGAGGACCTCTCCAACTTCCTGAAGTTCGGCGCGCAGCAGGTCCTCGATCAGCTCAACAGCCTGAAGGACAACCTCAACGCGTTCGGCATCGACATCCCCTTCGTGGGGCAGAAGCTGGACCAGCTCATCGGGCTGGTGCAGGGTTTCAACGACAAGGTGCTGAACCGGCTGTCCAACCCGGGCGGTGGCGGAGGGGCGTCGTTCCCATCGGTGCAGAATATGGTGCAGCGGGTGGGGCAGAGCCTGGGGACCGGCCCGGGTGGCCTGGGGCTGGCCTTCGACGCCCCCTCCGGGGAGCTGACCTTCCACGTCGTCCTGAGCGCCTCCGACTCGGGCCAGGATGATTTCGACTTCGGCTTCGACGGGCTGGGGGTGAGCGGGATTGTCGACTACTCCGCCTCCGGCACGCTGGACTTCGTGGTTGGGATCGACGTGGACGCGGCGGCCGGTGGCGGAAACCCGGCCGACTGGATTTTCCTGAAGGATGTCTCGGTCAGCGGGACCGCCACGGTGACGGGCACGAACCTGAACGCGTCGGCCCAGGCGGGCGGGATCGGCATCAGCATCACCGGCGGCACGGTTACGGCAAGCGCCAGCTTCAGCTTCGACCTGGTCGACCCGCAAGCCGTCCCGGACGGCAAGATCACGCTGCACGAGCTGCTGGATGCCGTGACCAGCAATCCGGCCAGCCTGATTTCCGGCCTCACGATGAACGCCTCTGCCAGCTTCACGAACATGACGCTGGACATCGCCGGCTTCGTCCAGCTCAGCGGCGACTTCTCGATCACCAGCACGACGCTGCCGAGTGTCACCATCACCAACGGCTCGACCCCCACCGTGCTCACGAATGCCTCCCTCGTCACCATCGGCGCGAGCAACGGCACCGCCTTCGTGGGGATCAACGGCGGAACGCCCGAGGCCATCGGATTCGACGTCGACATCGACTCGCTCGCCCTGGCCATCATCGAGCCGGGTGAGGCGGGCGACACGCGCAGCTGGACGGCCCTGAGCGCGGCCCTGTCCAACCCCTCGTTCCGAGGTCCGCCGGCGTTCCCGTTCGTCATGACCGCCGCCGGCGTGACCGTCTCCATCAACACGAGCGAGACGGATCAGACCTACGTGGACTTCAGCACCTTGCCGTCGGGCGGCCTCGAAGTCTCCACCGGCGTGTCCACCTCACGGACCATCTCCTTCGACGCTTCCTTCGTCAAAGCCTCTGCATCCACCGTCGACCTCTCGTTCTCAGACTTCGTCTCGGTCACGGCCGCCACGTTCGGAATCAGCAAGATGGGCACCGAGCTGGAAGTGGCCGCCGGTCAGGTCACCGCGAGGCTGTCGGCCGGAGCTGCCGAGGTCGGGGTCAGCAATGCGAATCTCGCTCTACTGATCAACGGCGACGGCACCGTGGCCCTGCAGGCCGCGGGCCAGGTTCTCTTCAACGTCCCCGGAATGACCTTCAACTCGGCCTCGTCCGTGAGGGTCGAGTACAACACCACCGGTACCGACTTCAGGTCTGCGGGTGAGGGAGGAACAGGGACCGGACACCGGGTCATCAGTATTGATGGCGTCAGCGCCACCCTGACGATGGGGCCCGGCACGACGGCGACTCCTCATGTGGCGCTTTCCATCACAGGCCTCGATGTCAGCGTTGCCGGGTTCGTGACCATCAGCGGGAACTTCGGTTTCCGCACATCCGCCGGCGATATCGAGGCGTCCGCCAACAACGTGACGGCCAAGCTCGTGGCCGGACCGCTCGAAGTTGGTGTCAGCAGCGGAACCATGGCGCTGGTGCTCAAGGCCGACGGGACGAAGGCCTTCGATGCTTCCGGGTCGCTGCTGTTCAGCGTCTCCGGGTTCGCGTCCGTGACTGCCACCAGCGTCCGAGTCAAGTACAACACGACGACCGTCGACTACCAGGCGACGCCGCTCCTGATCGACATCGATGGTGTGAGCGCGACGCTGGCGGCCGCCCTGAACGCCACCAGCGTGTCGGTGACCGGGCTGTCTGCCGAGTTCGGAGAGACCACGAGCCTGGCGGCAGCCCTGCTGGACGAGTTCGAAAGCTTCGCGACGATCACGGGCGACTTCGGGTTCCGCACGTCCGGCCCGGCCGGCTCCGAGACGATCGAGGCTTCCGGCAACAACGTCACCGCGAAGCTGGTGGCCGGTCCGCTCGAGGTCGGTGTGAGCAGCGGCACACTCGCCCTGGTCCTGAACCAGGACGGCACCAAGGCCCTCGACGCGTCGGGCTCGCTCTTGTTCAACATCTCAGGCTTCGCCTCTGTCACGGCGACCAGCGCGCGTGTGAAGTACAACACGACCACGACCGACTACGAAGCCACGCCGCTTGTCGTCGACATCGACGGCGTGAGCGCGACTCTGGCGGCAGCCTTGAGCACCGCGAGCGTGTCGGTAACCGGCCTGTCGGCGGAGTTCGCGAGCTTCGTGACCATCACGGGTAACTTCGGGTTCAGGAAGTCGGGCCCGGTCGGGAGCGAGAAGATCGAGGCGTCGGCGAACAGCGTGACCGCGAAGCTGGTTGCGGGTCCGCTGGAAGTTGGGGTGAGCAGCGGCACGCTGGCCCTGGTCCTGAACCAGGACGGCACGAAGGCCCTGGATGCCTCGGGCAGCCTGCTGTTCAGCATCGCCGGGTTCGCGTCGGTGACCGCGACCAGCGTGCGCGTGAAGTACAACACGACCACCACCGACTACGAGGCGTCGCCGCTTGCCATCAACATCGATGGCGTGAACGCGACGCTGGCTGCGGCCCTCAACACGACAAGCGTGTCGGTGACGGGGCTGTCGGCGGAGTTCGCGAGCTTCGTGACGATCACGGGCAACTTCGGGTTCCGCAAGTCCGGCCCGGTGGGTTCGGAGAAGATCGAGGCGTCGGCCAACAGCGTGACCGCGAAGCTGGTTGCGGGTCCGCTGGAAGTCGGGGTGAGCAGCGGGACGCTGGCCCTGGTCCTGAACCAGGACGGCACGAAGGCTCTGGACGCTTCGGGCAGCCTGCTGTTCAGCATCGCCGGGTTCGCGTCGGTGACCGCGACCAGTGTGCGCGTGAAGTACAACACGACCACGACCGACTACGAGGCGTCGCCGCTTGCCATCAACATCGATGGCGTCAACGCGACGCTGGCAGCGGCCCTCAACACGACCAGCGTGTCGGTGACGGGCCTGTCGGCGGAGTTCGCGAGCTTCGTGACCATCACGGGCAACTTCGGGTTCCGCAAGTCCGGCGCGGTGGGTTCGGAGAAGATCGAGGCGTCGGCCAACAGCGTGACCGCGAAGCTGGTAGCGGGTCCGCTGGAAGTTGGTGTCAGCAGCGGGACGCTGGCCCTGGTCCTGAACCAGGACGGGACGAAGGCCCTGGATGCCTCCGGCAGTCTGCTGTTCAGCATCGCGGGCTTCGCGTCGGTGACTGCGACCAGCGTCAGGGTTAAGTACAACACGACCACGACCGACTACGAGGCGACGCCGCTTGCCATCAACATCGATGGCGTGAACGCCACGCTGGCGTCGGCCCTGAACACGACCAGCGTGTCGGTGACGGGGCTGTCGGCTGAGTTCGCGAGCTTCGTGACGATCACGGGCAACTTCGGGTTCAGGAAGTCCGGGGCGGTGGGCAGCGAGAAGATCGAGGCGTCGGCCAACAGCGTGACCGCGAAGTTGGTGGCGGGTCCGCTCGAGGTCGGTGTGAGCAGCGGCACGCTGGCCCTGGTCCTGAACCAGGACGGCACGAAGGCCCTGGACGCCTCGGGCAGCTTGCTGTTCAGCATCGCCGGCTTCGCGTCAGTGACGGCCACCAGCGTACGCGTGAAGTTCAACACGACCACGACCGACTACGAGGCGACGCCGCTGGCCATCAACATCGACGGCGTCAACGCGACGCTGGCGGCAGCCTTGAACACGACCAGCGTGTCGGTGACGGGCCTTTCGGCCGAGTTCGCCAGCTTCGTGACCATCGGCGGCAATTTCGGCTTCCGCAAATCGGGCGCGGTGGGCAGCGAGAAGATCGAGGCGTCGGCCAACAGCGTGACGGCGAAGCTGGTGGCAGGCCCGCTCGAGGTCGGTGTGAGCAGCGGCACGCTGGCCCTGGTCCTCAACCAGGACGGGACCAAGGCCCTGGACGCTTCCGGGAGCCTGCTGTTCAGCATCGCCGGCTTCGCGTCAGTGACGGCCACCAGCGTGCGCGTGAAGTTCAACACGACCACCACCGACTACGAGGCGACGCCGCTGGCCATCAACATCGATGGCGTGAACGCCACCCTGGCAGCAGCTCTGAACACGACCAGCGTGTCGGTGACCGGGCTGTCGGCTGAGTTCGCGAGCTTCGTGACCATCGGCGGCAATTTCGGCTTCCGCAAATCGGGCGCGGTGGGCAGCGAAAAGATCGAGGCTTCGGCCAACAGCGTGTTCGCGAAGCTGGTCGCCGGTCCGCTGGAAGTCGGCGTGACGGGCGGCAGCCTGGCGCTGGTCCTGAACCAGGACGGGACGAAGGCCCTGGATGCCTCGGGCAGCCTGCTGTTCAGCATCGCCGGCTTCGCCTCGGTGACGGCCACCAGCGTCCGGGTGAAGCTGAACACGACGACCACGGACTACGAGGCCGCGCCGCTGGCGATCAACATCGATGGCGTCAACGCGACTCTCGCCGCGGCCCTGAACACCCAGAGTGTTTCGGTCACGGGCCTTTCGGCCGAGTTCGCCAGCTTCGTGACCATCGGCGGCAATTTCGGCTTCCGCAAGACAGGGGCGGTCGGGTCGGAGAAGATCGAGGCTTCGGCCAACAGCGTCTTCGCCAAGCTGGTCGCCGGGCCTCTCGAGGTGGGTGTCACGGGAGGCAGTCTAGCGCTGGTCCTGAACCAGGACGGCACGAAAGCCCTGGATGCCTCCGGCAGCCTGCTGTTCAGCATCGCCGGCTTCGCCTCGGTCACGGCGACCAGCGTCCGTGTGAAGCTGAACACGACCATCGTTGACTACGAGGCGACGCCGCTCGTCATCAATATCGACGGGGTCAGCGCCACCCTCGCATCCGCGCTGAACACGACCAGCGTGTCGGTCACGGGCCTGTCGGCCGAGTTCGCCAGCTTCGTGACCATCGGCGGCAATTTCGGCTTCAGGAAGTCGGGCCCGGTCGGCAGCGAGAGGATCGAGGCTTCTGCCAACGGTGTCTTCGCAAAGCTGGCCACCGGCCCCGTCGAAGTGGGCGTGACTGGCGGCAGCCTCGCGCTGGTCCTGAACCAGGACGGCACCAAGGCCCTCGACGCGTCCGGGGCGCTCCTCTTCAACGTCTCGGGCTTCGCTTCGGTGACGGCCACCAGCGTCCGGGTCAAGCTGAACACCACCACCGTCGACTACGAGGCGGTGCCGCTCGTCATCAGTATCGACGGCGTGAGCGCGACGCTCGCGGCGGCTCTCAATTCGCAGAGTGTGTCGGTCACCGGCCTGCAGGCGGAGTTCGCCGACTTCGTCACCATCGGCGGGAACTTCGGGTTCAAGAAGTCGGGCCCCCCAGGCTTCGAGCAGATCGAGGCGTCCGCCAACGGTGTCTTCGCCAAGCTGGTGGCCGGCCCGGTCGAGATCGGAGTGACCAACGGCACCCTGGCACTGATCCTCAAGTCGAACGGGACGAAGGCCCTGCAGGCCTCCGGCAGCCTGCGTTTCGTGGTGGACGGCTTCGGCTCTGCCACCGCGGACAGCGTGACTGTCAAGATGAACACCACCGGCCCGGGCCTCAACACCTCGGTCTCGGTCGACGGCATCACGGCGCCTCTGATCGTCGGCTCGGGGAGCAGCGTCTCGCCGCTCATGAGCGTGTCGATCACGAACCTGAACGTGGACATCCTCGACTTCGTCACGATCAGCGGCAACTTCGGGTTCAGGAAGTCGGGCGGTAACATCGAGGCCTCGGGTAACAGCGTCGAAGCCAGGCTGACCGCCGGCCCGGTGGAAGTGGGAGTCGAGAACGGCTCACTGGCCCTGCTGCTGAAGGCGGATGGAACCAAGGCCCTGCAGGCCTCGGGCAGCCTGATCTTCGTCGTGGACGGGTTCGCCTCCGCGACCGCCACCAGCGTGACCGTGAAGATGAACACCACCGGCCCGGCGCTCAACACGTCGATCTCCATAGACGGCGTCACCGCGCCGCTGAACGTCGGAGCTGGGAGCGTGGCCACCCCGCTGATGAGCGTTTCCATCACCGGCCTGAACATCGAGATCCTCGATTTCGTGACCATCAGCGGCAACTTCGGGTTCAGGAAGTCGGGCGGCAACATCGAGGCGGCGGCGAACAACGTGACGGCGAAGCTGACTGCCGGCCCGCTGGAAGTGGGCGTCAGCGGCGGCAGCCTGGCCCTCCTGCTCAAGGCGGACGGCACCAAGGCCCTGCAGGCCTCGGGAAGCCTGATCTTCTCGGTGACCGGCTTCGGCACGGCCACCGCCACCAGCGCGACCGTCAAGCTGAACACCACCGGCATGGCCCAGAACACCAGCATCACCGTGGATTCGGTGAGCGCGCCCCTGGTCATCGGCTCAGGGAGCGTCGCGGTCCCGCTCATGAGCGTCTCGGTCGTCGGCCTGCACGTGGACGTGCTGGGCTTCGTGACCATCGACGGAAACTTCGGGTTCCGCAAGTCAGGCGGCAGCATCGAGGCTGCGGCCAACAACGTCTCGGCCATCCTCAAGGCTGGCCCGATCGAGGTGGGGGTCACAGGCGGGACGCTCGCTCTGCTGATCAACCCGGATGGGACGAAGGCCCTCGAGGCCGGCGGCAGCCTGCACGTGGTCATCCCAGGTCCGCTCACCCTGAGCGCGCAGAGCGTCAAGGTGCGCATGAATACGACCACCAGCCACTACGAGACCACGCCGAAGACCATCGACATCGACGGCGTCAGCGCGACCATCAACGCCGCGCCGGGCGTCACCGCCGTGCAGGTCCTGGGGGCGGTGCTTCAGATCGAGAGCTTCGTCTACGTGACGGGCAACCTCAACTTCGAGAAGGGAGCGATCCTGCTGGTCACGCCGCACGGCACCTCTACGCCGGTCGAGGTGACCGTCATGAAGGTGGGGGTGAGCGGCGTGAAGGCCTTCGTCGGCACCGGCGGTCCGTACTGGGTGACCGAGAGCGGCGGCACGGTTCGCGCGCCCACGCCGGCCGAGGCTGAGGGGGCCTTGGGCTTGGCCATCAGCGATTTCACGCTGGGCCTGGTGATCATGAAGCCCACCGACACGGCCAACACGCGCAGCTACCTGGCCCTCAACGCGAGCGGGTCGGTGCAGCTGGTCGGCATCCCGAGTCTCAGCCTGTCGGCCACCATGACGGTGAGGGTCAACACCGCCAGCGACAGTGTCACGTCCAACCCGACGCCGGCCGCCATCGACTTCACGCAGCTCCCCGGAAACAAGCTGAGCGTCTCGGCCGGCGGCGTCAGCGTGGACATCGACTATGCCGACGCCCTGCTGGAGGCGGAAGGCTACGCGTCCCTGACCATCGACCAGTTCGTCCACCTGAGCGCCAGCTTCGCCTTCCGCAAGGGCGGAGAGCGCGACGTACGGCTTTCGGACGGCACGACGCGGCACGTCTCGGTCACGCAGATTGGCGTGGGCAACGGCTTCGCCTTCGTGGGCGTGGGCGGCCCGTACTGGGTGGACAACAACGCCAACACGGATCACATCCCCGACGGGATCATCAACGCGAACGACGCGCCCCAGGCCGATGGAGCCATGGGAATCGCCCTGAGCAACGTGACCCTGGGCCTGGCTCTCCTGAAGCCCCTGCCCATCGGGACCACGCCGTCCACCGAGAGCTTCATGGCCCTGAAGGCCAGCGGCAACGTGGCGATCGTGGGGATCACGGGGCTGACCCTGTCGGCGCAGAACCTCACCATCGAGGTCAACAGCGGGGCCAACACCGCCACGCCGACCACCAACGACCCTGCGGTGAACTTCACGCAGACCCCGGGCGGCAACCTCACGATTCCGGTCGGTCTGGGCGGCAGCGTCACCATCGACTTCGCGGGGACTCTGCTGCGCGCCCGCGGATTCGTCACGCTGACCATCAGCGAGTTCGTCCACGTGAGCGGCAACTTCGCGTTCGAGAAGGGCCCAGACATCGCGACGGCGCACCTGTCGGACGGGTCGACCATCTCCAACGTCAGCGTCATGACCGTGGGCGCGAGCGAGGTGAGGGCCTTCATCGGGACGGGCGGACCGTACTGGGTCGACAACAACGCAAACACCAACAACATCCCCGACGGGATCATCAACGACGACGACGAGCCGGTGGCCGCGGGTGCGACGGGGCTGGTCATCGATGACCTGACCTTCGCGCTGGCCCTGTTGAAGCCGACTGCTCCCGGCAGCACGCGCAGCTTCTACGCGCTCACCGCGGGCGCCAGCTCCATCGCGCTGGTGGGCGTTGCTCGCGTCACTCTGAGCGTCTCGAACCTGTCGGTCGAGGTGAACGGCTCGAGCGACTCGGCCGCCGCCCCGACCTCGATTCCGCCGGTCATGGACTTCCTGGCCACGTTCCCGGTCGGCGCCGATCCTCCGGGCGGGCTGAAGATCTTCACCGGGCCCGACCCCGACAACGGCGGGCCTCTGGAAGCCCCCTCCACGCGCATCCGCTTCACCAGCCGCCTGCTGCGCGCCTCCGCCATCGACAACGGCACCAATGGAACCGACCACAACGGCGCCGCGGTCTTCGCCCTCGACCTGGCCGGCGATTCCCAGCCCGAAATCTCGCTCGAAGCGGACGTCTTCTTCGAACAGACGGTGCGCGCCAACGGCGAGAAGGTCACCAAGCTGGCGCTGCTGGACATGGACGTCACACTGGGTGACCCGGCCATCATCGACATCAAGGACGCCAGTGGCCTGGTGCTCCTGACACCGCAGGGGATGGCGGCCGAGTTCACGGTGCCGGTCGACCTGTCTCTGCCGGCCGGGCCGAACCCGACTGTCACCTTCAGCGGGAACCTCTCGCTTGGCATCAACAACATCCCGGCGGACGTGCTCGAGGAGTTCAACATCCCCGGCGTCAACACCCTGTTCTCCGAGACCGGGTTCTCCTCGACCGCCTTCCTCCCGACCAACGCCACGTCGGTGAGCGTGTCGAGCCAGTGGCGCACCATCTTCCAGAATCACGGCATCACGCTGGGTGCCGGCGCCACGGTGCAGGCGGTTTCGTTCGAAGGGCCGGGCAAGCCGACCCTGTGGCGCGTCACCGACGGATCGTCGAAGTACCTGATCGAGAAGATGGCGGCCGACCCGCAGGCGTCGCCTTCGCCCACCGTGGATCGGTTGGAGGTCCGTCGCCCGCTCGTTCTGGATCTGGAGAGAGGGCCCTACCTGAGGCTGCGCGGCGCTCCCATCTCCCTGCAGGTCCACGTCGGGCCGATCAACATCGGCATCTCGGGCGAGTTCCAGTTCGAGCAGATCACCCGTCCGCCGGCGACGCCGGGCGGGCCGGTCGTCAAGATCATCCGCGTGGGGGCGAAGAACGTCACCATCTCCGGCTTCACGGACGAGGGCGGCACGTTCGGCGGCAACATCAGCCTGACGAACGGCCAGGGCGGGTTCGTTTTCTTCCCCGACGGCATGGCGGCCAGCCTGCAGGGCGACTTCTCGAGCAACCTGCCGGGCGTGGAGATCGACGCCACCATCTACCTGGGGATCAACACGACCAGCCCGAGCCGGACCGTCAACGAGGTGATCAGCCTCCCCAGCGGCGACGTGCGCATCGACGTGCAGGCCGGCAAGACGTTCGTGCTGGCCGTCACCAACGCGCGGGTGCGCATCGGCGACTTCCTCACGCTGCAGGGCGACTTCAAGGTCGAGCCGATCCCCGGCGGCAAGGTGTATGCGGCCCGCAACGTCCAGATCTGGCTGGGCTCGCCGGCGATGCTCGAGGACGGCTCGCTGCCTGAAGGCGCCACCGGCGTGCTGGTCACCAACGCCAGCGTGGGCGTGGTGCTGCTGGAGAACGACCCGCAGAACCCGGCCGACGACAAGTTCGCCATCAAGGCATTCGGCCGCCTCGAGCTGAAGGGCCTGGGCGACGTCCTGACCGTCGAGGGGAACGTCGGGGTCAAGATCAACAACACCGGCCTGGCCATCAATCAGCAGATCAACTTCCCGGGTGACGCGCCGGGGACGCCGCCGTTCCAGATCGTCTTCGCCTCGAACCAGTTCATCGAGGTGATCGAGCTCGGGTTCAACGAGCAGGGCGTCATCGTTGCCGCCGATCCCGATCCGAGCAATTACAATCCCGACACCCGGCTGAGGATCTCCGTGGCGCAGGCCTTCAGCATCACAGGGGCGGTGCGCTTCACCCGCTCGATCCCGGACGGGCCGGTGCAGGTGGACATCCCGAACGCGCGGGTGGCCATTAGCGCTCCGAAGGACGGCAGCATCCAGGAGCTCTTCGCCATCCAGGGCGCGGCCCGCTTCCAGATCGGAGGGCCCCAGGGTTTCCAGCTCCAGGACATCCGGGTCAACGGGTTCTCGGTCTTCGGCGCCAACGTCTCCATCGCGACGCCGGCCAGCGCGCTGCGGCCTCCCACGGCCGACCTGAGGACCCCCTTCGCCGGAGCTCGGCCGATCATCACCGGCTCGGGCGACCTGCCGGGGCCGGATGGCAACTTCATCTACGTCGTGTTCAATGACGTGAATTTCGTGGGCCTGGATGAGTCGTCGCTCACCGATGCGAGCCCGGAGTTCGCTCTGCTCGGCTCCGCGGCCCGCAACGTGGCGGTCAACGGCCAGGCCACGAAGATCGACGGGCGCACCTTCCGGTACACGCTAACCAAGATCAACGCGTCGCTCCCGCTCTTCCAGGAGCCGACCGGTCCGGCGTTCGATCCGGTGGTGGAGATCCAGTTCCTGCCCAACACCTTCCGCGACTCGGCGGGCGCCCTCAACGCCAGCGAGCTGGAGTCGTTCACCGCGGTTTTCACGGGCGACACCGGTCCGAAGCCGACGGGGAGCCTGCTCGGTCCGTTCAACGGCAGCGTGGTCAGCAAGCAGGGGATCAACGCGCGCCGCTACATCGACGTCGTCTTCCAGAGCCCCAACGGGGCCCTGCCCGACTCGCTCACCATCAACGGCGACGAGATCCGGGTCACCATCAACGGGACGGTCTTCGATCCCGACGGTCCGAGCAATTCTGACAACCGCTTCAGCTTCCTGCAGCTGAGCCCGAGCACGTACCGCTACCTTTTCACCCCCCAGATCACGCCGGGACAGTCGCTGCCGACCAACTTTGCCGACACCTTCGTCAATGGCGAGGTGAAAGTCGAGTTCCTGCCCAACAAGTGGAGCACCAAGGCGACCGTGGCGATCCCCGGCGTCCTCCAGAACGGGCGGTCCACCAGCACCTTCGTGGTGGACAGCAATGTGCAGGAGGGCGGGATCGCAGCCGGAAACGTGGGCCTGGGCCCGATCTCGCTGCAGGGTCCGTCGATCGGCATCCAGAAGTTCGGCTTCAAGCCGGAGTTCGGCGAGGGCGGCCTGGAGCTGAACCTGGTCATCACTGTGGCCATAGGGGTGAACTCGGCCACGATGAATTTCGGAAGCAACCAGGGCTCCCAGGGCAGCAGCGGCGTGACTGCACAGCTCAACGGCATCCTGGGCACCTTCGACGTGACGATCGACCTGCTCGGCCTCATCCAGGGGCAGGGGATGGCCGCGTTCAACGTCCCGGGTAAGTTCAGCCTGGACATCGCGACGCTGGACGTCAACGTGCCCAACGTGGTGCGCGTGACGGGCGAGGGGATCAGGGTCCAGTACAACCCGAACTTCGACGCCACCACGATCAGCGACCCGCTGCTGCAGCCTCTGGGCCAGGAGATCCTGAGGATCAACCGTGCGTCGATCAACTTCCCGTCGTTCGGGGTGACAGGACAGATCGACATCTTCAACGGCACCCCGGGTCTTCGTGTGTTCCAGAAGGGCTTCTGGCTCGGCACGGCGCAGCTCATCATCGGCGGCCCGCCGCCCGCCGCGCCCGTCCTTCCCCCCCAGCCCGGCCAGCCGGCTCCGCCCGCTTTCGCGCCGGCGCAGCCGTCGACGCCGGGGACGCAGCTGAAGATCGGTGACATCATCGTCTTCGACGACCTGCGGATCGGCGTGCAGGACTTCCGGGTGGTTTTCGACGGCAGCAACCCGCTCGCCAACTTCAGCGGCAACATCTTCGTGGCCACCGGCGGCGCGCGCTTCTTCCCGGGACGTCCGTTCAACGCGGCCATCACCGACCGGCTGGCGGGAGAGTCGGCAACCGACACCGAGGCGGCCCGACTGACCCTCGACTTCGAGAACGGAAAGGTCAAGGCCTTCCTGTTCCACGTGGACACGTTCCGCCTGCAGCTGGGCAGCTTCCTGACCCTGACCGGCAGGGACGTGCGTCTGAACACCGGCGCCGCGGACAACGAAGAGGTGGTCAGCTTCGGCGCCGTCGGGGCCGAGGTGACCATCGGCTCGCTGGTCATCACCGGTGAAGGCCGCAACTTCGCGTTCCTCGGCGACGGCACATTCGTCGCCAAGCCGGGCTTCGGCGTCTTCCTGGGCGTGGGCTCCGCCACGGGCGAGGCCTTCAAGTGGCCGTCGTGGCTGCCCATCCGCATCAACGAGATCGGCATCCAGTGGCGCGACATCAACAACGACCCGAGCGACTTCATCCTGACCCTGTCGGCCAGCGTCACCGGGCTGCAGGGGACGTCCGGGCTGACGTTCTCGGGAGCGGTGAACGGCATCCAGATCGACGTCGGCGCGCTGCTGGACGGCAAGTTCCCCATCATCGGCATCGAGTCGTTCGGCGTTCAGGTCAAGGGGAGCATGTTCGGCGGCACGCTCACCGCCGGCCTGATCGGCGGCATCATCCGCCTCGACGACGGCAACCGCATCCTCGACTCGTTCGACATCAGCACGCCGGTCGCCAAGCGCGTCTTCTTCATCGGCGTGGAGGGCGGCTTCGCCTTCGGTCCGATCGGCGGCATCACCATCCGCTTCGCCATCTCCGAGCTGGGCCCGCTGGGACTGTTCCTGAGCGCCTCGCTGCCGACCGGCATCATGCTCGTGCCGCAGATCGGCCTGGTGATGAACGACTTCTCGGCGGGCGTGGAGTTCTTCAAGACACTGCCGTCCATCGAGGATCCGTTCCTGCTGCGCGGGCCGGAGTTCCAGCTGCCGACGGCCCAGTCGGCCGAGGAGTGGCTTGCCAGCGTCAAGAGGCAGGTGGTCAACCAGGTACTGGCCATCGCCAACGGCGCGCCCAACGGCTTCGCGGCCGCGTTCAGCAGCCCGATGCTCATCACGGGCGGCGCGAAGATCTACTCGCTCTTCACCTCCAAGGCCGTGTTCAACGGCGAGGTCATCGTCCGCCTCAGCACGGACGGCAAGTTCCTCATCGTGGGCAAGCTCAACTTCGCGGCCGACAACATCAGCATCAGCGGCCGCCTGTACGCCGATCTGTCCAAGGTGACCAGCGGGCGTGTGGTCGTTCTGTTCCTGGCCGACATCCCGGACCAGGTCCGCGTCCTGACCATCCACGGCAAGCTCAAGATGGGCTTCCGCGACGCTCACGGCGACGAGGTGGAGTTCGACGTCGTCCAGCCTGATTCGGACATTCCGACCTTCACGCTGGCCGGACCGAGGGCCGGCGACACCATCGGCACCAAGACCATCAACGGCCGCGGCTACGTGGACGTCACCTTCCCCACGCTCGCCGGAAAGACTCTGAACCTGGAGTCGGTGCTGGACGACACGCCCGAGATCCTGGTCCACAAGAACGCCAGCAAGGTGGCCCTGGACGAGGGCCAGCGGCCGATCCAGATCGGGCCGACGGAGTTCCGGTACTTCCTGACGGGCGTGGAGACGGCTACCGGAGTCCTGGTGTTCTTCCGCAAGGAGTCGTTCTCGTACACCGTGGATGGGTCGGGCGAGGTGGAGTTCAACATCTTCGGCGTGGATGGCGTCAACGAGTCGACCGGCGATCCCATCGGGGCCGAACCGCCCGCCTCGCCGACCCCGTACACTGTGTACGACCGTCCGTACATCGACGTCCGCGTGGACAACGCCACCGGGCAGAAGTTCACGGAAAGCCAGCTGCAGGCCATCGCGGCGGCCGGCGCGGCGAACGCCATCGAGCTGAAGCAGGGGAACAGCGCGCCGTTCAACCTGGACGATCCGGATGTGCTGGTGGACGGCCTGCAGGAGCCGGGCGCCCAGTACGCCGGCGCGGTGCTGCGCTACTACCTCGATGCGGGGACGTCGCTGACATCCGGCCAGTACACCGTCAACGTGCCCGAGAATCTGGGCGGCATCGGCAACGACGCCAGCACGGGCAACTTCGCGGTAGGAGTGGCGGCCGCGCGCGTGGCCGGTCCATTCAACGGATCGTCCATCGACGTGGGCGTGCTGAACGCCGAGACCTACAACGCCGGGACCGGGTCGCAGAAGTACATCGACATCATCTACGAGTCCACGCCGGGCAAGAACGTCGACTACGCCAGCATCCTGGACTCGGGCCAGGAGATCAGCCTGAGCGGCACGGCCCTGGGCGGCGGGTCGGTCACCATCACCGGAAGACCGATCCCGATCGCCATGCTGCCGGATGACGACGGCATCCTGGTGGCCACGGCCGTCGAGAACCCGATCGACGACCTCAACGAGGACGGAGCAGTCGATGACAAGGACCTCCATGTCCTGCTGGGCCGCGAGGGAGTGCGCCGGTTCCGGTACATGATCGGCACGCCGACCTACGTTCCCGGAACCCTCACCGTGACCCTGTTGTCGAGCGCCTCGGACGGCTGGAAGGAAGCCGGCGTGGACGAGGCGGTTCCGGGCGCGGTCATCAACCTGACCGTGAACGGTCCCACCGCCGAGGTGGTCAACCCGTCGTCGGGCGGCACGATCGACGTCTCCAAGATCAACAAGCGCGACTTCATCGAGGTCACCTTCCCCTCCGCCCCGTCCGGCTACACCATCGATCCCGCGTCGATCACCGACCTGGCCCCCGAGTTCCGCCTCTCCGGTGCGGGAGCGGGCGACGTGACGCTGGACACCGAGCAGGCGCCTCTGCGGGTGGACTCGACCCTCACCTATAAGTTCTGGGTGACGGGCACCTTCGCCACAGGCGACGTGGACATCGAGTTCCTGCCCAGGACCTGGTCGTTCACGAAGAACTCGTATTCGCCGTCCAGCCTGACGGTGAGCGTGACCAAGACCAATTTCATCGACGTCACGCTCCCTGCGGCCGAGTCCGGCTTCGAGATCGACCCGGCGTCGGTGACCGACCTGTCCTCCGAGTTCACGCTGAGCGGCCTCCCGGCCGGGGTGACGCTGACGCTCTCCACCTCGAAGCCGCCCACGAAGCTCGGAGAGGGGACGACGTACCGCTACTCCATGACCGGGACCGGTTTCACCTTCGCTCCGGGCGGCGCGTCCATCGTGCCCTTCGACGTGACGGTCAACCTGAACGGCTCGAGCTGGTCCTTCATCGAGTCGGCCCATGCCCCGGCGGTGCAGACGGTGACCGGCGGCTTCACCGAGACGGCCCGGGTCTTCGTGGACGTGAGGTTCCTGCCCACGCGCAACGGATCGCTCAGCATCGGCAACATCGGCGGGGACGAGATCAAGCTTGCGGGCGCTGCCGCCGGAAATCCCTCGGTCCCCATCGCGGCGACGGGCGCCCCGCTCGAGCTGCCGGGCGGCATCTATCGCTACTTCTTCGACGTCCAGCTCACGCCGGGCACCCTGGAGATCCGCGTGCAGGACGGCAGCTTCCTGGACGGCTCGATCCCGAACGGCCCCGCGACTCTGATGGTCGAGGTGACGGGCCCCACGCTGGACCTCGTGGCCCCGGGCGACGGCGGCTCCATCGGCCTGCGCAGCCTCAACGATCGCGGGTTCCTCGACGTGACGCTGCTCACCCCGGTGGGACGCACCATCGACGTCGAGTCGGTCACGGACCTGGGTGAGGATGGCGACGAGTTCACCCTGAGCGTCCCGGTGGGCAGCACGGTGGCCCTGGATCGGACGCAGGCACCCGTGCACATCGGTGGCAGCACCTTCCGGTACTGGGTGACCGGGACGTTCGCGTCGGCCACGGAGATCTCAGTCAGCTTCCTGCCGGGGAGCTACGCGTTCGATGACGCGTCCACGAACACTTCGGTGGGCCCGGCCTTCGTGCTCGACTCGCAGATGGTCAACACGCTCTACCTGGATGTCAGGCTGGGCTCCACCTTCGGCGACCAGCTCGACCTGGACTCCATCAACGACGCTCCGGCCGAGTTCAACCTGGCAGGCGAGGGCGTGGGCACGGTCGCGCCGGCCGCGGGGCTGGCCCCCACGCCCCTGGGCGGAGGCCTGTACCGCTACTACTTCACGGGCGCCTTCTCGGGCGGCGAGGTGGAGGTCACCTTCCCCGAGGACGCCTTCCAGTCCACGCCGGTCGACGGACCTGGTGCGGACAGCGGGCCGGGGGTCTACGGCAACGCGGAGGAGATCGAGCGGTTCACGGTGCAGCGCCTGACCGCCGACCTGGCCGACCCGCTCAAGGGCGACCTGCTCGACGTGACCATCTTCAACGACCGCGGCTACTTCGACGTGACGTTCGTGGCCCCGGCCTACGCGCCCGAGGTGCTGGCCTCGTCCGTGACCGATGCCGATCCCGAGTTCACGCTGTCCATCCTGAGCTCCACGCCGTCGGGCGCGACCCTCACCCTGACGGACGACGCGCCGGTGCTGGTGCCGGGGAGCACCACCACCTTCCGTTACTTCTTCACCGGCAGCTTCGCCGAGGGGCAGCTGGAGCTGACCTTCATCGACGGCTCAGTGACCTTCGTCAATGCAGCCGACGCGCAGTTCCCGCTGCTGTCCGAGCGGACGGTCACGGTGCAGAAGGACGCGCTTGACAACCTGTACATCGATGTCCGGTTCGGGGGAGTTCCGGGGGCCCTGACCCTGCCGACGCATCCGGACCTGCCGTTCACCATCCGTGGGCCTCCGGGCGCGGTCTTCAACCCGGCGGCTCCCACGGAGGTCGACGAGGCCACGAACACCTGGCGGTACCTCCTGACCGGAACCGGCTTCGCTCAGAACGACCATCTGGTCCTGGAGTTCGACGGCGGCAACAGCTTCTCCTACGGCAGCTCGCCGCGTGAGGTGGCCAACCCGCTCACCCTCACCATCAATGCGGCCAACAACAACCTGCCGCGTCCCTACATCGACGTCCGCTTCCCGAAGGCGGGCGACGTCGACCTCGACCTCGACTCCATCCTCGACACGGACGACGACGAGTTCACGCTGACCGACAGCACCGGTCTGGTCACCCTCAGCCCGCTGCCGACCGCTCTGGCCGACGGCATCACCTTCCGGTACTACCTGAGCCGCGATCTGGCCGCGGGCCGGGTGACGGTGGCCTTCGTGGAGGGGAGCTGGCAGGACGAGGACGGCAACCCGGGTGCGGCCGAGAGCGAGAGCTTCCGCCTGGTGCAGAACGAAGATCCCGACGACCCGGCCCCCGCGCCCGGCTCGACGCCCGAGAAGGTCTTCTTCATCGAGCTGCGCGGCGGGATGATCCTCGAGGCCCTGGGCCTCCTGGACGAGCCGCTGCTCGAGGTCCGCGGCTTCGTGATCCTGGAGATCGCGCCGGGCCCGATGTTCAGCCTGGAGGCGGCCGGCACCCTGAAGGTCTACAAGCTGGGCAACATCGCGTCGGGCGCCGCCAAGTTCGTGCTGGACATGGGCGACACCCTCTCGGGCGTCCCCGAGTTCTACGGTGCGCTGGCCTTCGGCACCAACCTGGCGTTCCTGGAGAGCATCGGGATCATCGCGCACGCGGAGGCCCGCCTCGAGATCAACACCACCGATCGGGAAATCACCACCAACCTGAGGTTGGAAGGCATCCCTGGCGACGAGCTGTTCACCGTCACCAGCTTCATGGGGATCAACGCCTCCACCTCCAAGCTGCCCACCAGCCTCTTCAGCGAGCAGGACGTCGACGAGGACTGGAAGGCCGCCTTTGAATCCCTCCCCTCCGGCGGCATCACCCTGAGCGAAGAGGCCGAGGTGCTGGGGATCGCCCGCAGCGGGATCGGCGGGCCGGTGGTGAAGTGGCGCATCGACGACGGCGACAAGCATTACTTCATCGAGAAGCGCGAGGGCGAGGCGGGGGCCCCGTCGCCGCTGGACGAGGATCGCTACGTGGTGCGGGGCGAGAACATCGAGCTGGTGCTGCAGCCCCAGTCCTTCATGATCCAGATGACCGGTGAGTTCAGGGTCAAAGATCCGCAGGATCCGAGCGGCGACCCATGGTTCTCCATCCGCGGCGGCGTGCGCGTGCGGATCTCGGCCGAAGGGTTCGAGTTCTTCATGCTTGCCAAGATGGAAGTGAGCGGGAAGGTCCGCCCACTCCTGCTGCCCTTCACCGGCGGCCTGATCAATGAGGTGAGCGTGATCGGCCTGTTCGTCATCAGGGTCGCTCCGCCCATCGGCATCGCCGGCATGCTGCGGGTGAGCGTGGCGCTCGGAACCAGCGACCCAGGCGACCACGGGCTGGGCGGCATCCCGGGGATCAGCTTCGAAGGGAATCTCCAGCTGGTGTTCAACGCCACGCTGCAGGAGTTCCGCTTCGACATCCCGAACGAGTTCCTGAACCTGCTGGATCCTGAGGATCTGGCCTTGCCCGTCTTCCAGGGCGGAGCCATCGTGCTGCCGGAGGCGGCGCCCGATTTGAACGGCCAGGCCACTTACGATCCGACCGTCCTGTTCCCCGCTGCGGGTACCGGAGCACCACTGGACTCGCTGCCAACGACGCTCTTCACGCCTGTGCCCGTGCCCGGCGAGTGGGTGACGTTGTTCGATGAGTCGGCCGCTGACATCCAACTGAGCGCAGCGGCCAGGGTGCAGGCCATCGGGCGTGACGCCAACGGCAACGTGACCCTGTGGAAGGTGAGCGACGGAAACGATCACTGGTACATCAGGCGGGAATTCAATGCTCCCGGGCCCGGTGACGACGCGCTCGAGGTGCATGAGGACCAGCCGGCGATCTACCTGCAGGTCCAGATTCAGGGAAGCCTGAACGTCCTCGACATCCTCACGTTTGCCGGGTTCTTCCAGATCACCGCTTCTTTCGTCCCCAACGACGGAGATCCCTACACCGAGCTGAGCATCGTGGGATACGTCACCATGGACGTGACCTTCATCGGCTCGGTCACGGGGGTCATCAGCTTCACGGCTCGTCTCAGCGTCACGAACCCCGACAACGTCGGGCTCTGGGGCGGCGCGCAGCTGATCATGGCCAGCGAAGGGCGCATTCCCGGCGTGAAGCTGCGTGGGGGATTGCTCATCGAGCTGAACGTCTCCAACCAGACCCGCACGCTCAACACCTTCGCCGTCAATCCGAACGGGACCCTCGGCGGGCCCGTCTCCAAGGACATCGATCCGGGCATCACCTTCATCCTGGGCGGCGAGCTGGACATCGTCGGCCTGCTGGTGATGCGCGGCATCTTCTACTTCCGCTTCATCGCCGATCCGTTCGAGGTCACCCTCATCGCGGCGGCCGAAATCACGTTGGGCCCGCTGGGCAGCCTGGACATCTTCGCCGGCATCCAGATCACCAGTGATGGCCTGGTGGCGCGCATCTCGGCCAGCATGGACATCGGTTTCGGCGGCAGCATCGGCCTGGAATTCCAGGCCAGCTTCTTCCTGGAGCTGAACACCACCGGCAGCGCCAGGCCGGTGCCGCAGATTGATCCGGCCGAGTTCCCCGACTTCCCGGGCCTCGGCGCGCAGGAGAACGACGGCCAGATGATCGAGCCGGGCTTCCTGCTGGAGATCCGCGGCCGGGTGAGATTCCTCGGGTTCGCGGAGGCGACCGGCATGGTGATGCTGGCGATCCGCAACGGGAACTTCGAGCTGGCCTTCGAGGTGACTCTGGAGCTGGGTCCGATCTCGCTGGAGGCCAGCGGCTTCGCGGGAATCTATACGGGTCCCAACCCCGGCTTCACCCTGCGTCTGGCGGTGGGCATCGACGTCAGCCTCTTCGAGATCATCAAGGTGCAGGCCAGCGGCGAGCTGAGAATCAACACGCGCGGCGTGGCCACCAACGCCAACGGCGTCATAATCCCCGGCCGCTCGTTCCTGCTGGAGCTGGACGGCAGCGTCAAGTTCCTGGAGGTCCTGCGATTCAACGCCCACTTCCGGATCATGGTGGGAGGGGACGGGACGCCGGTTGCCGTGGGCGTGGGCACCCGTTCGGCAAACACACTGATCCTGAACGAGGGCGACTGGTTCGTCGAGTTCGACGCGTCCATGAGCTTCTTCGGGATCGCGTCACTCCAGGCGGGCGGATGGTTCGACTCCGCGGGCGAGTTCGACGTGGCGCTCGACGGCGAGCTGGTCATCGGATCGCGCAGCTTCGGCCTGGTGGGTGAGTTCCACATCCGGGCCTGGCTGTACCGCGGTCACGGCAACGGCCTGACCGCCGACCCCGGTTACCTCTACCACTTCGGTATCGAGGCGAGCGCCGAGGTGAGCGCGCGGCTGTTCGGCATCACCTTCGCCAGCCTCGGTGTGGGCTTCAGGTTCGAGGTGAGGAGCGACGAGGGCGGACGCGTCGAAGTGAGCGTGTCGGTGACCGTCAAGATCAAGATCCTGTTCGTGAAGATCAGGAAGACCGTCACCTTCAAGATCGGAGTGCTCGAGCTGCCCAAGCCGGTCTACCTGGCGGGCAACCCTGATGCGGGACAGGAGCAGGACTGGACGCCCGGCGTCGTCGGCGGCGTGCTGCACCTGAACACGGGCCTGCGCGCCACGTTCCGCAACCTGGCAACGGATGACCTCAACGAGATCTACATCCTCGAGCACCTGGGTGGTGACGCGGTCAATGGCGAGAAGATCCGCATCACCGCCTTCGGGCGCGAGCAGACCTTCAACGGCGTGAAGGAGATCAGAGGGGACGCCGGGAATGGCAACGATCAGATCCTCGTGAGGCCGGGTGTCCAGGTCCCGGTCTACCTCGACGCTGGTCCGGGTGACGACCAGCTCATCTATCAGGGCTCGGGGGCCACCACGCTGACCCATCCGTTTGGCGACCCGCGGGGAGCCGTGCTCATCGGTGGGGGCGGGGACGACTACATCGAGACCGGCGTGGACTCCTCATCGGCCTACATCGACGGCGGGCCGGACAACGACCACCTCGAGCACAACGGCACGGGCACGGCGCACATCCTGGGCGGCAGCGGCACCGACACCATCCTGGGCGGGCGCGCGGCCGACACCATTTTCGGCAACGGCGACGACGACGAGATCGACGGCCGCGGCGGCCAGGACACCATCGACGCGGGCGGAGGCAACGACCTGATCCGCTACACCCTCGAGAACCTGCTGCTGGCGAGCGTGATCGAGGCGGGCGCGGGCGACCACGACTTCCTGTTCGTGACCGCCACGGCCGCGCCGGACGACCTGCGGATCAGCAAGCTGGGCAACAACAACGTCCAGCTGAGCCGGTTCACCGGGGCCACCGAGCGCAGCCGCGTCGTGATGAACGACGTCGAGGACCTGGTCGTGGACGCCAGCACCGGGGCCGACAGCGTCACCGTGAACTACCTGAGCGGCTCGGACGTGGACCGCCTGACCATCGACACCGGCCGCCAGATCACCGACACGGGCGAGACCCAGGTGGTCGTGGACTCCGAGGGCGCCGACGGATTCGACAACGACGGCGACGGGACCATCGACGAGGCCGACGAGGGTGACGACGAGGACGAAGTCCAGAACGTGACCGTTCCCGTGCTGGACATCCAGGACGACCGCGCCGCCGACACCATCACCATCTTCGGCAACGACGGCCTGAGCGACGACGTCACCGTGCTGGGCCGCAACGAGAAGAACGGCGCCGTGCAGGACGTGGGCGTGCTGATGAAGACCGGCGCCGGCGTGCTGGTGACCGACATCAACATCCAGCACAGCATCCGGAGCGAAGGGGACCGCCTGATCATCGACACGGGCGCGGGCGACGACGTCATCAACGCCAGCGGCCTGGGCGACACCGACACCACCGACGCCATCAGCTACCCGGACCGCATCGCCCTGACCATCATCGCCGGCCTGGGCGACGACGAGCTGGTCGGCACGCCGTTCAACGACATCCTGAACAGCGGCGTCGGCAACGACACGGTCACAGGCGGCGACGGATTCGACATCTTCATCGACGCCAGCCCGTTCGGCGAGATCGACACCCTGATCGAGGTGCTGGACTACGACCTCGGCCTGTTCAACAACACCTTCATCACGGGCGTGCTGCTGAAGGACGCGGGGAGCCTGCCCTACTCCTTCGGCGCCGGCAGCAACCCGGCCGACAAGGTGTACGGCACCGAGGACGAGCTGATCGGCACCATGGACGAGGACGATCCGAGCCTGGCCATGCCCAACCGGGGCGACAGGTGGGCCGAGGGGGCGATCGTCGAGGACCTGGACAACATCTTCGAGAAGGCGGTCCTTTCGGGCGGCACGCGCAACAACACCATCGTGGTGAACGACTCGGACAACGCCATCCTCGTGCTGGATCGCCTTGCATCACGGCTGACCGACGGCGAGGACAATGATGCTGACGGCTTCATCGACGAGGCAGGAGAGGACCTCCAGGAGCTGACGCACACCGTCACCCCGTGGGCCGGCCGCGCGACCATCGACAACCGCGGGAACACCGAGGCCGACCTCGAGCACTACATCGTGACGGTGCCGCTCAACAACCGCGGACGCATCGAGATCGTGGACTCCGGCGGGACGTCGGGCACCGACATCCTGGTGATAAACGGCACCGCGCTGTCGGACAACATCGCCCTCAACGCGGCGGGCAGCGGCACGTTCCGGGTGGGCTCGGTGACGGCGCGCGACGTCTCCAACACGCTGATCACCTACCGCGGCGTGGAGCGCGTGGTGGTGAACACGCTGGGCGGCGACGACCAGATCCTGTCCAATGACACCGCCACCGTGACCATCATCAACATGGGGTCGGGTGACGACAACATCGTCATCGGCACGGTGCCGCTCATCCCGGATACCGGCAACCGCACGCTCGAGTTCCCGGACGGCGTCCCGGTGGCCGACACGGACAACATGACCAACGGCAACTCGGCCACGCTGTTCGTGATGGGCGGCAGCCAGAACGACCGTTTCGAGGTGAACCACAACCGCGCCAAGCTGTACCTGCACGGCGGGTCGGGCAACGACCGCTTCCTGCTGAAGACCTTCCTGGTCCTGCGCGAGAACGCCGAGGATCCGGACGAGATCACCAACCTGTCGCAGCTGTTCGGCGGGACGGGGGTGAACCGGTACGATTATCTCCAGAACGCCCCCGTGAACATCAACGGCGGCCCGGGCATCGACACCATCGTGGTCATCGGGACGCCGATCGGCGACATCTTCGTCATCTCCGACACCTACATCGCGGGCGCGGGCCGCATCGTCACCTTCAAGAACATCGAGGCGGTGGAGGTTGACGGGGCGGGCGGGCCGGACCAGATCTACGTGCTGGCCACCGGCGGCAACTTCGACACCACCGTCACCGGCGGCTCGGGCGACGACACCATCCACGTGGGTGGCGACCACCCGCCGCTCATCTTCAACCCGCCGCCGTTCACCTACGTGCCGCCGCCGGTGGAGATCCCGCTGCCGCCCGAGCTGGTCTACGAAGACCGGGTGCTGGAGCTGGCCTCTCCGCTGAACCCGTTCCGGTTCGAGGTGAGCATCTTCCAGTTCGCGGCCGCGTTCTTCGCCAACGGCAACAACCCGGCGGCAGCCGCGCTGGCCCTGGCCCAGCAGCAGGGCCAGCACATCGGCAACTTCCTGCGGGCATTCGTGCCGAACTTGCAGGTCACGTCGGTCGTGGTGGGCGGTGTGTCGTTCCAGCTCAAGTACAACTTCTTCGCGTTCTTCTTCCTCGACTCCTCGGTGGAGATCTCGGCCACCTCGTTCGAGGTGAACTACCGCGTGGCCACGCTCATCCAGCGCACCAAGATGGTGCAGCCCGCGCCCGTGGTGATCGACCCGCCGCCGTTCGCCTTCAAGCAGGACCGCAGCTTCGACATCTCGAAGATCATGGGCCGTCTGACCATCGTCGGCACCGAGGAGGCCGAGGACGCGGGCGATCGCGTGATCCTGCACACCCAGAACGGCCCGGTGTCCGGCGACGGCGTGGACAATGACCATGACGGCATCATCGACGAGGCGGGCGAGCTGGCCGGGTTCCTGCGCCTGCGGACCACCCCGCGCATGGTGCAGGTGGGCGAGATGATCCTGCCCATCGTGGGCGATGGCGTGGACAACGACCGCGACGGCTTCGTGGATGAGCTGGATGAGCACGTCGACCTCGTGGACAACGACGGCAACGGCGCCATCGACGAGCTGGGCGAGGTCTCCTCCATCCCGCTGTACGACCAGGATCGCGTGGCATCGCGCCTGACCGACGGGGTGGACAACGACGGCGACGGAGCCATTGACGAGGCCAACGAGGACCTGCTGTTCGACACGTACCTGAGCCTGGAAGGCCTCGGCCAGCCGGTCGATCCGACCAACGGCATCCCCGAGTTGGATCAGGTGCGCGTCGCCCCTGGGCTCAGCCCGCGCTACCACGGCATCCGCCTGCAGCAGATCGAGAGCCTGGACGTGAGGTTGGGCGACGGCGCCGACACCTTCACGGTCGATGACGTGACCGAAGGGCTGCAGCTGCGCATCGTGGCGGGCGGCGGGGCGGACGTCATCAACCTGAAGACCATCGGCGGGCGCACCGACATCCTGGGAGGCGCCGGCAACGACACGGTCAACGTGACCGACAACGGTGACCTCAACCGCATCCTGTCCAGCCTGGTGGTCGACGGGGACGCCACCATCGTGGAGCAGGCGCGGCAGTTCGAGGCCAGCGACTTCAGCCCGAACGTGCTGAACAACATCCCCAAGGTGCTCAGCGGCACGGAGACGGCGGGCCTTGGCTTCACGCTGCGCAACATCGTCGAGGCCGACCCGGCCAACCCGGGCAAGCTGCGCGTGTGGGTGGTGGTGCTGAACCCGACCAACGGGCAGATCATCGAGGACGACGTCCAGGAGTACGGCCTCGCCGACTACGGCATCCACAAGAGAAACGCCGCGTTCGCGCCGCTGTACTTCGACCTGGACGGCAACGAGACGACTGATGCAGCCCTCACCGGCGTGCCGGTCATCCTGCCGGTTGACCCGCAGGACATTGCCGACGCCACGCTGCCTTCGGGGGCGCAGCCGGTCTACCTGGATCCGGCTGGCAACCGGGTCTTCGGCGCCACCAACCCCGACGCCTCGGCGCGTCCGCGCGCGTTCGTCACCACCTTCGAGCTGGGCGTGCCGCTGTACCTGCTGAACGGCGTGCGCCAGACCGGCGTGACCCCGGATCCGGCGGTCCTGAAGGCCAACCGCGTCCGCGTGGTGCCCTGGACCCGTACCGAGGACGTGGTGCGCACGGTGGCCGACGATCCGTCGCTGGCCGGCATCGACACGCTGAACGTGGACAACGCCGCCGACCTGGACTTCGACGGGGACCCGGTGGCCCAGACCGCCAGCATCGACAGCTTCGACATCTCCGTGGATCGGCTGACTTCGGGCCGGCCCATCTTCCACAACGGCGCCTCAGGGACCGAGGTGAACGGCACGTTCGTGATCACCTCCGCCCTGTCGCCCACCGCGAAGACCTATGCGGGCGGCGAGCCTGTGCTGGATCCGTTCACGCATCTGCCGCTGTCGTACCTGGGAGGCGAGCCGATGCGCGACCTGCTCACGCGCGCGCAGCTCTTCGATCCGTTCGGCAACCCGCTCTTCCACAAAGCGGGCGAGCCGATGCTGCACTTCCGCGGCGACGCGGTGGTTCAGCTGACCGGTGAGATTCAGCGGTACCTGGGTGGCGAGCTGGTGTTCGACGAGTTGGGCAACCTGGTGGCCAACCCGGTCAAGGCCAAGGGGAATCCCACGCTGGTGTTCGACGTGAAGCCCGGCGCCGACACCATCCAGCGCCTCGACACGCGCAGCTGGATCGTGGACGGCTTCGCCGTGGGGAACACCATCCGCGTCACCGGCGCCGGCGCCAACGACGGCCTCTACACCATCGCGGCCATCGACGGGACCGAGAAGATCCTGACGCTGCTGGCCACCGACAACCTGGCGGCCGATCAGACCGTATCGGGCATCACCGTGGAGCAGATGTTCAGGCACACCGGCGGCCAGGCGAAGATCCACAACCGCAAGGTGCCGGTGCTCGACCTGATCGCGGCCGACGGGGCGCGCGTGACCATCGGCAACAGCTACACCGCGCCCACGTTTGACTTCGCCGGCGGGATGACGCGCACCCGGTTCCTGGATCTGGACGCGCTGTCCGGGTTCACGTACGACCTGCAGGCCGGCGACGTGGTGGAGGTGACCCTGCGCCGGCGCACGCAGTTCGAGAAGCTCTCCGCGGACGACGTCACGGTGACCACGGCCTCCAATCTGATCACCCTGGACGCCGACGTGGATCTGTCGCAGGTGGATGCCGTCCAGATCACCATCGCCACCCCCGCGAAGCACGCGGTGGGCGACCCGGTCCTCTACTTCGGCGACGAGCTCCTGACGGTCGGTCTCCCCGTCACCGACCTGTCGGGCAACCTGACCCTGGACGAGGACGGCCTGGTGGTCCTGTACACGCAGGAGACCATCGGCAAGAACTTCAGCGAGTTCTTCTCCTACTTCGGAAAGGGCGACACCGACGGCATCAACAACGACGGCGACGGCGAGACCGACGAGGTCGACGAAAAGCTGCTGCGTGACGTGTTCACCCTGTCGCGCACGCCGCTCAGCCCGGGCGCCTTCTTCCGCGTCACCGTGTCGGGCGTGGAGCTGACGCCGGCAGAGTTCAACGTGTCGGGGACCACCCTGACCCTCACGCCGAACGCCCGTCCCACCGAGGGCGCCCAGGTGGTGGTGACCTACCGCCTGTCGGTGAAGTTCCACCGCCGCGGCGAGCCCGTCTACGAGTCGGACGGCGCCGGCGGCTGGAGGATCGACACCTACGCGACCCAGGCGCCCAAGCTGACCCTGGGCAACGAGGCGATGCGGTACTTCGGCGGCGAGCTCGCCTACTACACCAACGGCGATCGCGTGCAGGATCCGCGTGAATACCACCGCATCCAGCTGGAGGCGGCCGACGACGGAGCCGAGGTCAACGGCATGCCGGGCGAGATTCTGTACCGCGGCATCGACGTGGTCACGATGGCCACCGGCGACGGGGCCGACCTGGTCACCGTGGTGCGCACGCATCTGCCCACCGAGGGGCCGGCCGCCGATCCGTTCGTTCTGACCCTGGGCACCAACCTGGGCAACGACCGCGTGGCCATCCGCGCCATCGTCGCCAACGCCACGGTGAACGCCGGCGGCGGGACCGACATTGTGAGCGTGGGCAGCCAGGCCGGGCTGTGGGAGACCGATCCGGAGGCCGAGACCAGCCAGTTCATCAACGTGCGCGGAACGGTGGACGAGATCGACGCCCTGCTGACCATCAACGGCCAGTCGGGAGCCGACCAGCTCAACGTGGACGACACGCTGGACGCCAGCAACAACGTGGGCACGCTGAGCAACACCCACATCGACGATCTGGACATGGCCATCCCCGGCGGCATCGACTACTTCGGGTTCGAGGACCTGAACATCCACCTCGGGACGGGCAACGATCTGTTCACCATCCTGAGCACGCACACCGGCACCACCCAGCTCGAAGGGCGCGCCGGGCGCGACATCCTGAACGTCCGCACCATCAGCGGCCAGACCACGGTGGTGGGCGACGGGCGCGTTCCGGTCATCACCTACGGGACGCCGGGGACGACGCGCGTGGACGGCCAGCCGTTCCTCAACACCCAGACCACCGGCTCGCAGGACGACATCGTGAACGTGGGCGATCGGGCCGGAATCGACCGCGACAACTGGCTGGGGGTGCTCGACTTCATCTCCGCCCCGCTGATCGTGGACGGCGACGGGCAGACCGACGTGGACCGCCTGAACGTGGACGACAGCGGCGACACCGACAGCGAGACCGGGGCGTCGCGCGGCCTGCTCACGGCGACCTCCCTGACCGGGCTGGGCATGTCGCACGGCATCACCTACGAGGACATCGAGGCCCTGCACGTGATGCTGGGCCTGGGCGACGACGCCCTGCACGTGGTGAGCACCATCCCGGGGACGACGCGCATCAGTGGCGGTCCGGGCGACGACCTGATCACGGTCGACACCATCTCGGGCGGCACCGAGATCGAGGGCGACGACCCGGTCGTGCCGCTGTCCGAGGTGCACCGCGTGGTGGAGAGGAACTTCGTCCAGGTGATGAGGATCCTCGACAGCACCGACGCCGTGACGGTGGCGCTGGGCGGCGTGACGCAGACCTTCGGCGTCGACTACACGTTCGAGAAGGGGACCAAGCTCATCTTCTTCTTCAACGAGATCTTCGGGCCCGAGCTGGTCGAGGTGGTCTACAACACCGACGTGGTGTTCGGCGCGGCCCGCACGGCCGTGCCGGGAGCCAGCTACGACGACCGGATGGTGGTGAACGTGGACGCCGCGGGCGCCGAGACGCACGTGAACGGCGTGGGCGCGCTGCTGAGCCTGGACGCCCAGCAGGGGAGCGACGACACCGTGATCTACCTGGCCGGCGGCCCGCACTCGGCCGGCCACCCGATCTCGGTGATCGACGTGCACGATTCCGGCCCGTCGTCGCCCGATACCGACAAGCTGGACATCTACGGCACCGACGACGAGCTGGTGGGCGACCGCTTCCTGCTGCGCAGCGCCAACCTGCTGCCGGTGGAGATCGGCGGCGTCTCCATCCCGCTGCGGCGCTCGTTCGTCGCGCTCCTGCCCGAGGGTGACGAGACGGCCGAGCGGGTCAACTACGACTTCACGCTGAACCGCGGCCTGCAGATCTTCGGACGGCAGGGAGACGACGAGTTCTTCCTGGACGACAACTCGGTCATCACCACCATCGAAGGAAACCAGGGAGACGACCGCTTCCAGGTCGGCCAGATGTTCCGGTCCGAGCGCGAGTTCGCGAAGATCCCCTTCAAGGACGACGTCTTCGACACCACCGAGACGACGCGCGGCTTCCTGAGCAACGGGGTGAGCCAGAACACCACCATCGAGGGCGGCCAGGGGAACGACCGGTTCACCGTGTTCCACAACCAGGCCAGCCTGATCCTCAACGGCGGCAGCGGCGACGATCAGTTCAGCGTGCGCGCCTTCGCCCTGAAGGGATCGCGCGCCGTCGACCCGGCCCAGCAGATCACCGAGATCAGCGGCGGGCTGGGATCCGACTTCGTCGAGTACACCGACAACGCGCCGGTGAACATCGACGGCGGCCCGGGCGTCGACACCGTGGTCGTCATCGGCACGGAGTTCAGCGACACCTTCGTCATCACCCGTGACGGCGTGTACGGGGCGGGCCTCTTCGTCCAGTTCGTCGCGGTGGAGGTCCTGGAAGTGGACGGCATGGAGGGGAACGACCGGTTCGTGGTCCTCTCCACCAACCCGACGCTCAACACCACCATCTTCGGCGGCCTGGGGAGCGACACCTTCGACGTGGGCGGCGAGACCTCGGGCGGCCCGGTCGAGGTGCGCAGCAGCGACCTGCTGGGCCACAGCGGCCTGATCCTGCACTCGGTGGAGAGCGCCGACCCGGCCTACGCCGACGCGGTGGTGGAAGGCATCTCGGCCGAGATCGCGGACAACGACGAGGCCGGGCTGGTGATCACGCCCATCACCCAGATGCGCGTGTTCGAAGGCTTCACCGGCCCGATCGTCCCGGGGAACAACCAGGACAAGGGCGTGGTGTTCGCGGCCTACACCGTGGTGCTGTCGCGGGCTCCCGAGGATCCGAACCCTCTGAAGCGCCGGGTGTTCGTCACCATCACCCCGAGCGAGAACAGCTCCGAAGAGGAAGCGGCCGGATCGCGCGGCCTGCTGGTCACGAACAATCCGGCCGTGGCCCCCGTCGAGTCGCTGGTGCTGACCTTCACCGAGCTGGACTGGGACATCCCGCAGACCATATACGTCGTGGCGGCGCCGGACACGGCGAACGAGTCGGCCCAGAAGCAGGTGGCCGAGACCTTCGCCTTCGCCGGCGGGACCACGGGCGCCTTCTCGCTGCAGCGGGTGCCGGTGGCCATCGAGCGCGTGGAAGTCAACGGCCAGCGCATCCGTAGCACGGAGTTCAGCCTCGTCGGCACGACGCTCAACCTGAACCTGGGCGCTCCCGTGGGGGCGGGCTCCAGCGTGAAGGTTTCGTACCTGCTCCCCAACGGAGCCCTGAGCTACGAGGCGGTCCGCCACAGCATCTCGGAAGACAGCGCCGTGAGCTACGTGAGGGTGAAGATCCCCGTGCTGGTCGTCGAAGTGGTGGACGACGAGGCCGCGGGCGTGGTCGTGCTGCCGGCCGAGTTCGCCACCGGGCACCAGGACGGCTCGACGCTGGCCGTTGAGGGCGGCGCCGCCGACGGCTACCTGGTGATGCTGAGTCGCGCTCCGGCGGCCGGAGAGACCGTGACCGTGTCGCTGGTGGCCGATGCCCAGGTGCGGCTGCTGCATCTCGGCGTTCCGGTCACCATGCTGTCGTTCACCTCCGCCAGCTGGGCGCCCAAGCTGGTGCGCCTGGAGGCCGCGGTGGACAGCGACGTCGAGGGGACGCACTACTCGGTGGTGCGCCACGCGGCGACATCGAACCTGGGAGCCGGCTCGTCGTTCTTCGACCTCGGCGTGGCCGACATCGACGCGAAGCTGGCCGACGACGACATCGGGACGGTCATCATCCGGCAGACCGACGGTTCGACGCGCCTGATCGAGACGCCCAACCCGTGGCCGTCGCCGTGGTCCGACACCTACACCGTCGCGCTGTCGCGCCAGCCCACCGCGAACGTTACCGTCTCGGTGCGGCCCGACTTCACGCAGACGGGCGGAGAGATTCGTCAGTCGGCCCTGTTCGGCGCCATCGGGAGCGTGGGCACCTACACGGGCAGCATGAACCTCGCCACCACGCCCACGCTGGTGGTCTCGGTTCGCATCGATGGCCGCAAGCTGTTCCGCGGCAACTCGTACAGCGAGGCCGCGGCCTTCTCCGGCCTGCCGGGCGGGGTGTTCAACCTGGCCAGGACACCGGACCAGCTCGTTTCGGTGACGCTGGGCCAGCGCCTGCTGGGCGCGCGCGAGTTCGACCTGAGCGGCTCGACCCTCACCATCGATCCTCTGGTGGCGGCGGGCGCGGGCGACCAGGTGGTCGTCACCTACCTGGCCGATGGCGAGTTCCGCCTCGACGGCCAGACGCTCACCCTGAGACCGGATCCGGCGCGGCCGCTGGCGGCCGATTCGCCGGTGGATGTGGTCTACCGGTTCGCTCAGGGCGAGGTCATCACGGAAGGCGCGCTGTTCGGCGGCCTGCCGGGCGGTGCCTTCGCGCTGCTGGCCGCCCCCAGCCGCATCCTGTCGGTCACCATCGACGGGCGTGTGCTGGATGGCTCCGAATACGCCGTGGCCGGGTCGATGGTGACCCTGACTCCCGCGCAGCCGGCCGCGCCGGGCCATCAGGTGGTCGTGACCTACCGCGCCGGGGACGCCCGCCAGGTGCTGGTGGCCCTGCTGGATGGAGCAGGCAACGTCATCACCGAGAGCGCCGACGAGCTGCTGCTCACCTTCACCTCGGCCGACTGGAACGTGGAACGCCGCATCCGCGTGCGCGCGGTGGACGACAACGTCATCGACGGCGATGCCATCCAGGTGTTCGCGCCGCAGCCCAGGACCCTCGATGGCATCCGCGGGCCGCTGGTCATCGAGGGTGGTGTCGATCCCGATGGCGACCGCACCATCCCGCCGCCCACGCTCTACCTGTGGTACCCGGGCATCGGGACGCAGCCGGAGACGGATCCCGACGAGTTCGTGCCGGACGACAACCCGAACCTGCGCGCCGTGGAGCCCGAGCAGGTCGACATCCTGAACCTGCTCGACAACGACAGTGTGGCAGGCCGCCGCGGCGAGCTGACCGACACGCGCATCACCGGCCTGGGCATGGGCCCCGATCGGATCATCGGCGGCCGCACCTTCGGCGGCGGGGTGACCTACGCCAACCTGGAGATGGTGCAGATCTTCCTCGGCCACGGCGACGACCGGTTCCTCATCCACAGCACGCACGGCGGCTCCACGTTCGTGAGCGCCGGCGACCAGCGCATCTGGCAGCCGCGCCCGCTCGATGACCAGATCCTGGTCCGCACGGTGGGCGGCCCGACCTCCATCGCCGGCGGCGCCGGGGACGACATCATCAGCGTGGGAAGCAGCTTCACGTCAGGCTGGTTCGACACCGCCATCGACCACGTCAACGCCCCGATCGGCGGCGTGCTGGACCGCATCGACGCCCTGCTGCGCATCGACGGCGGCGCGGGGATCGACACCGTCAACATGGACGACTCGGGCGACGACAGCGACGACGTGGGCGTGCTCACAGGCGTGAGCCTGGACGGCATGGATCTGGTCGCCTCGCAGGTGCAGACGGTGAGCCTGCTGCGCGCGGCCGGCGGCACCTTCCGCCTGCGCGTGGGTGCCTCGGCCTGGACCGCCCCCCTGCCGTACCTGATCGGCTCGCAGGATCTGAAGGCGGCCCTGGAGGGGCTCGGCCTGCCCATGATCAGCGGCGTGCGCGTCAACCGCGCCGGCAAGGTGTTCACCATCGGATTCCTGGGCAACGAGGGCATGGATGCGGCCAACCTGACCATCACGGCCGACGCGTCCGGCCTCACCTCGGACGGCTCGGTGCAGGTGCCGGCGGTTCAGGTGACCGGCAGCAGCCTGAGCCTCGTGCAGACCGTGGACGTGAACGCCGCGGCGGGGACGTACACGGTCACGGTGGGCGCGGGCCTGGCCTCGTTCCAGCTGACGGTCGGAGACGACGCGCGCACCATCCGCGAGCGCCTCATCACCGCCATCCGCAGCACCGGGCTGCTGTCGGCCGAAGGGTTCCTGGTCGGCGTCGAGGACGTGCTGGTGGAGAAGGTGGGCGGCGCCTACATGGTCACCTACCAGGGTCTGCTGCGCGGCAGCATCGGCGCCAGCTACCTGCTGTCGGTGGCGGGCAAGTCCTCCTCCACGCAGACGGCTCCGGGGACGGCCCTGGTGACCCTCAACGCCGTGGGCGGCACCTTCACGCTGTTCGTGGACGGGGTGAACAGGACCTGGGCGCTGCCGTACGACGCCAGCGCGGCCGCCGTGGCGCAGGCCCTCAACGACCTTCTGGGCCGCACCGACATCACCGTGACCCGCACCGACGTCTCCTTCTCGGTGCGCACGTACGAGATTCAGAACCTGCCGGGAGCCATCGCCTCGCTCATGACGGTGGACGAGCGCTCGCTGGACAACCCGGTCGACATCGCCTCGCGCACGCGCGGCATCCGATATGCCAACGTGGACGTGCTGAACCTCGACCTGGCCAACCACGACGAGGTCCTGAACATCCGCGGCACCACGGCCATCACCAACGTCTTCGGCCACGCTGGTGACGAGCGGTTCTACATCTCCAACCTGGCCGATGAGAACCAGGCCAGCGCGCTGGTCACCGACCTGCTCGAGGGCGATCTGGACGACGTGAAGGGCGAGCTGAACCTGCACGCGGGCACCGGCAACAACCTGCTCTACATCAGCGACGAGGCGTCGGTCGCCCCCGACACCAACGTGGTGATCACCGACAAGCCGCTGGTGAACAACAGCGGCATCCTGCCGTCGCCGTTCATGCCGGGCGCCGAGATCCAGATCCGCGGCCTGGCGCCGGCCTTCATCCACTACCAGGCGGCGGCCACGGGCAACTTCGCTCGGCCACCGGTGGGCGGCGTGCTGGGCGGCATCACGATGTGGATGGGCTACGGCGCCGACACGATCTACATCGACGGCACGCACCACAGGGCCGGCCTGCGCACCAGCACCACGCTGAACACCGGCCTGGGCAACGACACCGTGACCGTGAACCTGGACATCAACGCCTCCACCGACCCGGCCGAGACGGACGGCGGCGACGGCTTCTTCGTGCTCAACACGCAGGGCCCGTACGATCCGTTCCTGACCTTCCCCGACCGCGACCTGGTGGTGGCCTCCAACTCGACCCTGCCGCTGATCATCTTCGGCGGCCAGGATCGCGATGACATCACCGGCGGCCAGTCGGGCGATGTGATCTTCGGCGACCGCGGGCGGGTGCTGTACTTCGCCGACCCGGCGGCCGTGCTCGACCTGGGCCTGAGCCTCGCGCAGCTCGAGGCCATGGCGGTGGCGGTCCTCGGCCACGGCGGCCCGGGCGACCGCAGCGACGGCGTCATCCGGACGATCACCTACTCGCTCACCGTGGACGAGACCGTGGGTCGCAACGACGTCATCCGCGGCAGCGTGATCCCCAACGGCACGCTGGATGACGAGGACATCATCTTCGGCGGCGGCAACGACGACGCCGTGGGCGATCCGTCACGCGAGACGATCAACGGCGCCGAGAACGAAGACATCGTGATGGGCGACTACGGCCGCATCGTGTGGAGCCGCGGCCTGCCGGTGCGCATCGAGAGCACCGACGTGGAGCAGGGCGGCGACGACGTCATCCAGGGCGACGCGGACGACGACATCATCGTGGCGGGCGTGGGGAACGACCGGGTGGACGGCGACTCCGACCGGGCCAGCCTCAACTCCGGCCGCGACGTGGTGGTGGGCGACAACGCGCTGATCCTGCTGCACGACCCGCAGACGGCCGGCGCTCCTGCCATCCCGGCCGGCTCCAGCCACACCATGCGCGCGTACCTGGTGGAGACGACCGCCCGCACCATCGGCGGGCGCGACCGCATCGCCGGCGGTCCGGATGAGGACATCCTGATCGGAGGCGCGGCGGGTGACTTCGTGGACGGCGACACCGGGCGCGACCTGGTGATCGGCGACAACGTCCTGCTGAGCCGCGAAGGACGCTACGCCGACTTCACGGGCCCGCGCTTCCGCACGCTGGCCGGCACGCTCCTGTACAACCTGCAGGGCCAGAGCCTGGTCACGGGGACCAACCGCCTGAACCCGGCCGGACTGCCGGTCTGGAGCGACCACGTCATCACGCTGCTGGATCACTCCTTCGCCACCGAGGCGGCGGAAGGCAACGACTTCGGCGACGACCAGCTGGCTGGCGGCGCCCAGGACGACATGATCTTCGGGCAGCTGGGCGACGACATCATCCAGGGCGACGGCGATCTGCTGGTCGAGGACGACCTGGCCGGCCGCGCGCCCGACGTCGACGCGTGGCGCGACCCGGTCACCGACTTCCTGGTGGTGCGTCCCTCGTTCGAGGCCACCTCGGATGGCGACGACTACATCGAAGGAAACGGCGGCGCGGACGTCATCTTCGGCGGCCTGGGCCAGGACGACATCCTGGGCGGCAGCTCGGACCTGTTCGGCCTGACGGACCGGCTGCTGCGGCCGGACGGATCCGACCTGATGTTCGGCGGCGCGGGGACCGACCTGGCGCGCAACGACAGCGGGGACACGTCGGCTCAGGGCCACGCGCGCGACGCCGACATGGTGCTGGGCGACAACGGCCGCATCCTGAGGCTGGTGGGGACCAACGGCGTGTACGGCGGCGCGTTCCTGACCTTCAACTACGACACCTACACCAACGCGCTGCCGGTGGGCCAGCGGCTGCGGATCATCCCGCGCGCGGCGGACCTGCTCGACTACACCCCGGGCGGGCTGGACTTCAACAACGCGTCCGCCCTGCTGGACATCGGCGCGGCCGACGAGCTGCACGGCGAGTCGGGCGACGACTTCCTCTACGGCATGGGCGGCAGCGACGTGCTGTTCGGCGAAGGCCAGGACGACGACCTGATCGGCGGCTACGGGCACGACTGGGCCACCGGCGGCACCGGCCAGGACGGCCTGCTGGGCGACGACGGACGCATCTGGACGACGCGCAACGGCCTGACCGAGCCTCTGTATGGGCTGGCTGTGGCCACCGTCCAGCAGGACCTCGTCACCCCGGGCAAGATGCAGCAGGCCACCATCCACGTGACCGGCACGCTCAAGAAGGCGGTCAACCTCGAGCCGTTCAACGTGGACCCGGCCGATCAGCCGTACTTCGACCCGATCCTGACGCCTTCCGACGACATCCTGTTCGGCGGCCTGGGCGATGACTGGGTGCACGGCGGCGTGGGCGACGACGCCCTCTCCGGCGCCGAAGCTCTCGCGGAGTCCTACATCCAGGCGTGGGACGGCCCCGAGACCCTGGTGGGCGTGGCGCGCAGCGACTACACGCGTCCCTACAACCCGGGCAACGTGCTGCGCTTCAACCCGGATGACGTGGACAGCCAGCGGTTCGATCGAACCCGCCGCGCGGGCGAGTTCGCCCTGTACGACGAGTACGAGCCGATGAGGCAGATCCTGCTTACCGACGCCGGGGCCCTTTCCAAGACCGGCACGGGCAGGGCCTTCTTCCTGAACTTCCTCAACAACGAGGGTGTGCCGATCAGCTCCACGAGCCTCGGCCTCAGGCTGAGCGACGGCTACGACGCCCTGTTCGGCGACCTGGGGAACGACTGGCTGGTGGGAGGCACCGGGCGCGACGACATGTTCGGCGGCTACGGCAACGACCTGATCAACGCCGACGACCTGCATGCGACCAACGGCGGGCTCAACGACATCCCCGACACGCACCCCAGCTTCGAGGACCGGGTGTACGGCGGGGCCGGGCGCGACGTGATGATCGGCAACACCGGCGGCGATCGCCTCATGGACTGGGTGGGCGAGTTCAACAGCTACCTGGTGCCGTTCGCTCCCTTCGGCATGGCGGCCGTGAGCCGCACCCTGGCGCCCGCGCTGTCGGAGTACCTGTACGCCCTGTCGGCCGGCGACGGCGGCGACCCGACCCGCGCGGTGGACACCGGCGCCGACCCGGCCCGCAACGGCGAGCCGCGGGGCGAGCTGGGCCTGGTCAGGCAGCAGGACTTCGACTGGCACGATCAGACCGGCGCGCCCAGCGACCCGCAGGCGGGGAACATCCCGGGCGGCCACCGCGACGTGCTGCGCTCGGCCAACTTCAACGACGCGAAGATGCAGGGCTTCACGACCGACAGCGGCGTGTGGAACGTGTCCGGCTTCGCCCTGCAGGTGGCCCCGATCGCGGTGGGCGGCGACGCGGTGAGCGTCTACCACATCGGCGATGCGCTGCCGAGCTACTTCGAAGTGCAGGCCTCCGTGCAGGTCATCAAGCCCGTCGCCGGCTGGAAGGCGAACGCCTTCATCCTGTTCGACTACCAGGGGGTGAACGACTTCAAGTTCGCCGGCATCGACGTGTCCATCAACAAGCTGGTCATGGGGCACCGTGACGCGACCGGTTGGCACGTGGACAAGCAGGCCAACATCCAGGCCAAGCCGGACATCTACTACAACATGCTGGTGGCGGTGAACGGGCTGACGGCCACCCTGATGGTGGACAACCAGTCGGTCTTCACCCACACCTGGGAGGCGCGGGTGGTGGACGGTTACGCCTATGGCCTGAACTGGGGCCTGGTCGGCGTGGGGACCGACAACTCGCGCGGCAAGTACGACAACATCGCCGTACAGGTGCTGCCGCCGCAGATCACCTTCGAGGGTCTGGAGGAGTTCACCTCCGGATCCGGGCCGTTCTTCGGGGCGGCCGCCACGGGCACGTGGTCGCTCGTCTCGGGCCGCTACACCGGGACGCCGGGGGCAGGCCTCGATCACGCCGCCAGTCTGGCCACCCTGGGCGTGGAGCGCCTGGCGGCCAACTCGGCGCTCGACGCGACGACCATTCTCAGCACCACCGGGCGCGCCGGGCTCACCTTCGACCGGTACACGGACGACGACTTCAAGTTCGTGGCCATCGACGCCGTGACCGACGAGGTCCTCATCGGGCACCGCACCGCGCGGGGCGGCTGGAAGATCGACGCGGTCTACTCGACCACCATCGATGCCGGTGTGGACTACACGCTGGGGGTCTCCCTGAGGGGCGCCAGCGTGAACGTCACCCTCAACGGGCAGACGGTGCTGAGCCGGTCCTTCAACGCCGCGACGGCCGACGGGCGCTTCGGTCTGCTGTCGCACAGCGGGACCGCCTCGTTCGACCAGTTCAGCGTGAAGACCAACGACCAGGCTCTGGAAGGATGGACGCCGCTCCAGGGCCCCGGCCAGGATGCCGAGGCCCTTGTGGGCTCGACCAGCGGCTTCATGGCGGTGACCAGCCCGGCTGTCTCCGGCACTCTGGAGGCCTCACGGATGGAGGTGGCCTTCTGGCTGCTGAGCCAGGGTTCCCTGAGGCCATCGGTGGGCCCCCTGTCCGGCTCCCAGGATGACCAGGGGACCATCACGGCCCTGACGGGCCTGTCGCCCCTGCTGACGCTGCCTCCGCCTCCTCCCTCGACCCCGGCGCCCACCGACCTGGATCGCCTGTAAAAAGCCCGTAAAAGCTCGCTGAAGGCGGCCCGCGCTCCAACCATCGGCCCCCCTCGACGTAGTACCCTTCGACCGGCCGCCTTCGCCTGGGTCACCCCCTGCGTGCGTGTGTTTTACAATGGCGGCCTCACGGATCGATTTCTGGAGGGCCCGTCACCTCATGCGGCATCGCCGGCGCCGGTTCGTCGTCCCGTCCTGGTTTCTCGTTCTCCCAGCCACAGTCATCCTGGCGTCCCTGCCCGGGTCCGGAGGGGAATGGGCCCGCTGGCGTGGCCCCGACCAGACCGGCGTCTCCGACGAGACCGGCCTGGTCTCGACCTGGTCGATCCAGGGGGAGAACCTCCTCTGGAAGGCCCCCTTCACCGGGCGATCCACTCCGGTGGTGTTCGACGGGCGAGTGTGCGCCATCGGGCGGGCGGGGGCCGACGCCACCAAGCGCGAGGTGGTGGCGTGCTGGGACGCCATCACCGGAAAGCCCCGCTGGGAGCGGGACTTCAACGTCTACCACACGGCGGTCCCGTTCACCCGGGCGGGATGGGCGAACATCGAAGGGGATCCGGCCACCGGCCATCTCTACGTGCACGGCGTGAGCGGGCTTCTGGTCTGCCTGGACCGTGACGGCAAGGTGGTCTGGTCCCGCTCGCTCACCGAAGAGCTCGGGCGGATCTCGGGGTACGGGGGGCGCACGCACTCCCCGATCCTCGACGAAGACCGGGTCATCCTGAGCTTCAGCAACTCCGGATGGGGGGACCAGGTGGGTCCCCGCCATCGCATCTTCGCGTTCGACAAGAAGAATGGGGACCTCGTGTGGGTCTCCACTCCGGGAGGCCGCCCCGAGACGATCACCACGCAGGCCACTCCGGTGGTGGCCGAGATTGGCGGGCAGCGCCTCCTGATCTCCCCCAACGGCGACGGCTGGGTGTACGCGGTCAAGGCGCGCACCGGCGAGAAGGTCTGGGGATTCCAGCTGGCCAAACAGGGGCTCAACACCTCGGTTGTGGTCGACGGCTACCGCGTCTATGCGACCAGCGGCGACGAGAATATCGACGAGGCCACCAAAGGGCGCGTGGTGTGCATCGACGGACGGGGGACCGGCGACATCACGAAGACCGGCGAGCTGTGGCGCTACGACGAGCTGGAGGTGGGCTTCTCGTCCCCCCTGTTCCACAAGGGGGTGCTGTACGTCGTGGACGATTCGGGAAACCTGTTCGCCCTGGACGGCGAGACCGGCAAGAGCCGGTGGCAGCTCAACCTGGGGACCGTGGGGAAGGGCTCGCCGGTCTGGGCGGACGGAAAGATCTACGCGCCCGAGGTGAATGGCCGATTCCACATCGTGCAGCCTTCCGCCGACAGCGGCGCCATCCTGGACACCGAGCAGGTCAACATGGAAGGCGGGCGCTACGCGGAGATCTACGCCTCTCCCGCGGTGGCCTACGGGCGCGTCTACGTGATGACGGAAGCGGGCCTCTTCTGCCTGGGGGGCAAGGACGCCCCGCGCGAGGCGAAACGCACGGCAGCGGCGCCTCCAGCTTCTCCCGCGGCGGGGCGGGGAACGGCCGCATCCATCCGGATTGTGCCCTCCGAGGTCGTTCTGGAAGCCGACCGCGCGGTGCCCTTGCGCGGAGTCCTGCTGGACGCCGCGGGGAATCCCATCGGCCCGGCGACGGGTGAGTGGGCGGTGGCGGGATTCCAGGGGGCCGTCGCTCCCGACGGGACCCTGAAGGCCGGGGCGCCCGCGAAGACGCAGGCGGGGACCGTCTCCCTGAAGGCCTCCGGGCTCACGGGCTCCGCGCGCGTGCGGGTCTTCCCGCCGCTTCCCTGGGCCGAGGACTTCGAGGCGCTCGAGGCGGGCAAGCCTCCCATCGGCTGGGTGGGAGGGGCCAGCCGGTTCCAGGGAGCGGACAAGGACGGCCGAAAAGTGCTGATCAAGCCGTTCATGGATCAGGGGATCGAGCGGTCCAGCCTGTTCATCGGGCCGTCTTCCATGTCGGGCTACACCATTCAGGCCGACCTGATGGGATCCACGAAAGGAAGGAAGCGCCCCGACATGGGGTTGATCAACTCAGGCTACACGCTGGACCTGATGGGCAATCACCAGCGGCTCCAGCTGCGCGACTGGGTCGAGCCTCGCTTCGAGAAGACGATGCCGTTCGAGTGGCAACCCGATGCCTGGTACACGATGAAGCTGAAGGTGGAAGTGAAGAAGGATGGCGCCGTGGTCCAGGGGAAAGTGTGGCCCGCGGGGACGCCCGAGCCTGCCGCCTGGACGATCGAGGCGGAGGATCGCATGCCGATCCGGCAGGGGAGCCCCGGGTTCTACGGCTACTCGGCCGCGGACATCTATTACGACAACGTCACGGTGAGGGTGAGCGAGCGATGAAGGCAACAGGTGGAATCGTGGTGCTGGCGGTCGCGGCGCTCGCCGCGGCGCCCGCGGGGAAGAAGGAAGAGCCCCCCGCGATGTTCGGCAACACCCTCGACCGCAACATGGTCTCGAAGGAAACCGGGCTCCCCGAGACCTGGGACATCAAGACCGGCCTCAACGTCAAGTGGGTCGCCAATCTCGGGTCGCAGAGCTACGCGGGTCCCGTGGTGTATGGCGGCAAGGTCTTCATCGGCACGAACAACGAGGGGCTGCGCAACCCGAAGCTGAAAGGGGATCGCGGCAACATCATGGCGTTCGATGTCAAGGACGGCACGTTCCTCTGGCAGTCGGCCCACCCCAAGCTCGCTTCGGGGATGGTGAACGACTGGCCCCTGCAGGGTGTCTGCTCCACTCCCTACGTCGAGGGGAACCGGCTGTGGTACGTCTCCAACCGCGCCGAGGTGATCTGCGCCGACACCGAAGGGTACCGCGACAAGGAGAACGACGGCCCGTTCACCACCGAAACCGAAACCAGCGAGATCGACGAAGACGTCCTGTGGAAGTTCGACATGATGAAGGAAGTGGACGTCTTTCCCCACAACCTGGCAGCGGGCAATCCCCTGATCGCCGGAGACATCCTCTTCACCGTGACGGGCAACGGGGTGGACGAAGGGCACGTGAACATCCCGTCGCCCGCGGCTCCCAGCTTCATCGCCGTGAACAAGAACACCGGCAAGCTGCTCTGGGAGAACGCCTTCCCCGCGGAGAAGATCATTCACGGGACATGGTCCAACCCGGCCTATGGCGTCATCAAGGGGCGCGCGCAGGTGATCATCCCCGGAGGGGACGGTTGGGTCTACTCGTTCGTCCCCGAGACCGGCAAGCTGCTGTGGAAGTTCGACGGAAACCCCAAGGACGCCGTGTACGTGCTGGGGGGGAGCGGCACCCGCAACGAGATCATCGCCACGCCCGTCATCTGGGAGGACAAGGTCTACGTGGCGATGGGGCAGGACCCCGAGCATGGGGAAGGGGTCGGCCACCTGTGGGCCATCGACGCGACCAAGGACGGCGACGTCACCGAGAGCGGCATGGTGTGGCATCGGGGCAACCAGGACTTCGGACGCACCCTGTCCACGGTGGCCATCGCCGACGGTATCCTCTACGCCTCCGACCTGAGCGGCCGGCTCTACTGCCTCGACGCCAAGACCGGCAAGCACCACTGGACGCACGATCTGGCGGCGGCGGTGTGGGGCTCCCCCTTCGTGGCCGACGGGCGGGTCTACATCGGCGACGAGGATGGCGACGTGGCGATCCTCAAGCACGGCACCACGAAGCAGGTGCTGGGCGAGGTCAACATGGGGAACGCTGTCTACACCACGCCGGTGGTCAAGGACGGCGTCATGTACATCGTGAGCCGGACCAAGCTTTTCGCCCTTCAGAAGGGGATCCCGGCCAAGCCAGCGGCTCCGAAGGCGGCGGCGCCGTCGGGGGAGGCCAAGCCATGACTCCGGCGGCCGGCTCGGCCCAGGCAGGCCCCGTGGACGTGGGCAAGGCGCGCGAGCGCCTCGACCAGCATGTGCGCGACACCGTGCGGTGGCACTTCAGCCGCGAGACCGGCTCGCCCTTCTGGCTGGAGTTCGCCGCGAAGCTCCCCTTCGACCCCAAGGACCGCATCCGCGGCTACGACGACCTGAAGCTGCTGGGTCACTTCCAGGACGAATGGCTGCGCGGCGGGCCGGTGCGCCGGTGGCTCCCGGCGGGGCTCGCCGGGCGCCCGATGTACGCCTTCGAGACGGGCGGCTCCACGGGTCTCCCCAAGACGCGGCTCAACGTCGAGGACTTCCAGATCGACTACGAGACCTTCAGCGCCACCCTGTCCGACAAGGGGTTCCCTCCCGGGGCCGACTGGCTGATGCTGGGCCCCACGGGCCCCCGCCGGCTCCGCCTGTCCATCGAGCATCTCGCCCAGCATCGTGGAGGGATCGCCTACTTCGTCGACCTGGACCCGCGGTGGGTGAACGAGCTGGTGCGCCACGGCCGCCACCGCGAGCTGGAAGCCTACAAGGCGCACGTCATCGCGCAGGCGCTCAAGGTGCTCAAGGGGCACGACACCATCCGCTGCCTCTTCACCACGCCCAAGCTGCTGGAGGCCCTGTGCGAGAAGGTGTCCCTGACGCAGGTGGGGATCACCGGGATCTTCTGCGGCGGCACCGAGATGACCTCGCAGTTCAATCGGTTCGCGCGCGAGGAGCTGGCCCCGGGGATCGACTTCGTGCCGACCTACGGCAACACGCTCATGGGGCTGGCCTGCCCCAAGCCGTTCGACCCGGCCGATCAGTACGCCATTACGTATTACCCGCCCCTTCCGCGCGCCGTGTTCGAGATGGTGGATCCCGACGACCCCGAGCGCTCCGTGGCCTACGGACAGGTCGGGCGCGTCATGCTGACCACCCTCACGCGCGACTTCTTCATGCCGCGCTTCCTGGAGCGTGACGAGGGGGAGCGGGCCGAGCCGTGCTCGGCATACCCCTGGGACGGCGTGCGCAACCTGAGGCTTCTCTCGTCGCTCCAGTCCAGCGTGGTGGTGGGGGTGTATTGATATGAGCCTGGGTCACGTTCCGATCCTGCGCGCGGGCCGCCCCTACCGCAGCCTGGAGCGCGTGGTGCTGCGCGACGTGCGCAACGGAGAGCCCGTCGCCGAGGTGAGCCAGGCCAACCGCGGGCTCATCGCGCGCGACCTGGCGGGCATGGACGCCCGGGCGCAGTCCTTGCGCGAGATGACGGCCGCCGATCTGGGCGCCATCTCCGCCCGCGCCGCCGATCTGTACGCCCGTGCCGAGCTTCCGCTCGACGATGGAACGACGCAGAGCCCGGACCAGTATCTGGCGCAGCTCTCCGCCACCACGGGGATGCCGCTGGCGCTGTGCCGCGGAAACATGGGAAAGATCGAGTCCGTGCTGCGCCGTGTGACCTCGGTCGTGGAGGGCTGGACGCGCGGCATCGACCCTGCCGTTCTGGACCGTGGCTGGGTGATGGAGGGAGGCCGGCGCGTGTCGTTCCGGGCCGAGGCGGCGGCCCTGGGCGCCGTCCTGCCGAACAATTCACCGGGCGTGCACGGCCTGTGGGCGCCCGCCCTGGCCCTCAAGTACCCCCTGGTCCTTCGCCCGGGGCGTCAGGAGCCCTGGACTCCGCTGCGCATCGTGCGCGCCATGATGGCGGCCGGGGCCCCCGAGTCGGCCTTCAGCTTCTATCCGAGCGACCATTCCGGCGGGATCGAGGTCCTGCTGCGCTGCGGGCGCTCCATGGTGTTCGGGGACGAAGGGACCCTGCGCCCCTGGAAGGATGATCCGCGCGTGCAGCTGCACGGCCCGGGCTGGAGCAAGGTGATTCTGGACGAGGCGGCCTGTGCCGAGTTCGAGAAGCACCTCGACGTGATCGTGGCGTCGATCGCCGACAACGGCGGCCGGTCGTGCCTCAACACCTCGGGGGTGTTCGTCGCCTCGCGTGGCCGCGTGATCGCCGAGGCCCTTGCGGAGCGGCTGGCCGCGATCGAGCCGCTCCCCATGGACGATCCCAAGGCTCGCCTGGCCGCGTTCGCCGAGCCGGCCGTCGCACACCGGGTGTCGGCCCACATCGATTCGCTGCTGCAGGCCCCCGGGGCGGTGGACCTCTCGGCGCGCACGAGGGGCATCTGCCGCATCGAGCAGGTGGATGGATGCACCTTCCTGCGCCCCACCGTCGTGCATTGCGAAGATCCGGATCATCCTCTGGCGCGCGCGGAGTACCTCTTCCCGTTCGCCGCGGTGGTGGAAGTGCCGGAAGATGACCTGGCGGCGCGGATCGGGCCAACCCTCGTGGCCACCGCGATCGTTTCGGACGGGCCGCTGCGCCGCGCGCTCGCGGGCTCCACGTCGATCGATCGGCTCAACCTGGGGCCGATTCCCACCAGCCGCATCGACTGGGATCAGCCACACGAGGGGAACCTGTTCGATCATCTCTACAGGCGGCGGGCGGTGCAGATCGATGATGCCGCTGCATGACGCCGCCTCCGCCGCCCTGTCCGCGTGGTCCGCGCGGATCGGGGGGACGCGGCTGATCTTCGGCCCCGGCTCGCTGGACGGCCTGGGAGAGGCGGCGCGCGAGTCGTCCGGACACCGGGTGCTGCTGGTCACCGATCCGGGTCTGGAGAAGGCCGGCCACGCGTCACGGGCGGAGGCCTCGCTCCGGCGCGCGGGCCTCGAGGTGCTGGTGTTCGACGGCGTGGAGGAGAACCCTTCGACCCGCCACGTGGAGGCGGGGGCCGCGGCGGCCCGCCCGGCGGGGATCGACCTCATCGTGGCACTGGGAGGCGGGAGCGCCATGGACTGCGCCAAGGGGATCAACTTCCTGCTCACCAACGGCGGATCCATGGAGAGCTACTGGGGCTTCGGCCACGCGGCGCGCCCGATGCTGGCCTCCATCGGCGTTCCCACCACCGCCGGCACGGGGAGCGACGCCCAGTCCTACGCCCTGATCGAGCAGGAGGGGACGCGCCGCAAGATGGCGTGCGGCGACGAGAAGGCCAGGTTCGCCACGGTCATCCTGGATCCGGATCTGACCGGCACCTGCCCGCGGCGCGTCAGCGCCGCGTCGGGGATGGACGCCGTCTCCCACGCGGTGGAGAGCTGGGTGAGCCGCCCCCGCAATCCGGTGTCGTGCATGCTGGGATTGAAAGCGTGGAGGCTTCTGGAAGAGGCCTTCGCCCCCGCGCTGGACGACCCGGGCGACCTGCGTGCGAGAGGAGCGATGCTGCTGGGAGCCCACCTGGCGGGGGCCGCCGTGGAGTCGTCCATGCTGGGGGCCGCCCATGCGTCGGCCAACCCGCTGACCTCCCGTGACCACGCTCTGGCGCACGGCGAGGCTGTCCTGTTGATGCTCCCTCACGTGGTGCGGTTCAACGGGCCCGCGGCGGGGCCGCTCTACGGAGAGCTGCTGGGGGGCCCCGCGGCCGGGGAAGCGGGAGCTCCCGAAGCGCTGGCTTCGCGACTCGAGGCCATGCGCGCGCACGGCGGCCTGCCGGCCCGCCTGCGTGACGTGGGGGTCGAGCGCGCCGAGCTCCCCGGGCTGGCCGAGGCGGCCGGCTCGCAGTGGACGGCGCAGTTCAATCCGCGCCAGGTGACGCGGGACGATTTCGAGGCTCTGTATGACGCGGCGTGGTGACGTGAGGCAGGTGTTCGCGGTGGCCTTTTCGGTGGCCGTCCTCGCGTCATCCGTGACGGCCGCGGACTGGCCTTCCTTCAGGGGCGACGCGCAGCTCACGGGAGTCGCCCGCGATCCCCTTCCCGACAAGCTCTCCACGGCCTGGACCTTCCAGGCCCCCGGAGGGATCGAGTCGACCGCGGCGATCTCGTCGGGGACCGTCTTCGTGGGATCGGTGGACGGCACCCTGCAGGCGCTCGACCTGGCGACCGGCAAGCCGCGCTGGGCGTACGCCGCGGGACAGCCGATCAAGTCGTCGCCCACCGTGGCGGGAGGCCTCGTCTACGTCGGAGACGAAGGGGGGACCATGCACGCGGTGGACGCCGCGACGGGGAAGCGGCGGTGGGTCTTCCAGGCCGAGGCGTCGATCGTCTCCTCGGCCGCGCTGGCGGGCGGGCGGCTGATCTTCGGCTCGCACGACAACAACGTGTACGCCCTTGCCGCCGCCGACGGCTCGCTGGCCTGGAAGCTCTCCACGGGAAGCTACGTATACGCCACCCCCGCGGTCATCGAGGGGAAGGAGGGCCCGTCCGTGGTGGTGTCGGGGTGCGACGGGCTGCTGCGCGTGGTCCGGGTGAAAGACGGCGTCGAGACCATGAAGGTGGATGCGGGAGGGTACATGGGGGCGAGCGCCGCCGTGGCCGGGACGCGCGCCTTCGTGGGAACGTTCGAGAACCAGTTCGTGGCGGTGGATCTCAAGCAGGGCGCCGTGGCCTGGAGGTACGAGCATCCCGAGAAGAAATTTCCCTACTACGCGTCGGCCGCCCTCGCCGGCGACCTGGTGATCGTCGGGGGGCGCGACAAGATGGTGCGCGCCTTGCGGCAGGCCAACGGCGAGCCGGTCTGGACGACTTCCCTGAAGGGACGCGTGGACGCCTCCCCGGTTGTGGCGGGGAGCCGCGTGGTGGCCGCCAGCGTGGCGGGAGAGCTGGTCCTTCTCGACCTGGCGTCGGGGAAGACCGTATGGGAGTTCGAGACCGGCGCATCGCTGGCCGCCTCCCCCAGCGTGGGGGGAGGATTCCTGATCATCGGCAACACGGCGGGCACGCTCTTCGCCTTCGGGAAGGCATGATGGACAACCAGACGACCCTCACCCAGACACCCGAAGCCGAGATCGGCAGCGTCTTCGTCTCCAATTACCCACCGTACTCGGTCTGGAACCCCGATCACCTGAAGCACGCGCGCGCGGCGCTGCAGTCCCCCGCCGGCCCGGACCGGAGCCTGGGCCTGTACCTGCACGTTCCGTTCTGCCGCAAGCGGTGCAAGTTCTGCTACTTCAAGGTCTACACCGACATCGACAGCGCGCGCATCCGCCGCTACCTCCGGGCGCTCGAGAGGGAGGTAGCTCTGCTGGCGGCCTGTCCGGCCGTGGCCGGCCGCGCGCTGCAGTTCGTCTATTTCGGAGGAGGGACCCCCTCGTTCATCAGCGCCCGTGACCTCATGGCGCTGGTGGCCTCGGTGCGCGCCTCGCTCCCGTGGGACGGCGCGAAGGAGATCACCTTCGAGTGCGAGCCGGGCACGCTCACTCAGCCCAAGCTGGAGGCGATCCGTCGCATCGGCGTCACCCGGCTCAGCCTGGGGGTGGAGAGCTACGACGACGGCATCCTGAAGGAAAACGGCCGCGCGCACCTGTCGGCTGAGATCGATCGGGTCATGCCCTGGATCCGCTCGATGAGCTTCGATCAGCTCAACATCGACCTGATCGCGGGGATGCTGGGGGAGACCGACGCCACCTGGTCGCACTCGGTGCAGCGCACCATCGAGGCGTCGCCCGACAGCGTCACCATCTATCAGATGGAGCTGCCGTACAACACCACCTACGCGGACGCGCTGTCGCACCACACGCTGCCGGTCCCTCTTTCCACGTGGGATCAGAGACGTGCCTGGAACGATCGGGCGATCGAGGCGTTCCTGGCCGCCGGCTACGAGATCTCCAGCGCCTACACGATGGTGAAGAAGGGGAGCGCCGCCGGGTTCGTCTACCGGGACGCGGTGTGGCACGGCAGCGACATGCTGGGGACCGGCGTGGCCTCCTTCTCGCACCTGGGAGGTGTCCACTACCAGAACGAGAGCGAGATGGGCCCCTGGCAGGACCGTCTGGAGGCGGGGGAGCTGCCGCTGGCGCGGGCCCTCAGGACGACGCCCGAGGAGCGGTGCGTGCGGGAGATGATCCTCCGGCTGAAGCTGGGGCATCTGGACGCTCGCGCCTTCCAGGCCAAGTTCGGCGTCGACATCCTGGCGCGGCATGCCGGGGCGTTCGCGCAGCTTCAGTCGGAAGGGATGCTGCGCGTGGAATCGGGGCGGGTCGTGCTGACGCGGGCCGGCCTGCTGAGGGTGGACCACCTGCTGCCGCGTTTCTATGCCGATGAATACCGCGGGGCCCGTTACACGTAAGAACCAGGCACCGACCGGCCGTCGTACGCTGCAACCTCGACAGGAGGCACTGATGGCAATCGAGTCAGGAACGGCACGAAGGGCGTGGGCCGCGGGAGGTCACGCATGATCGGCGCGATCGAGCTTCTCATGATTCCGATGCTCTGGGCCCTGGCGGCCGCCGAGGAAAACGCCACCGCGGGACGGGAGGGCGCGCAGGGCGCTCCCGTCACGGTGTCCGTGCAGGGAGATCTCCCCTACATCCCTACCTCGAACACCATCGCCACGCGCCTGCCGCTGCTGCTGCGGCTGACCCCCGCCAACGTGGGCGTGGTGAGCGACGTCGTGATGCGCGAGCAGAAAGCCGAAGTGCTCGGAGACGCGCTGGAGAACGTCAGCGGCGTGGACGTCCAGTCGTTCAACGGCGTGGCCGATTTCTTCACCATCCGCGGATTCGACGCCCAGAGCAGTGGCCTGGTGCTGGTGGATGGCGCCCCCGAGCCCGAAGTCACCTTCTACCCCATGTACAACGCCGAGCGGGTGGAGGTGTTCAAGGGCCCCGCGGGGTTCCTGTACGGCAGCAATCCCCTGGCGGGAGCGGTCAACATCGTGCGCCGCCAGCCGGTGGCGGGAGCCTTCACCCGCGGCGGCGCCTCGTTCGGATCGTTCTCGACCTACGACATCACGGTCGACCACAACATGTCGAGCGACGACGGCACCCGCAGCTTCCGGCTGCAGGGTCTCTGGCGCGAGTCGGACACCTTCCGCGACAACATGGAGAACGACACCCTGGCGGTGAACCCTGCCTTCACCTGGCGGCCCGACGGCGCCACCTCCGTCAACGTCAACCTGGAGTACGCTCGCTCCAACTACATGCCCGACAGCGGCCTGCCGCTGGTCAACTTCGGCACCCGCATCGCCGACGTGCCCCGCGAGAGGGAGTATCAGTCGCCGTTCGACGTGTCCGACCAGCAGCTTTCGCGCGCCCAGGTGGACGTGGAGCACCGGGTGAACGACGCCTGGTCCCTGCGCAACAAGACCTACTACCGTCAGCTGGACTGGGAGTCGGACGGCACGATCTTCTTCGGGGTCTTCGACTTCGGGCCTCTAGGCGAGCAGGTGGGCCGCTCGCTGCTGCTGCTGGACGATCAGCAGCAGTTCATGGGGAACCAGGCCGAGGCCATCCTGTCGGCCGCCACGGGGCCGGTGAAGCACCAGATCCTGATGGGGCTGGACCTGTCCTGGCAGGGCGATGAGTTCACCCTGGACAACACGGTCCTCCCCTTCATCGGCGTGGACGATCCGGTGGAGACCGCCACGCGGCCCTTCGCGGTCACCCCCGTGCAGGCGGGAGACGCGCGCAGCGTCATCGTGGCGCCGTACGTCATCGATCAGATCCAGTTCTCCGAAAAGTGGTTCGCCCTGGCGGGGGCGCGCTTCGACATGATCGACTTCGAGGATGACAACGCCTTCAGCCCCGACCCGAACATAGGGGTCTTCACCGTCAACCGCAGCGATAGCAAGCTGAGCCCGATGGGAGGGGTGGTCTTCTCGCCCACCAGCGAGCTGAGCTTCTACGCCAACGCCGCCCGCAGCTTCGCCCCGGCCGGTGCGCGCGTGCAGGACGAGGACAGGGAGCCGGAGGAAAGCCGCCAGATCGAGGTGGGGACCAAGGTGGGCGTGCTGGGAGGCAAGCTGCAGATGACCGTGGCTGCCTACAACGTCGAGCGCGACAACATCGGGATACCCGACGATAACGGGATCACCACGCAGGCGGGTGACCAGCGCTCACGCGGCATCGAGTTCGAGGCGTCGGGAGAGGTGCGCAAGAACCTGCGCGTGCTGGGAGCGTACGCCTACAACGATGCCGAGCTGACGGAGTTCACGGAGCTCGTTCTCTTCCCTGTACCGGCTACCTTCGATCGCACCGGGAACACGCCAGCCTTCGCGCCGCGCCACCTGGCCAGCCTCTGGGTGAGCCAGGGCTTCGAGAACGGGCTGGGGCTGGCCGGCGGAGGGCGGTACGTGGGCGAGCAGTTCATCTCCGAGGACAACGTCTACGAGATGGATCCCTACATCGTGTACGACGCGGCCGTCTCCTGGAAGCTCGAGCAGTGGGAGATGGGCCTCAACCTGAAGAACATCGGAAGCCGCGACTACGAGACGCGCGGCTTCGGCTCCTTTGCGATTCTCCCGGCGCCGCCGTTCATGGCGCTGGCCAGCGTGCGCTACACCTTCTGAGAGGAACACCACGTGAACGAGCATGACGTCGACGTCCTGGTCATTGGCGGGGGGCCGGCCGGCTCCTCCACCGCAACCCTGCTCGCCCGCCAGGGACGGCGGGTCGCGCTGCTGGAGCGCGAGCGCTTCCCGCGCTTCCGGATCGGCGAGTCGTTCATGCCGGCCACGTGGTGGACCTTCGAGAAGCTGGGGCTCGTGGAGGCGCTGAACGGCAGCCACTTCACGAAGAAGTACAGCGTGCAGTTCTACACCAAGGACGCGCGCCCCACGCGTCCTTTCTACTTCGCCGACGCGGAGCCCCACCTGTCGTCGCAGACCTGGCAGGTGGACCGCGGCGAGTTCGACAGCCTGCTCCTGCGCCACGCCCGGGACTGCGGTGTGGACGTGAGGGAGGAGACCTCCGTCCAGCAGGTGCTGTTCGAGGACGGGCGGGCGGTGGGGGTGCGGGCCACCGGCTCCGACGGCACGCCGCACACCTGGAGCGCGCGCGTGGTGGTGGACGCTTCGGGGCAGGCGGCCCTGATGTCGAGCCGCATGAGCCTGAGGAAATACGATCCGCGGCTGAAGAATGCCGCGGTGTTCACGCGCTTCGAAGGGGCCCTGCGCGATCCGGGGATCGACGGAGGGGCCACCCTGGTCATCCACACCGACAACGCCATGTCCTGGTTCTGGTACATCCCTCTGGCCGGAGACGTGGTGAGCGTGGGAGTGGTCGGCCCCATGAGCTACCTGATCACCGGGCGCTCCTCGAGCCCGCAGCAGATCTTCGAGGAGGAGGTGGCCCGCTGCCCCGCGCTCCAGCCGCGCATCGCCGGCAAGCCCCAGGTGATGGAGATGAAGGTGCTGCGCGACTTCACCTACATCTCCGATCGCATCGCCGGGGACGGGTGGGTCCTGGTGGGGGACGCCTTCGGCTTCCTGGATCCCATCTACTCTTCGGGGGTCCTGCTGGCGCTCAAGGGGGCGGAGATGGCCTCCGCGTCCATCGAAGACGCCTTCCAGTCGGGGGACTTCAGTGCGGCACGTCTGGGGCGGCACGGCCACGACTTCGTGGCCGGCATGGAGGCGATCCGGCGCCTGGTGCACGCCTTCTACGCGCCAGGGTTCCACTTCAGGGAGTTCCTGCAGCGGTTCCCCGAATGCCGCGAGGCGCTGACGCACGTGCTGATCGGCAACGTCTACCGGCACTCCGTCGGCCCGCTCTACGAGAAGATGGATCAGATGCTCGACCTGCCGGGATACACGCCCCTCTCCCTGCCTCCCATCCCCGCCGAGGGCCGGTCGCGCAGATGACGCGCGCGGGAGGCCGGCTCCTGGCGGCGGGCGGGCTGGCGCTGCTGTTCGTCCTGCACGACGACGGGTGGTTCTGGAACGACCCGCGCCTCGTCCTCGGCCTTCCGGTGGGCATGACCTATCACGTGGCCTACTGCCTGGCGGCCTCGGTGTTCATGGCCCTGCTGGTGCGCTTCGCGTGGCCGGGGCATCTCGACGTGAACGAGCGGGAGCCTCGTTGATACTCGCGGTCCTGGTCGTGTACATCGCCGCGGTGCTGGTCATCGGAGTGTGGAGCCACGTCTTCTTCCGTGGGACCGGCGAGGACTTCTTCGTGGCCACCCGCACCATCGGGCCCTTCGTCCTGTTGATGTCGTTGTTCGGCACGAATATGACGGCGTTCGCCCTTCTGGGAGCGTCGGGCGAGGCCTACCGCACCGGCATCGGCGTCTTCGCTCTGATGGCTTCGTCCTCCGCGCTGATGATACCGGCCATCTTCTACATCGTGGGGATCCGCCTCTGGTCGCTCGGCAAGCGCCACGGCTACCTGACCCAGGTGCAGTTCTTCCGGGAGCGCTTCGACTCGGACCTGCTGGGAATGATCCTGTTCGTCCTGTTGATCGCCCTGCTGGTTCCCTACGTGCTCATCGGCATGATGGCCGGCGGCCTCACCGTGAGCCAGGTGACGGAGGGGGCCATCCCCGCGTGGGCCGGCAACCTGACCATCTGCGCGGTGGTCCTGGTGTACGTGATCTACGGAGGCATGCGCGGCACTGCCTGGGTCAACACCTTCCAGACCATGGTCTTCATGGTGTTCGGCGGGGCGGCGCTGGTCATCGTCGTCCACCAGATGGGCGGGCTGGATGCGGCGCTGACCAGGGTGGCCGCGTCCCAGCCCGGCCTGCTGGCCCGCGAGGGGAAGATCGGCCGCCTGGAGATGCTGTCGTACATGTGTATCCCGCTTTCGGCAGGCATGTTCCCCCACCTGTTCATCCACTGGCTCACCGCGGGGCGCATGGCGTACTTCCGCTGGACCATCTCGCTGTACCCGCTCTGCATCGCGCTGGTGTGGATCCCCAGCGTGCTGCTGGGGGTCCTGGCTGCGGCGGAGTTCCCTGGACTGAGCGCAGGGGAGGCCAACTCGGTCATCCTGCGGCTCATCACGCGCCACGCCCCGGCGGTGCTGGCCGGCCTGCTGGCCGCCGGGGTCTTCTCCACCTGCATGAACTCGCTCGACTCGCAGGTGCTGGCCCTGGGGACCATGTTCACCCACGACGTGGTGCGCCACTACGGCTTTCACGATCGGATGACCCCGCGCCAGGAGCTGGCGGTGGGGCGCGCCTTCGTGGCCGTCATCCTGCTGCTCACCTTCGTGCTCTCGCTGGTGACCACCCGCAGCATCTTCAAGCTGGGGATCTGGTCGTTCACCGGCTTCGCCTCGCTGGTCCCCATCGTGGTGGCCGCCCTGTTCTGGAGGCGCTGCACGCGGGCCGGGGCGATCGCCAGCGCGCTCACCGTGGCCGTGCTGTGGGCCTGGTTCTTCGTGGCGTCCGGAGACGATCCGCGGTACAGCGTGGGCGGGACCGGGCTCATGCCGGTGGGGGTCATCCTGCCGGCGGCCACGGCGGTGCTGGTGCTGGTGTCGCTGGTGACCAGGCCTCCGCGCGCCGAGGTGGTGGCCCGCTTCTTCACCGAGGCGCGGACGGGGGAGGTGGTGGCATGAGGATCGCCTACATCTCCGCCGGCGCCGGGGGGATGCTGTGCGGAAGCTGCATGCACGACAACACGCTGGCCGCCGCCCTGATGCGGGAGGGGCACGACGTGGCGCTGGTGCCGTGCTACACGCCGATGCGCACCGACGAGGCGCCCGTGAGCATCGACCGGGTCTTCTACGGTGCCGTCAGCGTCTGGCTCGAGAGCCGATACGCTCTGTTCCGCCGGCGATGGCCGGGCCTGGACCGGCTGCTGGATCACCCGGCGGTGCTGCGGTGGGTGTCGCGGCGCGACTGGTCCACGAGTCCGGAGGAGCTGGGGACCATGACGCTGTCGGTGCTGCGCGGTGAGCACGGTGAGCAGCGCAAGGAGCTGGAGCACCTCGCCACCTGGCTGGCGGATGATTTCCGGCCCGACGTGGTCCACCTGACCAACTCGATGTTCCTCGGCATGGCGGGCCCGCTGCGCCGTGCGACGGGGGCCCCGGTCGTCTGCTCCGTGCAGGGGGAGGATCTCTTCATCGACGCGATGCGCGCCGCTCACCGCGAGGAGGCACGGCGCCTGATGCGGCAGCAGGCCGATGCCGTGGAGGCCTTCGTGGCCCCCTGCCGGGACCACGCCGAGACCATGGCCGCCCTGCTGGAAATCCCCGCGCACCGGATGGTCGTGGTTCCGCTGGGGCTCAGCACCGAGGGGCACGACGCTCCGCTTCCGCCGCGGCCCGCGACGCCGGGGCGCCCCTTCACCGTGGGATACATGGCGCGCATGGCTCCCGAGAAAGGGTTCCATCTGCTGGCCGAAGCCTTCGTGATCCTGGCGCGCCGCGTGGGAGGAGACCGCGTGCGCCTGCGCGCCGCCGGGCACATGCGCCCCTACGATCGGGCGTACTTCGAGCTGTCTCGCCTCAAGATCGAGGAGGCGGGCCTGGCGGGGTCGTTCGAATATGTGGGAGAGGTGGACCGTCCCGGGAAGGTGGCTTTCCTGCGCTCGCTCGACGTGATGAGCGTCCCCACGGTGTGGCGCGAGCCCAAAGGGCTGTCGATCCTGGAGGCGATGGCCAACGGAGTCCCCGTCGTCCAGCCCGCCCACGGCGTCTTCCCCGACGTCCTGCAGGACACGGGAGGCGGCGTGCTCACCATCCCCGGGTCGGCCCCGGACCTGGCCGGCGCGCTCGAGCGTCTGATGGAAGACCCTCCGGGCAGGGAGGCGATGGGGGAGCGGGGGAGGCACGCCGTCCTCTCGCGCTACACCGATGCCGCCATGGCGCGCGCCACCCTGTCGGTGTATCGTGCCGCCTCGCGGCGGGGCTCGCCCGGCCAGCCGCAGTCACCGGAGGACGCGTGCACGAGCTGATCACGAAGCGCCGGGTCGACTTCTCCGACACCGATGCCGGCGGGGTGATGCACTTCAGCCGCTTCTTCATCTTCATGGAGAACGCGGAGGACGAGTTCCTGCGCGCGGCCGGCAGCGGCTTCACCCACGAGGTGGAGGGGCGCCCTGCCGGCTGGCCCAAGGCGGCCGTGTCGTGCGAGTACCTCACGCCCGCCCTGTTCGGCGACGTGCTCGAGATCCACCTGAAGGTGGCGCGCATCACGCGCCGCAGCATCACCTACGAGTTCACGCTGCGGCGTGACGGGACCGAGGTGGCGAAGGGGCGCACGACCTCGGTGTGCTGCGCGATGGGGAAGGAGGGCCGCTTCGAGGCGGTCCCCATCCCCGCGGCGCTGGCCTCGCGCCTGAGCCCGGCTCCGGGTTAGCCGTGCCGGACACACGGCTCGAGGTGGTGGACCTGCGCAAGAGTTACACCCTGGGTCCCGACCGCATCGACGTCCTGCGCGGGATCACCTTGGGCCTCTCGGCGGGCGAGTCGCTGGCCGTGGTGGGGCCCTCGGGATCGGGCAAGAGCACGCTGCTGCACGTGGTCGGCACGCTCGATCGTCCCACGTCAGGGCGCGTGGAGATCGACGGCCGTTCTCCCCACGAGCTTCCGGAGCCGGAGCTGGCCGCCTTCCGCAACCGGCGCATCGGGTTCGTCTTCCAGGATCACCACCTTCTGCCGCAGTACAGCGTGATGGAGAACGTGCTCCTGCCGGCGCTGGTGTCACGCGAGACGCAGGCGGGTGCGCCCGAGAGGGCGCGCGCCTTGCTGTCGCGGGTGGGACTGTCGCACCGCCTGGCCCACCGCCCCGCGGAGCTGTCGGGGGGCGAGCGGCAGCGGGCCGCGGTGGCGCGCGCGCTCATGAACGGGCCGGGCCTGCTCATGTGCGACGAGCCCACGGGGAACCTCGATGCGGCCTCGGCCGCGGTGGTGGCCGATCTCCTGTTCGACCTGCATCGCCAGGAGCGCACCATCCTGATCCTGGTCACCCACAGCCTCGAGCTGGCGGCGCGGGCGCAGCGCCGCACGCGCCTGACGGAGGGGCTCTGCTCCGCAGCCTGATCCACTACCGCGCCCTGCACGGCGCCGTGGTCCTGGGGGCCGCGGTGTGCGCGGCCCTGGTGACCGGGCCTCTGGTTGTGGGCGACTCGGTGAAGGGAAGCCTCGCCGGCCTGGCGCTGGATCGCATCGGTCTCATCGAGAAGGCGGCTCTGTCGGAGGGATTCATCCGCGAAGAAGCGGCTTCCGCGCCCGCGGTGCCCGCCGTCCTGTTCTCCGCGACCGTGTCGGAGGCGCTGTCGGGGGCGCGGGCCTCCGGAGTGTCGGTGGCCGGGATCGACGCGCGCTTCGACGCGCTGTACCCGGAGGCCCCTCCGGTGAGCCGGTATCTGGAGAGGAAGCCCGGCAAGGCGCCGCCCGTCGTGCTGAACGAATCGCTGGCCAGCCGGATCGCGGCGCGCGCCGGCGACGCGGTGCTGATCGTGCTGCCTCGTCCCGGCGTGGCTCCCGCCGACACCCCCATGGGACGGCGCGATCTGGAGCATGCCACCGAAACCATCCGGGCGGAGGTGGCCACCATCGTGCCGGACCGGGGACCCGGGCGCTTCGGACTGAGGTTCGATCAAGGCACGCGTCCCACGGCGTTTCTCTCCCTGCAAGTCCTTCAAGGAGCCGTGCAGAGGTCCGGCAAGGTCAACGCCATCCTGTTTCCTTCAGGTTCCGGTTCACGGGGCATCGACCCGGAGCGGGCCCTGAACGAGCTCCTCGACCTCCAGGATCGGGGCCTGGACCTGTCGGCGGCCTCGACGCACGTGGCCATCGCTTCGACCGAGTTCATCCTGAGGCCGGCGGCAGCCGCCCTTCTGGAGGCGATCGCGGTCGAGATGGGAGGGACCGTCCAGCGTGTGCGGACCACGGTGGCCCCCACCCTGCGCCGTGCGGGGGCAGACTCGCCGGGCATCCCTTACTCCACCATCACGGCCATCGACCCGGTGGCGCCGGTACTTCCCTGGCTCACCCTGGCCGACGGGCGCCCCGCGGCAGCCCCGGCGTCCGGAGAGATCCTGCTGAACTCCTGGGCCGCGCGCGATCTGAAGGCCCGCATCGGAGATCCCATTGAGGTGGAGACCTTCACGCTGGACGACGCCGGGAGCCTCCACACGCGGGTGGACCGCTTCACGCTGGCCGGCGTCACCTCGTTCGAGGGCCTGGGAGGAGATCGCACCCTCACCCCGACCTATCCCGGCCTCCAGGATGCCCGGCAGATCGTCGATTGGGACCCGCCCTTCCCGGTCGATCTGAAGCGCGTGCGCCCCGCCGACGAAGCCTACTGGGACGAGCACGGCGCCACCCCGAAGGCCTACGTGTCCGAGAGCGACGGCGCGCGTCTCTGGTCGGGGCGTCACGGCAGCCTCACCGCCCTGCGGATCGTCCCGCCGCAGGGACGCGATGCCGCGTCGTTCGCCGCCGAGATGAAGGAGGCCATCCGGGCGCGCCTCCCGCTGGAGCTGAGCGGAATCCGGATCCGTCCGGTCAGGCAGGAGGCGCTCGAGGCTTCGGCCGGCTCGACCGACTTCGCGTCGCTCTTCGCCGCCCTCAGCTCGTTTCTCATCGTGAGCGGCGCGCTGGTGGCCGGCATGCTCTTCCGGCTCGGGGTGGAGCGGCGCGGGCGCGAGATCGGCCTGCTGCGGGCCCTGGGCTATCCGCGCGGGCGTGTGAGTGGCCGGTTCCTGAGGGAAGGGCTGGTCCTGGCGGGCGCGGGGCTGATCCTGGGCATCCCGCTGGCTGTCGTGCATGCGTCGGTCCTGCTGGGGGGCCTGCGCGGCGCCTGGCGAGGGGCCGTCGGGACCTCGATGCTCTCGCTTCACGTCCGGCCCGCGAGCCTGGCCATCGGGGCGGCCATCGCGCTCGCGGCTGTCCTGGTGGCCATGTGGGCGTCCCTGCGCCGTCTGGGCTCGGTGGACCCCGCCACGCTGCTGGCCGGCGGCACCGGGACGCAGGCCCGCGGGAAGGCCGGCTGGATGTCGGGCGTGGCCGCCTGGGCGGGTCTGCTGTCCGCGTGCGGAATCGCCTTGTGGCAGATCCGGCGTGGTGAGGCGGCGTCACCCGGGCCGGCCCTGGCGGCGGGCGCATGCCTGCTCGTCTCGGCGGTGGCCTGGTTCGCGCGATGGTGCCACCGCGCGGGGCGCAGGGGTTCTCTGCGGGGCGGGCCCGGCATCCTGATGCGCATGGCCGCCCGCAACGGCGCCTGGAATCCCGGCCGCAGCGTGCTGAGCGTCACGCTGATCGCCTGCGCCTGCTTCGTGCTGGCCGCGGTGGCCGCCAGCGGCGGGCATCCGGCCGGGACGGGCCGCCGGTCGGGGACGGGCGGATTCTCGCTGGTGGCGCGCTCCGAGATCCCCCTGCACGCGGACCCGGGCACCAGGGAAGGGCGCGAGGTTCTGGGGCTTCCCGAGGAGGCGGCCGCCCGCCTGGAGAGCGCCCAGGTGATCTCGATGCGCGCCGTGCCGGGAGACGACGTCTCGTGCCTGAATCTCTATCGACCGCAGACACCGGCGCTGCTTGGGGTCCCCGATGCCCTGATCGAGCGGGGCGGCTTCGTCTTCTCGTCCGCCGCGGACGATGCGCCCAACCCCTGGGATCTGCTGCTGCGGCCCCTCCCCGATGGAGCCATACCGGCCATCGGCGATCAGAACAGCGTGCAGTGGATCCTGCACAAGGGTCTGGGGGACGAGCTGACCGTGCGGGACGAGCTGGGGCGCGAGGTGCGGCTCCGCTTCGTGGCGCTGCTGCAAGGGAGCATCTTCCAGAGCGAGGTCCTGATCCCGGAGCGCGATCTGCTGGAGCACTTTCCCGGGCGGGGAGGGAGGTCGTTCTTCCTGATCGAGACGGGCGAGGCCGATGCGGCCGAGACCGCCGCCACGCTCGAATCGGCCCTGAGGCGTGAGGGGTTCGACGCCGAGCCTGCCGCGTCGCTCCTGGCCCGCTTTCGCGAGGTGGAATCGACCTACCTGGCCACCTTCCGCCTGCTGGGGAGCCTGGGCCTGCTTCTGGGGACGTGCGGCCTGGGGGTCGTCATGGCCCGCAGCCTCATCGAGCGGCGCGCCGAGTTGGCGGCCCTGCGCGCCATCGGGTTCACGCGCGGCGCGCTGAAGCGGCTGGTCCTGGCGGAAGCCGCCGTGCTGGTGGCCCTGGGGGCCGCGGTGGGGACCGCGGCCGCGCTGGTGGCGCTGGCCCCGCGGGTGACATCGGGGGCGTCGCACCCGGCCTGGGGAGGGCTGGCCGTGACGCTCGCGCTCGTGGTGGCCATCGGCGTGGCGGCCAGTCTGGCCG
>JBOGOC010000065.1:0-2248 GCA_050747525.1 Candidatus Polarisedimenticolia bacterium | reverse complement strand
ACGCCGAACGTCCCCGGAGACCACTCCCCGCCTCCGGCGCGACCGCCCCGACGGCGAACGTTCCCGGGCGGCGCCCCAGACGCCTACGGCGTGTCCAGCACCTCGCGCACCGCCGCCGCGAGCCGGGCAGGGCTGAACGGTTTCTCGAGGATGGGCGTGTCGGTGGCAGGCACCGCGGCCCCGGCAAGGAAGAGCACCCGCGCTTCCGGGTGCGCGGCCCTCACCGGACCGATGAGGTCGCTGCCGCCGCACGTCGACAGGTCGGCCACCAGCAGGTGGATGGGACGGCGGCGCGCCGTCGCCTCACGCACCGCGCGGGCCGACGAGGAGGCGCCGATGACGCGGTAGCCCTGCTGCTGCAGGGTGCTGCGGACCGCTTCCCTGATGCGCGGATCGCCCTCCACCACGAGCAGGGTCTCGTGGGGGCGCGTGGCGCCGGACCGGCGCGGCGCCTGCGGCAAGTAGACGGTGCACCGGGTGGTCTCCACCGTGGAGTGCACCCACATATCCCCGCCGTGCTTCTTCACCACGGCGTGCAGTGAGGCCAGCCGGGCGGCGCGCGCCGGCGAGAGAGGCGCGCCATCATCGCCCGAGACGGTCATGGCCACGTAGCGCCCGGCTCGCAGGCCGATGTGCCGAACGGCGCCGCGATCTCCGAACTGGACCGGCTCGATCTCCAGATGGATCTCCCCCTCTCCCGAGATCACGTCGCGCGCATCCAGGATCAGCGTGAGCAGGACCTGCCGGATGGCGGTCGGGTCCGCCCACACCTGTGCCCCGGACGCGTGCACGCGTGTGGTCAGGCGCAGCCGCAGGGGGAGCAGTGGCTTAAGCAGGCTGGTCAGCTCTTCCAACATCACCGACGGCTCCAGCAGCCGGGGGCGAGGCTCGCGCGGCCGGCCGAAGGAAGCCAGCCGGGTCGTCAGCTCCGTCGCGCGCTCCGCAGCCTGGCGTATCTCCTCCACGTGAGCCCTCAGCGGAGAGCCATCGCGCAGGCTCTTGTCCAGGGCGTCGCCGGCGAACCCGATCGCCGTCAGGTGGTTGTTGAGGCTGCGGGCCATTCCGCCGGCCAGCCGCCCGAGCGATCGCAGCTGATCGGTCTTCCGCATGCGGGACGACAGCGCCTCCTCGCGCGAGACATCCACCGGGAAGGCGTGGACCACACCCTGGCCGGGCAGAGGGACCAGGGTCCACATGTACGACCGCCCACCGATGGAGGTCCTCAGTCTCGATTCCACGACGCCGCCCTCGAGGCAGCGGCTCACGATGCCGGCAAGTTCGGTCTGCAGCGTCCCGCGATCCTGGGTCTCCGCGAAGGCTTCGACGATGGGACGCGCGGCGGCGTTGTGGCAGGTGACCCGCCCTTCCTTGTCCAGCTCCAGCATGGGATGCGGCGACGAACGGCCCAGGGCGGCCAGACGCTGGGACGCACGATCCGCGGGACGCTGCGCACCTGCCCTGTGCCTGCGCGCGGCGGGCGCGCGGCGGGCGTGGAGGTGATGCACGGGGCGGGGCATACGACAACCTCCAATCGGGCTGCCCGTGCAGCCTTGTCCGGGGATGCCGCGCTGCGGCGCGGGGCTACCGGGCTGACTCGTCCGCGGGGAGCGGCTCAGCCCTTTGACTGACGCCTGAACGGTACAACAGGCGGCAACACTTTTCAAGGAAAACCCGAGGCCCGGATCAGGATTTTCCCTACCCGGGTTGCGGGGTCCCCGACTCGATCAGCAGCCGCCCTTCGCGCAGGAAGTTCTCGTCCACCTTGAAGACCCGCTCCACGTCGGGGCGCACGAACAGCAGCACGACGCGCGAGACGGTCATGCCGGTGATCTGCGACAGCGCGCGCGCGTAGATCAGGGCCTGGGGCCGGTGGATCTCGGCCCGCGCGTCCACTTCCTCGGGGGTCAGGACGGCATCGGTCTTGAAGTCCACGATGGTGATCGATCCGCTCGACTCGAACACCAGATCGCAGCGTCCCTCGCACAGGAATGTGTCGCCGGCCAGCACGAACGGCATCTCGCGCGTGCAGCGCGGCGCCGCGATCGCCTCCCTGACGATCGGGGAAGCCAGGGCCCTCTCCACCAGGCGGCGAACCTCCTGCGCGAGGTCGGGGCGCCCCACGCGCGCCGATTCTTCTTCCGAGAGGACGCCGACGTCGCGCCCGGTCATGTCGATGCGCTCCAGCACACCGTGCACCGCGATCCCCAGCGCGCGCGCGGCGCGCCCCCCCGGCCGGCCCCCGCCCGCG
>JBOGOC010000064.1:0-63435 GCA_050747525.1 Candidatus Polarisedimenticolia bacterium | reverse complement strand
CGTACCCTTCTTCCGTCGGGCACATCAGCGGGCCGGCTCCCTGGCACGACGCCAGGTTGCCGGTGCTTGCGAAGTTCGCCGAGTTGATCAGCAGCGCCTTCACCAGCATCCCCGACACGTCCGGGATGCGGTCGCCCACGACGGCCGTGCCGGTCGGGTAGAAGCCCTTCGCCAGGTAGTCGCGGATCTGGAGGGCCGCGCCGGCCACCTTGGAGGCGGCCACCGACGTCCCCGTCCGGCCCTGGATCAGGACGTTCTCGACGCCTTCCGCCGAGTCGTTCTCGTTGTCCAGCGACGCCACCGCGGCCAGCGAGACGAACATGTCGTCCGAGAACCGGCCGTCGCGTCCTTGGAACCCGCCGCCGATGTCGGTGCCGGGAGCCACGACGAGGGGCGCGCCGCGCAGCGACGCGAACGTGGCGGGGCCCTTCGACGTGTAGTTCGACACCGCCTCACCCGGGTCCAGGCTGGCGCGCAGGCTGTCCACCCCCACCGCCCCCACCGACACGATGTTCTTGCCGGTCGCCAGGTCGTTGACCTGGATGTCTTCCGGGCCGAACCCGTTTGGGTCGTCCACCGTCTCGACGTCGGCACCCGTCTGCGGGTTGGCTCCGTCGTTCCCGATGGCGCCCACGTGCACCACGCGGCGGTTGCGGAACAGGAACCGGTCCATGTCGCTCGCGCCGTTGGCGTAGTTCCCCTGGCCGTTGAGAAGGTCGTCGTCGAAGTTGGGTGAGCCGAATGCGAACAGGGTCACCTTCGCTCCGCGAGGGTGCAGAGTCGTGTTGGCCGGATTCAGGTCACGACGGAACGCCATGTCCTCCAGGCGGGCCGCCGGCACGTCACCGGCATCCACATCGCTCAGGAAATTGATCGCGCAGGACGGGGGCGACGTCAGCGGCGTGTTGGCCGCGTCGATGAAGATGACGCGCGAGCCCGGAGCCTGACCGTCCAGTGACAGGTTGGTCTCGTTCGAGTCGTTGAAGAACTGAGTGAACAGGTCCAGCGAATCGATGTCGTCATACTTCCTGCCCAGCCCGAACGGGCCGTCGCCGGGATTCCCCACCGCACCGTTGGCCGCCACCGTCCCGTGCGTGTCGCCGCCCGAGGAGATCGCGTCGCAGGTCGAGAAGTCGCCGGCCGCCGTCGGGTCGTTGGCCACGAGGTCGTTGTCCACGTCGCTGGCCTTTGTGTACACCTCCACCTTGCGGTGGTTCTGGCCCACGTTCAGACCGCCCGCGCCGCCCACGCATGAGCTGCCCGCGCCCAGGCACGGGTTCGCGTTGTCGTGCGCGAAGGCCGGCGAGTCCATGGTCAGACCGTTGTCCACGATGCCCAGGAACTGCGGCGCCACCGAGAAGTTCGCCAGGTCCGAGCTGAACGCGATCGGCGTGCCCGCCACGCCGGCCGCCTTGAAGTTCACCGCGGGGCCCGTGTACGTCCCGCCCCCGTCCACGCCTGCGTCACGGAACGGCATCAGAACAGCGCCGAACTCCCGGTTGTCCAGCATGCGGCCGATCTCGGTCTGCTGGCTCGTCGTGAGGTTCATCAGCACCAGGTCGGGCGTCTCGTTGATCGCCCGGATGGCAGGATGCCGCGCCAGCTCCACCACCTTGTCGTTGTGCAGCGACGCCGACACGAACTGCGAGCCGGCCACCTCCTGGGTCAGCCTCACCGTGCCGCCCAGACGCTCCACCTCGTTCGCCACGTCCGCCGCGTCTTCGCCTTCCATCACGCGCACCACCAGCTCGAACGTGTCGCTGGTCGCATACTCGGGGTTCAGCCGCGGGCGCGTCCCCACCGTCGGATGGATCTTGTCAGACGCCTGGTAGCCCGTCACGAACTGGAACACGCCCGGGTTGTCGAAGTTCCTGCGATCTTTGTGGTCGATCCCCACCAGCCAGGCGTTGTTCGGGATGTAGTCGATGATCCGTCCACCGCGCGACTCCACCGCCTGCCTCATGGCAAGCGACCCCTGCGCCGCCACGCCCGGCGTCACCTGCACGATGTAGTAGCCACGGCGACCCGGCTGATTCACGATCTTCAGATCCGCGGGCAGGTTCTCGCGGACCCTCGACTTGCCCACGTGGATCGAGCCCTTGTCGTTCGGAAGCAGCAGCACGTCGGACGAGCCCAGCTCGGACCTCTTGACCTGCCCGTAGGGACGCAGGCCCGGTCCGTCCACGCCGTACGGCCACCAGTCGGGCCTGGCGTGCGTCGTCCTCCTCGTCTTGTCGAGGAAGCGCAACTCGGCTTCGGCCACCCCCGGGGCCCGTCCATCGCGCAGGCCGGGCGTGATTACCCGCACGGTGTCCTTCTTCGAGGCGAGCGTCATCGGGACGAGGAGGGGAATCACGAGCAGGGCGGCTAGCGCCGGCAGGCGGATGTTCTTCAGGATGATCGTCACACTCTTTATTGCGCGAGAGGGGATTCCGGTTCCCGGGAATAATGCCTCGATTACGGGCAAGTCACCCCCGCCGCCACCAGCTGGCCGGGCCGCGTCGTCGCGCTGGGGGGCTGAACGCCGAGAGGAGCCAGGGCCGCGGTATCCGTGGAGGAATGCCCCACCTGATAGAAGTAGGACGTCCCCACGGCCGGGATGTTCGCGTCGTTGATGGTCGTCAATGTCCCGAGGGCGGTCTGGGCCACGGCGTCGGCGAAGCAGGCGCCGTCGAACGTATTGCCGCTGAACACGTCCGTTCCCGCCGTCGCCGCCGCGTATGTGTACCGGAACACGTCGTAGCCTGTGACCCCCGGCGGCTGAGGGCGCGCCGGCCACCGCAGCGTCGCGGTGCCCCCCCCGATGACGTCCAGGCCGACCTCGGTGTCCACCCCGGCGGCGTTGAGAGCCTCCTGCGGTCCGAGGTCGCTTCCATCACCCGTGTAGGTCTTGACCACCACCTCCTGCTGCGCCGTGCACGACAGGTCCGACGAGCAGCGCGCCGACACCCGGTACAGGGCATCGCGGCTCGGCGCCACGTTGACCATGCCCTGCGGCGAGAACGGCGAGACGACGTCCACGACGGCCGAGGTCGTGACGTCGAGCTGCTCCCACTGGAACATCAAGATACCGTTGTCGCAGACCCCCTCGACCACGCCCGCGGTGTTGGGGTCGTCGCCCGCCGTGGAGGTTCGGGCGTCCAGGGTCACCGGCTGCAGCAGGGAGTCCAGGCCGAGCAGGCGCCTGGAACCGAACGCCACCGACCCCGGAACGCTTATCGAGATGAAGCCGCAGTTCCCCGCGGCCTGGCCGGTCAGGCACTGGCTCAGGCCGGTCACGGGGTCGGGCGTGATGATGGCGGGCTGCTGGCGGAGATCGGTGAGGCGGATGTCGTCGATCCACCAGCCGTCGTCGCCGTCGAAGTACTGGTAGGCGCAGCAGAACTCGGGCTCCACAGTCGACCTGTCCGTCCCGAAGGACCAGCCTCCTTCCATCATCCCGATCCACCGCAGGCGCGCCACTCTTCCGCTGAAGGACGTCAGGTCGAACGCGGATCGGTTCCAGACACCCCCCGACGGAGTCGAGCTCGGCTCGGTGCATCCCGGCCCCGGCGTGCAGGAGCGGTCTCCGCAGTCCTTGTGCTCGAAGTCGTTGCTGTCCGTGTCGATCAGGCACGTGGCGTCGGTGCCGAAGATGTCCCCTTTGTCGGCGAACAGCGGGCTGAAGTCGCACATCGTCTCGTCGTTGAATGGGATCTGGTCGTCTCCCGGATCGAAGCCGCAGACGCTGATCGTCTCCTGGATGGTCGAGTCGTATCCGTTGAAGCTGGGGGTGATCGGCCTCCATCTTTCGAACTTCCCGTCCGTGCCGAGCAGGCTGACCTGCACCTGGCCGCCGCCGAACGATGTCCCCGGAGGGACGAACCCGCTTCCGAAGTTCTCGTCGTCCGGTATGGAGATGATGTGCCAGAAGTCGAGCGCGGTGGCCGGGCCGAGCACCACCCCAGGGATGTTCGGATCTCCCTGCGAGTCCAGGACGAACGCCGACACCTGGCGGAGCCTCAACGTGTCCACAATCGTCGAGGTTGCGCTCAAGTGACGGCCCATGTGCAGGGAGCGCACTCCGGAATGGGCCTTCCCGCCGTCCGGTGCGCCGATCCCCGGGCCCAACCCTCCCACGTCGTACGACGCCCCCGGGTATTCGAAGAAGGAATGCAGGTGCCAGTCGTTCTGATCCGCCACGGGGGCCTGGCAGCCCACGTACCCCAGGGTGTCGTCCGTGCAAGTCCGCCCGTCGGTGCCGAGCGGGATGGGCCCGCCGTTCATGGTGTAGCCAAGGATGTCGTCGTTGGGGTCGCCGTTCGCCCGCAGGGGATCCCCCGGAGTCGTGCTGACGGGGTGCCGGCTGAACTGGATCCCGAGCGTGCCATTGCGGTTCGTGTCGAAATTCTCGCACAGAGTGCCGGCCGGCGAGGCCGGGATGGACGGGCAGCTGGCCGGGATTCTGGCGGAGTCGTTCCGGTCCATGTCCACCACGAACTTGAACGTCTTCTCGGGGACCCCCTCGATCCCGTCCGCCACCGCGGTCACGACGAACTCCGCCTCGGCCAGCTTCACGATCGAGGAGCGGCCGGGGCCCGGATTGGCAGGGTCCACGACGAAGTTGAGCGCGCCGGCCGGTGTCTGGACCCCCGTGGCGCCGGCCGCCATGGTCCCCATGAGGACCTGTGCCTTCGGCGTACAGGCCACTGAGGGGGTGAGCGGTCTGATCCCCATCGTCAGGTTGTTCAGCGGGATCGAGGTCCCCAGCTTGTCGACCGAGGTGTTGCCCAGAGTCAGCCTGACCGAGGCCAGCTCGCCGGGATCGGCGATGCCGTCGGGGACACCGGCGCAGATGCCGTCGGTACCCGACGGAGGCGTGTTGCAGAAGGCATCGTTGTTCGGGCTCCCGGGGTTCTCCTGGGGGCACGGCTCCGGCGTGCCGGGGCCGTTGTTGGGGTCCGGATCTCCGTTGATGCAGAAGAAGTCGGACATCCCGTCGTCGGTCAAGGCCACGCTCTGCAAATCGATGCCCCCCACCGACACGGGGGTGGAGGCCAGGTTTGTGGTGCCGCTGCGGGAGTGCTCGCAGTTGAGCTCGGACGCAACCTGAAGGAGGTCGTCGGGGACCCCCGACAGGTTGTCGTCGGCGGAATCGGGATCGCAGTACGCGGCGGCGCCGGGGATCGTGTCGATCCCTTTGCGATCGTCGCCCGTTCCGTAGCGCCGGTTGGCGGGCACGATGTCCAGATCGCTGTCGGTCTGGAGGTGGAAGGTCGGGTCGGCGGGGTTGTAGAAGGTCGGGCAGTTGTCGGTGCCGTCGGGGACCAGGTCCTGGTCGAAGTCGTCCGGGTCGCAGGCGTCCCCGATGCCGTCCTGGTCGCTGTCGGCCTGACTGGGGTTGTATGTGGCCGAGAAGGGGGGAGCCACGCCCGGCGGCTCCACCGCCCCCTCGTTGGGGCAGTTGTCGTTGATCTCCGCGAGATTGTCGCCGTCCACGTCGGATGTGGAGTCACAGAACGTCCCGCGCACGCCGCCGGCCTGGCTCGGGTTGTACAACGTGGGGCAGTTGTCCGAGGTGTTGACGTCACCGTCTCCATCCAGATCCTGGATCTCGCAGACGTTGCCGATGCCGTCGCCATCGGTGTCGAGCTGGCTGTTGTTGGCGACCAGCGGGCAGTTGTCGCACAGGTCGCCGAAGCCGTCGTTGTCCCAGTCGCACTGGTCGTTGTTGATGTGCACGGAGGGATGGCAGTCGGCCGCGTTGATCGTGCCGTTGCCGTCGTTGTCGCGCTGGGCGGTGTGGGGGGGATTGTAGACGTCCAGGAGCGTGATACGGTCGAAGCAGTTGTCGTTGTCCGAGGAACCCTGGCCCTCGGCAAAGAACCACTCGCTGATGTCGTTGGCCACGCCGTCCACCCCGAAGTTGGGGACTCCGTCGCCGTCCACGTCGCGGAAAAGGTTCTCTCCCAGTTCTCCGTCGCCGTCCTGGTCGCACTCCGGATCGGCGTACGACGCCACGATGTTGAAGTTCTCGCCCTGCGTGGCGTTGACGTTGAGGATCCCTTTCTGGTCAACCACCGCACTCACCTGCACGATGCCGGAGAAGATGCCCCCTCCCTGGGGTGCCAGACAGAAGCCCTCGCCCAGAGGCTCCGTGGTGCTGCGGGCATCGATGGCGACCTCTCCCGCTGCGCAGGTGCAGTCGATGGCGGCGGCGCAGCTGGTGCCGATGCGCGAAGGGAGGCCGGCCGTGCACCTGCCGGCCGTGCAGGTCCCCGATGGAGCGGGGTCCGGGGTGGCGTCGGTGACGGTCACCTTGATCCCCGTGGTGCAGTTGTGGGTGGTGAGGCGCTCCCAGGTGATGGTGGCGCACTGCCTGGCCGCGGGGTTGGCCCCCGCGCGGGACGGGATGTTGGCGCAGTCGTTGATGCTGGCGTCGCTCTGGTCCTTCGGGTGCCTCTCCGACCAGTGGAAGTAGGCGTCGTCGATGGTCCATCCCCGGCCGCCGCTCGTGCCTCCTTCCAGCAGCCACCAGCTCAGCTCGAACTGGAAGCGGTTGCCGGTGGCTCCGCGCAGATCCTCGAACTGGCCGCCAGCCAGGTCGATCTCCCGGTTGCGCACCGGGCCCCAGGGGGTGCTGTGCCCGCCTCGGGTGCCGGGCCCCGTGCACTGCGCGTTGGTGACGCAGGGCATGCCGAGCTGGGCGTCCCCTCCCGAGCTGCAGAAGCCGCCGGTGCACACGCCCGGGATGATCGGGAGCCCGGTGCCGGGATCGACAATGGTGTTTCCCTGGAATCCGATCAGGTTGGGGTCTACATCCCGCACCGGCCAGGGCATGAGCAGCCTCTCCGAGGGGTCGTTCTCGTTGCGCTGCACGATCGGCTCGGACACTCCCACCTCGTCGCCGCTGGCGCCAGTCTTGGTGAGCAGAGAGCCGTCGCTGTCCCTTAGCGGGCCGAACGTGCGCTGCTGGTTGGCGGCGCTGGTCTTGGGACCGGCCATCGAGCTGGGGGTAGGCGTCATGTAGCTGTACGAATCGCCGAGCGTGACGGGCCCGCCGTCGTCGATGTTGGAGTCGACCTCGAGCTGAGTGAATGCGAAGGAGTCGAGGAAGGACTGCGTCTCGTTCCAGCCGATCGTCTCCATCCGGATATCGAAGGGGATCCCGCGCGCATCAGGAGCGGTGTTGACCCTCTGCAGAACCGGCGAGTCGAGCAGATCATGCGCGAACTCCGTCAGAGGCGCCGTGGTTGGATCGCTGACGACGAGGTACGGCGGGCAGGCGTTGGGGGCTCGGAACGTCCCCACCGGACCATGTCCGGCGTGCCAGGTCCCCTTGGGGAGCAGGGGGGAAACACCCGGGTTGCCGTTGTTCTGCGTCTGCCAGCCACAGCCGCCCCCGGTACTGTAGAACCACGAATCCGTGCACCCTGCGGGACACTGCCGTTTCGAGTCGGCGGCCAGCCTTCCCAGGAAGCCGCCGGCGTTCGAGTCGAAATGCCACGGCATCTGCGCGGAGATCGCGGTGTTGGGGTTGTTGCAGTCGGCGTTGATCAGGCAGGTTCTGGAGATGTTCGAGCACCTTCCCGCGCTGCACGTCCCCGTGTCGTTCAAGGGCTTGAAGGTGAGCAGCTCCAGGTTCCTCGTCTCCGAGCCCGGTGGCAGCGTCGTGATGATGCCGTCCCGGTTGCGGTCCGCCGCCAGCGTGCCGCCCAGGGGGAAATCGGAGTGATAGTTGAGGACCTCGGTGTCGGCCTGCAGGGCCTCCCTGAAGGTGAAGGTCTGCGCCGCGAGCTGATCCCCCCAGTCGGTCCCGCGCGACGTGAAGCTCACCACAAGGTCCACGGCGCGATCCGCGGTGGCCAGCGTCTTCACGCCCGTTGCCACGTTGATGGTCCAGGCGGCGATACCTTCACGGCCGGCCGGGATCTCTCCCAGCTCCACCGATTGCGGCAGTGGACTCAGGAAGGTGCAGGGGTTCGCACCGCCCGGCACCGGGTCCGCGCAGCTCAGCGTGGCCTTCAGGTTGATCGCCTGGACCAGGTTCTGGTTCGAGAACCCGACCTGGTAGACGATCGACTCGCCCGCGTCGAAGTAGAAGTCGCCGCGGCCGTCCCGGGTGCGTCCCACGTCGCACCCTCCCGTCACCAGCGTCCGGCGCATCGCGTCGCCCGAGCCCGCCTCGCCGGCAGGGAAGAGGAGCACCGGGCCCAGCACCGGGGCGCAGTCCACGCGTGCGGTGGTGACGGCGTCGTCCGGGACGGAGCCTCCCGGCAAGGTGGGGGACTGATCGTCGTACACGGCCCGCAGCGTCCAGCCGTTTCTCACCTCCACGATCCCATTGCGGGGGATCGGGTTCGAGGCGCCCGGACGATCTGCGATGAGCTGCAGGCGCCTGGGGTTGGAGGTGTAGTGGTTGGAGCGGCCCACGCGCAGGGTCACGACACCTGGGTCGATGGTGAAGGTCAGCCCCGCCTCGGTGTCCTGCACGACGCCGTTGGGATCGAGCGCTTCGATGCGGCTGCGCAGCCCCACGTCGGCCGCCGTCTCGGCCTGGTTGGTGTTGGCCGGGATGCGGCTGCCGTCGGCCACGCGCAGCGTCACCGTCCGGTCCGAGCAGTTGTAGACATCCCGGTTGAACGCCACCGTGCTCCCCATCCGGCTGTTGTACACGGACCCGGCGATGGCCAGCGCGAACGGCTGCCCGAAGCTGCCGTTGGGGATGAGCTGCACGTCGGCCGCGTTGGCCGTGGTCTGCACGATCCCGTCGGCCCCCGCCCCGATGTAGGTCACGCCCGCGCCGGTGGTCAGCACCGAGTCGTCTCCCGCGGGAGCCGTCTGGAGGATTCCGTCCACGCCGCGGGCGATGGCCGGAGCGTGGGGCACCGGCGTCGAGCTCCCCGTGTTCTTGAACCGCACCCGCGCCCGATGGAACCCGTGCTCTCCGCCGCCGCGGGTGGCGCCGAAGACCGACGCGTCGCCGAAGTAGTGATGGATCACCTGTTCGGTGGTGTTGCGCGTGTCGGGCGCGTTTTGGGGGGCGGCCACGAAGTCGGTGCACAGGGCCCCGGGATTGTTGGGTTCGAAGCACGGATCAAACGAACTGATGTTCTGGTTGCATTCGGCGCGCAGCGTGAACTGCCCGGCGAACTCGCGCATCTGGTTGCCGCGCCAGATCTTCACGTACGGGTTGTTGGCAGTCGGGTCGTAGTACGACGCCTGGTTGTCCAGCTTCGCGTACCGGCAGTATCCGCAGAACTCCGGGTGGAGGGTAGAGTCACCCAGCGTCAGGGTGTTGCAGAACCCCTTCCCGCCGTCTGTGATGTCGTAGTCGCCGGAGATGACCTCCAGGTCCAGGTCGTTGCGAAGCGTGTCGCCTTCCGCGTCGTACCAGGCCAGGGAGGTGCGCAGCTGGTCCAGGCCGTCGCGGCGGTAGAAGTCGAACGACACCGACCCGCCCACAGGCACGACGCCGAGGCCCGTCGTGCTGCCGTCCGAGCCGACGCCGCGCGCGCCGCCGTCGAAGTATTCATCCACCAGGAGCAGGCCAGGGGGCACGTTGGGCACGGGCGCCACGTTCGTGGCGTTGGCCGGCCTTCTCTCCGCGCGATAGCTCGCCAGCGGCAGCGTGCTGGCCAGCTCGACCCTGCCGTACCCTTCTTCCGTCGGGCACCTGAGGGGGCCGGCCCCCTGGCATGACGCCAGGTTCCCCGTGCTCGCGAAATCGGCCGAGTTGATCAGCAACGCCTTCACCAGCATCCCCGACACGTCGGGGATGCGGTCCGCCGGGTTGGCCTGCGCGGTCGGGTAGAACCCTTTGGCGAGATAGTCGCGGATCTGCAGCGCCGCGCCGGCCACCTTGGAGGCCGCCACCGACGTCCCCGTCCGTCCCTGGATCAGGACGTTCTCGATCCCCTCGGAAGCGTCGTTCTCGTTGTCCAGCGATACCACGGCCGCCAGGGAGACGAACATGTCATCCTTGAACCGGCCGTCGCGCCCTTCGAACCCACCGCCGCCGTCGGTGCCGGGGGCCATGAGAAGCGGCGCTCCTCGCTGCGACGCAAACGTGGCGGGGCCCTTCGACGTGTAGTTCGAGACCGTCTCGCCCGGGTCGAGGCTCGCCTGGAAGCTGTCCGCGACCACCGCCCCGACCGTCACCAGGTTCTTGCCGGTGGCCAGGTCGTTCACCTGGATGTCGGCCGCGGTGAACCCGTTGGGATCGTTGGGCGGGTCCAGGTCTCCGCCCGTGAGCGGGTCGGCCCCGTCGTTGCCCACCGCGCCCACGTGGAGCACGCGGCGGTTCCGGAACAGGAACCGGTCGATGTCGCTCGCGCCGTTGGCGTAGTTCCCCTGGCCGTTCTGGAGGTTGTCGTCGAAGTTCGGCGACCCGAAGGCGAACAGCGTCACCTTCGCTCCGCGCGGATGCAGCGTCGCGTTGGCCGGGTTCAGGTCACGACGGAATGCCATGTCCTCCAGCCTCGCCACGGGCACGTCCCCCGCGTCCACGTCGCTCAGAAAGTTGATCGCGCACGCCGGCGGCGAGGTCAGCGGCGTGTTCGCCGCGTCGATGAAGATCACGCGAGCGCCCGGAGCCTGACCGTCCAGCGACAGGTTCGTCTCGTTGGAGTCGTTGAAGAAGGAGGAGAACAGGTCCAACGAGTCCACGTCGTCGTATCTGCGGCCCAGGCCCAGGAAGCCGTCGCTGGGATTGCCCGCCGCGCCGCTGGCCGCGATCGTCCCGTGCGTGTCGCCGCCCGACGAGATCGAATCGCACGTCAGGAAGTCGCCCAAGGCCGTCGCGTCGTCGACGACTCCGTTGTTGTCCACGTCGCGGGCGCGCGTGTAGACCTCCACCTTGCGGTGGCTCTGGCCGACGTTCAGGCCCCCCGGGCCCGCCACGCAGCTGCCCGTGCCCAGGCACGGGTTCGCGTTGTCGTGCGAGAAGGCGGGCGAGTCCATGGTCAGACCATTGTCCACGACGCCCAGGAACTGCGGCGCCACGGAGAAGTTGGCCAGGTCCGAGTCGAACGGGATCGGCGTGCCGGCCACGCCGGCCGCCTTGAAGTTCACCGCCGGGCCCGTGTAGGTCCCGCCGCCGTCGATTTTCGCGTCACGGAAGGGCATCAGCACGGCGCCGAACTCACGGTTGTCCAGCATGCGGCCGATCTCGGTCTGCTGGCTGGTCGTGAGGTTCATCAGCACCAGATCGGGCGTCTCGTTGATCGCCCGGACACCGGGATGCCCGGCCAGATCCACCACCTTGTCGTTGCGCAGCGCTGCCGACACGTAGTTCACGCCGGCCATCTCCTGGGTCAGCCTCACCGTACCGCCCAGTCGCTCCACCTCGCTCGCCACCTCAGCCGCGTCTTCGCCTTCCATCACGCGCACCACCAGCTCGAAGGTGTCGGACGTCGCGTACTCGGGGTTCAGCCGGGGGCGCGTCCCCACCGTCGGATGAATCTTGTCCGACGCCTGGTAGCCCGTCATGAACTGGAACACGCCCGGGTCTTCGAAGCTCCTAAGCGACTTGTGATCGATCCCCACGAGGTAGGCGTTGTTCGGGATGTAATCGATGATCCGCCCGCCGCGCGACTCCACGGCCTGTCGCATCGCCAGCGAACCCTGCGACGCCAACTCCGGCGTCACCTGGACGATGTAGTAGCCGCGTCGGCCCGGCAGGCCCAGGGCCTTCAGATCCGACGGCAGGTTCTCGCGGGTCTTCGACTTCTTCACGTGAATCGAGCCCTTGTCGTTGAGAAGGAGCAGTACGTCGGACGAGTCCAGCTCGGTGCTCCTGACCTGCCCGTAGGGGCGCAGCCCTGTGCCGTCCACGCCGTACGGCCACCAGTCGGGCCGGGGGAAGGTCGTCCGCCTCGTCCTGTCGAGGAAGCGCAGCTCGGCCTCGGCCACCCCCGGAGACCGGCCATCACGCAGGCCGCGGGTGATCACGATCGTGGTGTCCTTCTTCGATGTGCGATCGGCGGGTGCTCCGGCAAGCAGGGTCACGGGGATGACGAGCAGCCCGGCGAGGGCCGGCAGTCCGAGACTCTTCAGCAGCCTGGCCATACCGTCCTCCATGAGAAGGATCCGCGAAGGCGAAGGGGAGCGGACAGGTTCTTATTGGCGAATGGAGCGATCGGGTTCCCGCGGGGTTCGGGCAGGATGAGGCCGGTCAGGATGGACATACGACGACTGGGCGCGGCCCGCACGGCGCGGGCCGGGCGCCACGTTCCCCCGCTTTGGACACGCCCCCCTCAGGGCTATCTGGACTATACGCCCAACCGTGGCGGAAGGAGAAGGAAAACCGGGCCGCCCGGGGTCAGCCCGACGGGGGATGCGCCTTGAACCACGCGCGCGTGGCGGCCACGTCCTTGCGGATCTGGGTGGTGAGGGCCTGCGCCGACTCGAACTTGCGCTCGGACCGCAGGTGTGTGCAGAAGCTCAGGCGCATGGTGCGCCCGTACAGCTCGGGCCCGGGGTAGTCCAGCAGATGCGCCTCCACCACCCGCTCGCCTTCGCCGAACGTGGGGCGCTCGCCGATGTTGGTGACCGAGATGTGCCGCTCGCCGGCCACCTCGGCGCGCGTGACGTACACGCCCAGGGCCGGGATGAGCTCGTTGTCGGTCGAGAGGTTGGCGGTGGAGAACCCCAGCCCCGCGCCGCGCCCGCGCCCGTGCACCACGAGCCCGCGGATGGTGTACTCCCGCCCCAGCATGGCCGCGGCCCGGTCCACCGCGCCGCGGGCGATGTTCTCGCGGATCCGAGTGGACGAGACCGGCTGGCTGTCGTGCAGCACCACCGGCACCCGCTCCACCGCGATGCCATGGCGCGCCCCTTCGGACCGCAGAAGGTCGAAGTCGCCCACGCCCCCCTTGCCGAAATGGAAGTTGGTGCCGACGTGGACCTCGGTGGCCCGCAGCCGGCGCGCCAGCACGTCCTCCACGAACGCCTCGGCGGGAATCGAGGCGAACTCGCGGGTGAAAGGGACGATCAGCATCATGTCCAGCCCCAGCGTCCCCAGCATGCGGATCTTCTCGGACATGGGCATGATGAGCGGCGGCCTGCCGGTGGGCCGCAGGATGGTGAGCGGGTGCGGATCGAAGGTCATCAGGATGGACGTGCCCCCCACCGCGCGGGCGCGGGCGGTGACCGTCTCGATGATCTTCTGATGTCCCAGGTGGACGCCGTCGAAGTTGCCGATGGCCACGATGGGGGAGGGGAGGGCCCCCACCGCGTCCAGATCGCGGAAGACCTTCATCTCCACACGGCCATCCCGAGGTTCATCACCACCGCTCCCATGACGCCGCAGGCCACGTCGTCGGCCATGATACCCCAGCCCGCCGGGAGCCTCTCGAGGCGGCTGGCCGGCCACGGCTTCAGCACGTCCAGCACGCGGAACAGCAGGAACCCCGCGACGCACGTGATGAGGGTGGGCGGGATGAAGGTCATGGTCAGGAGGAACCCGGCCACCTCGTCCACCACCGCCTCGGACGGATCGTGGTAGCCGAGGCCCCGCTCGAGGGCCGAGGCCGCCGGCACGCCCGCCACCATGAAGAAGACGGCGAGACCCGCCACCAGCCAGGAGCCGCCCACATACCACGCGGCCAGGTAGACGGGGATGGCGGCGGCCGTGGCCACCGTTCCGGAGGCGACGGGAGCATGTCCCACGCCGAAGAAGGTGGCGATGGCCCAGGGGATCGCTCCCGTGGAGCGGATCGCCCCGCTACCCGACGGGGGCATCGAGAAGAGAGGGGCGGCGCGCCCGGCGCCGCTGGGGCACGGCCAGCAGGTCGTAGGGCTCGGCTCCCGTCACCTTCACCTGGATGAAGGAGCCGACCTCGAGCTGGGCGCGCGTGCGCACCAGCACCGAGCCGTCGATGTCGGGAGCCTGGAACTCGGCGCGGGCCTTCCATACGCCGGCACGCTCGGACGGGCCGGCGTCCACCAGAACGTCAAGGGTGCGTCCCACGCGCGCGGTGTAGAGGTCCAGCGAGATCTCCTGCTGCAGCTCCATCAGCCGGCCGCGGCGCTCGGCCTTTTCGGCCGGATCGACGTCGTCGGACAGGTCGTGCGCGCCCGTGCCCGGCTCGTGAGAGTAGGTGAAGACCCCGAGGTGATCGAAGCGGGCATCCTTCACGAACCCCAGCAGGTCCTGCACGTCCTGCTCGGTCTCGCCGGGAAAGCCCACGATGAAGGTGGTGCGCAGCGAGATGCCCGGGACGCGCCGCCTGAACTCCTCCACCATGCGCAGGAACGAATCGCGGCTGCCGCCGCGCCGCATCCGCGCCAGCACGCGCTTGCTGGCGTGCTGCAGCGGGATGTCGATGTACTTCGCGACCCGGTCGGTGTCGGCCATGGCCTCCATCAGCCGCGTGGTCACCTTGCTGGGATAGGCGTACAGCACCCGGATCCAGCGCAGGCCGTCGACCTGACCCAGCGCAGCCAGGAGATGACCCAGGCTCCCCGTGCCGTCACGATCCGATCCATAGGATGTGGAGTCCTGCGCGATGAGGTTCAGCTCCATCACGCCGCTTGCGGCGAGCGTCAGCGCCTCGGCCACCAGCGACTCGATGGTGCGCGATCGGAAGGCCCCGCGGATCTTCGGGATGATGCAGAAGGCGCACGGGTTGTCGCACCCTTCCGCGATCTTGAGGTAGGCCGAGGCCCCAGTCGTGGCCAGCATCCGCCCCGACATCTCGCCCGGCAGGTAGACGGCCGGGCCCAGGTCGGGCGCGAAGGCAGCGTCATCCAGGTCGCACGCCTCCACCACCCGCTCGACGTCGTTGAGCCCCAGGAAGCGATCCACCTCGGGGAGGGTGGCCTTCATCTCGTCGGCGAAGCGCTGCACCATGCACCCGGCCACCACCAGCCGCTGCAGCCGGCCCTCTTCCTTGAGGCGGGCCAACTCGCGGATCGTCTCGTACCCCTCGTCCTTGGCCGCCTGCAGGAAGCCGCAGGTGTTCACCACCAGCACGTCGGCCCGCTCGGGATCGAAGGTGACGTGAAAGCCGCGCCGGCGCAGCTTTCCCAGCATCACCTCGCTGTCCACGAGGTTCTTGGCGCATCCGAGAGACACGAGCCCGACGGTGATCATGAGCCGGGGATTGTAGCATCGGGGGCGGGGACCGAATGCCCCCGAGCCTAGGACTGGGGCCGTGCCGTCCGGCGCGGTGCCCGCCGGGGCCCGTTGACGGCCGCCCCGGGCAGAGGAACCGACGCCTTCCCGGTCTGCGGCAGGGTGAGCGACCACGTCACGGGGCGCATCTCATCGGCCGCCTTCACCAGCTCGTCGGTCGGATTGAACAGGAACCTCAGATGGCTCGCCCCCTCCAGCATGGCCAGGTCCCCCAGGCCGTTCCCCGCGGCCACGATGGGAACCCGTCCGTACCGGCGCAGGATGGCCTGGATCTTCCCCTTGCCGTGCGGCAGCGGCTCGATGACCCCGTCGCTCAGCACCGAGTTGACCACCGCCACCTGGCCCGCCAGGACCTCGGAGGGGGGCACACCGAAGGGCTGGACCGCCACCTCCACCACCCACCGGGGCGAGCCCGACACCACCAGGATCTGGAATCCCAGCCGGCGCAGGTGATCCATCAGGTTGGACGCCTCGCCTCCCAGCGAGTCGGACAGCTCGCCGCATCCGGTCACTGCCTTCAGGGCATGCACGTAGAGGTCTTCTTCCCGCATCCCGGCCAGGCCCTCGAGCATCACGCGCGCCAGCAGCTCCTCGGAGCAGTGCCCCGCCCGGTGCAGCTCCAGCAGCCTCGGGTAATCCACGTAGGGATCCCTCGCGGGCTCCACGCCGCAGGCGCGCAGGGCGCGGGCGATGGGGGCCACGGCACGCCGATCCAGGGCGCGCTCCGCCATGAGGCGCTCCCAGAGCAGCTCACCCACGTCGGCCTTCCATAGCGTCCCGTCGGCGTCGAAGGCGGCCAGCTGAGGCTGGCCGGGGCGCAGCCTGGTCCCTTCGCGGGCCAGCCGGTCGCAGCGTTCCAGAATGTCCTGAAGGGGGGCACGGCGGATGCTCATGATCCTCGACCTCCATGCCGCCGGCAGTCGGGCCGGGGCGGGCCTATGGATAGATCCGACTCAACGTGCGGGGGTAGGGAATGGCCTCGCGCAGGTGATGGATGCCGCAAAGCCAGGACACGGTGCGCTCGATCCCCATTCCGAAACCGGAATGGGGGACGGTGCCGTATTTCCGGATTTCCAGGTACCACTTGAAGGCGTCCTCGGGGAGCCCGTGCTCCTGAATCCGACGCTTCAGGAGATCATAGTCATGAATTCTCTGGCTGCCACCGATGATCTCTCCGTAACCCTCGGGAGCCAGGACATCCACGCAGGCGGCCTTGTCGGGGTGCTCCGAATCGGGCTGCATGTAGAAGGCTTTCACGGCTGCCGGGTAATGGGTCACCATGAGCGGGCTTTCATGCAGCTCGGACAGGATGGTTTCGTCGCCTCCGCCGAAATCGTTGCCGTATGCGAAATCCGCGCCTTTCGCCTTGAGGGTCGCGGCGGCTTCGTCGTAGGTCATGCGCGGAAAGGGGCGCCGCACGGCTTCGAGCTTCGAGACGTCCCGCTCCAGGGCCTTGAGCTCCTCGCGCCGCCGGTCCAGCACCCGCCCGATGATGGCCATCAGGAAGTCCTCGGCCAGCTGCAGCAGGCCGGGCAGCTCCAGGAACGCCACCTCCGGCTCCACCATCCAGAACTCGGTCAGGTGGCGCCGGGTCTTGGATTTCTCGGCCCGGAAGGTGGGGCCGAAGCAGTAGACCCGGCCGAACGACATGGCGGCCGGCTCGAGGTAGAGCTGGCCCGACTGGGTCAGGTACGCCTTCTCGCCGAAGTAATCGGTCTCGAACAGGGTGCTGGTCCCCTCGCAGGCGGCCGGCGTGAAGATGGGGGAGTCGATCAGGACGAAGCCGCGCTCGTCGAAGAAGTCGCGCACCGCCTTGATCACTTCGGAGCGCACCTTGAGGATCGCGTGCGGCCGCGAGGAGCGCAGCCACAGGTGGCGGTTGTCCATCAGGAAGTCGATGCCGTGGTCCTTGGGCGAGATGGGATACTCGGCGGCCACGTGGATGGGGGACAGCCCCGTGACGTTGAGCTCGTAGCCTCCCGGAGCGCGCGGCTCCTTGCGCACGCGGCCCCGCATCTCGAACGACGACTCCTGGGTGAGGGTCGCCGCCGTGTCGAAAACCTCGGGCGGCACCTCCTTGGCGGCCACCACCCCCTGCACGTAGCCGCTGCCATCGCGCATCACCAGGAAGCGGATCTTGCCGATGTCGCGCTTGTGGTAGACCCACCCGCGCAGGGAGACCTCCTGGCCTTCGTGGCGCGACAGATCGCTGATGAAGACGTGGCCGTCTGCGGTCATTCTTCGGCCTCGTCCCCCTTGCCGGCCGCCGCCTTGGCGTCGTGGATGACCTTCTCGCGCAGGTGCGCGGGGACTTCGTCGTAGTGGGAGAATTCCATGTGGTACTCGCCGCGCCCGCCGGTGATGGAGTTCAGGGTCGCTGAGTAGCTCAGCATCTCGGCCATGGGAGCCAGCGCCTTGATGATGCTGTTGCCGGTGGCCGAATCCATCCCCTGCACGCGCCCGCGGCGGCTGTTGAGGTCGCCCAGGACGTCGCCGTAGCAGTCCTCGGGGACCACCACCTCCACGTGCATGATCGGCTCCAGCAGGGTGGGCCCGGCGTCGGCTACGGCTTTCTTGAAGGCTTCGCGGCCCGCCACCTGGAAGGCGATGTCCTTGCTGTCCACCGGATGGGTCTTGCCGTCCACCAGCGACACGCGCACCCCCACCACCGGGAACCCCGCGATCACGCCTTCGTGCATCTTGGACTGGACGCCCTTGTCCACGCTGGGGCGGAACGAGTGGTCGATGACGCCGCCCACGATCTTGTCCACGAATTCGTAGCCCCCGTCCTTCTTGGGCTCCACGTCGATGAACACGCGCGCGTACTGCCCGGCCCCGCCGGTCTGCTTCTTGTGCGTGTACTCGACGTACTTGACCGCCTTGGTGATCGTCTCCCGGTACGGGATCTTGGGCAGGTGCAGGGCGCACTCCACGCCCTGGCGCTTCAGGCGCGCCACCGCCACCTCCACGTGCTCCTGGCCCGAGCCGGAGATCAGCATCTCCTTGGTCTGCGGGTCGCGGCTCACGCGCAGCATGGGGTCGGCGTCCAGCAGCTTGTGCAGGGACGCGGACAGCTTCTCCTCGTCGCCGCGGCTCTTGGGCTCGATGGCCCACGAGATGGCCGGATCGGAGAAGTGCACGCGCGGATATTCCACGGCGTGCGCCTTGTCCGAAGAGAGGGTGTCACCCGTGTGCGTGACCTTCAGCTTGGCCACCGCCCCCAGATCCCCCGCATGCAGCTCGCCGGCCGCGGTGATGCTCTTGCCCATCACCATGTCCACGGCGCCGATGCGCTCGGTGTCTCCGCGGGCCTCGTTGTAGACGGTGGAGTCGGACTTGATGCCCCCCGAATAGATGCGGAAGTAGGTGATCTTTCCGGCGAAGGGATCGACCACCGTCTTGAAGACGTAGGCCGAAAAGGGCTCCGAGGGCACGGGCTGCCGCTGGACCTCGTGGCCGGCGTGGTCCTTTGCTGTGGCGGCGCCCCGGTCGGCGGCCGACGGCAGGTACCGAACGATGGCGTCCAGGATCGGCTGGATCCCCATGTTGAGCAGCGCCGAGGAGCAGAGCACCGGCGTGATGGCGCGCCCGCGCACGGCGCTCTTGAGCCCCTGGATCAGCTCTTCGTCGGTGAGCGTGCCGGCCTCCAGGTACTTCTCCATCAGCTTGTCGTCGTTCTCGGCCACGCCGTCCACCAGTCGCTCGCGCGCAGCGGTGGCCTGGTCGGCCACCGCGTCGGGGACGGGCCCCTCGGACGGCTTGCCCGATCCGTCATGGGGCCAGGTGATGGCCTTCATCCGGATCAGGTCGACCACGCCCGAGAAGTCCTTCTCCTCGCCGATGGGGATCTGGATCGGAAGGCACATGCGCCCAAAGGATGATTGCACCGACTCGAGGCTGCGCTCGAAGGAGGCGCGCTCACGGTCCATCTTGTTGATCACGATGACGCGGGCCGCCTCGAACTCGTCGCAGAAGCCCCACACCTTGCGCGTGGAGACCTCCACCCCGGCCACCGCCGAGACCACCACCAGGGCGCCGTCGACCACGCGCATGACGCCGCGCGTCTCGTGCAGGAAGGCTCCGTAGCCGGGCGTGTCGAGGACGTTGACCTTCGTGCGCTCCCACTCGAAGTGGCACAGACCCGCCGCCACGGACTTCTTGCGTGCGATCGACTCCTCGTCGAAGTCCGTGATCGTGGTGCCGTCGTCCACCTTGCCGAGCCGGTTCACCGCTCCCGAGTCGAACAGCAGCGCGGAGACGAGGCTGGTCTTGCCGGAACCTCCATGTCCCACCACCCCCACGTTGCGGATCTCGGACGCATCGAAGATCTTCATCTGGCCTCCCCCCCGCGGATCGCGTAAGTCTTGATGAAGGAAGGAGTCTATCACGCAACAGGGGCGTGCAATACGGCCAGGTCGAAGGAAAGCGGGGGAGAGCGGGGCTCAGTCGGGCGGCGGCTGGCCCGTCGTGTCCAGGTAGATCTTGCGCACACGGGCCTTGACCACCGGGCAGGCCGGGTCGTTCACCAGGCAGAACGCCAGCGTCTCGTTGTGGCAGCCGCACGCGCACATCTCGCGGTTGACCAGCTCGAGGAACTCCTTCTTCTTGATGGGATCGAGGGAGTCCAGCTTTTCGTATCCCGGCAGCTTGCCGTAGAACCCGGGCCGGACCGCTCCGATGGGACCGGGCTGGGCTTCCTGGGCCTGCTGGCCAGGGGCGGGAGCGGCGGAAGCAGGGGCGTTGGGATCGGCCGTGCGGCTGAGCTGGCGCCCCCCCGCCTTGCCCGGCGGGGCCGCCGGAGCGACCGGCTTGCGCTGTCCTTCGGCCTGCATGGCCTCTTCCTGAGCCTGGTACGGCCTCAGGGCGATGGAGAGGTTGGCGGCCGTGATCTTCGTGATCTTCCGGAAATCGGCCAGGTTCGCAAAGTGCTTGCCTGTCTTGCGGTACTGGAGGATGTTCGAGATCACGTCGGGGGTGAGTCCCGGCATCCTGTTCAGCGCATCCTCCTGGCTCGACTCCACCGCCTTGAGGAACATGGTGGTGGCGAGGGAGACTTCCATGCCTGATTCGGCCGGAGCTGGAGCGGGGGTGGCTCCTTCCTGCGCCCGCACAGCCGTCACAATCACGAGCGGTAGCAGTAAGTACGGAATGGTCCGCATGTTTCCCCCCCCACGCCCGCAGGAAGCCGGCAGCGGTCGCACTCTAGGCCTCACCCGCACGGCTGTCAAGGTGGACACAGATCCTGGCGCATGCCATAATCCGGTCCCTTTACACGCTATGAGATCACGCGGCCCCGCCATCCTCGCCTTCATCCTTCTGATCACCACCGTCCCGGCTTTTGCGAAGCAGCGGGCCGGCAAGCCCGAGACCGTCAAGGGGCTGGTGGCGATCCCCGCGCCCCACACCCGGATGGTCGGAGCGGTTCTCCAGAAGGACGGGGTCACGCCGGTGCGTGGCGCCCAGCTGCGGCTCACCAATCTTCTGGATGGCGAGGTGAGCACCATCTCGTCGGACGAGGACGGCTCCTACGATGTGCCGGTCCTGATCGGCAGGTACAGCCTGAGCATCGAGCGCCGCATGGAAATCTACGACTCTCCGTCGCACTACCTGATCCCGGCGCGCGGGCCGGTCACCATGAACTTCCTGCTGCTGCCCGACTTCGAGTCGAACGGGTCGCCTGCCCCGTTCAGCGCGCACGATCTGCCCGCGCCGCGCCCCGAGGCGGAGCGGGTCGTGGGGAGCATCGTGGACATGGTTCCCCAGGCCACCAAGGACCGCACGTGGCGCTGGCGCGAGACGCTGGCGTTCGTCGGCGCGGCCCTCGTCGTCGGCTTCGCGGCCAACTGATCCCATGAAAGAGCGGCTGGCTCCCCTCCCCGTGCTGGGGATGGCGCTGGCCCTCGCCCTCATCTACCTGGCCCCCACCCTCCAGGGGGAGTGGTCCGCCTTGCCCCCCCGGAAGGTCTTCCTGGGATTCCGCTACATGGCGGGCGATCATTATCAGTACGCCGCTTTCATCCGCGAGGCGCGCGACACCGGCTCGATGCTCATGGACAACCCGTTCACCACCCGGCCGCAGACCCCGGTCTTCCTGTTCCCCTTCTTCTGGGTGGTGGGGATGGCGGCTCGCCTGATCGGAGGATCGATCCCGCTGGCGTGGGATCTGTTCCGAGCGGCGGGCGCGTTTGCGTACGTGCTGGTCTTCTGGCGCTTCGCGGCGCTGTTCTTCGCGCGGCGTCCCGAAAGGCTGGCCGCCACGGCGGTGTTTGCCTTCGGGGGAGGATTCGACTGGATCGTCACCGTGCTGAGGGGGACGGTGCTCCCCGCGGCGCGGCCGCTCGAGCATCCGATCACCTTTTTCTGGAACTGGAGCACCTTCGGCACCGCTCTCATGCCGAACTGGTCATGGCCGGCCCTCGTCCTGATGGCCGGAAGCGCCGCGTGGCTGCGCGGCCCGCGGGGCGGCTCCTGGCTGATGGCGGGGATCCTGCCGCTCGTGTGGCTGATGCACGCCTACACGGGCATGGTGGCCTATCTCGTGGTGGGCCTGTTCCCGATCGTCCCGGCCGTCGTCGCGCTGGCGCGGCTGGAGCGCCCTGCGATGGACAGGAGCCTGGCTCACCTGAAAATGGCTCTGCCCGGCCTGCTGTCGTTCGTCATGGTGGCCGCCTATCTCGAGTGGGCCCGGCAGGATGACGTCTTCCGCCAGCTCAGCGGGAACGGCTTCCTGTGGACCGTGCGCTTCTCGCTCGCCTGGTATCCGCTCAGCTACGGCCTGCTCCTGCCCTTCGCTCTGTACGGCATCGTCGTGGTGTCTCGTGAGAGGAGCCGCGCGGGCGACTTCCTCCTGGCCTGGCTGGCCGCGGCCGTGCTGCTGTCGGTCAATCCCTGGTACGCGGGGGTGAAGTTCCAGTACCTGGTGTTCCCGCCCCTGTGCGTCCTGGCTGTGCGAGGGTTCTTCGACCTGCGCTCATCGAAGGCCGGCTTCCGCCGGCTCACGCGCAATCCTGTGGTTGTCGTGGCCGGTCTGATGCTGCTGTTCCTCAACGGGCCGGTCAGCCTTTGGCGTGACCTGCCTCGTCCGGGCGTGGAGCCGATAGCCTTCGCGCCGCAGGCCGATGTGAATGCCATGACGTGGCTGGCCTCGCGCCCCCAAGGCGGGGTGTTCTGCCACCACCGGACCGGGAATTACATCCCGTGGCTGGCGGGCAAGAACGTGTTCTCCGGCCACTGGTTCATGACGCCGGATTACAAGGACACCGTGTCGCTCACCGAGGCGTTCTACAAGCCGCAGACTCCCTTGGAGGAGAAACGGCGCATCCTCCGGTCGTCCGGGTCACACTACGTCTACCGGGGATGGTTGGAGTCGAAGCACGGGGACGTGGATCCTGCGCTGGGTCTGGCCCGCATCTACGACCAGGACGGGGTCTCCATCTGGGAGGTCCCGGGGGCGCGTTGATATACTCCGGAGCGATGCGCACGCGGCGTGACGACGATCTCAAGCGCCGGCTCGATCGCCTGTACGAAACCTACGGATCCGGCTACCTGCACACCGATCCCGTCTGCTTTCCCAGGCGCTATGCGAGGCCGGACGACCGGGAGGTGGCCGGCTTCCTGGCGGCGGTGTTCGCCTACGGGCGTGTTCCGCAGATCCAGGCGAGCGTGGATCGCCTGCTGGGCCTCATGGGGGACTCGCCCGCGGCGTTCGTGCGGGGCTTCGACCCGCGGCACGGGCGCCGCCTGCTGCGCGGCTTCGTGCACCGCTTCAACGACGCGCGGGACACCGGGCTGCTGTTGCACTTCATGCGCCAGATGATGGAGCGATCCGGCTCGCTGGAGGGCTTCTTCCTGGAAGGGGACGCGGCGGGCTCCGACGACGTGGGGTCGGCGTTGTCGTCGTTCGCGCGCCGGGCGCTGTCGCTCGACTGCTCTCCTTATTACAGGACCGGACGCCTGCCCGACGACGCCGGGGTGCGCTTCTTCCTGCCTTCGCCCGAGGACGGCTCGTCCTGCAAGCGGCTGAACCTGTTCCTGCGATGGATGGTGCGCCCCGACGACGGCGTGGACATGGGAGTGTGGCGCGGCGTCAGCCCGGCCCGCCTGGTGATCCCGCTCGACACGCACGTGTCCAGGATCGCTTCCTACATCGGGCTGACCACCCGGCGCACCGTGGGGTGGCCGATGGCGATGGACGTGACCCGGCGGCTCAGGCGGCTCGATCCGGACGACCCGGTGAAGTACGACTTCGCCCTGTGCCGCCTCGGCATCCTGGACGCCTGCCCGCGGGCCCGCGACGCCGTGAAGTGCGCCGGCTGCGGCCTGCGCTCCCTGTGCTGCCTGGGGCCGGAAACGGACATGACATGAAGCTGCTGGGCGCCCACATGTCCATCGAAGGGGGAGTGGACCAGTCCGTGGAGCGGGGGGCGCTGGTGGGCTGCGACGCCATCCAGCTTTTCACGCACAACAGCAACCAGTGGCGCGCGCGGCCCCTGGACCCCGGCGAGGTCGCGCGCTTCCGCTCGCTGCAGATCGAGAAAGGGATCTCCCCGACGGTGGCGCACGCGTCGTACCTGATCAATCTGGCCAGCCCCGATCCCGCGCTCTACGCGCGCTCCCGCACCGCCCTGGGCGAGGAGCTGGATCGGTGCGAGGCGCTGGGGATTCCCTACCTGGTCATCCACCTGGGCTCGCACATGGGATCCGGGGAGGCCGAAGGGATCGGCCGCGTGGCGGCGGCCCTCGACCGGCTCCTCGAGGAGCGGCCCGACCACGCGGTGAAGGTGCTGCTGGAGACCAGCGCCGGGCAGGGGCAGTGCGTGGGGCACCGCTTCGAGCACCTGCGCGACATCCTGGGGGCGATGTCGGGGCAGGCGCGCGCCGGCGTGTGCCTGGACACGTGCCACGTGTTCGCGGCCGGCTACGATCTGCGCACCGAAGACGACTACCGGCAGGTCATGCAGGAGCTGGATGCCACGGTGGGACTGGCGCGCGTGCGGGTGTTCCATCTGAACGACTGCAAGAAGGACCTGGGCTGCCGCGTGGACCGGCACGAGCACATCGGGCGCGGCTTCCTGGGAGTCGAGCCGTTCAGGCTGCTGCTGGCCGATCCGCGCTTCGACGGCCTTCCCATGCTGCTGGAGACCCCCAAAGGGAAGGACATGAGGGAAGATCGGGAGAACCTCGCGGTGCTGCGCGGGCTGCTGACGGTGGCGCGGTGATCATCCACGAGATCTTCCACAGCATCCAGGGAGAGTCCACGCGGGCCGGTCTGCCGTGCACCTTCGTGCGACTGACCGGCTGCCCGCTGCGCTGCGTGTACTGCGACACGCAGCACGCGTTCCACGAAGGGTCCCCCATGACCATCGATCAGATCGAGGCCGAGGTGGCCCGCCATCCGTCACGCTTCGTGACCGTGACCGGCGGCGAACCGCTTGCGCAGCAGGAGGTCCACGGGCTGATGGCTCGCCTGGCGGACGCGGGCTACGACGTGCAGCTGGAGACCTCGGGCGCGATCGACATCTCTCCCGTCGACCCGCGCGTCCGGGTCATCCTGGACGTGAAGACCCCGGGTAGCGGCATGTCCGAGCGCATGGACTGGGACAACCTGGCCCGCCTGCGGCCCGGCGACGAGATGAAGTTCGTGCTCACCGGCGAGACGGACTACGCGTGGGCGCTGGGCCAGCTGGCTTACCGTCCGCCCGCCGCCGGGGTGGCCGTGCTGCTGTCCCCCGCGCACGGAGTGCTGGAGCCCAGGGACCTGGCCGCCTGGATGACCCGCGACGGGGTGGCCGCGCGGCTGCAGCTGCAGATCCACAAGTACATCTGGGGACCCGATTGCCGGGGAGTGTGAGATGAGCCAGATCGAATTCGACGGGACGGACCTCTACCACAAGGTGCGCGAGCTGATCACCTGGGTGTACGCGCTGGAAGACCGATTCCCCGACAGCGAGATCCCGGTGCTGTACACGCGCCTGAAGGTCGCGGCCGTGGACCTCGGGTCGAGCGTGGCCGAAGGGTTGGCGCGGGACGGCGCCGTGGCGGACGGAGCGCTCCCGGCTCAGGCGCGCCGCGAATGCCGCGGGCGGTTGGGCGTGGTTCGCCACCTGGTGCTCGTCTCGGCCTCGCAGTTCATGCTGGACGAGGGGCACGTGAGCTCCTTCGACAAGATGTACCAGCCCCTGCGCGACGCCCTGGCGCCTCACGAGGGGGACGCCCCGGGAGACCTGTGACCTCGCCCGGGCGGGAGCGGGCCGTGGTGCTGGTGAGCGGAGGGATGGACTCCTGCGTCACGGCGGCGATCGCGGCGCGGGATCACGAGCCGGCCTTCCTGCACGCCGGGTACGGCCAGCGCACCGAGCGCAAGGAGCGCGCGTGCTTCCTGGCCCTGGCCGATCACTTCGGGGCCGCGCGCCGTCTGCTCGTCCGGCTGGATCACCTGAGGGAGATCGGCGGCTCGAGCCTCACCGACCACACCATGGCGGTGCCGCAGGGAGGACCGGGGCCGGGCATCCCGTCCACCTACGTGCCGTTCCGCAACGCGCAGCTGCTGAGCGCGGCGGTGTCCTGGGCCGAGACGCTGGGGGCGACCCGCGTCTTCATCGGGGCGGTGGAGGAGGATTCCTCGGGGTACCCGGACTGCCGCCGGTCCTTCTTCGAGGCGTTCGAGGCCATGATCGAGCAGGGGACGCGGCCCGACACGCGCGTGCGGATCGTGACCCCGGTGATCCACATGACCAAGGCCGCCATCGTGGCTCGCGGGCTGGAGCTGGGCGTCCCGTTCCATCTCACGTGGTCCTGCTACCAGGACGAAGAGCGCGCCTGCGGAACGTGCGACTCGTGCGTCCTGCGCCGCAGGGCCTTCGAGCAGGCGGGGGTCACCGACCCGCTTCCGTACCGCTGAGGGGCGGGTGCTCCTCGACGACTTCGACTACGACCTTCCGCCATCGCTCATCGCCCAGGAGCCGCTGCCCCGCCGCGACGATGCGCGGCTCATGACCCTGGACGGCGCCAGCGGATCGTGGGCTCACAAGCGGTTCACCGACCTGCCCGGCCTGCTGCGCGAAGGGGACCTGCTGGTGGTGAACGACACGCGCGTGCGGGCGGCCAGGCTGCGCGGCCGGCGCGCCGCGCCCGGAACGGGCGGCCGTGTGGAAGCGCTGCTGGTGGAGCCCGTGGAGACGACGGAGCGCGGCCCGGGCCGGCAGCTCTGGCGCGCGATGGTGAAAGGTGCGGGGCCGGCCGGGGATCCTCTGATCCTGGGCCCGCGGCTGCACGGCGTCGTGGCAGGACGCGAAGACGCGATGGTCCTGCTGGAGCTGAGCACGGCGGACGGCGTGGATCTGGACGAGGCGCTGCGGGAGGCCGGGTCGATGCCGCTTCCTCCCTACATCCGCAGGGAGCCCGCCGATCCGCGCGACGCCATCGATCGCCAGCGCTACCAGACGATCTTCGCGGCGGCGGAGGGGGCCGTTGCGGCTCCCACGGCGTCGCTGCACTTCACGCCCGAAGTGGTCGCGGCGGTGCGTCGCCAGGGAGTTGAGATCGCCAGCCTCACGCTGCACGTCGGGCCGGGGACCTTCCAGCCCGTGCGCGTGGAGCGGATCGAGCAGCATCGCCTGATGCCCGAGCGCTTCCTTTTGTCCGAGGCGCTGGCCGATGCCGTGGGCCGGACGCGCGGCAGGGGAGGACGGGTGGTGGCGGTGGGGACCACCGTGACACGGGTGCTGGAGCACCGGGCCGACGGCGCGGGCGGGGTGGAGCCGGGATCCGGATGGTGCGACCTGTTCATCGTGCCCGGCCACCGGTTCCAGGTCATCGACATGCTGATCACCAACTTCCACCTTCCGCGCTCCACCCTGCTGATGCTGGTGTCGGCGTTCGCGGGGCGCGAGGCGGTGCTGGCCGCCTATGCCGAGGCGGTGAGCGCGCGATACCGCTTCTATTCCTATGGCGACGCCATGCTGCTGAGGCCGAGCCGTTCATGAGCGGTCGCGGGCGTGCGCTGGCCCTGGTGGCCCTGTCCCAGATGATGGCGATGTCGGTGTGGTTCACGGCGAGCGCCGTGGCCCCGCGGCTCCAGGAGCTGTGGGGGCTGGACGCCTCGCAATCCGGCTGGCTCACCACCGCCGTGCAGCTGGGATTCGTGGCCGGCACGGCCACGGCCGCCGTGCTCAACCTGGCCGATCTGATCCCGGCGCGCGCGTACGTGACCGCGTGCATGCTGCTGGCCGCCGTGGCCAACGCGGGGCTGGCCGTGGCTCCCGGCCCGGCCTCGGCGGCGTGGGCGCGCGCGGCCACCGGCTTCTTCCTGGCAGGGGTCTATCCACCGGCCATGAAGATGCTCGCGACGTGGTTCGCCACGGGGCGCGGCCTGGCCATCGGCACGTTGGTTGGAGCGCTCACCGTGGGGAAGGCCGTCCCCTATCTGATGCGGGTCGCGGACCCGGTGGGGCATCGCCAGCTGGTTCTGGCGGCGTCCGGGCTGGCCGTGCTGGGCGCGGTCATCATCGGGACCGCCTACCGTGACGGCCCCGCGCCCTTCCCGCGCCATCCCTTTTCGTGGCTCAGGGTGCAGGAAGTGATCGCGCACCGGCCCACGCGCCTGGCGATCGGCGGCTACCTCGGCCACATGTGGGAGCTGTACGCGATGTGGGCATGGATCCCGGCCTTCCTCGCCGCGGGGCTGCGGGCGCGCGGCGCGTCATCGGGCGCGCAGGGGCCTGGCGCGGAGGCGGTGGCCGATCTGACGGCGTTCCTGGCCATCGCGGCCGGCGGCGCGGGCTGCGTGTGGGGCGGGTGGCAGGCCGATCGGATCGGCCGCGAGAAGCTCGTGAACCTGGCCATGGCGGCCAGCGGCGCATGCTGTCTGATCATCGGGCTGCTCTTCGGCGCTCCGCTCTGGCAGGTGGCCGTGGTGGCGTCGGTGTGGGGGTTCTTCGTGGTGGCCGACTCGGCGCAGTTCAGCACCCTGGTGACGGAGGTGGCCCCACCGCACGCCGTGGGGACGGCGCTCACCCTGCAGACCTCCATGGGCTTCCTGCTGACGGTGGCCACCATCCAGCTCGTGCCCGAGCTCTCCTCCACGTGGGGATGGCAGTGGGCCTTCGCGCCGCTTGCGCTGGGGCCCGCCTTCGGCATCGCGTCCATCGTGCGTCTGCAGCGCGCTCGGGCCCGGGAGCTGGTGAGCCGGTGATAGACTCCGCGCCTATGGCGACCTCGTCATCCAGCCGCCCGGACGTCCGGAGCGGGTCGCCTGCCGGCTTCCGCGTGGCCGCGGCCGACGCGGCCACGCGCGCGAGGCAGGGAGTCCTCTCCACCCGGCACGGCGACGTCGAGACGCCGGCCTTCATGCCCGTGGGGACTCACGGCGCCGTGCGTTCGGTCTCTCCCGAAGAGCTGAAGGCCGCCGGTACCCGCATCCTCCTGTCGAACACCTATCATCTGTATCTGCGGCCCGGCCACGAGGTCATCGCGCAGCTGGGCGGCCTTCACCGGTTCATGGGATGGGACGGCCCGATCCTCACCGACAGCGGCGGCTATCAGGTCTTCAGCCTGGCGGGGATGCGGCGGCTCACCGACGAGGGGGCCGAGTTCAGATCCCACCTGGACGGCTCGCTGCACATGCTCACTCCGGAGAAGGCGATCGAGGTGCAGGCGGCCCTGGGGTCCGACATCGCCATGGTGCTGGACGAATGCCCTCCCGCGGCGGCCGGCCGCGACGCCGTGCGGGAGGCGATGCGGCGCACCACCGCATGGGCCCGGCGCTGCCGCGAGACGGGGGCGCAGCTGGAGGACGCGGCCCCTGCGGTGTTCGGCATCGTGCAGGGAGGCGTGCACGAGGATCTGAGGCGCGAGCACCTGCAGGAGATCGTCGCGCTGGGATTCGACGGCTACGCGGTGGGAGGCGTGAGCGTGGGAGAGCCGCCCGATCAGATCCACGCCATCGGCGAGTACACGGGCGGACTGCTGCCGGCCGGCAGCGCGCGCTACATGATGGGGCTGGGGCGTCCCCAGGATCTGGTGATCCTGATCGGAGCGGGGTTCGACCTGTTCGACTGCGTCCTGCCGACGCGCAACGCGCGCAACGGCACGTTGTTCACGTCGAACGGCACGCTGCACATCAAGAACGAGGCGCACCGGCGCGACCCGCGGCCCCTTGACGAGGGGTGTCCCTGCCCCGCCTGCCGGAAGTACAGCCGGGCCTATCTGCGGCACATGTTCCTGAGCGGCGAGATCCTGGGGCACCGGCTCAACACGCTGCACAACCTCACCTTCTATCAGGGCCTGATGCAGGGCGCACGTGACGCCATCCGGGCGGGCGCGTACGCCGCCTGGCGCGATGCCTGGCTGACCCGGCTCGCCGGCGGGATCGATAACGGTCATGAATGACGCACGCGTCACTGGTGACGCACGCCCTCTGGCCTACGTGGCCGACACGCACCTGACCACCGCCGATCCCGAGGTGGAGACCTTCATCGCGTTTCTCGAGACGGTCGGGCCGCGCCTCGGAACGCTGTTCCACCTGGGAGATCTGTTCAACGTCTGGTTCGGCGAGCCCAAGTTCCGCATGCCGCATCAGCAGCGCGTGCTGGACGCCTTCGCGCGGCTGTCGGCCCGCGGGGTGGTGCTCAAGTTCGTGGAAGGGAACCGCGACTTCGGGATCCGCCGCCACCACCTGGGCGCTCCGTTCGCCGAGGTGGCCGAGGGCCGGCTGGTGCAGGCGTACGGGGGACGCCGCATCCTGGCCGAGCATGGCGACGAGGTGAACCTCGAGGACCGGCAGTACCGTCTATGGAAGAGGGTCAGCAAGAGCGGCGCCATCTACGGCTCGTTCCGCAGGCTGCCGGGAGCGTGGGGAATTCGCGCCGGAGAGAAGCTGGAGCGCCGCCTTTCGGGGACAAATCTGAGGAACAAATCAAATTTCCCCGACGCGCAATGCCGGGCCTACGCCTCCGGACTGCTGGGGACCACCTGCGACACGATCGTCCTGGGGCACTTCCACGACGAGCGCAGGCTCGACCTGCCCGCCGGCACCGTGCACGTGCTGCCCACCTGGCGCGGGCACCATCGCTACCTGCTGTTCGAGGGGACCGGCGCGCCGCGCTACGAAACCTTCAGCCCGAAGGGGACATCTTGATGAGGAAGCTCTCGTCGAGCGCCACGTGCCGGTCTGCCGCTTCGACCAGCTCCTTGGCGGTGGAGCCCGGAAACGAGTAGACCTCCACCTGGGGCCCCAGGGTCCTGATCTGCGTGACCAGCGACGCGAAGTCCCCGTCGCCCGTCACCAGCACGACCACGTCGAGGCTGCCGGCCATCTTCAGGATGTCGAGCGCCATCTCCATGTCCCAGTCACCCTTCGACGACCCGTCGCTGCGGATCTTGAGGTCCTTGCGCCGGACCTCGTAGTTCTTCTGCTGGAGCATCGCCAGGAAGCCCGACTGATCGATGTCGCGGTTCTGCACCACGTAGGCCATCGCGCGGATGAGGCGGCGTCCCCGCGTGGTCGCGTTCATCAGGGCGCCGAAGTCGAGGCGCGCGTTGAGCTGGCGGGCGGCGTAGTACATGTTCTGCACGTCCACGAAGAGCCCCACGCGCTCCGGCTCGCCCTCGTGCCGGCGGCGGCGGGCTTCGTGCTCGAGATGGCGCCTGACTTCGCCGACCTCGCGGGTGAGCGTCTCCACGCCGGTGGCCAGGGCGTCGATGCGCTCCCGCAGCGCGGCCAGCTCCTCCTCCACGCGGGCGGGCGTGCGGCCGCCCATCACGCCTCGCGCAGGAAGGCGCGCACTCGCGCCTGGAACAGCTGCTGGAGCCGGGCCGTCACGGGGCCGCGGCGTCCCTGGCCGACGGGCCGTCCGTCGAGGGTGGCCACGGGCAGGATCTCGCGTGTGGTGCCGGTCAGGAAGATCTCCTGGGCGCCGTCCAGGTCGGCCCGATCGTAGCGCCCTTCCTCCACGGCCATGCCGTCGGCGCCCGCCATCTCCAGCACCAGCTCGCGGGTCACGCCGCTCAGAAGCCCACAGTCCAGCGAGGGGGTCTTCACCACGGCGTCGCGCACCAGGAACACGTTGGTGAGCGTCCCTTCGGCCAGATGCTCAGTGGTGTTGAACAGGATCGCTTCCTGCGCGCCGGCGTCCTTGGCCTGCTGCGCGGCCAGGATGTTGTTGAGCAGGTTGGAGGACTTGATGCGCGGGTCCAGCGCCACGATCGGATTGCGCCGCACCGCCACGACGGCGGCGGTGACGCCGTGCTCGCTTTCCGCGATGGTGGCCGGGGGGAGCGGCCGCGTCAGGATCACGAGCGTGGGATGGGGGCACAGCTCCGGGTCGTATCCCATCGGGCCGGGGCCCCGCGTGGCCATGATGCGCAGGGCCAGCTCGCCCTCGCCTCCCGCCGCCTGGAGCGTGCGCCCGGACTCGCGGGCGATGTCCTCGCGGGTCCAGGCCAGGGAGAGACGGATGGCCGCCGCCGATCGCCAGAGGCGCTCGAGGTGCCGATCCATCAGGAAGGGGCGGCGGCCGTAGGTCCGCACCGTCTCGTAGACACTGTCCCCGTAGAGAAACCCGTGATCGTTCACGGGGATGACGGCGGACTCGACAGGCGTGATCCTGCCGTTGATGTTGGCGACGTCGATGGCGGTCATGGAGGGTCCGCGCCGAACGTAACAGACCCCCGACGGCCGGTCAAGAAGGCGGCGCGATGGTAAGATGAGGCCACCCAGATGCACAGCACTCACAAGGTCCAAACGTCCCACGATCCGGCGCAGGCGCGCCGCAAGCTGAGCTTCGCCATCTGGCTGACCGCCACCGTGATGTTCGTGGAGCTGGCGGGGGGATGGTGGGCCAACAGCCTCTCGCTGCTGTCCGACGCCGGGCACATGCTCACCGATCTTCTGGCACTGGGGATGGCCATGTTCGCGGTCACCATGGCCTGCCGTCCGGCTCCTCCGGCCAAGACTTACGGGTACTACCGCATCGAGATCCTGGCCGCGCTCAGCAACGGGGCCATCCTCGTGGCCCTGTGCCTGCTCATCTTCTACGAGGGGATCCGGCGCCTGTTCGCGCCCCAGCCCGTGGACAGCGACGTGGTCCTGCTGGTGGCGGGCATCGGCCTGATCGCCAACCTCATCGGGATGTGGCTCCTTTCGCGCAGCGGGTCGCTCAACGTCAAGGCGGCGCGCCTGCACGTCACCGGGGACGCGCTCTCGTCGGCGGGCGTGCTGGCGGGGGGCGCGGTCATCTCCTTCACGTCGTGGTACTGGATCGACTCGGCCGTGTCGTTCGTCATCGGGCTGGTGGTCCTGTGGGGCGCATTCCATATCCTGAAGGAGACGGTGGACGTGCTGCTGGAGGCCACGCCCAGCGGGCTGCATCCCGCCGACGTGTGCCGGGCCATCGAGCAGGTTCCCGGCATCACCGGCGTGCACGACCTTCACATCTGGAGCATCACCTCGGGGATGACCGCCCTGTCAGGCCACGTCATCCTGGACGCCGACAGCCATCCCCTCTCCGACGAGGCCCTCAACCGCATCAAGGAGATGCTGCGGGTGCGCTTCTCCATCGAGCACACCACCATCCAGATCGAGTCGCAGTCCTACACGGAAGTGGGCGAGGTCCACTGAAAGATCAGCGTACGGGATGGATGTGACGGGTCCGGCGCACCGTGCTGGTCTCGCGGTGATGATGCTTGAGGTAGTGGGACCAGGATCCGGGGGGACTGACCGGGGCGACCAGCGCGCCCAAGTTCGATCCCCACGCGAACGGGAAGCCCACGGCAGGAGCGGTAGGAAAGCCCACGCCGGGAACGGGAGAGAAGCCCGCGCCGGGAACGGGAGAGAAGCCGACGGGCTGGGCCCCCAGAAGCTGAGACACAGGCGTGCCCAGGGGCAGGGAAGGGAACTCCCCGACGGGGCCCTCGGTTTCCTCGACTTCCTCCACGTAGACCTCGCCGGTATCCACCGGGGCCTCGGGAGGCGGCGCCGGCTCGCGGACGGCAGGCCGTTCCGCGCTCCGGGCGTCCCGGCGGCCCGGACGACGGTCCGCCCGGGCGACGGCCTCGCTCACCACGTTCATGCGCGCGGGCCGCGGCACCTCGCCTCCGAGACGGCGCCCCGAGTCGTCCAGGTTGGTCAGGTGCACCACCTTGCGGCCGTTGGCGCCGACGCGCACGATGACGCGCGCGGGACCGGTTTCCGCGGGGTGCAGGATGGCGTCCAGCAGACGGTCCGACGCGCCGGCCGATTTCAGGGACATCAGGTCCGCGGCGGTGGGCTCGGAGGATACGCCCACGGCGTTCACCTGCATCAGGATCACGTCCTCCTGCACGCCGCTGCGCAGCATCCGCGCGATATCGTCCACCGAGACGGGCTCGGCGGGGCGGGACGTGGCGTCTTCCCCGGCCAGAAGGGGTCCGCAGAAGACCAGCAGAAGCACCGGAATCAGTCGTTGGATCATGACGTCTGATCGTAAACCGTCATCCGGGCGTCCGCCAGAGGGATCTCCCCGGATCACTGGATGTCGATGAGTCCCTGGTCCAGCAGCCGCTTCATGAGGCGCAGGGCGTCCACTTCGGCCAGCGGCGAGATGTCGATGATGGACTTGCCGTGGCTCAGAAGGAACTGGCCGAGCTGCTGAGTGGGATCGTCGGACGCGGACGAGACGATGCGCCCTTCTTGAGATAGACCGTCTTGGTGAAGCGGTCGCCGCGTACCCGCAGCGTGCCCGTCTTTCCAGCGGTCCCGAGCAGCCCCACGTTCACCTCGTCAGCGGCGTCCGTGCAACATAGGGAGCGCGGCCGGGGGCCGGCAATTGACTTGCCTTACGGACAGGGCGGAGAATGCCCGCGCCATGGACACTCTGAAGATGAATGCGGGCGAGACACCCGCGGAGATGATTTTCGTTCGCCTTCATCCCGGAGAAGAGGTCCATGCGTGCCTCAGAGAGCTGGCGAAGCGGGAGGGGATCCCTTCGGCCACCGTCAGCGGCCTGGGCGCGGTGAACGACATCGTGCTCGCCCTGTTCGACCCGGCGGAGAAACGCTACCTGGAGACGCGCCTCACCGAGGATCTGGAGGTGGTCTCCATGACGGGGAACCTGGCCTGGGCCGAAGGCGAGCCGATCGCCCACCTGCACGGCGTGGTGTCAAAGGCCGACTGCAGCACCGCCGCGGGCCACATCATGAAGGCCGTCGTCTCCGTGACCCTGGAGATCTCGCTGCTGGTGGGCTCGGCCCGCATGGAGAGGCGGCTTGATCCAGATTTTCCTCTCAAGCTACTGCATCTGCGCTGACGTGCAGTTGAGCCGGCAGCCGCCTCAGGAGAACGCAGGCAGTCCAGTCAGATCTTCCCCGACGATGAGGGCGTGGATGTCGTGCGTCCCCTCGTAGGTCTTCACCGCCTCGAGGTTGCACATGTGGCGGCCGACCTGGTACTCGTCGTGGGTGCCGTTGGCGCCCAGGATGTCGCGTGCCAGGCGCGCGCACTCCAGCGCCATCCAGACGTTGTTCATCTTGGCCAGGGATATCTGCTGAGGCCGTACGCGCCCCTCGTCCTTGAGACGCCCGAGGCGAAGCGCCAGGAACTGGGCCTTGGTGATCTCGTTGGCCATCCAGGTCAGCTTCTGCTGCACGAGCTGGAACGCGCCGATCGGCTTGCCGAACTGGATGCGCATCTTCGAATACTGCAGCGCTTCGTCGAACACCGCCTGGGCGGCGCCGATGACGCCCCACGCGATCCCGTAGCGCGCCTGCGACAGGCAGCTGAGAGGCGACTTGAGGCCCATGGTCCCGGGCAGGAGGTTCTTCTCGGGGATGCGGCAGTCCTGGAAGGCGAGGTCCGAGGTGATGGAGGCCTTCAGCGCGAACTTGCCGGTGATGTCGCTGGACGTGAAGCCCGGCGTCCCCTTCTCGACGAGGAACCCGCGCACCTTCCCCGACTCCTCTTTGGCCCAGACCACCGCCACGTCGGCGACAGAGCCGTTGGTGATCCAGGCCTTGCTGCCGTTGAGCACGTAGCCGCCGCCGTCACGCCGTGCGCGCGTCTCCATGCCGCCCGGGTCGGAGCCGTGGTCCGGCTCGGTCAGCCCGAAGCACCCGATCGCCTCGCCGCGCGCCATGCGGGGGAGCCACTTCTCCTTCTGCTCGTCCGAGCCGAAGCTGAGGATGGGATACATGCACAGCGCTCCCTGCACCGACACGAACGAGCGCAGGCCCGAGTCGCCGCGCTCCAGCTCCTGCATGATGAGCCCGTAGGCCGTGTGGCTCAGGCCCGCGCACCCGTGTCCCGAAAGGTTGGCTCCCAGCAGGCCCAGCTCCCCCATCTTGGGGATGAGGTGGGAGGGGAAGGTGCCGGCCCGGTTCTGCTTCTCGATGATGGGGATCACTTCATCGCTCACGAAGGAGCGCACCGTGTCGCGGATCATCTTCTCTTCTTCGGAGAGAAGATCGTCCATCTGGTAGAAGTCGAGTCCCGTGTAGGACGGCATGAGAACCCCCGGAAAGTGTGTGGGAACGCGACGATCAGTCTATCAGACGGACACCCTCTCCAGCAGGGCGGCGATGCCCATGCCGCCGGAGATGCACAGGGTGGCGAGCCCCAGGCGGGCGCCTCGGCGCTCCATTTCGTGGACCAGCGTCACAACGACGCGCGCCCCGCTCGCGCCGATGGGGTGGCCCAGGGCGATGGAGCCTCCGTTCACGTTGAGCCGCTCCAGGTCCAGATGCAGTTCCCGGGCGCAGGCCAGCACCTGCGCCGCGAACGCCTCGTTCAGCTCGATCAGATCCACGTCGGCGAGCGCCACCCCCGATCGCTCCAGCACCGACCGCACCGCGGGGACCGGCCCGATCCCCATGATGGCCGGCTCCACGCCGGCCACGGCGTGCCCGCGCAGGCGGAAGAGGGGAGATGCGCCGCGGCGCCTGGCCTCTCCCAGGCGCATCACCACCACGGCGGCGGCGCCGTCGGTGATCCCCGAGGAGTTGCCCGCATGCACCGTGCCGTCCTTGCGGAAGACCGGGGCGAGCTTCGAAAGCGATGCGGCCGTGACCCCGTCGCGGGGGTGCTCGTCGTGCTCGAGCACCGCGGGAGTGCCGCCGCGCGTGGATCCGGTCTCCACGGGGACGATTTCGGCGGCGAACAGCCCCGCGCGACGCGCGGCCTCCGCCCGATTCTGGCTCATGGCCGCGTAGCGGTCCTGCTCTTCGCGCGAGATGCCGTGCCGATCGGCCAGGATCTCCGCCGTCTCGCCCATCAGCTGCTGGCACAGGGGACACAGGAAGCCGTCGCGGTACATGCCGTCCACGACGGGGGCGCTTCCCATCTTCAAGCCCCAGCGCGCCTGATCCAGCAGATAGGGGACGCGGCTCATGGACTCGGTCCCGCCGGCCAGCACTATCTCCGCGTCGCCGCACCGGATGGCCTGCGCGGCGAGCACGATCGACTTCAGCCCCGAGCCGCACGCCTTGTTCACGGTGAACGCCGGCACCTCGGCCGGCGCGCCCGCCGCCCACCCCACCTGGCGCGCGACGTTGGGCCCTCCGCCCGCCTGACGGGCGCACCCGAAGATCACCTCGGAGAGATCGCCGGGAGCCACGCGCGCCCGTCGCAGCGCCTCGCGCGCCGCTGCGGCGCCGAGCCGCGCCGCGGTGAGGCCGGCCAGGGCTCCGCCGAACTTCCCGATGGGAGTGCGCACGGCGCCCGCCAGCACGATGTCGTCGTCATGAAAAGGAGGATGGGACGTGGACATTTGAGGGAAAGATACTACGTCAGGTCCACGACGTCACCGCGCTGGAGCCCGAGCAGATCGGCGGCGCGTGCACCGTTGGCGCCGATCTCCAGGAAGCCCGATGAGTTGATCAGAATCGCCGGCTCGCCGGGTGGCGCGTCGCCGTACGTGCGCACGAAGAGCGAGACGACGCGCGCGCCGGCGCGCGCTCGAACCGGGACGGGAAGGTCGGCCGGGGTGGCGTACAGCACCACGTTGCCGAAGCGATCGATGTGAGCCACATGCGCCCGCACCACGCCGCCCGCGGCGGTCGACGGGCGCGGCACGGTGAGCAGGACCGGGTCGTGGAGGGGTGGCCCGAGCGAGCGGATGTCCGCTCCTGTGGCGAGGCGGGCCGCGGCCGGAGCGAAGAGATCCCGGCCGTGAAACACCGGGCTCACGGCGTCGCCCTCCGCGATCGGAAGCTCGACCATGGCCGAGGCGGGGTGCCGGTCCAGCACGTAGGAGAAGAGTCCGTTGTCGGGCCCCACCAGAAGCTGCCCGCCGGCCGCCAGGGCCATCCCTCTTCGCGAGGTCCCCACGCCGGGGTCCACCACCGCCAGGTGCACGGTGCCGGCCGGGAAGTCGGGGAAGGCGTTCCCCAGGGTCCACGCCCCCTCCAGGACGTCGTGCGCCGGCACATCGTGGGTGATGTCCACGAGCGTCGCGCCGGGAGCGACCAGCAGGATACCGGCCTTCACCGATGCGACGTAGTGGTCGCGGGTTCCGAAATCGGTCAGGAGCGTGATGAGCATGGCCTTCAGATGCTCAGCAGTGAGCGCGCGATGGTGAAGTACACCACGATCCCCACGACGTCCACGAGGGAGGCGACGAACGGCGAGGAAGCCACGCCCGGATCCAGCCGGCAGAGCCTGAAGAGAAGCGGAAGCATCGCGCCCACCATCGAGCCGACGATCACCACCGCGACCAGGGTCAGCCCCACCGAAAGGGCCACCATGTGCGGGACGTCCCAGGTGAGGGCACGCAGGTAGCCCAGGCCTCCCAGGAACAGCCCGAGCGCCAGCCCCATCCCCAGCTCGCGGTACCAGATGCGGAACCAGTCACGCAGGCGCACCTCGCCCACGGCCAGGCTGCGGATGATCAGCGTGGCCGACTGGGATCCGGAGTTGCCTCCCGCGGAGATGATGACCGGCAGGAAGAACACCAGGCTCAGGACCCCTTGCAGCGTGGCCTCGTAGTGCCGCAGAGCCGTGCCGGTGAAGAGCTCACCGAGAAAGAGGACCATCAGCCACGCCCCGCGGCGCCACGCCAGCTGCCAGAAGCCGGTCTTGAGATACGGCATGTCCAGTGGCTCCACGGCCCCCATGCGCTGCGCGTCCTCGGTGGCTTCTTCCTCGATGACGTCGATCACGTCGTCGTGCGTGACGATCCCCACCAGGCGGTTGTCGGCGTCCACGATGGGCAGGGCCAGGAAGTCGTAGCGCTGGATGGCGCGCGCGACGTCTTCCTGATCGGCGTCCACGGGCATGCTGATCAGCGGCTGCCGGCGCACGTCCATGACGCTCTGATCGGGCCTGGCCAGCACCAGCTCGCGCAGGGTCGTGTAGCCCAGCAGGCGCCGCTCGGGATCGGTGATGAAGACGTAGTAGATGGTCTCCTTGTCCGGGGCGACCTTGCGCAGGCGCTGCAGCGCCTCGCCCACCGTGATGTCTGCGGGGAGCGCCGCGTATTCCGTCGTCATCACGGCGCCCGCGGTGTCTTCTTCATAGGCGACCAGCTTCCTCACGTCGTTGCGCTCGGCCTGGGCCAGCAGCGGCAGGATGCTGTCCGCGGTGCGCTCGGGGAGCGCCTGGATGAAGTCGGCCCGATCGTCGGACGACATCTCTTCGATGATGTGGATCATCCGGTCGCGGCCCAGAGCCTCGAGCAGGCGCAGCTGGTCGGATTCCTCGAGATGCTCGAAGGTGGCCACGCGCTTCGTCTCGGAGAGAGACTCGAACACCTCGCGGGCCTGCGCATCCTCGAGATTGGCGATGATGTCCGCGATGTCGGCGGGATGGAGGTCCGCCAGGGCGCGCTGCAGGGCGTCGCGCCCTCCGGTCTCGAGCAGCTCGCGCACCTCGGGCAGGATGAGAGCGGTCACATCGTTCATGTCAGGTCCCGGTCGGCATCGTGTGGATTCGGGGGCGGGTGGCGGGAGGGGGGAGAGGGGAGTGGGGAGCGTGGCGGCCCTACATCGGCGCGCCCTCGCCCGGTCCCGCGGTCGTCTTCCCGTCGCGTGCCCGACTGTCGTCCATCAGTTCACCCATTCCGTTCAGCATAAAAACCGGCGCTGCGCATCATGAACCAGCCTCCATACACTAGTCAACTGGACACGTACCCGGACCGTCTATTATGTTCCGCCGCGTGCCGTTCCTTCCCGCCCCGCGAGTCTCGAACGTGCTTTCACCCATGCGCCGCGCCGTGCGGACGTTCGTGGCGCTGGCCGCCGTGCTGGCGTGGACGTGCGTGATCGCGGCGGAGCCTGCGGGTGGCTCGGCCGGGCCGTCCAACGCCGTGGGATTCGACCTGGATCTCGGGGCCCTGCCGTCGCCCCATCCGCGGCCCTCGCCCCTGCCGGCGGCGCCGGATCGATCGGCGGTGTGGGTGCGCGTGATCGTGCCCTGGGACGTGATCGAGAAGGTGGCGGGGCAGTATGACTGGGCCGTCGCCGACGCCATCATCGGATCGCACGCCGCCGCGGGGTACGCCGTCGCGCTGTCGCCACGCGATGGTAACCCTCTGTTCACCGAGCCGGCCGGCATCGAGCGCGGATGGACCGCCTTTCTTCGCGCGCTGGCGACGCGCTACCAGAGCCAGGCAGGGCACGTCATCCTGGGTGAAGGTTTGTCTCGGCTCCAGGATATGACACCGGCCCAGGGGGCCTACTGGCTCAAGCTCTCCTCCGTGGCCGTGCGGGCCTCCAGCCCCCAGGCGCGCGTCGCGCTGGGGCTGGATCTGGACGGCGGGGACGTCGTGCCGTTTCTCGACGCGCTGTTCGCCGAAGGGATCGACGTGTACGTGGACGCGGTGGCCGTACGCACCGCCCGGGCCGATCGCATCCCCGGCATCAGGCAGCTGATGCTGCTGAAGGATCCCTCGGCCCGCCTCTGGTGGGTGGGGCGCCCGGTGGAGCCCGGCGCGGCGGCGGCCGGGCTGCTGAGGGGATACCTCGAAGCCCTCAGGCAGGAAGTGGCGCTCACCACGTTTCGTCTGGAGCCGGGCCCCGACGGCATGCCGGCCACCCTGGGGGTGCTGGAGCGGATCCGCGGCGCCGTGTCCCCCTCGCACGCGCCGTTGGTGGAGTCGGGCCGCGGCATCCATCTGATGACGCCGATGGGCCAGGAGATCCCCGCCCTCATCGTGAGGCTCTTCGATCCCGAGGAGAAGACGGTGCTCATCGGCTACGACGCCGGTCCCGGCGCGCAGAGAGGGGCGCAGGCCGTGCTGGTGGTCGACTCGTCGGACGTCGCCGAGCCGCTCCTGATGGACCTGCCGGCGGGGGAGCAGGCGGTGGCGGGCGCGTACCAGAAGGACGAGGCCGAAGGCGTGACCCGCCTGGCGCTTCCCATCGCGGACTATCCCCTGGTGCTGCGCTACCGCCGCTTCACGTCGCCGCTGTTCGGCGAGGAAGAGCGTCTCCAGGTGACCGAAGTGCGCCAGCCCTCGGTGGAAGAGATCATCGCGCAGCACCAGGCCTTCCAGGCGGCGCAGGACGCCCTGCTGACCAACTGGCGCGCCGAGGCGCGCATCGACTTCCGCTTCCGCCTCGGCAGCGGCACCACCTTCGACATCACCGTTCAGAGCGGCTTCTTCTACGATCCGCTGGTGGGCCCCGAGTTCGAGCAGCGGGAGTACTTCGTCAACGGCGTGAAGTGGCGCGCCACGACCATGCCGGAGTTCCCCCTGCCCCAGCCCGAGAAGGTGTTCACGCTGCCGCTGGACATCGCTCTGGATCGCCGCTACGCGTACCGGCTGGAAGGCGAGGAGACCATCGATGGCTATGACTGCTGGGTGGTGAGCTTCGATCCTCTGGTGGCCGAGGACTCTCTCTACCAGGGCCGCATCTGGATCGACAAGAAGACCCACGCCCGCGTGCAGGTCTCATCCCTGCAGACGGGGCTCAAGCCCCCGATCCTGTCCAACGATCAGACCGACTCCTTCCGCCCGCTGGTGGGGCCCGAGGGGCTGACCTACTGGCTGCTCAGCCACATCCAGGGGCAGCAGCTGTTCAGCACTTCGGGGCGCAACCTGACCGTGTACCGGGACGTGAGCTTCTCCCAGCAGAAGATCAACGACGCCGGCTTCGTGGCGGCGCGCCAGACAGCGTACGCATCGGAACACACCATGGTGAGGGAGACGGCGCAGGGCCAGCGCTATCTCGAGAGGACCTCGGATGGGAACCGGGTGGTGCGCAGCGAGCTGGACAAGGACATCCTGTTCGCCCTGGGGGGCGTGTTCTACAACCAGTCGCTCGACTACCCGCTTCCGCTGGCGGGGGTCAACTACTTCAACCGGAACCTGTGGGGCAAAGGGGCGCAGACCAACATCTTCTTCGCCGGAGCCCTGGCCTTCGGCAACCTGAGCCAGCCCGACATGCTGGGCACCGGCCTGGAAGGGAGCGCGGACATCTTCCTTCAGGGGTTCTCGGCGTCGGACACGCCGGTGTCGGGCGGCGACGAGATCGACGAGGAGGCCGTCGATCTCACCCAGCAGAACATCGAGCTGGGGCTGGGCCTCCCTTTCGCCGATCACTGGAAAGTGAAATGGACCGCGGGGCTGCGGTTCGAAGGGTTCTCGAAGGCCGAGGACACCTCGTCCGACTTCCTCCTGCCGACCGACACGCTGGTGAGCACGGTGGGCATGGAAGGGGAGTTCAACAAGCGCACCTGGCGCGTGGCGGGCGGCGTGCGCGTCGCGGATCGCAGCACCTGGGAGCCCTGGGGGCTCCCCGGCAACACCGACTTCTCGGAGGACGCCGCCGACTACGTGCAGTACGACGGCATCGCGACGAAGGAGTTCTTCCTGCCGCTGAACCAGAAGATCCACACCGAAGTGGCCGCCTCGGGCGGGGGAGACCTGGATCGCTTCAGCAAGTACAGGTTCGACTACTTCGGCAACAGGCTGCGCGGTTTCGGCGGGGCGGGGTTCCGCTACACCAACGGAGGGCGTGCGCAGGTGCAGTACGCCTTCAACTTCACCAATCTCATCCGCTTCGAGGCCACCGTGGATCACGCCCGGGTGAGGGATCGGGCGGCGGCCCCGGGCGAGGAGAACGGCTTCCAGGACTTCACCGGCTTCGGCATCTCCGGCCAGACCATCGTGGGCCCCAACCTGATCCTGACCCTGGACTGGGGGATCGCCGTGGCCTCGGACATCAAGGACTATCGGGGTGACCAGGAGATTTTCGTGACCATCCTGCGCCTCTGGTAGGCGGCCCCCCACCCCCAAGTCGCTCCCATTCTGTGACTTGTGCGTGACTGATTCCGCCCTAACGAAGGGCGGGATCCGTCGTCTCAAATTTGAAGAAGTTCTGGAACCGGACGCGGCTCCGCTGCGTTGATAGATCGACATTGGGAAAGGGAGTCAGGAGGAACGCATGAACACGAGGCCACAGGGTTCGATGCGAGACATCCGGCTGAGTCTGAAAGGCGCCATGGCGGCAGGCCAGAAGAGCGGGCTGCTGCGACGGCAAGTGGCCCTCGCGCTCGAACGCGGGGCCACGTTGATCGAGATCGATGCGACCGGGGTGCGCTTCATGGACGCAGCCGGGCTTGGAGAGCTGGTGGCGTGCCGCGCCCTGGCCAAGGCAGCAGGCGCCGAGTTCCGTTTGTGCGGAGTGTCGGGAAAAGCGCGCGAGCTGCTGCTTCTCACGGGACTGGATCGGAAGCTGCTGCAGGGCACGCGAAGGTCGTTGCAGGAGCTGAGGTTCCGTATCGCATGAAACCGACGCGCCATTGGCGCGTAGGAAGAGTGGCAAGCGGAGGCCGCGCCCCGGATCGGACCCGTGCCCCACATTTCACGGGTTCTCCTCCCCCCAAGGACCTGAATGCTCCGGCGCGCGGCCTCTACCTTCCCCCCCGCTATAATGCGCCGATGTTCCGCTGGATACTCGACGACACGCGCGCGCTGATCGCCGATCTGAAGTCGGCCGCGCGCCGGCTCTCCTCCCGATGGCACTGGTTCAGGCAGAGATCCAACCGGCGCCTGTCGGATGCGGCCGCCGATTTCGAGAACATCCGCCGCGGCGCGGAGACCCGCTCGCGCATGTGCGCGTCCTGCCGTGCCCTCATCCCGGTGGAAGCGCGCCGCTGCCCGGAGTGCGGCGAGATTCCCGGCCGTGCCGCCACGCGCGGGGTGGCCCGCATGGCCGAGAACATGATGCCGTCGGCGGTGTCGGTCAGCTCCGTCGTCCTGGGTCTGAACCTGGCGATGTACGGGGTGCAGCTGATGGTCTGGTCGCGCCTCGTGGAAGGGGGGCTTCCCCGGGCCATGGGTATCGATGCGTGGGAAGTGACCATGGACGCCATGGGAGCCAATGTCCCGGTGCTGGTCATGGCGGGACAGTGGTGGCGCCTGCTGTCCAGCGTGTTCCTGCACGGGGGGATGCTTCATGTCGGGATGAACTGCTGGGCGCTGCTGGCGGTGGGTCCCCTGATCGAGGAGATGTACGGCGCGCGCAAGATGCTGGTGTTCTGGGTGTTGACCGGGATGGGCGGCAGCCTGGCCAGCACCCTGTGGAGAGTTGGAACCGCGAACCAACGGGACGACATTCTTCCTGGCATCGGGGCGTCAGGAGCTATTTTCGGCCTTATCGGTGTGGCACTGGTGTGGGGCTACAGGCGCGGCGGTGCTCTGGGCGCGGGGGTGCGCGCCCAGATGGTGCAGTGGGCCGCCTACGGACTGCTGATGGGGTTTGTCTTTGCGTTCGACAACGCCGCCCACGTCGGGGGACTGGTCACCGGCGTACTGCTGGCCTCCGTGGTGCAGGACGTCGAGCCGCGCTCGCCCCTGGCCGCGCGCGCATGGGAAGCGGCCGCGTGGATAGGCGGCCTGGCCATCATGGGAACCTTCGCCCTGGTGAGCCTGAGCTACGGAGAGACGCTTCGTTGGTTCATGGGCACCTGACGGCCATGAAGCTGCCGCGCGTCGAGATCGTCCCTCTCACCGCCGACCGATGGGCCGACCTGGAGCGCCTCTTCGGCGCGCGGGGGGCCTGCGGGGGATGCTGGTGCATGGCCTGGCGGCTTCCGCGAAGCCTCTTCGTGCCGGGCAAGGGAGCGGGGAACCGCGCGGCCCTGAAGGCCCTCGCCTCCGCGACACCGGCCCCCGGCCTGCTGGCCTATGTCGAGGACGAGCCGGTGGGGTGGTGCGCCATCGCGCCGCGCGAGGCCTATCCCGTGCTGGCCCGTTCGCGGGTCCTCAAGCCGGTGGACGACGCGGCCGTCTGGTCGGTCTCCTGCTTCTTCGTGGCCCGCGGCCACAGGCGGCGCGGCATCTCGTCGCTGCTGCTGCGCGGAGCGGTGGCCTACGCGGCCACGTGCGGCGCGCGCATCATCGAAGGGTATCCGGTGGCCCCCCGCACGGGGATCCAGCCCGATGTGTTCGTGTGGACGGGCCTTCCCGGCACCTTCAAGGCCGCGGGGTTCAAGGAAGTGGCCCGCCGCTCGCCCACCCGCCCCATCATGCGGCGCCGGATCCGCGCGACTCAGAAGACCCAGGCGTAGCCCACCTTGGCGAAGAAGGTGCGATCGATGCGCTGCAGCGACTCGTCGCCCAGCGGATCGACGGGAGGAAGCGCCCCCGCCCGGGTGTCGGTGTAGCCGAGGAACAGGACCGACTGAGGATTGATCTTGTAGGAGAAGAGAAGCTGGGCGAAGGTGTCGCGGGCCCGCTCCGTCGGGCAGGAGAAGGCCGGGTCGGCGCATTGGCCCGCGTACTGATCCATGTTGAAGCGCACGTCGCTGACCTGCACGATGGCGCGGAAGAAGGCGCGCAGCGTGAGCTGGTACACAAGGTTCAGCTGGGAGAGGTTGGCGCGGAAGAGGTAGCCGTCGTCGTTCTCGAGCGTCCGGTAGTTGTGTGACAGCTCGAGCCGCACGCGCCGTCCGAGGTGGAACCGCGACCAAGGTGCCACGCGCGTCTCGAACCCCTGTCTGGCCGCCCCGGGGTCGGCGGGATCCTCGAATTCGAAGTCGACCCGGTGGCTCACGCCGGCATCCAGGCTCACGATGGTCCAGGAGGCGGGCTGGAACTCGCCGTAGAAGTTGACGAAGTTCTGATCGAACACGTCGTCGCGGAAGCCTCGGAGGCGCTGGCCTCCCCCCAGAGAGAGGTACGACTGCATGGGCCCCTGCACGTTGGACCACCCCTCGAACTCGCGTTCGATGAGAATCCCCTCGGAGTCCACCGTCTGGTCGAAGTCCCCGCCGGCATTGATCCGGCTGTACCAGGTGTCCTTGCTGCCGATCCAGTAGCGCTCGGCCCCGGCCACGGGGAGCCGGATCCCCACCTGCGGGATGAATCCCATGTCCGCGCGGAAGTCGGGCCCCAGGTCGGAATAGCGCGCCCACGTTCCCCAGTTGCGCGTGAAGTGGTCGTAGTTCACGAGGAAGGCTCGATCGTCCAGGGTGTCGGTGGACAGGCCGAGATTCGGGTCATCGGGGTAGGTGGTCTGCGAGCCGAGCAGCTGGGCCCGGATGGTGTCGGTGTCGGTGAGCCGCATCAGGGCGTCGACCCCGGTGAGCCAGCTCTCGTAGCCGCCCCCCGAGCGCCCGGTGAACACGGCGCCCAGCGTCGAGTTCTTCCCCATGTCCATCCGGTACCGCAGCACGGCGTCGGTGACCTCCTGGTTCTCGAGGCTCAGCGAGCTGGAGCTTTGCGGCCCGGGGATCAACAGGTTGGTGATCGCGTCGTTGGCCACGAAGGCGCCCAGCGCATGGCGCCCCTCCTTGCCCGACAGCTTCGCGCCCCAGTCCGGGTCGGCCACCGTGCGCGTGTGGACGGCGCGCAGCGGGGTGTTGAAGAAATCGGCCCCTTCCATGAAGAAGGGGCGCTTCTCGGGAAAGAAGAGGGCGAACTGCTCGTTGACGTCCAGCTGGGCAGCGTCCGCCTCCACCTGCGAGAAGTCGGGGTTGATGGTCCCCGAGGCGGTGAGGTTGGGCGTCATTCCCCAGCGGGCCGTCACGCCGAGATCGGTGTCGGGATCGCCGGACTCCATCTCTCCGAACGTGTCGGTGTCGGCGGGATCCTGTCCCCAGGCGTCGGTGCGCACGGAGGTGAGGGTGGGGGAGACCTCCAGGTTGCGCCCCGGCTCCGCGCCGCTGAACCCCACGATCTTCTGCACCTGGCACAGGTAGCAGCTCACGTTGCGGTCGCGGGGCTGTAAGGCCAGGAGCCTGCGCAGATCCCTTGGATGGGCGCGCACGATATCCAGCCCCCAGACCTGGTCCGAGCTTCCTTTCTGGAAACGCAGGGACGTGTAGGGGATCGCCATCTCGACATCGTACCCGCCCTCGGTTACACGTCCCGCCGAGTCCCAGATGGCGTCCCACGACTCGTCCTCGGTGCCGTTCACGTCGTCCTGCACCAGATCCATCTGCACGCCGAGGGGGTTCACGAAGAACTCGAAGGCGCGGCGCTCGTCATTGAAGGTGTCGATCACGATCCCCACGAAGTCGTCCTGGAAGGCGCGATCCCTGTCGGAGAGGCGTGCCCGGATCGCCGACGGATCGGGATCCTGAGACCGGAAGGCCGCGTACAGATAGCCGTCGTCGTACAGCAGCAGCGCCTGGGTGGTGACCGCAGCCGGCACGTTGTCGGCGGGGGAGACCTCCCAGGGGAGCTCCAGCTTGAGGGCCTCCTGCCATACGGGCTCGTCCAGCAGGCCATCCACCTTGACGGGCGAGGCGGCCCGCGGCACGCGGTGGGGCGTCGTCCTGGTCGCGTCGCCTTTCGCCGCAGGAGGAGGCGTCTGCGTGGGCGTGTTGGGGTCCTGCCCGAAGGCGGCCCCCGCGAGACAGCCTAGCCAGAGGGCCAGAACGACGCGATGCTGTGATCTCATGACACCCCCCTTGTGGTCATGGCGGCGCGACACCGGCTTCGTTCTTCTAACGCCGAACGAGCGCGATGGTTACTGCACCCGCACACCAAGATGGGGAGCGTTTCGGTTACAGGGTGACTGTCCGGACCCACAGGATCCCCGGGCTCTGCTCGAGCTGCCTGAGGACTCCATCGGGGAGCGGCGTGTCGATGCTGATCGCGGCGATGGCCTGGCCCCCCGCGCGGTCCCGGCCCAGCGACATGTGGGCGATGTTCACCTGGCTCTCGCCCAGCAGCGTGCCCACACGCCCCACGATCCCCGGGCGGTCGTCGTTGGAGACCAGCAGCAGCGTCCCGCGCGGCAGCGCGTCGAACCGGAAGCCGTCCAGCGTCACGATCCGCGGGATGTTGCGCCCGAACACCGTCCCACCGATGGTCCGGGTGCGGACGTCGCTCTCGAACACCGTGGTGACGAGATTCTGATAGTCGTGCGGCTCGCGCGTGCGCACCTCGCGCAGCCCCACGCCGCGCTCCTTCGCGATCCAGGCGGCATTCACCGCGTTGACCGGCGCGCTGAGGAACCGCTCGAAGCACCCCTTCAGAACCGCCACGGTCACCGCCGGGAGCGCCTCGTCCGGCACGTCGCCGCTGCACTCCACGGTCACCTCGCGCAGCCTCCCCTCGATCACCTGGGCCTGGAACCGGCCCAGCGTCTCGGCCAGCTCCAGGTAGGGGGCCGCCCGCTCGCGCAGCCTGGGGTCCATGGAGATGACGTTGGCGGCGTTGCGCGCGACCCCATCGCGCAGGAAGTCGCACACCTGTTCGGCGATGAGCATCGCCACCTTGTCCTGGGCTTCGGCCGTGGAGGCGGCCAGGTGGGGTGTCATCACCACCTGCTCCATTCCCCGGAAGGGGAAATCTGCGGGGGGCGGCTCCTTCTGGTAGACGTCCAGGGCGGCGCCCGCCAGGCGGCCCGATTCGAGAGCGCGCGCGAGAGCCGCCTCGTCCACCAGCTCGCCGCGGGCGCAGTTGATCAGGCGCGCGCCGGGCCGCATGGCCGCGATCTCCCGCTCACCCAGCATGTGGTGCGTCTCGGGGGTGAGCGGCGTGTGCAGGGTGACGAAGTCGGCCCGCGCCAGCAGCTCGTCCAGGGGCAGGAAGGCGACGCTCGCGCGCCGGGCGTCTTCCGCCGAGACGAACGGGTCGTGGGCGATCACCTGCATGCCGAAGGCGGCAGCGCGCGCAGCCACCTCGCGCCCTACCCGTCCCAGGCCCACGATGCCCAGGGTCTTTCCTTCCATCTCCGATCCGACGAAGCGGCCTCGCTCCCAGCGCCCCGCGCGCATGGAGCGATCGGCGGCCGGAACGCCGCGGGCCAGGGCCAGCATCAGGGCCAGCGTGTGCTCGGCCGCCGACACGGTGTTGCCTCCCGGCACGTTCATCACCACCACGCCGCGGCGCGTGGCGGCCTCAAGGTCCACGTTGTCCAGCCCGGTGCCGGCGCGCCCGATCACCTGGAGCCGCGCGCCGGCCTCGATGACGTTGGCCGTCACCTTGGTGGCGCTGCGTACCACCAGCCCCTCGTAGCGGCCCACCACCTCCAGCAGCTCGGCCTCCGCGAGCCCGGGGCGGTAGTCGGCCTTGACCCCGTCCTCCGCGCGGAACCGGTCCACCGCGCGGGGAGACATCTCGTCGCTGATCAGCACGTTCTTCATCGATCCTCCGGATCAGTCCTCGAGCGTCGAGGTGTCACCCTCGGGCAGCCCCAGCTCGCGCGCCTTCAGCAGCCGGCGCATGATCTTCCCCGAGCGGGTCTTGGGCAGCGAGGGAAGGAACTCGATCTCACGCGGGTAGGCGTGTGCCGCCAGGCGGGTCCGCACGAACTCCTTGATGTCTTTCTGCAGCGCGTCGGAAGGAGCGATCCCGTCCTTGAGCGAGATGAAGGCCTTGATGATCTCCATGCGCTCGGGATCAGGCTTGCCGATGACGCCGGCTTCCGCCACGGCGGGATGTTCGATCAGGGCGCTCTCCACCTCGAACGGCCCCACCAGATGCCCCGCCGTGTTGATGACGTCGTCGGCGCGCCCCACGAACCAGAAATAGCCGTCCTCGTCCATGAAGGCGCGATCTCCCGAGTGGTACCAGCCGTTCTGGAACCGGGACGCATACATGTCCTCTTTGTTCCAGTACGTGCGGAACATGGAGGGCCAGCCCGGCCGCAGGGCCAGGCTCCCTTCCTGGCCGGGAGGCAGGGCCTCGCCCTGGGCGTCCACGATGGCGGCGTGGGTTCCCGGTATCGGGCGCCCCATCGATCCGGGCTTCACGTCCATCACGGCGTAGTTGGCGATCTGGATGCAGCCGGTCTCGGTCTGCCACCAGTTGTCGTGGATGGCCTGCCCGAAGACCGGCAGGCCCCAGAGGATGGCTTCGGGATTGAGCGGCTCGCCCACGCTGCAGATGTGCCGCAGCGACGAGAAGTCGTGGCGCGCCGGCAGGGCCTCGCCCGCCTTCATGAGCATGCGCAGGGCCGTGGGGGCCGTGTACCAGACCGTCACGCGGTATTTCTCGAGCGTCTGGTACCAGATCTCCGGGTTGAAGCCGCCTTCGTGAACCACGGACGTGACGCCGTTGGCCCATGGGCCGAACATGCCGTACGAGGTGCCCGTGACCCAGCCCGGGTCCGCGGTGCACCAGTAGACATCGCCATCCTGAAGGTCCAGCACGTACTTCGCCGTCGCGTAGTGTCCCAGGATGGCCTGGTGCACGTGGGCCGCTCCCTTGGGCTTGCCCGTCGTCCCCGACGTGTAGTGCATGATGGCCCAGTCTTCCGGGCCGGTGGGCTCGGGCTCGAAGCGGCCGTGCGCCGCGCGCATGGCGTCGTCCCACGACGTGTACTCGCTGCGCCGGGTGCGCGTGGTCCCTTCGCGATCCACAAGGAGGATTTCCTTGAGATCGGGAAGCTCCGATCGCACCGCCTCGACGCGGTCCAGCAGGGCGGGGCTGGTGACCAGCGCGACCGCTCCGGAGTCGGCCAGACGATCCCGGATCGCGTCGGGTCCGAAGGCCGAGAAGAGCGGCCCCACCACCGCCCCGATCTTCAGGGCGCCGAAGACGGCGATGTACAGCTCGGGCACGCGGTCCAGGAAGACGAACACGCGGTCGCCCTTGCGCACCCCCAGCCCGCGCAGCACCACGCCGAAGCGGTCGGAGAGCCTGGACAGGTCGTTGAAGGTGTAGGTCTCGGTGTCGCCGTTGCGTCCCTCCCAGTGCAGCGCGACCTTGTGGCGTCTGGCGGTGCGCAGGTGCCGGTCGAGACATTCGTGGGCGATGTTGAGGGGGCCTCCGGGAGGGCCGGCCAGCTCGCCGGCCAGGGCATCCCAGCGGAATGATGCACGTGTAGCCGCGTAATCGGGAAGGTTGGGACGGCGCCGCATCCGATCGACAGGGGGCTTGCGTATCGTCTCGTGTGGCATGGCGGCCTCCATGGGATCGGGCCGCAGTCTACCACGCAGGGATCAGGATGGACGGCGGGAGAGGACCGATCGGATGGCGTCGCGCAGCTCGTCGATGGCGAAGGGCTTGGGGATGCAGGGGCGTCCGGCGCTGGAGAGGAAGTCCCGCGTGCCGGGGGAGAGCATATCCCCCGTGCTGAACACCACGGCCCGCGCCTGCTCGGGGTGCCGGGCGAGCAGCGTCTCGTAGAGCTCCTGGCCGCTCACGCCGGGCATCTTGAGATCCGAGACGATCACGTCGAAGCGGTGCTCTTCGATGAGGTCGAGCGCCGCGCGCGCGCCGGAAGCGGCCAGCACGTCGTGCCCGTCCAGCCGCAGCATCTGGGTCAGCACGTCCAGGATGGAGGGCTCGTCGTCCACCACCAGGACGAGCGCGCCTCCGCCGGCCCGGGGGCCTTCCGCGGCCGCGTCCGAGGGGCCCGCCGCGCTACGGTCATCGAGCGTGGCGCCGCGGGCGGCCGCGGCGACGTCCTTCCAGACGGGAAGCTCCAGCGTGAACAGCGCCCCTCCCGCCGGCACATTGAGGACGCGGATGTTCCCTTCGTGCTCCTTGATGATGCCGTAGCAGATGGAAAGGCCCAGGCCGGTCCCCTGGCCCACCTCCTTGGTCGTGAAGAACGGGTCGAACACGCGCCCCAGGTGCGTCGACGGGATCCCCGGGCCGTCGTCCTGGATCTCCACGACGATGCTGGCGCCACGGCGAAGGCTTCGCAGGGTCAGGGTGCCGCCCCTGCGGGCGGAGAGCATGGCATGTTGGGCGTTCACGATGAGGTTGAGGATCACCTGCTGCAGCTGGTGCGAGTCGCCCCGCAGGGCGGGAAGCCCGTCGCCCAGCTCGGTGATCACGCGGATGTCGTCGACGGCCAGCTGGTAGGCGCGCAGATCCAGGGTGGCCGTCAGGACGTCGTTGATCAGCACCGGCTCGAGCCTCGGCCTGTGCTTGCGGGCGAAGGTCTGGAGATTCTGCACGATGCGCTTGCACCGTTCCGCCTCGCGGTGGATCGCTTCGAGGGCCCGTCGCGTCCGCTCGCCCGCGGGCTCGTGCAGCAGGAGCTGCGCGTAGCCCAGCACGCCGGCCAGCGGGTTGTTCAGCTCGTGCGCCACGCCGGAAACGAGCAGCCCCACGGCCGACATCTTCTCGGCCTGGCGCAGCTCCTGCTCCAGGTGCTTGCGCTCGGTGATGTCCTGCATGAGCACCACCGCGCACGCGGGGCGCTCCCCGACCCCCGCAATCCAGGAGACGCTGGCGCGCACCCAGACCGTCCCTCCGTGCCTGGCCACGCACCTCAGCTCCAGCTCGGGGGGATCGTCCTGGCCGGCGCGCGCGTCCTCGATCGCCTGCCGCAGCCGGGCGCGATCGTCTTCGTGCAGAACATCCTGCAGCCCGAGGCGGCTCAGCATGGGGCCGTCGTACGCGACCAGGGAGCAGAGGGCGGGATTGGCTTCCAGCAGCTCTCCGGTGGGGGCCACCATGGCCATGCCGGCCGCGGCGTGAGTGAAGATCGAGCGGAATCGCTCCTCGCTCGCCTTCAGCGCCTCCTGGCTGGCGCGCAGGATGCGCAGGTCCGAGATGTCCTGGAGCATCACCAGCGCCTGCTCCACGCGCCCTTCGGGAGAGGCGAGCGGCATCGCCGTGGCGTAGATGTGCCGCGCGCTGTCCCCCATGGGGAGGCGGATCTCTTCATGGGCCACGGCGCCCGTGATGAAGGGGCGCACCGCGGGGCAGTCCGCGCAGGCCTCGTCGGCGCCGCACACCACCTCACGACAGTGGCGGCCCTCCACGGCCCCCCGTCCGCCTGCGTTGCGCACGATACGCGCCACGGCGTCGTTGGCCCAGAGGATCCGGCGATCGGCATCCATCACCACGAAGCCGGCGTCGCCGTGGTTCATGATGGCGGACAGCTTCTGGCGCTCGCGCTCCAGCACGCGCATCTGCGCGTCCAGGACGCGGAACCACCGTTCATAGTCGGAGACGGTTCTCGGTTCCGCTTCGGGGGGGCCGGACACGGGATCAGGCATCGCGCCGTGGTTCAGCCATCGTCTCGTAGGCCCCCGCCAGCCAGTCCGCCACGCGCTCCACATCGGCCACGGTCTCGGGATCGAAGGCGTCCAGCTCGTGACTGTCGATGTCGATCTGGGAGTAGATGTGCTCTCCACGCCGGATGAGGACCACCAGCTCGGATCGCGTCGAGGTGGAGCAGGCAAGGTAGTTGGACACCTTGCGGACATCCGGCACGTTGATGGTGCGCCGCTCGGCCACCGCCGTCCCGCAGACACCTTTCCCCACGGCGATGAAGACGTGATCGGTGGGCGCCCCGATGAATGAGCCGAGCCTCAGGACGCCGTCGGGGAAGAGCTCGTAGATGCCGGTCCAGTGGAACCGTGGATTGGACTGGTGCAGCAGACGCACCGCTGCCTCGAGGAGCGCCTCCAGCCGGGCTCCCTGGCTCCGCAGCCGATCAAGCTCGGCGACGATCTCTGTGGACTTCATCTCCGCCTCCGCGCGCCATCGCCGACGATCCCGACGATCCCGCCTGCGCCCGGAGGGCGCCGGTCAGGCCTGAGGCACGAATGACTTCAAAAGATAGGGCCTGGCCGACAAGCCGCAAGCCGCTCAGGGATCGTCGTCCAGCGCCATCAGACGGCTGGCGGGCAGGACGCGCACGTGCTCGAGGGCCTCGTCGCGGTTGCGGATGCGGCCGTCCACCTGCAGCCGGGTGAGCCATCTGAGCACGGCCCCCACGCGCGGGCCGGGCCCGATGCCCAGCAGGGCCATCACCTCGTGGCCCGTCAGGAGCGCATGGGGCGCGATGACCCGCTCGGCCTCCTGGGTGAACAGGCCCATCACGCGGGCGCTCAGCTCTTCGAGCCGCGCCAGGCGCTGCTCGAAGTCGGGCCCCCCTCCGGACCTCCGGTCGGCCAGGGCCAGCAGGCAGAGCAGGGGCGTGTCGTACTTGACCTGGTGGATCAGCCGCCGCAGGCTGCGGTCCGAGGGGGGCTGCCCGGCCGCCAACAGCGTCAGCCTCAGGTGATGCGACACCAGCGTCACCAGGCGATCGACCTTGCGGTCGCTCATCCTCAGGCGCGACATGCGCGTCCGGCACAGGCTCGCCGAGACGGTTTCGTGGCCGTAGAAGTGCATCTGTCCCTGATCGTCGCGCGCCGCCGTTTCCGCCTTGCCCGTGTCGTGCCAGAGCGCCGCCCACTTGAGCAGCTCCGCGTCCTCCTCATTGAGGCGGATGCCTACCCAGGGAAGCGCGGGGAGGGCCTGGAGGGCGTCCACCTCCTCGACCGCCCGCAGTGTGTGCTCCAGCGCGTCGTGGCGGTGCCAGAGGTTCTGCTGCAGGCCCGCCAGCGGCGACAGCTCGGGAAGGGTCGCCCCCAGCAGCCCGAGATCGTCCATCAGGCGCAGCCCATGACCCGCGCGGGGCGAGGCCAGGATCACCTCCAGCTCCGCCAGCACGCGCTCCACGGCCACCGAACTCAGCAGGCCGGCGCGGCTCCGGATCGCCGCACCCAGATCCGGCGCCAGCGTGAATCCTTCCAGCACCACGGACAGGCGCACGGCGCGAAGCAGCCGCAGCGGGTCCTCGTCCAGCCCGGCCTCGCTCACGTGCCGCAGGCGGCCCGCGGTCAGATCGCCGCGGCCGCCCAGCGGATCGATCGGATCGCCGTCGGGTTCCTCGAGAGGGAGCGCGAGCGCGTTGATCGTGAAGTCGCGGCGTCGCAGCTCCTGCGCCAGCCCGCCGTGAGGGAACGACGACACGTCCACGAGCCAGTCTCCCAGGGCGACGCGGTGCGTGGCCGGCTCGTGGCGCGCGAACAGGACCGGCTGGTGTCCCGCGCGTCGCGCCAGGGCCGCCAGGAACGGCGCGGTGTCTCCCTCCACCATCAGATCCAGGTCCACCGGCTCGCGCCCCAGGAGCCGATCCCTCACGTAGCCGCCGACGATGTACACGCGCGATCGGGACTGACGGGCGAGCGTGGCGAGCTGATCGAGGAGTTCGCGGGGCATGTCCACCTCCCGGCCCATCATACGCCCGATGGGACCAATCAGGCCGGGCGACGTGAGCTGCCGGGGAAGGGGACGAGATCGTTCGCGTGGAGCGGTGTGAACCCGGCTTCCAGGGCGGTTCGTGTCCGTGCCATCAGATCGTCGCGACGATCCATCTGCAGCGATCGCGTCTCGATGGGGCGACCGATCACCACGTCGATGACCCCGGGGCTCACGTGGCGTCCGTTCTTGGGAAGCACCGCGCGGCTGCCGCTGACGGTGACCGGGACGATGGGGTGGCCGCTGTTGATCGCCAGGACGAAGCCCCCCTTCTTGAAGGGGAGCAGGCGGCCGTCGTCGCTGCGGGTCCCCTCCGCGAAGACCACCACCGAGTGCCCGCGGCGCATGCGGCGGGCGGCGCGGTCCAGACTGCGGATGGCGCTGTCCCGGTTGGCGCGGTCGATGCGGATGAAGCCCGCCAGCCACAGAGCCCAGCCGAAGACGGGGATGGTGAACAGCTCTTTCTTGGCCACGACCCGGTACTGGCCCGGCAGCGCGCGCACCAGGGCCAGGATGTCGTAGTGGCTCTGATGGTTGGTGATGTACAGGACGGGGCCCGGCCCGGCCTCTCCGCGTCCGTGCACGCGCACGCTCACGCCGCTGGCCAGCAGGATGGTGGCGGCCCAGGGGCGCGCCATCCAGACGAGCGGGTTGCCGTTGGGCACCAGGAGGCATCCGACGATGGCGATCAGGCCGAACACCAGGGTCGACGCACCCACCACGAAGGCGATGAAGAGGCGGCGCATCGAGCGAGGATAACATGGAGACCGCGCGCGCCTTCGCGGTAACATGCGCGCCATGGTGCGCATCGGCGTGGACACGGGCGGCACGTTCACCGACTTCGTGATCGTGCATGACGGGCGACTGCGGACGTGGAAGGAGCCTTCCACGCCCGACGATCCCGCGCGCGCGATCCTGCGCGGCCTCGAGGCGGCGCTGCGCGGGGTGACCGACGCCGGCCCGGTGGAGATCGTCCACGGGTCCACGGTCGCCACCAACGCGCTGCTCGAGGGCAAGACGCCGCCCATCGCCTTCGTCACCAACCGGGGCTTCGAGGACATCCTCGAGATCGGGCGCCAGGCCCGCCCCGACCTGTACAACCTGATGGCCACCCGGCCCGAGCCGCTGGCGCCTCGCGAGCTGCGACGCGGCATCGCGGGCCGATTGGGAGCCGACGGCGCCGAGCGGGAGCCTCTCGATCTGGCCGAGGTGGAGAAGCTGGCGGCGGCCCTGCGGGAAGCGGGCGTGACGTCGGCGGCCGTCTGCCTGCTGCACGCCTGGGCCAACCCGGCCCACGAAGAACGCGTGGCGGCCGCTCTGGAGAGCGCGGGGATCCTGGTGTCGGCCTCGTCGCGCATCGTCGCCGAGCACCGCGAGTACGAGCGCGGGGCCACGGCCGCCGTCAACGCCGCGGTGGCGCCGCTGATGTCGCGCTACCTCGATCGGCTGGCGCGCGGGCTGAGAGAAGGAACGGGGGGTGGGGGCCGCGCGCCCCGCCTGCTGGTGATGGCCTCGAACGGTGGCGCGCTGTCGTCCGAAACCGCCGGACGCCAGGCGGTACGCACGGTGCTCTCGGGCCCGGCGGGCGGTGTGCGCGCCGCCGAGCACGCCGGCTCCGAGCTGGGAGAGGCGCGCCTCATCTCGTTCGACATGGGAGGGACCTCCACCGACGTCTCGCTGCTGGACGGGCGCGCCCGCACCACCTCGGAGGCGGTCGTGGCCGGTCATCCCCTCAAGGTGCCCACCATGGACATCCACACGGTGGGGGCGGGAGGCGGATCGATCGGCTGGCGCGATCCGGGCGGCGCGCTGCGCGTGGGGCCGGCCAGCGCCGGGGCGGATCCGGGTCCGGCCTGCTACGGGCGGGGCGGGCCTCCCACCGTGACCGACGCCAACCTCGTGCTGGGGCGCGTGGTCGCGGAGCGCTTTCTGGACGGCCGCATGCCGCTCGACGCGGAGGCGTCGCGGGAGGCCATCGGCCGCCTGGCCGCGGCGCTCGGAATGGGTCTGGAGCAGACGGCCGAAGGGATGCTCGACGTGGCCGAGGCGACCATGGCGCGCGCCATCCGCGTCATCTCGCTGTTTCGCGGGCACGAGCCCTCCGGATTCACGCTGCTGGCCTTCGGCGGCGCGGGAGGGCTTCATGCCGCGTCGCTGGCCGCGTCGCTGGGGATGCGGCGCGTGGTGGTGCCGGCTCATCCCGGCGTCTTCTCGGCCTTCGGGATGACGGTGGCCGACATCGCGCACGACGCGAGCATCACCGTGCTGCTGGATGCCGCCGCGGCGCCGCCCGGCGGGATCGCGGAGAGGTTCGCGCGGATGGAGCGCGATCTCGCGGCCTCGCTGGCGGCCGACGGAGTCGCGATGGATCGCATGAGCTTCGAGTTCTCGGCGGATCTCCGGTACGCAGGGCAGTCCTTCGAGCTCAACGTCCCGATCCTGGAGACGTCGGCCGTGCCGGCGTGGATGCAGGCCTTTCATGCGGCCCACGAGACTCGCTACGGGTACCGGCGTTCCGACGAGAGGGTCGAGCTGGTGACCCTGCGCGCGCGCGGCCTGGGACGCATCGAGCCGCCGGCGCGCGAGCGGACGCGCGGCGCGGCCATGCCACCGGAGAGCGGGACGTCCCTGAGTCGGCGCGTCTTCTTTCAGTGCGCCTGGATCGAGGCCGCCGTGCGCGAGCGCGGCAGCCTGCCCGCGTCGAAGAAGATGCCCGGGCCGGCGCTCGTCCTGGAATCGGGAGCCACCACCTTCGTGCCGCCCGGATGGTCCGCCTGGCCCGACGAGGCCGGTCACCTCCACCTGGGAGCGGATGGGCGATGAGCGGGACGGCCTCCTTCCACCCCGCGCGCCTGGAGATCTTCTCCAACCTGTTCGCCTCCATCGCCGAAGAGATGGGCGCGGCGCTCCAGCGCAGCGCCCACTCGCCCAACATCAAGGAGCGCCGCGATTTTTCCTGCGCGCTGTTCGACCGGCGCGGGCGGCTCATCGCCCAGGGGGACCACATGCCCGTGCACCTGGGCTCCATGCCGGCCTCGGTGGCCGCGGTGCTGGAGACCCTTCCCCTGGCGCCTGGCGAGATGGGCCTGCTCAACGATCCGTTCCGAGGCGGCACGCACCTGCCCGATCTCACTCTGGTGGCGCCGCTGCATGCTCCCGGAGACGAGCCGGGGCGCGCCTCGTTCTATCTCGCCAACCGCGCGCACCACAGCGACGTGGGGGGCATGAGCCCGGGCTCCATGCCCCTGGCCACCGAGATCTTCCAGGAGGGGCTGCGGCTCCCTCCCGTGCGCTTCATCCGTGGCGGCGTCCCCGACGAAGACCTGATGAACCTGATCCTGGCCAACGTGCGCACCCCCGGGGAGCGGCGTGGGGACCTGATGTCTCAGGTGGCCGCCAACCACGTGGGGGAGAAGCGGCTCCGGGCGCTGATGGACAGGCATGGCCCCGAGGACGTAGCTCTCTACGCCGGCCACCTGATCGATTATGCCGGGCGGCTGATGGCCGACTGCGTCGCGGCCATCCCCGACGGGCGGTGGTCCTTCACCGACGAGCTGGACGACGATGGGATGGGGAGCGGCCCCGTCCGGATCGAGGTGGCGATCACCATCCAGGGGGAGCGGGCCACCGTGGACTTCACGGGAAGCTGTTCGCAGACGCACGGCCCGGTCAACGCCGTGGAGGCGATCACGCGCTCCGCGGTGCTCTACGTCTTCCGATGCCTGCTCCCCGCGGGAGCTCCCGCCAACGACGGATGCTACGAGCCGCTGACCATCGTGGCGCCCGCAGGGACCGTGGTGAACGCGCGCCCGCCGGCCTCCGTCGCGGCCGGCAACGTGGAGACCTCGCAGCGCATCGTCGACGCGGTGCTGGGAGCGCTGGCGCAGGCGATGCCGTCCCGCATCCCCGCGGCGAGCAGCGGCACGATGAACAACCTGACGCTGGGAGGCGCTCACCCGGCCACGGGGGCGCCGTTCGCCTACTACGAGACGATCGCCGGCGGCATGGGTGCCAGGCCGTCGTCGGGCGGCATGTCGGGAGTCCACACTCACATGACCAACTCGCTCAACACGCCGGTGGAGGCGCTCGAGCGCGCCCTCCCCGTGACGGTTGCCCGCTACACGCTGCGGCGCGGCTCGGGGGGAACGGGGCGGTACCATGGCGGCGACGGGATCGTGCGCGAGCTGGTCTTCGACGCGCCCGCCGAGGTGACGCTCCTTTCGGATCGAAGGATCACCGCTCCCTGGGGGCTGCAGGGAGGAGGCCCGGGGCTGAGCGGGCGCAACAGACTGCTCCGGTCCGGGGGCGGCGAGGAGGTTCTGCCCGGCAAGTTCAGGCTGCAGATGCGGGCGGGTGACAGGCTGATCATCGAGACGCCTGGAGGGGGAGGATGGGGAGCCGGATCCTGAAGCGCGCCGAGGACGTTCACGATCTGGCGCATCGCCGCCTGCGCATCTCCATGGCCGCCGGGGCGCTCTACGATCTCACGTTCGCCGTGGTCAACCTGGGGTTCCCGCAGGTGGGATCGATGTTCCTCGAGATCCCGCTCCCCGAGCAGCAGGTCTACCTGCGCATGACCGGAGTGTTCCTGCTGGTGCTGGGGCTCTTCTACATGCTGCCGGTCATCCACCCCGGGCACTACCTGGGCAACGTGGTGGTGGCCATCCTGGCGCGCACCGCGGGGGCGATCTTCCTGTGCGCGGCCGCGCTGTGGTTCGGGCAGCCGGTCGCCTTCCTCGCGCTGGGTGTGGTGGACCTGGTGTTCGCCGTCATCCACCTGCTTTTCCTGTGGCAGGCGACGGGAGGACACCCCTTGCGGCCATACCTGGGGTAGTCCTCCCGTGCCGTCACGGGGTCAGCGGCGACCCACCCGATCGTCCCGATCATCCTGCCGGCCGCGATGCTCGCCGGGGTGAGGCGCTCGAGCCAGGGTGGCGTAGCTCGTGTCCAGCCGTTCCACCAGGCCCGACAGACGACGCTTCTCGCGGCGGGCCTCCACCGTCATGCGCAACAGGTGGAGCGAATCGTTCACTCGTTCGTGCGTCACCAGCAGCGCGTCGAGGTCCTCCGCGGCGCGCCACGAGAAGGGACGGCGCTCGACCTCCTGATGGAAGGCCCGTGCATCCCTCACCAGCGCATCGAGCCGCCGAAGGGCCTGGACCTCACGCAGGGTGAGCCGTCCACGATCGCGCGTGCCGGCACGCACGCGTTCGGCGGAGTCCTCGACTTCGTGAGCCAGCCACTGGATCCGTTCCACCCGCGGAGTCACGTGCTTGCTGGAGGCGAAGGCGGCGGGGCCGATCGCAAGGCCCGCCGCCATCACCATGGCTGCGGACATCATCATCGTCTTGAGCTTCATGATGGAGCCCTCCCGGCCGCGCGTGCCACACGGTCTGCCGGCCGGTTCCGGCCGGAGTGCGGGGCCTGATGATCACGCGGCTCGCTGCGCGAGCAGTCGATGCCATGCAGAGCAACGCCCGTGCCATCGAAAAGGCCGGCTGCGGGGCCCCGGAGCCGGCGGCAGCGTCCTCTGGCAGAGACAGGGCGCCACACACGGCCCCGAAGACGGTACAATCGGCGCCCGATGAGAATCGCTGCGCTCGCCCTCGTCCCGCTCCTTCCGCTCTTCGTCGCAGCCGGGTCCGCCGATCGGACCTCCAGCGAGGCTCGCGCCATCGCAGAGGAGGCGTTGCAGGCGCCCACCGCGTGGCAGCGGCTGCGCGTGCTGACCGACACCGTCGGCGCCCGCCTGGCCGGATCGGAGGCCGAGCCCAAGGCGATCGCCTGGGCGAAGGCCGAGATGGAGAAGGACGGCGTGGCCGTGCGCCTCGAGCCCGTGATGGTCCCCGTCTGGCGCCGCGGCGAGGAGTACGCCGCCATCGTGACTCCGTCCACCCAGCCGCTCGTCATCCTGGGGCTGGGGGGAACGGTGGGGACGCCTCGGGAGGGGATCACCGCCCCGGTCGTGGTGGTGGGCTCCTTCGACGAGCTGAAGGCGATGGAGCCTTCGAAGGTGACCGGGCGCATCGTCGTGTACGACGTTCCGTGGATGCGCGGCGGCGACGAGTTCAAGGAGTACGGCACCGTGGTGCCCTACCGGGGGCGCGGAGCGTCCGAGGCGGCGAAGCTGGGAGCGGTCGGCGTGCTCATCCGATCGGTGGCCACATCCAGCCTGAGGAGTCCCCACACGGGCGCCTTGCGCTACGCGGACGACGCCCCACGCATACCCGCCGCTGCCGCCAGCACCGAGGATGCCGCGCTGCTGCGGCGCCTGTTCGAGGCGGGCCATGACGTGCGGGTGACCATGAGGCTGGGAGCCACGCAGGAGCCCGACCGGCCCTCGTCCAACGTGGTGGGCGAGATCCGCGGACGCGAGCGCCCCGACGAGATCGTGCTGATCGGAGCGCACCTCGACTCGTGGGACGTCGGCACGGGAGCGATCGACGACGGAGCGGGCTGCGCCATGGTGCTGGAGGCGATGCGCCTGATCGCGAAGCGGCCCCCGCCGAGACGCACCGTGCGCGCCGTGCTGTTCGCCAACGAGGAGAACGGGCTGCGCGGCGGTCGAGCCTACCGGGAGACCCACGAGGCGGAGATGCCGAAGCACGTGGCCGCGCTGGAAGCGGACTCCGGCGCGGCGCGGGCCCTGGGCCTGTCGGGCCGCATGGGAGAAGGGGGAGTCGACCTGCTGCGGACGATGATGACGCCGGCTCTGTCCGTGCTCGGAGCGGTGCGATTCCAGGAAGGGCACGGCGGCGCCGATCTTTCTCCCATGGGGCGGCACGGCGTGCCGCGCCTGAACATCGATCTCGAGTCGACGAAGTACTTCGACTGGCACCACTCCATGGCCGACACGCTCGACAAGGTCGACCCGCAGGAATTGCAGCAGGCTGCCGCCACCCTGGCCGCGGCCACGTGGATCTTCGCGGAGGACGAGCGCACCCTGCCGCGGTACGAGCCGACCGCCGACGAGCTGGGGCGCCCGGCGCCGGCGTCGCGACCCTGAGTTAGTCACGTCCGGCCGGCGGCGGGGAGTGGTTTCCGAGGCGCGCTCCCCGTCGTGGCGTTGGCCACTCTCCGCCTGACTCGCTCCACCTCCCTCCTCGCCCCGTGCGGCCTGTCCGCGCACAAGCACGCGCGGACAACGGCCGCACGCCCCGGCTCGTCGGTCGGAGGGCCTCGGAGACCACTCCCCGCCGCCGGCCTCGTAGCGCGCAGGGCCGCGCGCCGTCGAGCGTGCGTTGTAGAGGCGAAGATCAAGGGCGCCCGGCGCCGTCGCGCGTGCGAGAGTGAGCGAAGTTGAACAGTGATCTCTTTCCCTGGTAGACTTTGCCCCTCGCGCCCCCGTGCATCTTCGACACTCTGGAGGGGGTAAAACGTGCGAAGTTTTGCCCGTTGGATCGGAACCCACCTCCTGCCGATTCTCCTGCTTGCGGGCAGTTCGTCTCTTGTGCCGATGTGACCAATCTGTCCGAGATCGGCGAAATCCCGGCAGGTTTCTTAATCAAGCAAGTCCCAAAGAGGGGGAGACATCGTGATCCCGAGAAAAAACAACGTGCGTCGCACAGATCGTCCATCGAGTCCCGGTGTGACGGCGCTGGCCTTCGTCGCGTGGACGGCGGGAGCAGCGGTGAGCGGATGCGGCTCGACAAACAAGACTCCTGAGGGTACGCCGCCAGCAACGGCGGCTCAGCCAGCGATGGAGCAGACATCACCCGCCCTCGTCGCCGAGGGCCAGAAGATCTTCCGCTTCGATACCTTCGGTGACGAGCAGGTCTGGACAGACACGCTCCGTCTGCACGAAGTCGTCGAGAAGAACGTGGACCCAACGACGGCACTCAAGGTCGGGCTCAAAGTGGACGCGGACGTGCTGCCCCCCGGAATCCTCGAGAAGGTCGATCTCAAGAGCCCGGCGACGACGGTCGCGCTGCTGAAGATGAACGCGATCGTGGGGCTCCAGGCCACCGTGGACTCGAACAATCACATCACGCGGCTTGGTGTCACCTGCGCGCTCTGTCATTCCACCGTGGACAATTCGGTGATGCCCGGCATCGGGCGCAGGCTGGACGGCTGGCCGAACCGAGATCTGAACGTCGGGGCCATCATAGCGCTGTCGCCAGTGCTACCTGCAGACAAGAAAGCGGTCTACGCGTCGTGGGGTCCCGGCAAGTACGATCCGCGGTACAACCAGGATGGAAAGAACACACCGCTCGTCCTCCCGCCCGCGTATGGGCTGGCCCAGGTGAAGAACGAAACGTACACGGCTGAGGGGCCGATCTCCTATTGGAATGCCTATGTCGCCGTCACCCAGATGGGCGGGCAAGGCAACTTCTCGGACCCGCGGCTCGGGATCGACGTCAAGCATTCGCCGGACATCGTCAGTCCCAAACTCCCGGCGTTGCGCGCTTACCAGCACAGCCTGCCAACGCCTCCACCTCCGGCCGGAAGCTTCGATGCGACCGTCGGAGAGCGTGGACGCGCTGTGTTTGACCGGACGTGCGCGAGCTGCCACGTTGGCGGATCCGGTACCGATAACAACAGCGGGACATTGCATGCGCCTGCGGAAACGGGCGTCGACGGAGCGTACGCGGCGCGCACGGCAAACAAGGCGTACCGCACAACCCCTCTGCGTGCACTCTGGCAGCACGCGCCGTACTTCCACGACGGCAGCGCGGCGACGCTTGCCGACGTCGTGGCGCACTACAACCGGGTTCGTGCGCTCGGTCTTACAGCGGAGGAGCAGCAGGAGCTCGTCGAGTATCTGAAGTCGCTCTGAGGGTCAAGGACAGGGCGCCCGGCGCCGGCGTCACGACCCTGACGTCACGTCCGGCCGGCGGCGGGGAGTGGTCTCCGAGGCGCGCTCGACGGCGTGGCGTTGGCCACGCCTTACTCGCTCCACCTCCCTCCTCGCCGCGTGCGGCCTGTCCGCGCACAAGCACGCGCGGACAACGGCCG
>JBOGOC010000063.1:0-113693 GCA_050747525.1 Candidatus Polarisedimenticolia bacterium | reverse complement strand
GCGCCAGGCCGCGCTGATGGCGCGCGGGCGCTCGGCGCTCGCCGCCGGCGATCATGCCGCGGCACGCGAGGCCCTCGAGAAGGCGGTGGCGATGGCGCCTGGCGACGCGGTGGCCCGCCACCTGCTGGGGCGCGCCTATGCGGGAGAGAAAAAGTACCAGCCCGCGGCGCGCGAGCTGAACGAGTCGCTGCGGCTGGCCCCGGGCAACCCCGAGGTGCTCGTGGACCTGGCCGCCATCGAGGAGAACTCCGGGCGTCTGGACCGCGCGGCCGGCTACTACCGGCAGGCGCTGGCCGCCGGCCCCCAGCCGCGAGCCGAGCGTGGGCTGGCCTCCCTGCTGGCCAAGCAGGGACACCTTGACGAGTCGATCGCTTCGCTGCGCCGGCTGGCCATCGCCTCGCCGGGGGACGCCGAGACCCGGTACCAGCTCGGGATGGCCCTGATGCAGGCGGGCGACTGCAAAGCGGCGATCCCCGAGTTCGATGCGGCGCTCGCGGCCAGGCCCGGCCACCTGGCCACCATGATGAACCGGGGAAACTGCCTGCAGCGTGTGGGCCGGCACGAGGAGGCGGAGAAGACCCTGGCCGCCTTCCGCGAGGCCTCCGAATCCGAGGCGCGCGTGACGGAGCGGCGGCGCAACGGCTGGTTCCTGCTTCAGGAAGCCGATCGCAAGCTGACCGCCGGCGACGCGCGCGGCGCCATGGCCGCGCTGGACGAGGCCATCAAGCTCGACCCGGACAGCGCGGGGGCGCGGGCCATGAAGGGCCAGATACTGGAGGCCATGGGGGACGATCGGGGGGCTGCCGCGTCCTTCAAGAAGGCCGCCGAGCTGGACAGCTCCGACCCGATGATCCTGGTGGAGGCGGGGCGCCTGCTGGGGAAGATCGGTCGCGTGGATGAAGCGATCCCGCTGCTGCGGCTGGCCGCGCAGGTGGACCCGCTGATGCCCGAGCCGCACCTGTTCCTGGCCGCCGCCTACCGGCAGCTCGGCAGGACCGCCGAAGCCTCCGCCGAGGAGGAGGCCTACAGGCGCCTGGCCGGGAAGGGAGCCCCCGGACCGCGTTGATCGTCCCGCCCGGCCGGCGTATCATGTGGGCATGCTTGAAATCACTGAACGTGCCCTCGGCCAGATCCGCAGGATGATGGCCCAGCAGGGGCGGGAGGGCGCCTCCCTGAGGGTGGGCGTCAAGCCGGCCGGCTGCTCGGGTCTCGAATACGTGATGGACTTCGTCCCCGACCCTTCGGCCGGCGACACCGTCCAGATGGTGGACGGGCTTCGCGTCGTCGTGGACGCGGGCTCCGTGGACTACCTTTCGGGGATCCGTTTGGACTGGGGCGAGGGGCTGCTGGGGTCCGGCTTCAAGTTCTCCAATCCCAACGCCAGCAAGACCTGCGGCTGCGGCAAGTCCTTCAACGTCTAATAGTTAGCGGGATTTCTGAGCGGCGGCCTGCGACCTCTGGGCCAGGGCCTGCTGCGCCGCCTCACGCACGGCCGGCTTGGGGTCGTTGGCGGCCACGTCGTTGAGCAGGGCCACGACCTCCTTGCTTCCGAAGCTCCCCAGGGCCCGCGCCGCGGCCACCCGCAGCTCGATCGGCTCGCCCCTGCCCAGGAAGCCCTTGCGGGTCAGGATCTCCATCAGCAGCGGGGCAGCCGGTGTGTGCCCCAGCTTCGCCAGCCCCAGGAACGACTCCTGGCGCACCTCGGTGGCGATCGACTCGTAGGGCGCCGACTTGCGGGCCACGTCCAGCAGCGCTCCGGCCGCCCGCTTCCCCTTGAGTGTGGCCAGGGAATTGACCGCCGTGATCTGCACTCCCTTGTCCTCGTCCACCAGGGCGCTCACGATGAGGTCCTCGCACTCCGGAGTCCCCAGCCGCATCAAGGTGCGCACCGCCTCGCGGCGCACGCGTGGGTCGCCGTGCGACAGCACCTGCCTGAGATGGGCCACGATCCCCACGTCGCCGATGTCTCCCAGTATCCCCACCACGTTGCGCACCAGGAACCATCGTGGATCCTGAAGCCGCGACACGAAGTGGCTCGATGAGCCCTTGCCCATCTCCTTCAGGAGCAGCACGAGGCGCGCGCGGTACTGGCGGTTCTCCTCTTCGGCCAGACGCTCGATCAGGTAGGTGGCCGTGCGACTCCCTCCCCGCTTGAGGATCTCGGCGGCCTCGAGGCTGCTCTGGTCGGTCCCTTCCAGCAGCATCTGGGTCAGCTTGAGGAAGACCTTGTCGCTGCCGGCGCGCGACAGCGCCTCCGTCAGACGCTCGCCCCGCTCCTTCACCTCGGGGTTCGGGTTGTCCTGGAGCTGCTCGGCCTTGCGCATCAGGTCGAGCGACGCCCGGAATTCGCCGTTGCGCAGGCGCAGGTCGACCAGGAAGGCCAGGGCCCCCGCCAGGCGGCCGGTGACGTCGGAGTCGGACTCCACCTGAAGCCTGGCCAGGAACTGGTCGGCCAGGCGTCCCAGCAGCGCTCCGGAGCGGCCGGTCTTCTCGAGCATCTGGAGGATGTGTCGCGTGTTGTCGGCCACGGCCCGCCGTATGTCCAGCTCGGGAGAGGACAGGCCTTCGAAGTAAGTCTGGATGATGGCGCTGGCCTCGCGCGGCTGATCGGCCGCGTAGAGCCGCGTGAGGACGTCCTTGACCCGCGAGAAGTCCGCGCGCCAGATGAACTGTCCGCGCGACAGCAGCTGGAGCCGGCGCGGCATGGTGAGGTCGGACCAGATCACCTGATCCACCAGGTCGCGCGCATCCTGTCCGTCTATCCCATCGGTCCGCAGACGCTGCTCGACCGTCACCAGCACCGACTGACGGTCGCTGCGCCGCGACAGCAGGCGCGACAGCATCTCGAGCACGGGGCGATGGTCTCCTCGGGAGCGCTGGTAGTGCAGCGCGACCAGGTCGCCCACCATCTCGCTGGCCAGCATGTCCACCGCGGCCACCAGGTTCTTGCGGTGCGAGCGGGGGCCGGCCTTTTCCATCACCAGCGTGAGGTGAAGATCGGGATCGGCCTTCACCAGGGCCCGGCCCAGGTCCCGCAGGATCTCCTCCCGGTCGCGCTGGTGCTCTTCGATGGCCCGCTCGGCCAGCGTCTCCAGCATGTCGGCCACGGCGTCCGCCAGCGCCTCGATCGAGGACGGAGCGGCGCTCTCGCGGCCCCGCGCGGCCTCGCCGATGGCCTGGGCCAGCGCGGCGGGGTCCTGCCCCAGGAACGAGGTCACACTGGTGGCGCGCCCCGACAGCTCGTTCTGGGCGCGCGATTGGCGGCCGAGCTGCACCACCAGGTCCGCCAGCCGCGTCTCGGCGGGCCCATCGGTCTGGTCGTTGCCTGACGAAGTGGACTTCACCGATGAGACCCCTTCATCCAGCAGGACCTGATCGAAGCCGCCCTTTTCCGTCACGCGATCCGGCTTGGAGAGCAGGGAGCGGATGAGCCCGAGATGCTCCTCGGGAGTGAGCGTCGGAAGCAGGACGAGGCTCCCCACCTGCCGTGAGGTGAGGTCCACCGCCAGCTGCTCGGCGAGGCCCCGGTCGCGGTCCAGCAGCACCTGATCCAGGAACAGGCGATTCCCGGATCGGACCAGCGTCACGTCATGCCGGACCTCGTGCAGGCGGCGGAGCGAGTCGTAGGCGCGCTCGGCGTATTCCTTTCCGCGCGGATGATCGGCGGAGTACAGGGCCACGTTCTTCAGGGCGAGGCTGAAGTCCCTGAGCCAATCGTTGGCAAGCGTCCGGATGGGGGCGGCTGGTGAATCCAGGGGACCGTCTCCTGTAGGACCAGTAAGGATTTGCAGGGCGGGGCGTAAATGTTATGCGGCATCTCCGGACCTGTCAAACACAACAATCAAGACACGCCCCGGAAACGGGGCCAGAGTCACCTTCCGGAAGGGCGCTCGAAAAGCCCGCTTTTGCCGCCACTCTTCCGGGTGAGGCGGATTTCGCCGACCTCGGCGCTCCGGTCCACCCCCTTCACCATGTCGTACACCGCCAGTCCCGCGACGGCCACGGCCGTGAGAGCCTCCATCTCGACCCCCGTCGCAGCCCGCGTCCGGGCCCGGGCCTCGATGACCACCCGCCTGGCGCGGGCGTCCAGCCGCAGGCTCACGTCCACCGAGTCGAGCGGCAGCGGGTGGCACAGAGGGATCAGCTCCCAGGTGCGCTTGGCCGCCTGGATGCCGGCCATCTGAGCCACGGCGAGCACGTCCCCCTTGGCCACGCGGTTGGCCCGCACCAGGTCGAACGCCTCGCGGCTCATGGTGACGCTCCCCTGCGCGATCGCTTCGCGGCGCGTGGGGCGCTTGCCCCCCACGTCCACCATGCGCGCCTTCCCGCGCCTGTCCACGTGCGAGAGCCTGGCCATCGTCCCTCCTTTTCGCCGATCCCGAAGGGCGTAGTATAGTGACGGCTCGATGATTCGCGCGCTGTCCATGACACTGGCGCTGACGGGCTGGCTTGCCGCCACGGAACCGCAGGCCGCCCCTCCCGACATGGCCGACCTCATCCTGCTCAACGGCATCGTGCACACCATGGACCCGGCGCGCCCGCACGCGAGTGCGGTGGCGGTGCGCGAAGGGCGCATCCTGCTGGCGGGGAACGACGCCGAGGCGCTTCTTCATCGAGGGGCCTCCACGCGCGTGGTCGACCTGGCCGGACGCACCGTGGTGCCCGGGCTCACCGATGCCCATGGCCACGTGCTGGGCCTGGGACTGGCCGCGATGCGGCTGGACCTCAAGGGGACCCGCTCGGCCGAGGACATCGCGGCCATGGTGAAGCAGCGCGCCGCCACGACCGATCCGTTCCGCTGGATCCGCGGGCGCGGGTGGGATCAGAACGACTGGGCGCTGAAAGAATTTCCCGGCAGAGCCCTGCTGGACGCGGCAGCGCCGGATCACGCGGTGGTGCTCGATCGCGTGGATGGGCACGCCATCTGGGTGAACAGCCGCGCGCTGCGCCTGGCCGGGGTGACGAAGGACACGCCCGATCCTCCCGGCGGCAGGATCGTGCGCGACGCGGCGGGAGAGCCCACGGGTGTTCTGGTGGACGCGGCCGAGAACCTCGTCACCGCCAAGGAGCCCCCTGCCACGCGCGCCGAGACGCGCGAAGCGCTGGAGCTGGGCATGCGCCGCTGCCTGGCGGCCGGGCTGACCGAGGTGCACGACGCCGGAGTCTCCCCCGACGTGCTGGAGCTGTACGACGAGCTGCTGGTGAAGGGAGACTTTCCGTTCCGCGTGTACGCCATGCTCGACCCCAAGGCGGCGCAGCAGGCCACCGGGCCCGTGGTGGCGCCGCCGGGGGGCCGGCTCACCGCGCGAGCCATCAAGCTGTACGCGGACGGGGCGCTCGGCTCGAGAGGCGCGGCCCTCCTGGCCCCTTACGCCGACGACTCCGGCAACGTGGGGCTGCCGCAGGGCTCGGAGCAGGAGCTGAGGTCGCTCGTGGCCGAGGCGGCGGGCAAGGGGCTTCAGGTGAACGTGCACGCCATCGGCGATCGCGGCAACCGCATGGTGCTGGACGCCTTCGCCGAGGCGCTCCCCGCCGGAGGAGGCGGAAAGCGCTTCCGCGTGGAGCACGCGCAGGTGCTGCATCCGGATGACATCCCGCGCTTCACGAAGCTGGGCGTGATCGCGTCGATGCAGCCGACTCACGCCACGTCCGACATGCCGTGGGCGGAGGCCAGGCTCGGGCCGGAGAGGGTGAAAGGCGCCTACGCCTGGCGGAGCCTGCTCGACGCGGGAGCCCGGCTGGCCTGCGGCTCCGACTTCCCCGTGGAGTCCGAGAACCCGATGCTCGGGCTCTATGCCGCTGTGACACGACAGGACCTGGAGGGCCAGCCTCAGGGCGGCTGGCTGCCGTCCCAGCGCCTCGGCCGTGAGGAGGCGCTGCGCTGCTTCACCCTGGACGCCGCCTATGCCGCGTTCGAGGAAGACACGCGCGGCACGATCTCCGCCGGCAAGCTGGCGGACCTCACCGTCCTGTCCAAGGATCCGATGACGGTGGACGCAGCCGCCATCCCCTCGATCGTGGCGGAGATGACGATCGTAGGCGGGCGCGTCGCCTACGAACGCAAATGAGTCTGGTTCAGTACCCCCGCACGCCGTGGTGGATCCGGATCGTATCGCTGATCGCGGCGCTGATCGTGGCGTCCGGCATCATCTACCTGGTGTTCACCTTCGGCTGGTATGCCAGCGGCCTGGCGGTGCTCAAGGAAGAGAAGCGCCGGCGGGAGCAGACCCCCATCCGGCTCGACTTCGGCAAGGACCCGAACGCCCCGGCCGATCCCAATGCGCCCGCGGACCCGAACGCGCCGACGGCGGGAGCACCGAAATGAAGTACGAAGTCCTCGATACGATCGTCCTCAACCGGGATCTGCCGGAGTATGGCTTGAAGCGAGGCGATCTCGGGACCGTCGTGCATGTTTATCAGCCGGACGGTCTTGAGATTGAGTTCGTCACAGCCTCAGGGCAGACAGAAGCGCTGGTGCGGGTCAAATCCGCCGATATCCGACCTATCCAGGCAAACGACCTTGTCTCTGTGAGGCCCTTCGGCCGATCCGCCTAGGGATTTTGCAAACCAAACCCCCTCTGGTCATGGCGCGGAAAGCAACCGTAGCGCAACCCCCGTGCCTCCACAGTCTCTCAGTGACGACCATCCCGCCCGCAACTAGACCTAGAGGATTCTCCCCACGGGATTTCCTTGTTCACTTGCCAATTTGCTGAAGTCCTCATGGAGCTGGTTGCCTGGGCGGACATGTAACTGCCCGTTTTTTATCAACTTAATCGCTCTCCCTGCGCCCGACTCCGTATACTTCCGACGTCTCACACGGGAGCAGGGGGTCATGGTGGGCGGAATCCGATTGGCAGGCCGCATGGCCCTGATCGCCGTCCTGCTACCAGGCTTCTCGGCCGCCTCCGCCAACGACGGAAAACAGCTCTGGTACATCACATCGAGCCTTGGCTTCCACACCACCGAGGACGAGGTAAGGAACAACGCCGCTGCATCGGAGGATGCTCGTCCGGACCAGGAGGACGCGCGCACTGCGGCCATCGATGATGGCCTCAGCTTCAGCCTCAACGCAGGGTTTGGTCTGACCGACCGGCTGTCTCTCCAGCTCGACACGGGATGGTACAGGGGCGACATGGGGCCGGTCGACGGGTATCTCGAGGACCAGTTCCCTGCCTCGGTCAACCCCTTCAACCCCTCGGCACTGACCACCAGGGCGCAACGATCCGTCTCGTTCCCCACCTCGGTCGGCACCCTCACGCAGATTCCGGTCTCACTCTCACTCCTGGGCCGCTTTCGCAAGGACACACGCCTGAACCCCTTCCTGGGCGCCGGTATCGGAATGATCTTCGCGGACGCTGAGACGGATGACGACCTGGTAGCGCTCAACCAGAGGCTTCAGAGCCTGCGAGTCCGCGAGATCTTCGATGAGCGCGGAAACGCCCTTACCCCGGGCGAACTTTTCCCGTTGAAGGCGCAGGGCCGGCTCCCACCGAGCCATCTCCTGAGCGTGACGGCTGACGATGCATTCGAATGGCATCTGACAGGAGGCCTCGAGTACTTCATGGGAGCCAGGTCCAGCCTGGTCGTGAGCGCTTCCTATACCTTTACGGATGGCGCCGTGGAGTTCCTTGCCTCCGGCGAGGACCAGGTGTCTTTCTGGATCTATCCTGAGCCGCTCTTCAGAGAGGATGGCTCACTGAAGATCTTCAACGATCTGGGTGTCTTCCCCAATCCATACATCGACCCGCATGACCCGAGCAAGGGAGTGTTGAAGTGCACGCCTAACTCCGTGGGCGATTTCGACAACGATGGCCATGGCGATGACCTCTGCTACAGGAACAATGGCTTCACCCTTGCCGATGATCCGGACGGACGCCTCCTCATCCAGGGAGGGCGGATCGAGTACGACGGATTCACGATCAACCTGGGCCTGAGGTTCTACTTCTGATGCGTCTCGTGCAGGCCCTCGCCTTGCTCCTCGGACTTCTGGCCGAAGGTGAGGTGAGACTTCAGGGGCGTGTCCTGGACGTTCGCAGGTCACCCCTTGCCGGGATCGTCGTCGAGCTCAGGGGAACCACTCCAGATCGTGTGATGGCCACCACGACCACCGATCCGTCGGGCCGTTTTTCGTTCGACATCGCCTCGTCTACGGAACAGTACACCCTGTCGGCTTCGTCACCCGAGCACGCCCTGGTCAGCCTGGGACCTCTTTCGATTGGAAGTTCCACGTCGATGGATATCACCCTTTACGCACGTGCCCAGCTCCAGGAGACGGTGCAAGTCGATGGAGTGGGGGACACCGTCCCTCTCGAGGGGAACCCCGATCTCACGGTCTTCGGAGAGCTGGCCATCGAGGGGCTTCCTCTCGTCGGGCGCCAGATCACCGACCTGCTCCTGCTGGCTCCCGGGGTCACGGATCCCGATCAGGACGGCCGTCTCAACGTACGCGGCGCCCGTGACACGGGGCTGCAGCTCCGTGTGGATGGCACCAACGTCACCGATCCCCTCACCGGCCATTTCGGCCAGGACGTGAACCTGGAAACAGTCGAGGAGATTCAGGTCGTCACGTCGGGAGCCCCGGCGGAATACGGCCGCGCCGACGGGGGATTCGCCAGCGTCATCACGAAATCAGGTGGAAACGACTTCACCAGCTCCCTCAAGCTCTACGTGCGCTCCAGCTTCCTGGATGGCGACGGCGCGAACGGCGACCGGAACGAGGTCCCGAGCTTCACGGACAGCAGTGCCTATGGCACCTTCGGCGGGCCGATCGTCAAGGACCATCTGTGGTACTTCGCATCCGTCCAGGTCCTCGATCGTGAGATCCCGGTTGTGCTGGCAGGAGGCCCCACGGTCATCACGTCGGCCGAAGGAACCCGGCCCTTCTTCAAGTTGACGTGGCAGGCAAACCTGCTCAACAAGCTGACAGCGCAGATCAGCGCCGACCCGCTGGATATGCTGGGCAACAACATCGGCCTGACCGTCGATCCGGAGACCGACTACCAGCTCACAACGGGCGGACCACTCGTCCAGACAGGATGGACCTCGGTGCTGTCCCCGGACCTGCTTCTCACAGGGTTGATCTCCTCGCAGAGCTCCGGCCAGGACATCGAGCCGATATCCGGGGACTTCTCGCCCGTACGCCTGGAGAGGGTGCCCCTGGGCCCGCAGACGGTGCTCCCGCTTCCCTGCACCGTGACCAACTGTCGAGATGACCAGGGCTTTCATACCTTCTTCATGGAAGACACCTTCGGCTCCCGCAGGCGCAACCAGACCCTGTTCGAAACCGGGCCCTATCCGGTGTCCAGCGACCAGCGTCTTCGCAGGTCGACCCTGAGGAGTGATCTTTCCTACGTGCGGGAGACTTCGCTGGGGCAGCATTCGATAAAGGCGGGATTCGAAGGGAACTATGAAACCTACACCGAAGAACGCGTCCAGAACCCGACGCTCACGGATCGAACCTGCGAGTTTCTTGACTGCAATATCGGGTCAAGCGCTCCCGTTCCTCGTGGAACGAGGTATGGCCTGCTTTCCCTTCAAGCCTACGAGCCGGTCGTGACGGAACCACACGCCGACGGGTTCAACCTGGGCCTCTATCTGCAAGACGCATGGAAGATTCGCCCCAATGTCGTCATCAACGCTGGCGTCCGGCTGGATTTCGAAGAGGTGGACAGTGTCGGGTACACCCAGTTCGATCCTCTGGCAGAGTCAAAGGAGGCGAACCATCTCTTTGATCTCGTCTGTGAAGCATTCGGCAACGCGTGTACCAACTCCCACACCCCAGGCCGCCGGGATGGCAATCTGCCCTCGACCTTCACGCCGCCCCCGGGTGATCCATCGCTTGTTCTGGACCGCAACGGAGACGGGACGCTTCAAACGGAAGAGATCGCGCTCATCAACGAGCCTTTCACCCAAGAAAGCGACCTCGCGCCTGAAGCCTTCAACCTCAGCAACACGAACGTCTCCCCTCGCTTCTCGGTCTCCTGGGATCCGTTCAGCGATGGGAGTACACGCTTCAGCGGATCCTTTGGCCGTTACTATGATCGGCTCTTCCTGGGCACCGTGGCTACTGAGCAACAGCCCTTTTCCTACGTCGCCGAATGGTGGTTATTCGGCATCACGCAGCAGGCTGAGCCGGGAGATCTGAGTCGCCCTCTCACGGGTGCCGTTTCGATCAATCAGACGAACAGGGACCTGTCCACTCCCTACACGGATGAGCTGTCACTCGGCTTCGAGCGAGAGCTGGCGCCCGAGTGGAGCGTTGCGCTCCTCTACATCAACAGAAAGGGAGAGAATCTCCTCCAGGACATCGACAACAATCACATCAGCTGCACGGACTTCGACACGGCCTACGGGGTGAGTCCCCACGCCGTGTGCGGCGACGGTGGCGGCCTCGAGCTGGACCGCTTCGGGCGTGTCATCGTGGCGTTTCTGGGAGGTGCGAACGTCCCGAACGGTGCCATCGATCTCTACCACCATAATCCGCGGTTCAACCAGATTCTCAGGATCGAGAACGCCAATGGCTATCGATACAAGGCCGTGGAGGCGCGGCTGAGGAAGCGGCTCCATCGCAACTGGCAGATGGACGCCTCGTACACCTGGTCAGAAGCGACGGGTGAGGCGGAGTCCTTCGTGGACTCCTCGGGAAACGACCCGGCGGTGAGCGACAAGGTGTCGGGGCACTTGAGCTATGATCAGCGGCATGTCTTCAAGTTCCAGAGTGTGGCTCACTTGAAGAGGGACTTCCTTCTGGGAGGGACGATCCTGTGGGAGTCCGGCTTGCCCTACAGCATCATCGAGAATGTCGAGGACTACGACGACACGGGCAATCTCACGGCTCAACGCCTGGTTTCCGTGACTGGCAAAAAGAACGACCAGAGGAACGAGTCCCGCCTGACGCTGAATGTCCACGTCGAGAAGAGGTTCAACGCGGGCGACGTTCAGGTTTCCGGGTTCCTGGACATCGAGAACCTCCTCGACTCCGATGACCTCCTCCTGCAGGAGGTGAACGGCAGATCTCAGATCATCGAAGGCGAGCGCCGCTTCGGCAGATACCTCCAGATGGGCGTGGCGGTTCTCTTCTGAGCCGGACTCCGCGTGGAGATTAAAGTATCCCCTCGGGGATCCCCTTGTTCACCTGCCAGTTGCTGAAGTCGTACTGGAAGATGGGGGAGAGCGACTTCCCGTCGGGCCCCTGGTAGTCGATGGTGAGCTTGGAGGGAAGCCAGAAACCCTCCACCTGGGCGTACTCGAACTTCATCACCTGCTTGAGCTGAGGGGTGGACACCGTGGTGCTCTCCACGCCCCACTTGCCGCCCAGGTCCTTGCTGGTCATCTCGAGCACAGCCTGGGCCGCGCCCAGATCCATCTCCATCTTTCCGACCTGCCAGGTGGTTCCGTCGATCTCCACCTTCAGCTTCTTGATGGGGCTGGAGGCGTCCTTGGCCTCTCCGGTGACCATGACCTTCCCGCCTTCGTTGACCGCCGTGGCGTTGGTCGTGTCGATGGTCTCGTACACGGGGGCGTTGATGACCAGATCTTCCTTGCCGGCGAAGATCTGGTTGCTCCGGTTGTTCAGGTCGGCGTTGTCGGCCGGCACTCCCGAGACGACGAACTTCTTCTTGGGGCCGGCCTCGGGGCTCGGGCGGGACCAGTAGAACTTCACCGTGACCGCCGTTCCGGGGGCCAGCGCGCCGGCGACCTGATCCAGGATGTTGCACTTCACGTCCGCCTGCGCGTCCTTGAGCCCTTCCAGCGAGGGGTAGTAGTTCTTCTCCCTCAGGTTCTTCCTGAGCTCTTCCATGTCCAGGTTCTGCGCTCGTGCGGCGGGTGCTGCCAGCATCGAGGCTACCAGTGCGGCCGTGAGCGCCATGCGGTTCTTCATCAATATCCTCCGAGAGTGGCCTGGTCTATCGGGTGAGGTCGCGCAGAAAGGGATTCTGTCTCTTCTCGTCGCGGATGGTGGTCCTGGGGCCATGTCCGGGATGCACCAGCGTCTGGTCGTCCAGGGTGAAAAGCCGGTCCCGGATCGACGCCACCAGGCGCTGGTGAGAGCCGCCCCACAGGTCGGTGCGTCCCACGCTCATCAGGAACAGGGTGTCGCCCGAGAAAACCAACGGCGGCCGGCCTTCCAGCAGAAAGCAGAGGCTGCCGGGCGTGTGGCCCGGCGTCTCGATCACGTCCAGATGATGACGCCCGAAGGCGACCGTGTCCCCTCCCTTGAGCCAGCGATCCACCGGCCCCAGAGGTTGCGCCGTCACGCCGATGAACGTGGCCTGCATGGGGACCGCATCCCACAGGAAGCGATCGCTCTCGTGCAGCCCCACACGCCCGCCGCGGTCCCTGCGCAGGCGATCGGCGGCCAGGATGTGGTCCACGTGGGCGTGCGTGTGAACGATTTCCTTCAGCTCCAGCTTGTGCTGATCGAGCACGTCCTCGATGGCTTCCGGCTCGTCGCCCGGGTCGATGACCACGGCGGCGCGCTCCTGCTCGTCGCCCAGCACCACGCAGTTGCACTGCAGCGGGCCGACCGGGAAGGTCTCCAGAATCATCGGGTGGCGGTTCCTCGAGGGCGGGCCCGTGCCGGTGGGCCAAGCCGGAACGGCGGATTATAGCCCAGCGCGGGGCCCGCTGTTCCCGCCGCAGCCCCGGGGGCCGCGGCCGGCTGCCCGCACTCTTCCCATCGTGCTAGCATGACGTGCCTTTTCCAGATGGAGGTTTCGCGCACGGTGAATGCAGGTCTGCACCGGCTCGCGGTGGTCACCGCCGCGGCCACGTTATTTCTCATCTTCGCCGGCGGCATGGTCACCAGCACGGGGTCCGGACTCGCCGTCCCCGACTGGCCCCTCTCGTACGGAACCCTCTTTCCCCCCATGGTGGGAGGCATCTTCTACGAGCACGGCCACCGCATGGTCGCGGCGGCCGTGGGAATGCTCACCGTGGCGCTCGCGGTCTGGGTGTTCCTGCGCGAGCGGCGCCGATGGGTGGGCTGGCTCGCCGCCACGGCCCTCAGCGCCGTGATCCTGCAGGGTGGCCTCGGTGGCCTCACCGTGCTGCTTCTTCTGCCTCCGGCCGTTTCCATCCTGCACGCCTGCCTGGCGCAGGCCTTCTTCTGCCTCACGGTGTCGCTGGCGGTGGTGACCGGGACGGGATGGCGGGATGCGCGGCCCGGCGACGCGAAGCTCGCTGCGTCATCGATCGTCTTCGTCGGCGTGACCTTCGCGCAGCTGATTCTCGGCGCCGTGATGCGGCACATGAAGGCTGGCATGGCCATCCCCGATTTCCCTCTTTCCTTCGGCCAGGCGATTCCGCCCTTCACGTCGCCCGCCATCGCGGTGAACTTCGCGCACCGTGCCTGGGGAATCGTGGTGGCCGTGGTGGCGCTCCGCCTGGCGTGGCGCGTCTTCTCCGCATCGCGCGGCGATGCCTGGACGAGGCGTCCCGCGCTGGCGCTGGCCGGCCTGGTCCCCGTGCAGGTGATGCTGGGCGCCATCACCGTGTGGAGCGCGCGTCACCCGCTGCTGGCGTCGCTTCACGTGGCCGGCGGCGCCGCGCTGCTGGGGACGGGCGTGCTGCTCTCTCTGCGGCTGCACCGCCGCGCGTGGGTATCGAGCCGGAGCCGGGACGCTCTCGGGCGGCCGCCGATGGACGAGCGCCTGCCCGAGAGGATTCACGGGAAGGGGGCCCCGGCGTGATCAAGGCTCCCCGTATCGAAGCGTCGGCCATGCCGCTGGCGTCGCTGGCGGACTACGTGGCGCTGACCAAGCCACGCGTCGTGCTGATGATCGTGCTGGTCACGGCGGCCGGCTTCGTGATCGGCTCGCCGGGCCGATCGCTCGACCTGCGCGACCTCGATTTCACGCTGCTGGCCGCCACGCTGCTGGGGACGGCCCTGGTGGCCGGCGGGACCCTGGCTCTCAATCAGTATCTGGAGATGGACCTCGACGGGCTCATGCAGCGCACACGGCGGAGGCCGCTGCCGGGCGGACGCATGGTCCCCCTGGAAGCTCTGGGCTTCGGCGCGATGCTGGCCTCCGCCGGCCTGCTGTGCCTCGCCTTCGCGGTGAGGCCCCTGGCCGCGCTCGTCACGGCGGCCACTCTCGTCCTCTACCTGTTCGCCTACACGCCGCTCAAGCGGCTCAGCGCCATCTGCACCGTGGTGGGAGCTTTCCCAGGGGCGCTCCCGCCCGTCACCGGGTACGTGGCCGCCGGAGGCGGCATCGACGCGGGAGCGGCCGCTCTGTTCGCCATCCTGTTCTTCTGGCAGCTTCCGCACTCGCTGGCGATAGCCCAGCTGTACCGTGACGACTACGCGCGCGCCGACATCCGCATGCTTCCGACGGTCGACGCCTCGGGGGCCAGCACCGGCCGGCACACGGTGATGAACTGCCTGTCGCTGCTGGCGGTGGGGATGCTGCCCACCCTCATCGGCATGGCCGGCTGGGTTTCTTTCGTCGTGGCGGGAATCCTGGGCGGGTGGATGCTGTGGCGCGGCGTGGCGCTCGCGCTGGACACATCCATCATCCCCGCGCGGCGGCTGCTCATCGCGTCGTACGTCTACGTCCCCGTGGTCATGACCACCCTGGCGGTGGACCGGCTGCTGTCGTGAGCCGCCCGGCACGTGCCCTTGCCGCGCTCATCTGGGGATCGCTGTGCGGCGTCATCGTGCTGGTCGCGGCCGTGGCGACCTGGGGCCTGATGTCCGCGCGCGCGCCGCTGGCCGGCGCCTCCGCGCCGCCGGCTCCCACGGTGCTCGAGACGCCGGAGGGCCTGGGCACGATCCCCCCCTTCTCGCTCGTGGATCGGACCGGGGAGACGGTGACCCTCGACGATCTGCGAGGCCGGTGGTGGGTGGCCGATTTCATCTTCACCCGCTGCGCGGGGATCTGCCCGCTGCTCTCCACGCGGATGTCGGGCCTGATCCAGTCCATTCCCCATCTGGAGCGCGATGACGTGCGCTTCGTCTCCTTCACGGTGGATCCCGCGCACGACACGCCCGACGTGCTGGCGCACTACGCCTCCCGATACCGCGTGCCCGCCGGCGCCGCGGACATGTGGATGTTCCTCACCGGCCCGCGCGACGTGATCCAGGGGCTGGTCCACGACGGCTTCCGCCTGACCATGCTGGACAACGGCCCCGGCGCGCCTCCCGGCGAGGAAGAGGTCACCCACTCGGAGCGCTTCGTGCTGGTGGATCCGGCCGGGCGTATCCGCGGCTACTACCACGGCACCGACGAAGACTCGGTGCGGCGCCTGGCCGAGGACCTGGAGACTCTGCGGAAGGGCTCCTGATGGACGTCTCGTGGCTGCCGGGGCTCAACGCCGTGCTCAACTCCACGAGCGCCGTGCTGCTCGTGACCGGATGGGTGCTCATCCGCAGGCGGCGCATCGCGGCGCATCAGGCCTGCATGACGGCCGCCTTCTGCGTGTCGGTCCTGTTCCTGATCTCGTACCTGATCTACCACGCCAAAGCGGGCTCGGTCCCCTACACCGGAACCGGCGCAGCCCGCGTCGTGTACTTCGTCATCCTGATCACGCACATCATCCTGGCCGCGGCCATCGTTCCGCTCGCGCTGACGACCCTCACCCGCGCGTGGAGAGGGCAGTTCGATCGTCACGCGCGGCTGGCCCGATGGACGCTGCCGATCTGGCTGTACGTCTCGGTGACCGGCGTGATCGTCTACTTGATGCTGTACGGCTAGGCTGAGGCGCGGCGCGCCAGCACGGTCGCCGAGACCAGTGTGGCAGCGGCAAAGATCGCGAGGATCGCGAGCGAGGTGCCCATCGGTGGCAGGGCCGCGGCGCTCCCCGATCCCAGGGCCCGGCGCAGGGCGGACATCCCGTAGGTCATGGGGTTGACCGCCATGACGGCGGCCAGCCAGCGGGGCGCCCCCGCTGCCGGAAAGAACGCGCCGGACAGCAGCCACATCGGCATCAGAAGCAGGTTCATCACCGCGTGGAATCCCTGCGTGGAGTCCATGCGCCACGCCAGCAGCAGCCCCAGGCCGGTGAGCGACAGGGCCAGCAGGGTCATCACCGCCAGCGAGGCGGCGACCGCGGTGAGAGTGAGCTTCACGCCGGCGGCGGGAGCCAGCGCCAGCAGCAGGCTTCCCTGCAGCACGGCCAGCGCCGTCGCCCCGGCCGCCTGGCCCATCACGATGCTCCAGCGCGGCACGGGGGAAACCAGCACGCCCTGAAGGAATCCTCCCTTGCGATCCTCCACGACGGAGATGGTCGCGAAGATGGCGGTGAACAGCAGCGCGAGGGCGATGATGCCGGGATAGAAATAAGTCATGTAGTCGGTGCCCTGGTCCCCGGCCGGACGGAACGAGGCCTTCAGGCCTCCTCCCAGCAGCAGCCAGAACAGCAGCGGCTGCCCGAACGCGCCCACCAGACGGCTGCGCTGGCGCACGAAGCGCAGCACCTCCCTCCACGACAGGGAAAGGATCGCCAGCCAGGCCCTCACGCCGCGGCCTCGCTGAGCGTCCGTCCCGTCAGGTGCGTGAAGACGTCTTCCAGCGTGGGCCTCCCCCAGGTCACCGAGGTCACGTCATCCGGAAAGGCGTCCACCAGCGCCGCGGCGAGGCGGTGCCCGGCCTCCGCTTCGTAGCGCAGCGTGCCGTCCACCCACGTGGGATGAAGCCCGAAGCGCTCGCGCACCTTCCCGGCGAGTGCCTGCGGGTCCTTGCCGCGCACCATCACCACGTCGCCTCCGATGGAGGCCTTGAGGCGATCGGGGGAATCCCACGCCACGAGGCGCCCTTCGTGAAGAATCCCCGCCCACTGGCAGCGTTCCGCCTCTTCCATGAAATGCGTGGTCAGGAGCACGGTCACGCCGCCCTCGGCCAGCGTGGCGAGGTGGCCGAGAAAGTCGCGGCGCGCGCCCGGATCGAGCCCGGTGCTTGGCTCGTCGAGCAGCAGCACGTCGGGGCGGTGCATCAGCGACTTGGCCAGCTCGGCGCGTCTCTGCAGGCCTCCCGAGAGCTGTCCCGCCCGCTCGTGCGCGCGATCCGTCAGCCTCACCAGATCGAGCGCCTCGGCGAGGCGACTCTCCAGCAGCGCGCCATGCAGCCCGTGCAGCATGCCGTGGTGGCGCAGGTTCTCGCGCGTGGTGAGCATCCGGTCCAGACTGGGGCTCTGGAACACGACTCCCAGGCACCGTCTCACGCCGTCCGGATCGCGGCTCACCGAATGACCCAGGATGCCGGCGTCCCCGCCGCCGGGGCGAAGCAGCGTGGCCAGGATCCGGAACAGGGTGGTCTTGCCCCCGCCGTTCGGCCCCAGCAGCGCCGCCATCTGCCCGCGCGGCACCGTGAAGCTGACGTCGGAAAGCGCGACGCGATCGCCGAACCGGTGCTGCAGATGCGTGACGTCGATGGCACTGCTCAATTCCGCCTCCAGGAGGCCGCAATCCTGACACACGCCTATCACCGGATCCACGCGGGCCACATTGACACTCCGAGAAACCGTGTGTTAGGGTGCTGGCCCGCCGTCCGAGACACCAGGTGATGATTCCGCTGGCGGCCGGAGACTCTTGATGCCTCGCTCCTATCGCAAGATTTACGTTCCCGTCGACAACTCGGGTCACTCATTCGCCGCGATCGATCTCGCGGTGGATCTGGCCACGCGCATGCAGGCCACCATCATCGGAAGCCACGTGTTCGCTCCCGGGGTCACCGAGTCGTACCTCGATCTGATGGAGGAGTGCTGCCGCTCGGCATCGGTTCCCTTCGAGCGCAGGGAGCTGGGCGGCCGGCACCATCAGGCCCTGCTCGAGGACATCCGCAAGGGCGGAAATGACCTCGTGATCATGGGCGCCCTGGGGACGGGAGCGGTGGACGAGAGCCAGATCGGCTCGGTCGCCGAGCGGGTCGTGCGGGGAGCCGGAACCGACATCCTCGTGGTCAAGGATCTCATCCCCGCGGAGGGCCCCATCATGGTTGCCGTGGACGGCTCGGCCCCTTCGCTCGACGCGCTGTGCGCGGCCGTCACGTTCAGCACCGCCACGGGCCGCGGCGTGGAGGGAGTCGTGGTGGCCGACGGACCGCTGGCCCGCAGCGCCTCGGACGCGCTCGAATCGGCGCGCCGGCGCGCCGCCGCCGAGGGGACCGAGCTGGAGTTCGTGGTCACCGAAGGGAAGCCGTTCGATCGCCTTCTCAAGATGAGCCGCGAGAAGAAGCCCTGGCTCCTGGTGGTGGGCAAGACGGGCGCCCACGCCGCGCAGGACGATCTCGACGGGTCCCTTGGATCCACGACCGGCAACCTCCTCCGCATGGCGGCCTGCAATGTGCTGGTCACTCCCGGAACCGCCACGCAGGCGCACCGGGCCGTGGCGGCGGAGACGCAGGAAAAGGCGCAGCCCGTACAGCGCCACCTTTCGTGGAGCGCGGACGCAGAGCGGCTGCTCGAGGACGTGCCGCAGGACCAGCGCCTCGAGGTCATCCGCACGGTCGAGGAGGGCGCACGCAAGCTGGGCATCAGCCTGGTCACGGCCGACACCATCGACCGTGTCATGCTCGGGTACATCGATTCCTGAACCCGGCGGCGCGACCCGGGTCACACGGATTTCGTCAGCGGCGTAACAACTTCCCTGCGAGGTGCTCATGAAGATCTATCTCGTGGCTCCCCGGAACCCCGAGTCGTTCTGGACCTTCGATCGCATCCTCGACATGGTGGACGCCCGGTGCATGTTCTCGAACCTGGCCCTCCCCACGCTGGCAGCGCTCACGCCGCCCCACCACGAGATCACGGTCTGCGACGAGAACGTCGACGAGGTGAACTTCGACGTCGAGGCCGACATCGTCGGGGTGACCGGCTACATCATCCACCAGAAGCGGATGAAGGAGATCATGGACGAGTTCCGCCGCCGCGGGAAGTTCGTGGTGGTCGGCGGCCCGTATGCTTCCCTCTGCCCGGACGATCTGGGCGCGCACGCCGACGTCGTGTTCATGGACGAGGCCGAGGTGACCTGGCCGCAGTTCCTGCAGGACTTCGAGGCGGGCGCATGGAAGCCGAGGTACCATCGGGAAGACAAGACCGACATGGAGACGGTGCCCCTCCCCCGCTTCGATCTGCTGAACCTGGGTGCCTACCGCACGGTGTGCATCCAGTTCGCGCGCGGCTGCCCCTTCACCTGCGAGTTCTGCGACATCATCACCATCTTCGGGCGGAGACCCCGCGCCAAGACCATCCCCATGGTCATGAAGGAGGTCCGCGAGCTGCACAAACTGGGTGTGGAGCGGATCTTCCTGGTGGACGACAATTTCATCGGCGACAAGCGACGGGCCAAGGCCCTGCTGCGGGCCCTCGTGGAGTTCGGCCATGAGACCGACTTCGCCGTGGACTTCAACACCGAGGTCAGTCTGGACGTGGCCCAGGACGACGAGATACTGCAGCTGTTGCGCGACGCCAACTTCCAGAGCATCTTCATCGGCATCGAGACGCCCCGCAAGGCCTCGCTGCTGGAGACCAAGAAGCGCCAGAACGTGCGGGGAGACATCCTGGAGCAGGTGCTGAAGGTGCAGAGCTACGGCATCCGCGTGGACGCGGGCATGATCGTGGGATTCGACAACGACGACCCGGCCATCTTCCAGGAGCAGTTCGACTTCATCACGGCGGCCCGCATCCCCGTGTCCATGACCGGCATGCTCAACGCGGTGCCCAAGACGCCCCTGCACGATCGCCTGGCCAAGGACGACCGCCTCCTCAGCTTCAACACGGGCGATCAGTTCATCATGACCAACATCATCCCCAAGGCCATGACGAGCCAGCAGCTTTATCGAGGCTACAGGGACCTGATCGAGCGCCTGTACGATTTCGAGAACATGGCCGGGCGCACCGTGGACTACCTGCTCACCCGCGGCGGACAGGTCAAGGAAAAGCTCTACCTCAACAAGGGGGACGTGAAGATCGGCTGGCGCTTCCTGCGCGACTGCATCCTGTTCACCACGTCACGCCGGCGCCGCTTCACGCTCTCGGTCCTGGCCAAGACGCTGGCCTTCCGCCCCTCCGCGCTCAAGGAGGCGATCACCGTGGCCGTGCTGCACAAGCACTTCTACGAGTACATGCAGGACGTCTGCGGACAGCTCGAGCGGGCCATGGATCAGCTTCCCGCCCCGCCCCCGGAGCCCGCGGCGGTGGTCTGACGGGCCACTGACTCCTGCTGGCGTGAAGCCCTCCAGAGGCGCGCCAGCTCCACCATGGCCGTGGCCACCACGCGGGGATGGTTGCCCGTCTGCCGTCCGTGCGTCCGGGGATAATGGCTCACCGCCACCTCGCGGATCACGAAGCCCTGCCGCATCGCCCGCATGAGAATCTCTCCGCTGATCAGGATCCCGTCCGACACCAGGGTCAGCGCCTCCAGCGAATCGCGGCGGTAGATCTTGAAGGCGCAGTCCAGGTCCTTCTGCGTCACGCCGAAGAGCCGGCGCATCACCTGCTTGTACACGGTGGCGTTGACGCGCCGGTGCGCGGGGTCCATCCGGTGGGCGCGGTAGCCCATCACGATGTCCGCCCCCTCCAGCAGCTGGAGCAGGCGGCCGATCTCCGCCATGTCGAACTGCAGATCCCCGTCGGTGGTGAAGATGTAGGGCTGGCACGAAGCGTGGAACCCCGAGCGAAGGGCGGCTCCGTAGCCGCGGTTCTTCTCATGATGGACGACGCGCACGCGGGCATCCCGTCTCGACAAGGCATCGCACATCGCGCCGGTGCGATCCTGGCTCCCGTCGTTCACCAGGATGATCTCGTAGACCCGGGCCCGCGGACCCACGTTCGTATGGATTTCCTGGACGAGCGGTTCGACGTTCTTCTCTTCATTGAGGAGCGGCACCACCACCGAAAGGCCCGGTATCGCGTGCATCGGAATCCTCCCCGTGATTTCGTGTCAGGACCAGGCGGTAGGGATCACCCGCCAGAGCCGTTTCCGACAACACTTCGTGGTCCACGCCTGGGATTGACCGCAGATCGATCCATGCCCGCTCGTCCAGCACGGCATACGCGTCGGCCGTGCCGGACAGCCACCGTCTCAGGGACGCTCCCGGACGCACCATCGAGGCGTCTCTCCGGCTGTAATAGACGAGATCCTCGTACCGGTCCTCGACGATGGCCAGAGGCCTGCCGGGCGGCACCCGCCGCGCGATATCCGCCGCGAACACGACGACGTTCTGCCTGCGGTTCTCGAGTGGCACCGCCCACAGGGAGGCAATCATCGACAGCAGGACGACGGCGGCCGCGGTGCACGGCACCACGGCGCGATGGGGAACAAGCGAGGAGGACGCTCCTGCCGCGAAAGCCACGACTGCCAGCCAGACGGGAACGACGCCGAACCGACTGATCTGCGCCCCGTGCTGAAGCCAGGCATAGAGCAGGCCCGCTCCGGCGAGCGCGACGACCAGGGCCGGAGCGCGTCTCGCCGTCGAGGCCAGCCAGCGGGGCCCGGTGCCCGGGGCAGCGCCTTGAACGAGGCACCAGCCTATCAGGATGGCCGCCGCGGGGTAAAGGGGAAGGATGTACACGCCCCGCTTGCCCGACGAGAGGGTGAAGAAGAGAAACACCACTCCCAGCCAGGCCCACAGGAACCGCCGCTCGGGGGCGGGCATCCTGCGCAAGGACCATCCCAGCGCCACAAGGAGCGCCGGGCTCCACGGAAGGAGGTCCAGCGGCAGCCTCCAGAGGAAGTAGTGCCACGGCTGGACGTTGTTCCACGCCTCCAGGTACCGCCTCACCGATTGCTGGAGGATCAGGTTCGCGGCCAGTCCCCCGCCGGCGCCCCATGCATAGGCCAGGTACCAGGGGGCCACCACAAGCGCGGCGACCGCCGCGCCGGACCCCGGCCGCAGCACGCCGAAGCGGCGCGCTCCGCTGCCGGGCGTCCCGGCGAGAGACACCAGCGCCGGCAGCACCAGGCCCACCGGCCCCTTGGTGAGAGCAGCGAGGCCAGCCAGGGCCCACGCCGGCCAGGCCCGCAAGCTTTCTTCCCGAACCACCCGCCACACCCGAGCCAGGGCCGCCGTGACCAGTGCGCACAGCAGCATGTCCGTGGCGGCCCACTGGGCCGAGAGCATGAAACGGAGGCTCGTGGCCAGCACGAGCCCGGCCGCCAGGCCCGCCGAGGGGCCGAACATGCCCGCCGCCAGTCCCCGCGTCACCAGCACGCAGGACAGCGCGGCGACGAAGGAGGGGAGGCGCGCGGCCGTCTCGCTCATCCCACCGAGGAGGTGCGCGGCCAGGGCCTCGGCCCACAGGAAGAGCGGGGGCTGCGAGTGGTAGACCTCCCCCGCCTTGCGCGGCACGACGTAGTCGTGACGCTCGATCATGTCGCGGGCCACCAGCGCGTAGCGCGGCTCGTCGGGCGGCCAGAGCGTGCGCCCCACGAGGCCCGGCAGAAAGGCGGCAGCGCACACCATCACCAGAAGGAGACGATGCCGCGCAGCCTGGGTCATCTGCGGTGCTCCCTCGATCAATCCTCCTGGTACGGGGACTCGAGATAGGTTTTCGCCTGATCCACCTGGTTCTCGTCGTTCACTCCCAGGCCGATCACCGCTTGGTAGGCGGCCCGCGCGTCCTCGCGCCGTCCCATGAGGTCGAAGGCCATCCCTGCTCCCAGCCAGGAGAGCGAGGCGACCTTCACGTCACCCATCCCAGCGGCGCGCGCGGAGCGCGACAGGAAGTCCGCCGCGAGATCGGGGCGCCTGGCATGGAGGTGCAGGAAGCCGATCTTCTGCAGCGCGTCGGCGTCCGAGGGATCCAGCGACACGGCCTGCTGCAGGTGGCCTAGCGCCGTCGTGGTGTCCCCGCCGGACAGCGCCACGTCGGCCTGCCGCTTCGCCTCGAGGGCCTCGGCCCGGCCGGCCACGCCGGCCGTCTCGCGGCCCAGGCGCTGACCCGGCAGGGTCAGCACGCGCACCGCCGCCGCTCCCACAGCGGGCCAGGCCTCCGGGTCGGTGGAGGAGGCGTCCAGCACCAGCGTGTCGCCCGGCACGCGGCGGTATCCGGGCTGCCCCGAAAGCCATTCATCCGGAGTCCCCAGCCCCGGGACGTTGTCGAAGGTGACGCCGTGAGCACGGTAATGCATGGGGATCACCAGGCGCGGCCCGAGCGCCTCGATCCAGGCACGCGCCTGCTGATAGTCGAGCACGCGGCGCTCCGAATCGATCGGTATCAGGAGGACGTCGACTTTCCCGATCGCTTCCGCGAGGGCCGGAGAATCGGCCGGCGGCCCGTTGTCTCCCAGATGGCAGATGCGGATGCCTCCCGTGCGGATCACGAACACCGTGTTGAGGTAGCCGATCTGCGCGCCTCCCACCTCGGCGTGCCGGCCGGTGATCCCGCGCACGCCGAAGTCCTTCTCCGCGAAGATCCCCGCCGAGCTCGTGACGCGGGGCGACCCCCGGACCGATGCGTAGGCCGCGTGATCCCAGTGCGGATGCGTCACCAGCACGTGGTCGGCCTCCAGCGGCGGCAGTCGCATCCCCGGCCACTCCTCGCTGGTGAACGGGTCCACGACCAGGCGCACGCCTTCCGGCGTGGTGATGAGGAAGCAGGAGTGCCCGATGTAGCGCAGCTTGACGGGCCCTCCTGTCTCTTCCGCTGCGCCCCGCGGCGAGGCAGTGGAGGGCGCGCAGAGCCACGCGGAGGCGACCGCCAGCAGCGCCGCCGCGACCGCCCGCCGAGCCCTTCGTTCGTGACGCCGGTGTGCGCTCATTGTGAACAGAAAAAAAGCCCCGAAGCTGCTTCGGCATCTCTGCCGCTTCGCCGGACGGTGACGAAGTCTTCGGGGCTCGGTGACCTGCTGGGATTCCCGGACGGAACACCAGCGGACAGCCTGGTACTCAGGAAATCGGCAAGGTCCGTCTAGGAGACAGGCACCTCACGCGTCCAGATCGTACTGTGTATGTTCACTGGACCACCTCCTTTCCCGTGTACCCGGTACCATACGCCCGTCGACCCCCTCTGTCCAGGGATCAGGGCTTGGCGGACGGCTTGGTCTGACTGGCCGCGCCTGCCTTTCCCTGTCCCACCCGATCGATGGTCAGCGTCTTGATGACGACCGGCTCCTTCGGGGACCCGGTGGGGGTTCCGAGCGTCGAGCAGATCTTGTCGACCACCTCCATCCCCTCCACCACCTGACCGAAGATGGTGTGCTTCGTGTTCAGGTGAGGCGTGGGGACATGCGTGATGAAGAACTGGCTGCCATTGGTGTTGGGCCCCGCGTTGGCCATGGCCAGGCGCCCGGGTCGATCGAACGTGAGCGAGGCCACGATCTCGTCCTCGAAGCGGTACCCCGGCCCGCCGCGCCCGGTCCCCTGAGGATCGCCCCCCTGCATCATGAAATTGGGGATGATCCTGTGGAAGGTCAGGCCGTCGTAGAACTTCTTCTTCACCATCTCTCCGAGCGCCGGGTCCTTGTAGGGCTTGGTGGCTTCGGCCAGCCCCACGAAGTTCTCCACAGTCTTGGGAGTCTGCGTGGGGAACAGCTCGGCCACGATGCGACCCTGGTTCGTCTCGAAAACCGCGTACATGCCGGGTGTCTCCTTCCATGAAGCGGCATCCGCCGTGGAAACCGCGGTTGCCATCACCGCGGCCGCCGCGGCGAGTGCTAGTGCCTTCGTGCGCATCCTCATCCTCCGGGACGTGATCCGTCAGGTGCCCATGATGTTGTAGCCGGCGTCCACGTACAGGGTTTCCCCCGTGATGCCGCTGGCCATGTCGGACAGCAGGAACAATGCCGCCTGCCCCACCTCGGCCGGCTCGATGCTCCGCCGCAGCGGGGCCTTTTCGCGCGCCACCTGCAGCATGTCGAGGAACCCCGAGATTCCGCGCGCAGAAAGCGTGTTGACGGGGCCGGCGGAGATGGCGTTGACGCGGATCTTCCGCGGACCCATCTCGTAGGCCAGCTGGCGCATCGAGTGCTCCAGGGCCGCCTTGGCGCTTCCCATCACGTTGTACGATGGGACCACGCGCTGGGAAGCCATGTAGGTGAGCGTGACGATGCTGCCGCCTTCTTTTTCCAGCAGCGGCGCGGCCTCCTTGGCCAGCCGCACCAGCGAATAGGCGCTCACGTCCATGGCCAGGTGGAACCCGGCGCGCGAGGTGTCCAGGAAGTCCCCCTCGAGATCCTCCTTGTTGGCGAACGCCACGCTGTGCACCAGGAAGTTCAGCTTGCCGAACTGCTCGCCGATCCGGGAAAAGGCGCGGGAGACGGCCTCGTCGCTGGTGACGTCGCACTCGAACACGAACGAGCCGGGAAGATCCTTCGCGAGCGCCTCGACCTTGTCCTTGAGCCGCTCGCCCGCGTAGCTGAAAGCCAGCCGGGCGCCCGCGGCGTGAAGCTGCTGCGCGATGGCCCAGGCGAGGCTGCGATGGTTCGCCACGCCGAACACGGCGCCGGTCCTGCCGGCCAGATCGATGGGGATCATCCGGGGCGCATTCAATACCAACCTCCATCGGGTGTCAACGGAGGTCCCCTCGACGCCTCTGCTAGAATCCTTCCTTCATGCGCCCCGCCCGCCGCCGTCTTGCCGTCCTGCTGATCCTGCTCGCCGGATCGGTCCCGGCAGGCGCCCGCCCCAAGGTGGATCGGCTTCCTCCCTCCACGCGCCTCGTTCTGGACAACGGCCTGGAGGTGGTGCTCATCCCCAACCGCACGGCGCCCCTGATCACCTCGGTGGCCGTGGTGCGGGCCGGCTCGTCGCTGGAAGACCCGTCGACCAGCGGGATCTCCCACATGCTGGAGCACCTGCTCTTCTCCGGGACCCGGCGCCGGAGCCACCAGGACATCGCGGCCGCGCCGGGCCTCCACGGCCTCGTGAACAACGCGCACACCGACGTCGAACACACGGCCTACTTCGTGCTGGCCGCCCGCGAGCAGTTCGCCGAGGCGCTCGACCTGCAGGCCGACATGCTTCTGAACGCCACGATTCCGGAAGACCGTCTGGTGCAGGAGCGGGAGATCATCGCCAACGAGATCGCCAAGGACCGGGTGCAGGACGAGGCGGCCCTGTCGGAGTTGTACGCGGCGCGCCTCTACACCGGCGGGCTCTCGCTTCCCGTGATCGGCACCCCCGAGTCGGTGCGCGCCATCCCCCGCGACGCGATCCTGGACTATTACCGGACGTGGTACGCGCCCAACAACATGACGCTCATCGTCATGGGGGACTTCGAGCCGGCGGAGATGACGCAGCTGGTCAGGAACCTGTTCGGGGCCGCTGCGCCTCGGCTGCTCCCCGAGGCACCGGATCGGCCCCAGCTGCTCGACACGGCGGCTCTGGGGCGCGCTCACACCGTGCGCACGCAGGGCGCGCGCCGCCTCTGGATCGGCGCCCCCGCCCCCGGGATCGGGAACGCGAGCTTCGTCACCGCGCGGATGCTGGCGGAGCTGCTGGGCACGGGGCTGCTGACTGCGGTCAACGCGCGCCTGGAGGCCGCCCGCCCGGGAGGGGGCGCCCTGCTGGACGCCACCGTGGGACTGGAAGCCCGTGCGCGGGCAGGATCGCTCCAAGTGCGGGCGGTGCTGGACGGCTCCGTGACGTGGGCGGACGCGTCCGCGTCCCTGCGCGACGAGATCCTGAGCCGCCTGCGCCGGCCAGGCTGGAAGAGCCGCGACCTGGACCAGGTGCGGCTGGAAGAGAAGGCGGCACTGATCCGCCTGTGGGAGAAACCCCACTACTTCGGCCTCGATCGAGCCCCCTACGTGGCGGGAGGAGGGTGGGAGTTGGCGCGCGATCTGGTGCGCCACATGGATTGGGTCGAGCCGGCCGATCTCGAGGACCTGGCCGGGCCGCTGGCTGCCCCCGAACTATGGGCCACCTTCATGGCCGGTCCCGATGCCCCGCCAGACAATGGGCCTGCGGCGGGAGCCGCTCCGGCCGGCCGGGCTCCGGCGATCGAGGGACGTCCGTCGCGCGAGAGCCGCGCGCTGGTCGATGGGTGGAAGCCTCCCGCCGCCGAGGCGCAGGCTCCGCCCGCGCCGCTCGCGCCGGTCGGCGGCGACGGCGCGCGCCGCATGCCTCCCGTGCGCACGTCGCTGCCCAACGGGATGCGGATGATCCTGGAGTCCAGCGACGACTCCAGGGTGTTCGCCGCGCACGTTCTGGTGCGTGACCGCGCGCTGGCCGAGCCGTCCGGCCGGGGCGGAATCGCCGAGGTGCTGCACAGCATGATCGGCATGGGCGGGACGAAGAGCCATCCGGGCGAGCGCCTGCAGGAGGCGCTCCGTGCCGTGGGAGGCACGCTGAAGACCTCCGACGACCCCTCCATCCCCTACGACGACATCTACCTGACGCCCGAGTACTCCTACATCCGTCTCGAGGCCCTCGACGAGCATGCTCCCGAGGCCCTCGATCTGCTGCGCGAGATCCTCTTCGAGCCGGTGCTGGATTCAGAAGCGTCGTTCGTGATGGCACGCGACCAGCAGATGGCGCGAGTCCGCCGCGCCGCCGCCTCGCCGAGGGATCGCGCGCGCCTGGCCGTGGCGGGAGGCTTGTGGGGCAAGGATCATCCGGCGGCCGCGTCTCCCTTCGGCACCGAGGCGTCGCTGGCCGCGATGAGCCTCGAGGACATACGCGCATTCCATGCCGCGTATTTCTCGCCGCGCAATCTGATCGTAGCCATCGGGACGTCCGTCCCTCTCGAAACCCTGCTCCCCCGGCTGGAGGCCAGGCTGGGCCGCTGGGGCGAAGGGGCCCCGGCGCGGCCGAACCGCGTGTGGCCGCCCCCTGCCCCCGCGGCGGGGGCTTCCCGCGAGGATCTGCCCGGCCCGCGCGAAGTAGCCGAGGCGCTCGACGCTTCCCAGGCCTACGTCGCCTGGGGAAGGCTCACCACGCCGGAGACGGCCCCCACGCTCGCCGCGCTGGCCTCCGTGCTCGGCGCTCGGATGGGGCTCACGCTGCGCGAGACGCGCGGGCTGTCCTACTCGCTCGGAGCCGACGCCTCGCCGCTGGGCGGGATGGTGCAGTGGACGGCCGGGATGGGGATCCTGCCGGACAAGGTGGCCGAAGCGCGCGCGGGGGTGCGTGAGATGATTCTGTCGCTGGCGTCCAGCCCTCCGGAGCAGCCCGAGCTGGACGCCGCAGCCCGTGATGCGCGCGTGCGCTCTCTGATGCGCGGCCTGTCACGGATCAACCGCGCCTGGCAGCGCTGCGTCGACGAGCTGCGCCAGGAGGGCCGCCGACCCGCGGGCCGGCCCGGCGATCCGTCCGGCCCCGCCGATTCATCCGGCAGCGTCCAGGCGGAGCAGGCGGCTGCGATGGCCCGCGCCCTGATCGATCCGTCCAGCCTCGAGCCGTGGGTGGAAGCGGTCGTGGATCGGCGGGGGCCCGACTCGCGATGACTCCTGACCTGAGAGCGGCCGCCGTCCTGATCGCGGCGGCGCTCTCCTCGGCACCCGGGGCCCCTCAGGGCAGCGACGAGAGCCTGATCGCATGGCTTCAGGAAGCATTCGCGGCCACGGGCACGGGGCCTGCGCGCGTCCAGACCTTCCATGCCCCTCTCGTGGAGCTGTCGGCCGGAGCGCCGGGCGGCGTGCGCCTGCAGCGTGACGGCACCGAAGCGGTGTTCCCGGCCCGTCCGTTCCCCATCCCGGCCAGGGCCACCGTGCTCGAGCCCGCGGAGGGGGCCATCGTGCTGGAGCCCGAGGACCTCGCTTCCGTGGGCTCGCGGACGCCTCCTGCCGGCGGGCCACGTTTCGACGGCGCAATCGTCCTGAGCGTGGAGCGGCCGGGCGCCGAAGACGCGGGCCTGCTCCTGGCCCAGATGATGCAGGGGGCAGCGCGGCTGGGAGCCGCGGGCCTGGTGCTCGTGAAGCCCAGGGCCGGGCGCTCGCTCTACGAGTCGATGCTCTCCGAGGCGCACTTCGATCCTCTGGGGACGCTCCCCTTGTCGGGGCCGGTGCCGGAGATCCTCACGTTGAGCGCAGGGCCCGAGCTGGGAATCGAGCTGCTCGGGCAGAACACCTTCGCACGGCTCTCCACGCCTCCGGATCTCGAGGCTCCGAACCCTGGCTTCCGGCCCTGGCTGCTCGACCTCCGCGTGGGGGCGTGGGCCTCTCTGGGCCTCCTGGACTCGAGCGGAACCAACGTCCTTGCGTTCATCGAAGGGACCGACCCCGGACGCCGCGGGGAGGTCGTGGTGCTGATCACCCTGCGAGATTCGGCCCATCCCGCAGGAGCGGCCCTGCTGGCTTCCTGCGCCAGGGCACTCTCGGGAGAGGGGCGTCCGAAGCCCGGCGTCGTGCTGGCCGCGCTCGATCCCCTGAGAGGCGGCATACCCGGGGCGGCGGCCCTGGCCGGATGGCTGGACGAGATGGGCCTGAGCGCGTCCGCCGTGATCGGGATCGGGGCACCCGGGCCCCTGATGGAGCTCCCTCTGGCGTCAGAATCGCTCGAGAGTCTTGCGCGCGAGTCGGCGCGGGCTTCGGGCGTGGCCCTGTCCGAGAGCAGCACGACACGTCCGGGGACGGCCCCCTACCGGGCGGAGGAGCCGCCGGCGGGCCCCCTGGCGTTCTGGGTGCGCAGGGAAACACCGCTCCTGGACATCAAGTCATCGGGCCAGGCCGAAGGAGTGGGTGAAGGGCTTCAGGAGGCCTGGGTCCGGACGATCGCCTCCATCGCCCGGGATCTGTGACCAGGACCCGGCGCCGGCGTCAGTTCGGGTAGATGGTGAGCAGATCGCCGGCGTTGATGCTGTCGTCCATCAGGTTGTTCCAGGAGCGCAGGTTCTCCACGGTCGTCTTGTACTTCATGGCGATCCGGAACAGGTTGTCGCCCCGGCGCACGCGGTAGGTCAATTTCTGGCCGGCCGGGTCGGGCTGGGTCTGACCGCCGCCCGGCACGCTCACCACGCCGGCCGCGGGTGGAGCGGTCTTCTCGACCGGCACCGCGCGCTCCACCGGCGCCGCGGAGGCCGTGCGGCTCACCATCAGCTTCGTTCCCGGCCTGATCGTGGCGTCCTTGGTCAGGTCGTTCCAGGCCATGAGGTTTCTCAGGGAGACGCCGTACTCCCGCGAGATGCCGGACAGAGTGTCGCCGCGGCGGACCACGTGGTAGGGAGCGTACTTCGTGCCATGCGAGGCGCGGCGCGACGAGCGGCCCTCCGGCTCGGCGATCGAGGCACCGGGAATCGACGGCACCGTCAGGCGCGTGCCGATGCTGATGCGATTGGCGTTGCGAATGCCGTTCAGAGACGACAGCTCGCGCACCGAGATGCCGTAGCGCGAGGCGATGGACGCCAGAGTCTCGCCACGGCGCACCGTGTGCGTGCTGGCCACGGCGGTGATGCGCTCGGACTCGGGCAGGGCTTCGTAGCCGCGGGCCACCTGAACGCCGGCCCCGGCCGGCACCTTGACCTCGTAGGTCTTCTCATAGGGAGGCGTCACGCCCAGGCGCAGGTGCGGGTTGAGGAACCGGATATCGTCCTCGCTGACCTCAGCCAGCCTGGCGATGAGAGAGAGCTTGGTGGCTCCGTTCACGCTCACCGTGTCGTATCTCAGAGTCGGATTGTGCCGCACGCCCTCGAAGCCGTACTTCGCAGGATCCTTGGAGATCAGGGCGAGCGCCAGGATGGCGGGCACGAAGTTCTTGGTCTCCAGTCGCATGTACTTCGTGCGGGCCAGGTCCCAGTAGCTCGTCTTCCCGCTGCGGCGCTGAGCGCGCATGATGTTGCCGGCGCCCGTGTTGTACGCGGCGATGGCCAGATGCCAGTCCCCAAAGATGCCGTACAGGTCTTTCATGTAGCGGGCAGCAGCGCGCGTGGACTTCTCGGGGTGAGAGCGCTCGTCGACGAAGCGGTCCACCTTGAGTCCGTACTGCCGGCCGGTGGGGGTCATGAACTGCCAGATCCCCTTGGCCCGCGCACGCGAGTACGCGCTGGTCTTGTAGGTGCTCTCCAGGAAGGCCATGTAGATCAGGTCCTGCGGCATACCCTCTTCGGCCAGGGTCCTGTGGATCATCTCCTCGTACCAGCCGTAGCGCTCGTATCCGCCCAGGAAGGAGTTCCTGAAGTCCCTCCGGTTCTTGAAAATCTCGACCCAGCCAAGAACCTGCTGATTGAGCACCATCGGGATGTCGAAGGTGACCCGGCGGGCCTCGGGCGCCACCTGGCGCAGCTCTTCCTGCGCCTTCTCCGGGGAGAGATCGGCGGTGATGTCGTCGAGCTGTTCGGTGGGCGACGGAACCGCGTCGGGCGCCTGGTCGGGAGGCTCGCCCGATTCGAACTCCAGCTCGGCGATGTCGTCCTGCATCCTCTCGAACGCGTCGCGCACGCGGGCGTTCTCTTCGACCATTCCTGATTCCTGGAAGATCTGCACAGCGCGATCGAAGTGCTCGCGGGCCCCCTCCGGGTTGCCGACGCGCAGCGCGTTCATCCCCATGTCGAAGGCTTCCTGCGCGCGATCGATGATGGCTTCGGCCGGATCCTCGATGGGATCGTCGACCGCGGGCTCCGGATCGATGCCCGACTCGACGATGGCTTCGTTCTCACTGATGGCCACCGAAGAGCTTTCCTTTGCGTCGGGATTGTCGGGAGCCGTGCGCGGGCGGTTGTCGGAGCCCGCGCAGCCGGCCACGACGAGGAGGGTTGTCAGGAACAGGAAGGACCGCTGGTGTGAATGAGCCAAACGCAACCTCTCGCCCGTCGGAACGGATGATCCAGAGGTGGCTGGGATGCAGGAGTTTCCCGGCCGGAGGGAAGTGGCTGGCCCGCCCCCTGGTCGTTGCCGAATGCGCGCCGGACGAGCCCGTAGCGGGGGTCACGGGTCCGCGCTCGATGCGCCCGCTGAAACACGGCGATAATACGTTCCGCTTTCAGGGGTGTCAACCCGGAACTCGAATTTTCCCTGGATTTTGGGCCTGCACGCGGCTTATCACCTTCTCCTGTTCTTCACGTTGTTGGGCAAAGACTCTGATCGCCGACTTGCGATTTACTTTTTCCTTCACCCTGCACTAGAATGCCGGTCCCTGACGTGACCGACCGCCTGACCCTCCCACCCAAGGAGAACGCAATGGCCCAGGAGATCAACGGCAAGGCGAAGGCGGTCGAGAGCGCCCTCGCACAGATCGAGAAGGAATACGGCAAGGGCGCGATCATGAGGCTGGGAAGCCGCGAGGTGCAGGAAGTGAGCTCCATCTCCACCTCGTGCATCTCACTCGACGCCGCCCTGGGCGTCGGCGGGCTGCCGCGCGGCCGCGTGTGCGAGATCTTCGGGCCGGAATCCTCGGGCAAGACCACGCTGGCGCTGCATGTCATCGCCGAAGCGCAGCGACGGGCCGGCATGGCGGCCTTCATCGACGCCGAGCACGCCGTCGATCCCGAATACTCCCGCAAGCTGGGCGTGGACATCGACAATCTGCTGATCTCGCAGCCGGACAACGGCGAGCAGGCGCTGGAGATCGCCGAGGTGCTTGTGAGGTCCGGGGCGATCGACGTCATCGTCATCGATTCGGTGGCCGCGCTGGTCCCGCGGGCCGAGCTGGAGGGCGAGATGGGCGACAGCCACGTGGGCCTGCAGGCGCGCCTGATGTCCCAGGCGATGCGCAAGCTGGCCGGCGTGGTGAGCAAGACCAACACCTGCCTCGTCTTCATCAACCAGATCCGCGAGAAGATCGGCGTGATGTACGGCAACCCCGAGACGACCCCGGGAGGCAAGGCGCTGAAGTTCTACACCTCGGTGAGGATCGACATCCGGAAGATCGCCTCGATCAAGGAAGGCGAGACCGTCATCGGCAACCGCACCAAGGTCAAGGTGGTGAAGAACAAGACCGCCGCTCCCTTCCGGACGTGCGAGTTCGACATCATCTATGGAGAAGGGATCTCGCGCGAGGGAGACCTGCTCGACCTGGGCCTCGAGAAGGGGCTGGTTCAGAAGAGCGGGACCTGGTGGTCCTTCGGCGACCTGCGCATCGGCCAGGGGCGCGAGAACGCGCGCGTTTTCCTCAAGGAGAATGCCGACGTCCGCCAGCAGCTCGACGTGAAGCTGCGCACCGCCCTCGGGCTGGTGAAGGCGCCTGCGGCAGCGGCAGGTGCCACGGCGCCCGGCGCGACGGCGGCGGCCGCTCCGGCGGCTTCCGGCACGGGCAACGGCGCCCGCACCGGGCCCGCACCGGTGCCGCACCCGGCGCAGGCGCCGGCGAAGGGACGCGGAGCCCAGGCCCCCGAGCGGCCCTCGCGTTGACAGGCCGCGCGCGGTTCGGATAAGGTTCCGCCCGCTCCACACTCAGCCTCGACAGGTGCCTCGGTAGCTCACCGGTAGAGCGAGGGACTGAAAATCCCTGCGTAGGTGGTTCAATTCCGCCCCGAGGCACCAAGTTCCTTGACCCAGAGCTCGTAGTCCTGCGACCCCAACCCGTCTGACAGACCCCGATCGGGACAGCCGGCTCGGGCCGGCCGGCCCGGCGGCGTCCCTCCTTGTTTTTCGTTGACCCGGAACGTGGGAATGCTAATTGCGGAGCGCCACTCCACCGCTTGGGGGTCGTGAAAAGCCTTGCCTGGCGGCAGGTACGGGCCTCCCTGTCAGGAAGCCCGGTCCCTCATGGATTGCCGGCGGGCCCATTGCAAGGAAGGACGGGACAGGGGCTTGGCCGCGGTCGATCCTAGCCCAGCAGGTACGTGTACAGGGGCGAAAAGCCATTCACCACGCGGATCAGCTCTTCGGAGAACTTGGACTGATCCGGGGTGGCCTGGTAGGGCTGGATCTTCTCGCGGTACTGCCTGCGGGGATCCTCGAGCTCGGTGTAGTACGGGGCGACGAACCGCAGCTCGAGATTGAAGCGGTGGTTCAGCCTCTCGCTCATGAGCTCCTTCATCAGGACGTACCAGGACGAGGCGGCCTTGAAGTAACGGTTCTCGGCCTCGGGGACGTCGAACCCGAAGATGGTGTCCACCTTGAACCTTCCCTCGCCGTCCTCCACCACCTTCTGCCCGCCCATGTCGTGACGGTGGTTCATCTGGACCCAGAGCTCGGGGACTTCCTGGCGGATGCCGCGCAGCATGTCCAGGAACCGGTTCTTGTCGCGCGCCAGCGTGTTGAACCTCTCCCACTGGCGGCTCTTGGCGTGGTTCGGGATCACCAGTCCGATCTCGAGGGTATGGTGCCGGAAGGCCACGGAGAAATGGCAGTTCTCGTTGTAGGCTTCGCCGTCGACGAAATAGACGTCCCAGCACTCGTCCGGGAGGGCCGAGACGACGTTGTCGCGGTACTTGAGGCGGATGCCGAGGGCCTGCTGGTGGATGTTGCGGATCTTGGGCTCGGCGGAAGCCATCAGCTCGCGCAGATCCGCCGCCATCTCCTGAGCGATGGACGGGTATCTCTCGGCCCACGGTTTGGCCCCTTTGTAGACGACGGCTGCCTCGCGAGCCACCTTTGCCCCCACTTTATGAGTCGTTGATGAACGGACCAATAGGCGGAAACGGCGGGAGTATACCACACCCCCCCTGGGGGCCTCCTCGGCTATCATCCGCGCATGTTGCGCCACAGTTTCATCCACGCCCGTGGCGTGGGGCAGCGCACCGAGAGATGGCTCTGGGAGCAGGGCATCCGCCACTGGGACGATCTGGACAGGATCGGGCACGTGCCGGGACTGGGGCCGACCCTCCGGAAGAGGCTGCTCGACTCGGTGGAATCCGGGCGGCAGGCCCTGACCGACGGAGACACCGGGTACTTCCAGCGCCGCCTCCCCTCTCGCGAGGGCTGGCGGATCTTTGGTGAGTTCAGGGACTCGGTCCGCTACCTCGACATCGAGACCGACGGACTCTTCTGGAACGACGCCATCACCGTGATCGGCGTGTCCGACGGCAGAACGGCGCGAGCGTTCGTGGCGGGGCGCGATCTGGAGCGCTTCGCCACGGCGATGGAAGGAGGCCGCCTGCTGGTCACCTTCAACGGAAAGGGGTTCGACGTCCCCTTCATCCGGCGCGTCTTCCCGGAGGTCAGGCTCCCCGCGGCGCACATCGATCTGATGCACAGCCTGCGAGCGCTGGGGCTGCGAGGAGGATTGAAGAGCGTGGAGCGACAGGTCGGGCTTCACCGCGGCGATCTGGACGGTCTGGACGGCGCCCACGCCGTGACCTTGTGGCGCCGCCATCGCGCGGGCGACTCCGGCGCGCTGGAGCTGCTCGTCAGGTACAACCTGGAGGACGTGATGAACCTGAAGTACCTGATGGAGTGGGCCTACAATCGCTTTCTGTCGAGCTGCGGCGGACCGGGCGCGCTCCTGGCCCTCGAGCGGCCCTCGGCACCCGTCCTGGATCCCGGAGCGCTGCAGACTCTGAGCACTCTCAAGGATCTCCGATCGCCCGGGCGGCACGAGCCATGAGGTCGGGCTGGCGCAGCCCTCGCATGCCCAGCCGGGTCACCTGCCCGAAGGCGTCCTTTGCTTCCGCCGTTCGTCCAGCCGCGAGCAACGCCCGCCCAAGGGCGTCGAGAAAGATGGCGTCGGCGCGCACGGCGACGCAGTCGGCGGGGCTCGCCCGCTTCATGGCCCAGGCCGCCTGCACGGCCTCCACGGCCTGCCGTGTGTCTCCCCCGGCCAGGGCGATCTCCCCTTCGACGAGGCGCCTCCACGGATCTTCGGCATCGAGCCCCGCCGCGATGGCGGCCGCCCCGGCCGGATCACCCGCGGCAAGACGGGACAGGGCCAGGGCGTGCTCCACGATACCCAGCTTCCCCACGAGGGCGCGCGCCGCCTGAATGGCGGAGGCCTCCTCGGCGCCGCGCCCTTCCAGCCTGCGGGCGCGCGCGGCCAGCAGCAGGAGCCCGGCCGCCTCGGCCCGCCTCCATGGAGCCCGCGCGTACTCGGCTCCCCTCTCGAACAGCTCGGCTGCGAGGGTGAGCTGTCCGTCCCCCATCTCGTTGATGCCGGCGTGCAGGAGCGCCGTCGCGTTCCCGGTGGTGGTGCGGTGCGGCTCCATCTCGGAGTCGTCCATCGCACGCACCTGGGCGGGATCCCCGGTGAGGATGAACGCGGGAGCCAGCCCGGCCGCGAGCACGTCTCCACCCGCACGAAGGACCTCGTCGACTGCCTCGATGGCGGCATCGAAGTCTCCGCGCCAGAGGGCGGCCTGACCGGCGGCCGCGGCGTTCCCTGGCGCCGGGAGCCCCGCTTCCGCGAGCGGGCGATCCAGCATGCCGGCCGCCTCGATCAGGAGGCCGCCCGCGGCCACGTCCTCGGGGGCGGTGCGGAGAACCGCGGCCGCGTGTTCGATGACCGACGCGGGATCGAATTGCTCGCAGGATCGGGCCGCCAGCGCGGCCATCAGGTGCAGATCCGGATCGTCGGGGTGCGAGGCCTGGGCGGCGCCGAGCGCTTCCGGCATCCGCGCGAAGTCCCCGTCCACGAGAAAGCCCAGGGGCCGCGCGGCGGTCCTGTAGGCCTCGGGAAGACGATCGCCCGCCTCCAGCGCGGCACGGATCGCCGGCGTCGCCTCGCGATCATCATCGACCAGGACGGCGGCGAGAGCCAGGCGATAGCGCGCGGGGGCGAAGGACGCATCGAGCGTGGCCGCCTTCCGGAACAAGGACAGCGCCGCGGCCGGATCGGCGGACGCCAGTGAGGCCCCCTGCTGGTAGGCCTCGAAAGCCGCGGGAGAGGCCGCGAGCGCACGTTCCGCCGAGAGGTCCGGCCCCGCAACAGCGTCCTGCCCTGACCGGCGCCAGGGCGACAGCCACCACGCCATGGCGGCCGCCAGGAGCGTGAACGCCAGGATGACCGTCCAGGTGCGCGCCGCGGTCCGCAGCCGAAGCCCCCTCAGCGCGGAGCGGGCCCGATGAACGCGGGCGGGATGGGGAAATCCTCCAGCAGCTCCCGGTGGTGCCTCAGACCGAGAGCTTCCCGTTGGACGATGGCGAACCAGAGGTGCTCCCCGGCCCTGCGCCGGGCTTGCTCCAGGTGCCGGGCGCAGGTCTCCCGGTCCGGCCCGCTCGCAGCGCGCAGCTCCTGCTCGGCGACGCGCGCGGCGGCCATCGTGCCGGCCAGCTTCTCGAGAACGCGCCCCAGCGCGGCGGCCTTCTCTTCGGCGAGGTCGCGTTCCGTGCGATCGTGAAGAGCCTGGGAACCGCGTTCGTTCGTCACGAGGTGAGTATACTCGCCTGGTTCTTGGGGGGCCGGGTAACGCTGGGCTCGTGTCGGAACACATGAGGCAGACAGGAGGAGGTCGGATGCGTCGAGGGGCGGGATGGTGGGTCGTGGGGTTCGTGTGGCTGGGGCTCGCGGGGACGCTCGCCGTGGCGGCGGAGCCGGAGGTGAAGCCGGCCTTCGATCCAAAGGTGTTCAAGGCCCTCTCGTTCCGCAACATCGGCCCGTTCCGCGGCGGGCGCGTGACCGCCGTAACCGGGATCCCCGGCGACCGGCAGACCTACTACATGGGCTCCACGGGCGGCGGGGTCTGGAAGACCACCGACGCGGGGCTCACCTGGCGCAGCGTGGCGGACGCGTCCTTCAAGAGCGCGTCCGTGGGGGCAATCGCCGTCGCTCCGTCCGATCGCAACGTGATCTACGCGGGGATGGGCTCGGCGTGCGTGCGCGGCAACACGTCGCCCGGCGACGGGGTCTACCGCTCCACCGACGCGGGCGAGACCTGGACGCGCGCCGGCCTGCAGAACGCCGGGCAGATCGGCCGCATTGCGGTGCATCCGACCGATCCCGACCTCGTGTACGTGGCGGTCCTGGGCCACGCCTTCGGCCTCAGCGAGGAGCGCGGCGTCTTCCGGTCGCGTGACGGCGGGAAGAGCTGGCAGAGGGTTCTCTTCGTCAGCGAACAGGCGGGCGCGGTGGACCTGGCGATGGACCCGGCCAACCCGCGCGTGCTGTACGCCGCGACGTGGGTCGCGGAGCGCAAGCCCTGGACCTTCATCAGTGGCGGCAAGGGAAGCGGCCTGCACAAGTCGGTCGACGGCGGAGAGACCTGGACCGAGCTGACGGAGGGGCTTCCCAAAGGAACGAAGGGACGCATCGGCGTGTCCGTGTCGGGGGCGGAGCCACGGCGCGTGTGGGCCCTGGTGGAGGCCGAGGACGGCGGGCTCTTCCGCTCGGACGACGCCGGCAAGACCTTCCGCCTGATCAACCCCGATCGCAACTTCAGGCAGCGGGCCTGGTACTACACGCACGTCTACGCGGACCCGAAGGACATCAACACCGTCTACATCCTGAACGTCAACATGTGGCGCTCCGACGACGCCGGCAAGAACTTCCAGCTGATTCGCGCCCCGCACGGCGACAACCACGACCTCTGGATCGCCCCCGAAGACCCGCAGAGGATGATCAACGGAAACGACGGCGGCGCCACCATCACCAGCAACGGCGGCCGCACCTGGAGCTCGATCGACAACCAGCCCACCTCGGAGATCTACCGGGTCATCACCGACAACCGGTTCCCCTACTACGTCTACGGCTGCCAGCAGGACAACAGCTGCCTGGCCATCCCCAGCCGGGTGCAGGGAGGCGGCATCGAGCAGGAGGACTGGTACGTCATCGGGGGATGCGAGAGCGGGCACGTGGCGGTGGATCCGCGCAACCCGATGATCACCTACAGCGGGTGCTATGGCGGGTCGATCGGCCGCTTCGATCACGCCACCGATCAGGAGCGCGACATCATGGCCTGGCCGCAGCTCGCCGTGGGCCAGGCGCCGAAGGACCTGAAGTACCGCTTCCAGTGGAACGCCCCGATCCTCCTGAGCCCCCACGACCCCGCCGTCCTTTACCACACGTCTCAGTTCGTGCACCGCAGCACCAACGAAGGGCAGTCCTGGACGGTGATCAGCCCCGACCTCACCCGCAACGATCCGAAGAAGCAGGACGCCTCGGGGGGCCCGATCACGCTCGACAACACGGGCGCCGAGGTCTACGGGACCGTGTTCGCCCTGGCCGAATCCCCTCGCGAGCGGGGCGTCCTGTGGGCCGGCAGCGACGACGGCCTGGTGCACCTGTCGCGCGACAACGGGCGCACCTGGACCAACGTCACGCCGAAACGGATGCCCGAATGGGGGCAGGTGAACTCCATCGAGGTGTCCCCCCACGCCACGGGGAGGGTCTTCCTGGCCGTGACGCGCTACAAGACGGACGACTTCCGCCCCTACATCTTCCGCACCGACGACCACGGCCGGACGTGGGACCTGCTCACCGACGGCAGCAACGGCATCCCGGCTACCCACTTCACGCGCGTCGTGCGCGAGGACCCCGATCGCAGGGGGCTGCTGTTCGCCGGGACGGAGTTCGGCCTGTACGTGTCGTTCGACGACGGACGGAAATGGCAGTCCTTCCAGCAGGGGCTGCCCATCACGCCGGTCACCGATCTGACCATCACCCGCAAGGACGTGGTGGTGGCCACGCAGGGGCGATCGTTCTGGATCCTCGATGACCTGACCGCGCTTCACGAGATGACCGACGCGGTGGCGGGCTCCAAGGCCCACCTGTTCACTCCCCGCGAGACGGTGCGCTACGGAGGCGGTGGCAGCGCGCCGGCGGGGGCGGGCGCCAATCCTCCGGCCGGCGTCATGATCCACTACCTGCTGGCCGAGGCGCCCGCGGAAGGGAGCGAGCTGAAGATCGAGGTCCTGGACCAGGCCGGGACCGTGCTGCGCTCGTGGTCGAGCCTGAAGGAAGAACCCGCCGCGCCGAACCCCTTCGCGCGGTTCCTCCCGCCCGGGACCATCCCGCCCCGCAAGCTCCCGGTGGAGGCGAGCCTGAACCGCTTCGTCTGGGACCTGCGACTTGCGGACGCCGAGATGGTGGACGACGCCGTCCTGTGGGGGACCGGAAACGGCCCGCGCGTCGCGCCTGGACGCTTCAAGGTGCGCCTCTCCCTGGGCAGCAACACCCTCACGCGCGACGTGGCGGTGGCGAAGAGCCCGCTCACCAGCGCCACCCAGGAGGATCTCGACGCTCAGTTCCGTCTCTCGCGCCAGCTGTGGGAGGATCTCTCGGCCAGCCATCGCGCCATGAAGCGGATCCGCGACATCCGCGCCCAGGTGAACGACCTGACCCGGCGGCTCACCGACGCCGGTATGGGCGAAGGGCTCGATGCCGCGGCCAAGGATGTGCGCGACCCGCTCGAGAAGATCGAGACGCGACTGCACCAGACGCGCAACGAAGCGGTGCAGGATCCGCTGAACTATCAGCCCCAGCTCGACAACAGGATCATCGCGCTGATGGGCATCGTCGACAGCGGCGACGCGCGCCCCACCGATGGGGCCGTGGAGATGCAGCGCGAGCTGCACGCCGAGCTGGAGAGCCTGCTGTCCGAGCTGCGTGCCGTGGAACAGGGTCCGCTCGCCCGCTTCAGCGACAGGGTGCGCACAACGGGGACATCTCCCGTGATTCTGCCGGCCCGATGAGCCGCCCGATCGTGGTAGGCTGGCGCATGCGGGCACGGTCGATCCTGAGCGGGGTTCTTCTCGCCGTCCTGATGGGCGGTGGGGCCGCTCCGCGGGCCGAAGTCCCCGACCCGGCCCTGGCCGAGGCCTTCGTCAAGGCCGCCGACGAGCTGATCTACGACAAGTCCTACGACTCGGCCGTCGGTAAGCACTACAAGGTCAAGACCGATGACCCGCGTTGCGTCGCGCGCAAGGCGGTCGATCTCCTGGAAAGCCTCCGCGAGCAGTTCGATCGGGACTGGACGGGCAAGATCGAGATGCGACCCTACGACCAGGTCTCCCACATCTATCTCTTCTATTCCCGCTTCAAGTACAAGCAGCTCTTCGGCGAAGACGAGTCGCAGCGCAAGGCTTCCTCGAACCTGATCGGTCACTACACGCCCTACCTGGACGTCGTGGCCATGCACACCGACACGGTGGGGCTGGCCGAGCTGCCCGACGTGCTGGTGCACGAGGCGACGCATCAGCTGGTGATGCAGCGCCTCTACGGCTTGGACGTGGAGCCCATGCCGTGGATCGCCGAAGGGATGGCCAACTACTATGGCTACATGCTGCGCGAGGAGTCGGGAGCGTATGTTCCGTCGAAGACGGGCTCCAAGAACGTCATCCTGACCAAGGGAAAGCCCGCGACGGGCAGCGGGCTGGGCAGGGATCAGGCCCGCGCCTACCTCAAGCTGCTGAAGTCGGGAGAGGCCGAGTCTCTCGATGGGCTCATCCGCATTCAGGATCTGGGCAGGTTCTACGCGGAGCGGACGATGGAGCGGTACGCAGCCGCCTGGCTGCTGGTGCGCTTCCTGATGACCGCAGACGAGGGGTCGCACGCGGCCGGGTTCGCGAAGTACCTGGCGCGCGAGATCCGCGAGGACACCACTGCCGACGACTTCTACAAGGAGATAAAGATGTCGGCGGACGAGCTGCAGACCGCCTTCACGGTCTGGGCGAAGAAGAACGCCGCATGAACGCCGCCGGCCTCCCTCCCCTGGTGTCGGAGCTGAAGAAGACGCCGATCTCCCTGGCGCGCCTCCTGGACGGACTCACTCCAGGCGACCTGGCCTGGAAGCCCTCGGCCTCGGAGTTCTCGATCCTGGAGAACGTCTGGCACCTGCGTGACATCGAGGAGGAGGGCTACCTGGTGCGCGTGCGGCGCCTGCGCGCCGAGCCCCATCCGGTGCTCCCGGACATCGATGGCGACCGGCTGGCGGCGGAGCGCCGCTATAACGAACAGCCGCTGCAGCCGGGCTACGAAGGGTTCGCGCGGGCGCGCAGGCTGGCCACCGAGGCCGTCGCGGACGCCACCGATCAGGACCTGGCCCGCCCCGGGACGCTGGAGAAGACGGGCCCCGTGACCCTGGGATCGATTCTCGAGATGATGCGGGAGCACGACGCCGACCACCTGGGGGCGGTGCGGTCGCTGCGCGAGCGCATCCTGGAGGGACGCCCGTGAGCCGCGCGCGCCGTGCGGCGATGGCCTGCGCCCTGGCGGCGCTGCTGCTGCCCCGCGAGGCCTCCGCCTGCACCACCTTCTGCCTGGTGCGCGGGAGCGAGGCCGTGTTCGGCCGTAACTACGACTTCGAGATCGGCGACGGCATGGTCCTGGTCAATCAGCGCGGCTTGTCCAAGACCTCCCTGCGCAAGGGACGTCCGGCCAGCTGGGTCTCGGCGTTCGGCAGCGTCACGTTCAACCAGTTCGGCCGCGACTACCCCATGGGCGGCATGAACGAGAAGGGGCTCGTCGTCGAGCTGATGTGGCTCGATGAAGCGCGCTATCCGCCCGCCGACGGCAGGCCCGAGGTGCGCGTGCTGGAATGGATCCAGTATCATTGGATCTACGCGACGGCGTGGCCTCGGTGATCCAGCATCTCGACGATGTGCGCGTCTCCGGCACGGTGACGCTGCATTACCTGGTGGCGGATGCCACCGGAGCCGCCGCCACGATCGAGTTTCTCGAGGGACGTCCGGTCGTGCACACCGGAGCCGCGCTCACGGTGCCGGTGCTGGCCAACGACACCTACGCCTCGTCACTGAGTTGGATGCGATCCCGCGGCCAGGGGGGCGACCAGGGGGCGGGTGCCCGGAACTCCGGATCGCTCTCCCGCTTCGCGCGGGCCGCGGACATGCTCGAGCCGCGCCGTCAGGGAAGCGCCCCGCTCGTGCCCGCCGCGTTCGAGATCCTGGCCGAGGTGGCGCAGGGGCCGGCCACGCAGTGGAGCATTGTGTACGACATGCCGCGGCGCGAGGTGCATTTCCGCACGTCGGCCCACCAGCCCGTCAGGACCCTGGCGCTGTCGCGCTTCGATCTGGCGTGCGGCGGGCCGGTCATGATGCTGCCGGACGTCAACGGCGCCCTGTCGGGCGACGTCACGGGGCATTTCGTCTCCTGGACGCATGAGGCGAACCTGAAGCTGATCACCGGCGCCTACGGAAAGGTGTCGTTCCTGAAAGACAGCCCGCGCCAGGAGATCGAATCGGTGGCCGCGCAGCCGCTCAATTCAGCCTGCGCACCGTCGAAGCCGGCCGAGAAGTAGCTACCTCCTCCCTTGACCGATCCATGATCCCGCCGTACCTTCCGTGCATGATTCCCGCTCGAGCTCTCTCCATGTGCTGTTGTTGTCCCCGCCATCGCGGGAATGGAGGAGACCGAGCCCGGGCATAAGAGCAAGCACAGGTTCCGAGAGACTTCAGACCCGCCGACGGCGCCGCCGGAAGCGGGTTTTTTGTTGTCCGGATCCGGCGGCGCGGCGAACAGAAGGAGGTCCCATGCACGCCTTGCCGATCGCCGTCTATTACGAGCACCCTCACTGGTTCGCGCCGCTCTTCCAGGAGCTGGACCGCCGGGGCCTGCGCTGTTTGCGCCTGGACGCCGGCCTGCACCGCTTCGATCCCGCCACCTCGCCGGCGTCGAACGGCCGGCCTCTCCTCTTCAACCGGATGAGCCCGTCCGCCTGGAAGCGGGGCCACGGCGGCGCCATCCTGTACACGCTGCACTACCTCGCTCACCTCGAGGCTCTCGGAACACCCGTGTTCAATGGCCTCGCCGCGTTCACCGTCGAGACGAGCAAGGCGCTCCAGGTGTCGCTGCTGGAGCGGCTCGGGCTGCCCGTGCCGCGCACGCGCGTGGTGAACCATCCGTTGCTTCTCTCCGAGGCCGCCGAAGGCCTCGTCTTCCCGCTGCTGGTCAAGCCGAACATCGGCGGCAGCGGCGCGGGCATCGTGCGCTTCGACACACCAGAGACGCTCGAGGCGGCGGTCAGGTCGGACGCCATCGATCCCGGGCTCGATCACACGCTGCTCCTGCAGGAGTACCACTCTCCCCGCGGCGGCAGCATCGTGCGGGTCGAGACGCTCGAAGGGCGCTACCTGTACGGCATCCGGGTCCACCTCGAGCAGGATGCGGGCTTCGATCTCTGCCCGGCCGACATCTGCAGGACCGTCGAGGGCCAGGCGCTGGAGAGCGCAGCCTGCCCCGCGGGGGCGCAGAAGGCCGGCGTCTCCGTCGAACGGTTCGATCCGCCCTCCTGGATTGTCGAGGCGGTTGAGAGGATTGCCGTCGCGGCGCGGCTCGACGTCGGCGGGATCGAGTACCTGGAGAGCGAGCGGGATGGCCGCCCGTACTTCTATGACGTCAACGCCCTGTCCAACTTCGTGGCTGATCCGGTTCGCGTGGTCGGCTTCGACCCCACCGAGCGCCTGGTGGATGCCCTGATGGAGCGGGCCGGCGGGAGGGCGTCATGAGCCTCCGGTTCGGATACTGGCTCCCCGTGTTCGGCGGCTGGCTGCGCAACGTGGAGGACGAGGCGATGGCCGCCACCTGGGACTACGTCAGCCGCCTGGCCACCCGCAGCGAGCAGATCGGCTTCGATCTGACTCTGGTGGCCGAGCTGAATCTCAATGACATCAAGGGGCCTGACGCGCCGGCTCTCGATGCCTGGACCACCGCGGCCGCCCTGGCCGCCGTGACGCACCGGCTCGAGCTGATGGTGGCCGTCCGGCCGACCTTCCACCATCCCGCCCTGCTGGCCAAGCAGGCCGCCAACATCGATCGGATCTCCGGCGGCCGGCTGGCCCTCAACGTCGTCTCGTCCTGGTGGAAGGACGAGGCCACCCAGTATGGCATCCCGTTCGACACGCACGATGCCCGCTACGCGCGCACCGAGGAGTGGCTCGCCGTGGTGGACGGGATGTGGAGACAGCCGCGCTTCTCTTACGCCGGCCGGCACTACCGGATCGAGGACGCCCGCCTCTCCCCCAAACCCGTGCGCACGCCGAGGCCGACCATCTACGCTGGCGGAGAATCCGAGGCGGCCAAGGACATGATCGCCCGCGACGCCGATGCCTACGTGATGCACGGCGATCCTCCCCAGACGATCGCGGCCAAGATCGCCGACCTGAGTCGGCGGAGGGAGGCCCTCTCTCCCGGCGCCCCGCCCCTGCTGTTCGGAGTGGCGGGATACGCCGTGTGCCGGCGCACGGACGAGGAGGCCACACGCGAGGTGGAGCGCATCACCAACGTACGGGCCAGCGCCGCCGGCTACGGCAACTACCAGCAGTGGCTGGCCGGCACACAGCTCGAGCGGCGTCTCAGCCTGGAGGACTACTCCGTGTCGAACCGCGGGCTGCGCAGCGGCCTGGTGGGGAGCCCGGAACGTATTGCCGGCCGCCTCGACGAGTTCGCCCGCGCCGGCGTGGACCTGATGCTCCTGCAGTTCAGCCCGCAGGCGGAAGAGATGGAGCGTTTCGCGGCCGAGGTCATCCCCCTGACCGGTAGGCCAGGATCCACTCCATGACCGGATCTCGCCCGCCCTTGTAGTCGGCCCAGCTGGGATCGATTCTCTGGTCGGGCAAGACGGCCGGCACGTCTTCGTCCAGGAATTTGTAGTACCGGGTCGAGTAGGACAGGACGACGCCTGAATTCGGCAACGTCATCTCGTCGTTCTCGGAATAGCTGTTGGGCCTTTCGCCGATCGGCTCACCCACGAGCAGCGCGTTGGTCTCCTTGCGGAAGTCGATGGCGTTGACCATCGCGGCGGAGAAGGTCTGGCGGCCGATGGCCACGAACACCTTCCCCTTCTGGTTGAGGCCGGGACGTTCCCTGAGCGGCTCGATGAGATGCTTGCGCCCCTGGAAGAAGTCGCCGCCACCATTCTGGCGCAGGTCAATCACGAGCCGATCCGTTGCCTTGCCGTCGATGAACTTGTAGAGCTCGCGCGCGTTCGAGCCGAGCCCGTCGTAACCCCTGAAGCTCACGTAGACGGTCCGGGAGTCCGGCAGGTACGTGAACCAGAACTTCTCGTCTCTCCTCTGGCGGTTGAGCGGCTCGGAGGCCGCCGCGCGAATCAGCCGCGCGTTGAGGGTTCCGTCCTGGACGGCAGGGATCACGTCGAGCGTGATCTGCTGCCCCTGGTCGTTCTCGAACGTGAACGGCGCACGCTCGAGATCCGGCACCACGGCCAGCGCGTGAAGCACCTCCGGCCGGAGGATGAAGGCGGGGCTGGTGCTCATCACGTACCACGGGTTCTCGTTCTCGGCCGACGGGAAGCAGGTGGACACGCGCGCCTGCACGTCCTCGATGCTCAGACCGCCGATCCTGACGACGCGCATTCCGAGCGCCCCTTCATACTCTTTGATGGCCGCCGTGACGCGCAGCTCGTTGCCGAACCAGAACAACCCGAGCGGGTAGCGCCTGAAGCTGGGTGGCAGGTGCACCCCGGTGTGCCCGTCGCCGACGCTGGCCGCGATCTGCCCCATTTTCACGATGATCTGGTGGTCGGCGAGAGACGGAATGGCCGCCTCGAGATCGGCGACGGCCTGCTCGAACCGGGCCCGCGGGACGGTGTGAAACAGGTTCTTGTGGCGCTTCGGCAGCTCCCGCGCGAGATACCGGAGGTCCTCCTGCCACTCGGCTTTTGTGGGCGCCGGATCCCGGGAGGCCGCCGGCAGCAGGCAAATGGGCAGAAGAACGGCGACGACCGCGAACGTTGACTTCCTCATCGTTGTAGAAACGGCGGTCGGGCCGCAGGTGTCGCAGAATATTCGTTGCTAGGGAGCGGGCGCAGGCTCCCGGGTGTCCGACCACCGTGCGTGTGTCAGGAGGTCGCCGGCGAGCGCCTCGGACACGGATCCGTCCGGCTCGATGGCCGCCGCCAGCACGTGGTGGATGTCCCGATTGTCCTCGTCCACGACGAAGTAGTGCGCCTGCGCAAGGGTATTTCCGTCCTCGGTGGGCTCGGTCATCACGAACCGGAAGCCCCGGAAGGGCGAGGGCACGTCCTCGTCATCCTTCAGGATCGTGACGCCCCGCTGGAGGAATTCGGCCCTCAGGCTGTTGCGGAACTCGCTCGTGCTGTCCATCAGCCTCTGGGGATACGCGAACAGCGTGATCATCGAGCCGTCGGCGTGGGACCACTGCGACCGTGCGGTGGGGTCTCCCGCGAAGGCGACCCACTCCGCTCTCTCCGGGTTCTTCTCCCAGAGATTCCCCTCCCCAACGACGTCCAGGTCACGATCCACCACGGGCCGGCCCGCGCCCATCAAGGGGAAGGCGCCGCCGATGACGATCAGGGACGCCAGGGCTCCGATGAGGCCGAAGCGCCGGTACCGGTTGCGGCGCGGTTCCGGCTCCGGCTTGCTGCGCGCAGACAGGATGCGGCTCAGGTGGACGCTCTCCAGCTTGGTCATGATGAACAGGACCGCACCCACGGCGATCACGATCATGGCCGTGCTTGGCTCCGCCTCGACTATCAGCATCAGGAACAGCAGATAAAGGATCACCTCGCCGAGAAAATCGGCGGCCGCCAGGAACGGATGGCCGGCGTAGAGAAGGCCGGCGCCCGGGAACGCCATCGAGAGCGCCGCGGCCAGCCGGGGCGATCGGAAGGTGATGCGGCATGACTCGCACGAAGGCGGTGCGGCGTCGCTCAGGGTCGAGCCGCATCCGGGACAGTGAACCAGCGGGATGGGGTTGGCCGTCATGGCCCCTTGCGGCATCAGCAGGGGCTTGACCCGCGGCATCAGCAGGGCCAGGAGCTTTCGATCCCCGCGCACGGGCACGCGCCAGGCCTGCTTTCTTCCCTGCACCGGCGCGACCGTCAGCTTGCCGAACTTCAGCTTGACGCCCTTGACGCTCATCCACGGGAAGGAGCGCAGGCGCGTCGCAGCCTTCCTTCCCTGAAAGCCCAGCAGCACCTCGATGATGCGCTTGTCGGTGAACACCAGGATGACCTGGTGATAGGCAAGCGCTATCGCTCCCATGCTGAGCGTGTGAAGAATCGGAGGGACCTGCACCCCGTGGGCCACGTACACCACGTGCTCGGCCGGCTCGAGCAGCTTGCCGGCCAGCGGCCTGACGAGGTCCCATTGCGCCCGGCGCCGCTGCTGCTGGCGCCGGCTCAGGAAGGCCGATGCCCCAGGAAAGATCTCGTCCGGGCCGGCCGGGCCGGACCCGTCGGCCAGCGGCCTCTCACCGAGCGGGCCGAGGAACTCGGGCTCGATTCTCCGATCTGGATATCCAGGGGCGGCGGACATGACGGCCCAGAAGATGAGTCCCGCACGAGGTCAGGTCAAACTCCGTGCAGGGAGCGGGATTCCGCCGGATGAGAGGGGGGGTGGCCGTCTCCCCCGTCAGGCGGCCCTCCGCGCCGGGGCAGCCCTCGCGGAGGAGACGGCCATTCCGTCTAGCGGACCTGGATATTCCCTCCACCCACGCGATGGGGGCCCGTGGCGGCGCCGGGAACGCGGTCGCTGTTGCAGAAGCGGATGTTGGTCGCCTCGTCACCTATGGCCGGGAGGCTGCTTGAGTCCGACCAGCCGCTCGCCCCTTCACCGTTGTCCATCGAGTGGAACCACATGAAGGTCCCGACCGGGATGGTCGGGTCATTGGAGTGATCGACGCGCCCTCCCCACTTCACCCGGTTCTGCGTCAGGGCCGGGATCTCGGGAGTGCGCGGCAACACTGGCGTGTCGTAGATCCTCATGCATGTCACGGGGCCGGCGAACTTCAAGGTGACGCCGTCGGCGGACTGTTCGTAGTTGTACCAGCCCGAGACGGAGCCGTCGGCGTCCAGCTTGGCGTTGAACTGCAGCCGATTCTCGATGTCGGTCATCGTTCCGAAGATCCCCCCGTTGAAGTCCTTGGGGATGATGAAGAAGTACCCACCGGTGGCCACCTCCACGTGACCATTGCCGGCAACCGGTGCCGACGGGTCGTCCTCGACGACGGACGGATCGACCGCCGCTCCGCCCCAGGCCGCGGTCGACAGAATGACGGCGGCGAAGACCGCCATGGGACCAAGGAACCAGCTCTTCCTGTGCATCGAACCTCCTCCACTCGGATCTATGCCGGGTCACCTTCATACGCGGGGCGGGTCATCGGGGCCATACACCGAGGGAGGCGACGACATTCCGCGTGGACGAGGAAACATTTTCGGGGGACGGGGGGTCCATTGGACCATGCGCGAGCCCGGTGAGCGATCTCGTGGGACGGGACGACGTCCATGAGGGATGAAATGCTGCAGCCGGACGGCGGGCGGCCGGTACATTCCTTCATGCATCCAGGGCGGGCGGCGCGGCTGGTCCTCATCGTCACCGCGGTCTGGCTCATGCTGGGCGTCTTCATGGGCCTGCAGTTCTATTTCAACGGGACCGCGGCAGGCGTGTCCGTGGAGCTGTGGCCGGCCATCAGGACCTCGATCCAGAACTGCCTGATTCTCGCCCTCCTGACCTTCCCGGTCCTCTGGCTGTGCCGTCGCCATCCGCCCACGAGGAAACGGTGGCTGGCCGCACTGTCGGCTCACACCGCCGGGTTCGTCCTCTTTGTGATTCTGTTTGGCGCCATCCGGATGATCTCCGGCACCGCCGTCAGCCGTGTCACGCTCGAGCAGCTCCCCGTATCCCTGGAGACGTGGACGTCTCTGGTCCGCTCGAGCCTGTTCGAGATGTTCACGAGGTACGCGAGCATCGCGATCGCGGCGCTCGCGCTTCAGTACGCCCGCCAGTGCCGCCAGCGCGAGGTGCTGGAAGCGGAGCTCAAGCAGCAGATGGCCGAATACGAGCTTCAGGCCCTGAAGCTGCAGCTCCAGCCACACTTCCTCTTCAACGCCATGAACGGCATCTCGACGCTCATGACCAGGGACGTCAGGACCGCCCGGCAGATGCTCGTGCGCCTGAGCGAGCTCCTGCGCATGGCGCTGTCCCAGTCCATGGCCAACGAGGTCTCGCTACGGGACGAGATCGAGTTCGTGAAGGCCTACCTCGAGATCGAGAGCATGCGCTTCGGACAGCGCCTCCGCGTCGATATCCAGGTCGATCAGGCGAGTCTGGACGCCCTGGTCCCCAACATGATCATCCAACCCCTCGTGGAGAACGGCATCCGGTACGGGATCGCCCGCCACCGCGGGGGCGGAACGCTCGCGCTCTCGACGTCGTGCGACCGCGGACGGCTGCACATCCGCATCGCCAACGACGGCCCCCCGGCCGAGGCGGCAAGGCATCACGTGAATGGCTCGGGAGTCGGGCTGGGGAACGCCCGCGCCCGGCTGCGCCAGCTCTACGGAGAGGATTACCAGTTCCGGCTCATGCAACGCCCTCACGGTGGAGCCGAGCTGCACCTGGACATCCCGTTTCGCGGAGCCGGGCGCCCGCTGGAGGGGTATTCGTGAGCGGCGACAGGGTTCGGTGCCTCATCGTCGACGATGAGCCTCTTGCCGTGGAGGCGATCCGCTCGCTCGCAGCCCTGGAACCCGCCCTGGAGGTGATCGGGGACGCGGCGGACGGCCAGGCCGCCCTGCAGGTGATCGAGGCGTGCCGCCCGGATCTTCTCTTCCTGGACGTCGAGATGCAGGAGATGGGAGGGTTCGAGATGCTGGCCGACCTGGCGGCGCGCCGCGTTGCCCTGCCCGTGACCATCTTCGTGACCGCGTACGACTCGTACGCGCTGCGCGCCTTCGAGGCGCGTGCTCTCGACTATCTGCTGAAGCCCATCGGCGAAGCGCGGTTCCTCGAGGCCGTCGCCGCGGCCCGGCAGCGCATCGCCGCGGATCGGGAATGGGACAGAGCGGAGCGGCATGGAACCCCGCGCCGTGCAGTGCGGCGCCTCCCCGTCCGGTGCGAGGGGCGCATCTCGCTCGTCCCGATGGACGAGGTGGAATGGATCGAGTCCGAGGGCAACTACGTCCTGCTCCACCGTGCCGGCCAGTCCCACCGGGTGAGGGAGACCATGAACGGCATCGAGGCCAGGCTCGATCCGGACCGCTTCATGAGGATTCACCGCTCCATCATCGTGAACATCGAGTGCATCCAGGATCTGCGCCCCTGGTTCACCGGTGAGTACATCGTCAGCCTGAAGAGCGGCAAAGAGCTCACCCTGACGCGGACCTACCGGGGCAACCTGCGCCGGCTGATGGGTGACTCCGTGGAATGACTTGACTGCCGGGTTGCGAATCGGTTATGAAGGGTCAAACCTACGGAGGAACCGTCATGATCAATACGAGCTTGATGAGAAAGGCCGCTGTGGCGTTCCTGCTGCTGGCAGGCGTTGCCGCCCTGCCGCTGGCGTTGGATCAGCCTGTCCCCACCACCGCCCCCGTGAGCATCGACCAGCCCGACGCGATTGGCTGCCTGCTCATACCGCCCTGTTTCAGGAACTCCGACTGCGACGCCGCGTGCGGCGGGCCCAGGACGGGCCGGTGCGTTCACAACGACTGCCCCATCCGCATCTGCAGCTGCCGCTGAGGATCAGCGGCCGGCCAGGTCCTTCACGACACGGCGCAGGTTCGCCTGAAACTCCTCGGGGCGTTCCACCTGGGGGTAATGTCCCACTCCGTCCATCAGGATGACGTCGAAGGTGGGGGAATACCTGCGGTTCACCTCCACGGATGTTGGATAGGCCGTCGAGTTGATCGCCCGGACGGGAACCCCGGCATCACGCATCGCGGCCGCCTGATCGAAGGACCGGAAGGCTTCCATGAGGGCGAGCATCGCCTTCGGGTCGTCGTCGCAGGTGTCGCGATCGATCCGGGCACGCACCGCGTCGGACGCGCCGGTGGGCAGGAGCCCCAGCATCATCCCGTTACAGGTCGCCTGGAAGTCCTGACGGTATCCCTCCAGCACCTTCCGAAAGCTCTCCTCGGGCCACACCAGCTCGACGTTCTGCAGCGTGTCGACGGCCACCACGCCGGCCACGCGCTCCTTCCCCAGCCGCTTCGCCGCCGCCAGCGCGGTCGGCCCGCCCAGGGAATTGCCAACCAGCACGACCTTCTTCAGGCCCAGGTGCTCCACCAGCTCGGCCACGGCCGCGCCCATGCCCGGGATGGTCATGCGCTCGGGCTTCGAGGTGGACCGTCCGTGACCGGGCAGATCCATGGCCACCACGCGAAACGCCCCGGCAAAGGAGTCCAGGGTCTCGCTCCATATCTCCATCCGGCAATTGCCGCAGTGAACGAACACGAGGGCGGGCTCGGCCGTCCCCTTGACCACGTACGCCATGCGGACCCCGTCGGACAGGACGAAGGTGTTCGCCTGGTCCGCCGCCCGGGCCGGCTCGAGTGCGCAGGCTGCCAGGACGGCCATCGTCACGACGCGGTGCCTCATGGGACGATGATGTCACAGGAAGTGATCGTGGGGGAAGAAGTCGCGGAAAAAGATTTGCGACGAACAGGCTTTCTTTGAGTTGGCCTGAATTTCTCCAGGCTCTATCTCGAAGTTCCCATTCGCCGCAAATCCCTTTCAACTTCTAACGAACACTGTAGAAGAGCCGGCCGGGCTTCGCAAACAAGGCCCTTGTCAGGGCGGTGCCTTCACCGAGCACTGACGTCCCTGCCTCTGCTGATCCTGCTGGACCTGGCGGGCAGTCAGGCAGCCACCCTTCCAGCTCAGACCCTTCCTGCGAGCGCACTACGGCACCTTCGCGCAAAGCCCTCGCAGACGGAGCGCGCACGCCTCGATCTGGACGGGCCGGGAGATGATCGTCTGGGATGGTGTGGGGGGCTCCACCGGAGATCGTTACGATCCGCTCACCGATGAGTGGACACCCATCTCTCTCCAAGGAGCGCCCGGCCGGGACGGCACGTGGGATCTGAGCGTGGCCGTGTGGACCGGGCGTGAGATGATCGTCTGGAACGGCTCGGAGGGAGGACGATACGATCCGTCCGGGGACCGATGGCGGCCTAGCTCGGGCCGCGCGGCCTGCATCGGCCGCTGACCGATCCCGGAGCGGCTTTTTCGCTTCAGCGCCCTGGCGGCGACGCCTTCAGCCCGGCGGCCTCCACGATCAGGTGGAAGATCACGTTCTGCTCGATGACGCCGTGGAAAAGGGCCGCTCTCGCCCCGCCCGCGTAGACCGGCACGTCGTCGCCGCTGTGGGTCTCGGACTCCAGCGGCACGGTGGCCTGCTGCAGATAGTCCCGCGCCGTCGTGTCGGTGTCGCGGAGATCCGGGCGCTCACCTTTGATGGCCCCCGGGCCATTCGCGTATCCGAGCGTGGTGTAGTGACGCCCGTCGAGCGTCTCGCGCGGATCACTCGGAGAGCCTGTCAGCCCGAGGATGGGATTGCCGCGCGCCGAGTAGCCGGCGAACGTGAGCACGTGGCCGTGATCCGCGGTGACCACCAGCAGGGTGTCTTTCTCGCTCACCCTGCGGCGGGCCACCTCCACAGCGGCGGCGAACGCGATCGTTTCGTCGAGCGCCCGGTAGGCGTTTCCATCATGATGCGCGTGATCGATGCGCCCCCCTTCCACCATGAGGAAGTACCCGCGCTTGTTGCGCTGGAGGATGTCCAGGGCGCGCTCCGTCATCCGGGCCAGGGAGGGCTCTCCGCCACGGTCCGAGGCCCGGCTCGTCTCGTAGCCCATGTGGGAGGGCTCGAAGAGTCCCAGCAGATGGTCGATCTTCGAGAGATCGAGCGCGTCCAGCCCCGCGGTGTTCCAGACGTACGCGGAGCGCGGCAGGCGCGCCCATTCCTGCGCCAGGTTCCTTCCGTCGCTCCGGCGCCCTGGCGAGCCGCTCTCCGGATCGGCCTCCTGCTGCGGGAGGAAGTTGCCTCTCCCTCCTCCCATCGCCACCTCGAGGCCGTCGCCTGGCCGGCTCCCCCACTCCACGAGCTGGCGCGCGATGTCCGGGACCCCTGCGGCGCGGTCCTCGTCGGAAAGCCCGGCGTCCGACTCCGCCTCCCGTCCTGCGATGTGCGCGTAGCAGGCGGCCGGCGTGGCGTGCGTGAGCCGGGTGGTGGTGACCACGCCCGTGCTGCGTCCTTCCTTCTCGAAGATCTCCAGCAGGGTGGTGAGCGGCCGTGCGTCGGAGCTCATGGAAAGTGCGCCATTGAGGGTCTTGACCCCCGTCACCATGGCCGTCATCGTGGCGGCCGAGTCGGCTACCTGAGCGTCGATCGCATAGGTCCTGGCCAGCGCCGAAAAGGGAAGCTTCTCGAACGCCAGCAGGTGCTCCTCTCCCGGAGAGCCGGCGCGCTGCCCTTCGAGGATGCGGGCCGCCACCACGGTGGTGAGGCTCATCCCGTCGCCCACGAAGAGGATGACGTTCCTGGCGGGCCGCTTCACGCGGGCCCCCTCGGCGGCCTTCCGGGCCGCCTCCAGTCCCTGCGCGAACCAGTCGGACGGCGTCCGTGGATCGACCAGCGGCTCCGCCGCACCGAGCCACACGGCGCATGCGGCCGCACAGGTCAACCCTGCGATCAGCCCCCTCATCCCTCTCCGCATGTCGTCTCCCCTGTGATCACGGCAGCCGCGGCACGCGATTATAGCCGCCTCCAGGCGGCGTCATGAGTACAATGGCGCGCATCGTGGAGGACCACACATGAAGCGACGTCGTTTCGTGCAGTGCGCGGGGATCGGCGCGGGAGCGCTGGCGCTCTCGGCGGGGAGGCTGGCGCAGACCGCCCCCGCGCAGGTTGGGTCGGGCCCGATCGTCATCGTGAGCAAGGACAAGACACCGTGCGCCGAGATGGTCATGAAACACCTCAAGGAAGGCGCCGATGCGCTGGATGCCGTCGTCGCGGGGGTGAACCTGGTGGAAGAGGACCCCGAGGACATCACCGTGGGCTACGGGGGGCTGCCCAACGAGCGCGGGGTGGTCGAGCTGGACGCCTCGGTGATGCACGGGCCGACCGGAACGGGGGGCGCGGTGGCCTCCCTCAGGGGGATCAAGTACCCGTCGCGGGTCGCGCGCCTGGTGATGCAGCAGACCGATCACGTCCTGCTCGTGGGGGAAGGGGCGCTGGAGTTCGCGCGGGCGCAGGGGTTCGTCGAGGAGAACCTGCTCACCGAGAAGTCGCGCCGCATCTGGCTGCACTGGAAGCAGACTCTCTCGGACACGGACGACTGGATCCCGCCGCCCCAGCAGGAATGGTCGAAGGAGGTGCGCGAGTACTTCAAGGTGCAGGGCACCATCCACTGCAGCGCCATGGACGCGGCCGGCAACCTTTCGGGGTGCACCAGCACCTCGGGCCTGGCCTTCAAGCTGCCGGGGCGCGTGGGAGACTCCCCTCTGATCGGATGCGGCCTCTACACCGACAACGACTTCGGGTCGTGCGGCTCGGTAGGGCGGGGCGAGGCGGTGATCCTCTCGGCCGGAAGCCATTCGGTGGTGGAGAACCTGCGGCGCGGGATGCCTCCCGACCAGGCCGCGCTGAAGGTCCTGGAATGGATCGTGGACCACACGAAGCTTCCGCGGCTTCGCAACGCCCAGGGGCGCCCCGACTTCAACGTCTCGTTCTACGTCCTGGACAAGAAGGGCCGCCATGCCATGGCGTCCATCTACGGCGGGGGCTCCTACACGGTGCACGACGGCCGGCAGGTGCGGGTTCTGGAGGGGGCCTGGCTGTACCGCAGGCAGGATGCGGTATCATGACGCCATGAAGCCGACCCGTCCTGTCTATCTGGTGGGTGGAGATCATACCCCGTTCATCGGCAAGCACCATCCCGACTTCATCTGGAAGGGGCATCCTGACTTCGGGAAGCGCGCCAACCCCACCATCGGGCAGCACCTGCATCGCGCCACCCTCTCCGCGCTGGAGCGCACGGGTGTCCCTCCCGAGACGGTGCAGAAGGGGTTCGTGGGCAACTTCACCGGCGAGATCTTCGTCCAGCAGGGGCATCTCAACGCTCTGCTGGCGGGGGCGCACCCCTCCTTCGCCCTGAAGCCGTTCACCCGCGTGGAGGGAGCGTGCGCTTCTGGGGGGCTCGCCCTGGTGGCGGGCATCGACGCGGTGGCCGCGGGCTACGACGTCGTGCTGGTGACGGGCGTGGAGGTGCAGACCACCCTGTCGGCGCGCGACGGCGCCGATGCATTGGCGCGCGCGGCGCACTACGCGACCGAGCGCGCGATCGATCCCTTCACCTTCCCCGCCATGTTCGCCCGGCGGATGAAGGCCTACTGCCAGTCGTACGGCGTCTCCCTGGACGACATCGCGACGGTGGTGGTGAAGGCCTACGACAACGCGTCGCGCAACCCCTACGCGCACATGCGGGCGTTCCGCATGACGCTGCAGCAGGCCCGGACCGCTTCAGACGCCAATCCACAGTTCCTGGAGAACCCCGAGCTGAAGGAGTGGCTGAAGGTGAGCGACTGCTCCCAGGTGAGCGACGGCGCGTCGGCGGCCGTGCTGATGTCCGAGCGGGGCCTCTCCATGCTCGGAAAGAAGAAGGACAGCGCCGTGGAGATCGCCGCCTACGGCCACGCCACCGCGCCGCTCGACGGCGACCGCAGCTTCACCTCGCTGGGGACGACTGCCGCCGCGGCCCGCGAGGCGTATCGCAACGCCGGGGTCGATCCCTCCGAAGTGCAGCTGGCCGAGGTGCACGACTGCTTCAGCATCGCCGAGATTCAGATGTACGAGGCGCTGGGCTTCGCCGGCCCCGGCCAGGGGGTGCGCCTGGTGAAGGACGGCACCGTCATGCTGGATGGCAGGCTGCCGGTGAACACGGGTGGCGGCCTGATGGCCTTCGGCCACCCCGTGGGGGCGACCGGCGTGAAGCAGGCCGTCGAGATCTACCGGCAGATGAAGGGGATGGCCGGAGACTACCAGGTCCCGCGCCCGCCGCGCATCTGTCTGGCTGCCAACATGGGCGGCGACGACCGGACGGCGGTGGTGACCATCTTCAGAGGTTGAGGGTCCGGGCCGCCCTCGCCGGGCGGCCCGGAACACCGGGTCAGTTGACCTTTCCGCCCTTCTCTACGATCTCGGAGCGGATCTCGTCCAGGCGCTTCTCCAGAGAGGAGACCGCCTCGCGCTCGATGGGAAGTATCCCCTCCAGCTCGCGGATGCGGCGCTGGCCTTCGGTGGCATCCGAGGCGAACTCCGCCTGGCGCGACTTGAGTCCTGCCAGCTCCTTCTCGAGAGCGTCCTTCCTGGCGCGCGCCGTCTCGAGCTGAGCCTTCACGTCGGAATGCTCCTTCCTGAGGGCCAGGATGGCCTCCTCGTCGTGCGGGCTGGGCTGCTTGCGCTCCGTGGAAGCGGCATCCTTGGCTTCCTTGGGCGCCTCACCAGGCTGCTCGGCGGGACGCTCACCCCCGTCGCCCACAATCGTCTTCTTGATGACGGGGCCGCCTTCCACGAGCTTGGCATCGGACGGCACGGTCATGCGCCGGGGAGCCGGGTTGGCCGCCTGCGTGCGCGCCCAGTCGATCAGGCTCTCCTGGACCATGGCCAGGCGTCCATGAGGAGCCAGGCGCACGAGCACCTGCGTTCCCTTCACCTCCGGCTTCTGGGTCGATTCGATGCGGTGCCCATCACGTGTGATCAGCGTGTACGCGCCGGCTCCCGGGGTGGTCAGGAGCAGCGCCGCTCCGGCCGCCAGAGCGGCCCCGGCGATTCTGAGCCAGCGTCGTCTGTCTTTTGTCATGCGGGCCTCCTTTCGCGGTCGGGCCTGGCGAATCTATGGCCCCTTGAAGCGAGGGGCAAGGCGCGCGATCCTGAAGGCCATGAGAGTCCTGGCAGCTTTGGTTGCGGCTGTTGCCTTCGTCGTGTCTCAGCCCGCGTCTTCACAAGGCCCGGATCCCGCGCGCACCGTGCGCGACGGGGTGGGCCGCCAGGTCACCCTTCCGGCACTGCCCTCCCGCATCGTCTCGCTGGCTCCCTCGGTGACCGAGATCCTGTTCGCGGTGGGGGCGGGCGACCGCGTCGTGGGAGTGACCGACTTCTGCGACAACCCACCCGAGGCCCGCTCGCTCCCCCGGGTGGGGGGGCTCATCCATCCCGATCTGGAGCGCCTCGCCTCCCTGAAGCCGCAGCTGGCCATCGCCAGCACGGCCGGCAACTACCGCGAGGACGCGGAGCGGATCGAGAAGCTGGGGATACCGGTGTACACGCTCGCGGCCTCGTCGCTGGAAGAGATTCTCCAGTCCGTGGAGAAAGTGGGGGACATCGTCGGCTCCCAGGCCACCGCCCTCAAGGTCAGCGCGTCGCTGCGCGAACGCGTGGCGCGTGTGCGGCAGGAGGCTGCGACGCGTCGTCGTCCCCGGGTCCTGTTCGTCATCGAGCCGGAGCCACTGATCGCGCCGGGACCCGAGACGTTCGTGGGAGAGGCCCTGCGGATCGCCGGGGCCGACCTGGTCTCGCAGGGCGCCTCTTCGGGCTGGAATCAGATCGACCTGGAGCAGGTCGTGGCGCTCAATCCGGATCTCATCCTGGCCACGCCGGCTCATGCCGCGTGGGCCAGGGCCCTGCCAGACTCTCCGACCTGGCGGCTGGTCCCCGCCGCCCGTGAAGGGAAAGTCAGGGTGATTTCCGACGCCATCCAGCATCCGGGACCCAGGTTGATTGACGGGATGGAAGAGGTGGCGCGGCTTCTGGAAAGCTGGCGGGCAGGATCTTGAGGAGGATGGGCCTGGACTTACCGCCGGGCCACATCCTCCCCCGCCTTCCGCTCGCGAAGATCGCCCCCGCGCGAAAGGCGCTTCCCCCCCCATGAACCCCCTCGGACCATGTCGTCCCGTGTGCCGTACCGGCTGGAAACGACCCTCACCAGGGATGTGAGAGGAATATACCGAATCCCCCGTCTGCGGCCAGCGAAAAGTGGCGCCAGGCGCGGGTTCCGTCGGGAAGGGGCGGTCTAGCAGGGCTCAGACGTAGCGGCGCAGCAGGCCGACCACCACGCCCTGGATCCTGACTTTTTCGGCGGGGACCACAATGGGAGCGACGTCCACGTTGGCCGGCTGCAGCCGGACAGTATCTCCCTCGCGGTGGAATATCTTGAGCGTGGCATCGGACCCTTCCAGAAGGGCCACCACCACCTCTCCGTCCCGCACCCGGGACCTCTTCTCCACCACCACGTAGTCGCCGTCGCGGATGTGCTCGTCGATCATCGAATCACCTGACACCTGCAGGACGAAGCTCTCTCCGCGCCCCACCATATCCTCGGGGACGGCGATCACCTCGCGCTGCTCCACGGCTTCGATGGGGCGGCCGGCGGCCACTCTTCCCGCGAGCGGCAGGCGGATCGCGCGGACGCCGATCGCGGCGGGAGTGAGCTCGAGCGAGCGGTTGGCGTTCCACGTCTTCCGCACCAGCCCCTTCTTCCGCAGGTTGTCGACGTGCTTGTGCACGGTGGCGACGGATCGCAGCCCGAAGTGGTGGCCGATTTCCATGAGGCTCGGGGAGTAGCCCTTCTCGTCCAGGAACCGGGTGATGTAGTCCAGGATCATCTTCTGTTTCTTTGTGAGAACCATCACAGTCTCCACGGGCCCGGCTTGGAGATGATGCACGAAGCGACGCGATCGTAGGTGAAAGTAAGGTGAATTGCAAGCAACGGGAAGTTAATGCTATAAGAGCATTCCCTGCCCGGGAGGATCCGATGTCGCGTTCGAGCCATGACAGCGGGAAGTCCCATCGACATCGACGCCGGCGCAGACCCACCACCGATCCCTACGTCGTCTGTCTCGCCTGCATGGCCGTGCTGTGCGTCCTCATGGTCGTCGCGATGCTGATCTCCCGGCCTCAATGGGACACGCCGGTGCTGGGACTGCCGCTCGGCTCCTTCCTCCTGGGGGGACTGGGCGGCCTGCTCACCCTGGGGGTGTCTCCCTCGTGGGCCAGGCGGCTCGGCTCGGACCCCGTGCGTGTGATCGGGGTCATCGGCTACCGGCTGGTGGTCGCCCTCGCGGCAGGAGGACTGGGGTACGCGCTGATCTCAGGCCTGATGGGCGAGGGAGAGTCGTCCGGGATGCCTCCTCACCTCGCCGCGCTGCTGGCCGGAGTGATGGAGAGGCCGATCAACGACGGAGTTCTGAAGGCCGTGGGCGTCCTCGAGCCGCGCGAGGAGTCACCCCAGGCGTGAGCGGGAGGGCGGCCGCCAGCGCGCCAAGATCGGGCTCGTGCACGGTGGCATGCGCCGCGAGGCCCGGCTCCTCACCCACCGGGTCAAAGGCAATCGCGTACCCCACGGCCTGGAACATCGAGATGTCGCCCGCGGTGTCTCCCACGGCGATCACCTCGTGCGGGTTCAGGCCGAACCGCTCGCAGAATCGCCGCACCGCGACATCCTTGTGGCCATGAGGGACGTGCACCCGCACCCGTCCCGAGACCTCACCATTCACCACCTCGAGCTCGTTGGCCTGCGCATCGTCGAACCCCAGCTCGCCTCGCACGCGATGCGCCAGCATGGTGAGTCCGGTCGAGACGATGCCCGTGCGGTATCCGCGCGCGCGGACGGTCTCCAGCAGCTTCTCGAGGCCGGGGCGGTAGCCGATGTCCGCCACGACCGCTTCCAGCCTCGAGGAGGGAAGCCCTTTCCACTCCAGGGCGTCGAGGCGGCAGAATTCCTCGTAGTCGATCCGGCCCTCGAGGAAGAGCTGCTGGTACCGGTCGGCGCGCCCGGTCCACATCTCGAGCTTCTCGTGGATGTGCTGCCAGGAGGAGCGGACCGGCGTGAGGGTGCCGTCGAGATCGAAGAGGATTGCCTTGAAGGTCACGAGGCGGGCGCCGTCCCGGCCTCGGCGGACTGCGCCGGAGTGCCCGCGGCGGCCTGCCCGGAGGCGGGAGCCGAGGCGGCGGCGTCACCCTTGATGTCGCCCGCCATCCAGGCCTCCCTGAATGCGGCCACCACCCGCGGGTCGAACACGATGCCGCTCAGCTCCTGCAGCCGCGCCACCGCGGCGTCCATGCGCATCGCGCGCTGGTAGGGGCGGTTGGTGGTCATGGCGTCGAACGTGTCGGCCACCTGGACGATGCGGGCGATCATGGGGATCTCCTCCCCCTTGAGGTTGTCGGGATAGCCGCCACCGCTCCAGCGCTCGTGATGGTTGCGCATGGCCGGGATGACCTCCTTCATCTGGGGCATCTCGGCCAGGATATGGGCTCCTTTCAGCGGATGGCGCTTCATGATCTCGAACTCCTTGTCGGAGAGCGAGGCGGGCTTGCGCAGAATCGCGTCCTCGATGCCGATCTTGCCGATGTCGTGCAGGAGCGCGCCGACCGTGACGTTGCGCATCTCCTGCCTGGACAGGCCGAGGCGCCGCGCGATGGCCATCGCGTAACGGTGCACCCGATCGGAATGGCCGCGCGTGTAGGGGTCCTTCTCGTCGATGGCCGCGGCCAGGGCCTTGATGGTGCCCATGAACAGGTTGTTGTTCTCCTCGGCAGCCTGCTTGATCCGGTCGATGTAGTTGCGGATCTCCTCGGTCATCAGGTTGAAGGTCTCGGCCAGCTCGGCGATCTCGTCAGAGCCGCGCACCTCGGCGCGTGCCGCGAAATCACCCTGCGCGATCCTGCGCGTGCGATCGACCAGCGACTTGAGGGGACGGGTGATGGCCCCGGCGAAGACGACGGCGGCCACCATGGCCAGCAGCACCGCGAACATCGCCCACTGATACACGCTGCGGCGCATCTCGGCGACCGAGGCGTAGGCCAGGCCCCGGTCCATCAGCACGAAGATCCCCCAGCCTGTCTCGGTGGCCGCACGCGCTCCCAGCAGCTCCCGGATGGGAACGCCTTCGGGCGCTTCGAACGGGATGATCTCGGTCACCCCCGCGCCGTCGCGCCGGAAGCGCGTCACGATCTCCAGCTTGCGGTACGCATCTCCTGTGGTCAGCGCCTCCGGCATCCCCGCGGCGGCGAACAGCCGGGCGGTGTCGTCGAGAGCGAACGTGATGTAGTGCCGCCCCAGCGATCGGACGCTGCGGTCCCACACTTTCCCCAGGTCCACGAGCCCCGACAGCACGCCGCGGACCTCGCCCCCCACGCGCACCGGCACCGCGGTGATCATGTAGGGCCGGCTGTGGCTCTCGTCGGGCAGGGGGCGCCCCAGGAACACCTCGCCGGTCGTCACCGTGGAGAAGGCCTCGAACATCGATCCCGAGAGGGCCTCGGCGGGCGCACGCCCCGGCTCTCCTGCCTCCAGGACCTTCCCCTGCTGAGACGTGTATCGCACCAGCACGAGGTCGCCGGCGAGATACGGCGCCAGCACGCCGGAGCGTGGCATGCCCCCGCGCGGCGCGCCCTCCAGCTCGTTGGCCAGGAAGTGAGCGCCGGCCGTGAGCTGGTGCCGGGCACCCCTCACCACCGCGTCGAGGTCCTGCACGATGCCCGTGGCCACCTCGAGCTGGTACTCGCGGCTGGCGGACTCGAGGCTCTCGCGGTTGATGTCGATGAGCTTGTAGGCAGTGAGGAACAGCGGGGCCAGGGACGTGAGCAGCAGCACCCCCAGCAGGGTCCAGAGCAGGCGCACCCGCAGCCGTCTGGAGGGCGCGACACCCTGGCCGGCCGCTTCAGGTGACATGCGACATCGTCCTCTGGCGGCGCACCGCCTCCTCGAGCCGATCCACCACCTCGTCCACGTCCTGCTCGGTGGTGATGCGCCCGAAGCCGAACCTCACCGCAGCATGCGCGCGCTCGTCCGAGGCTCCCATGGCCTTCATCACGTAGGAGGGCTCGCGCTGCTCGTTGGCACAGGCCGAGCCGCTCGACACCGCCACCGAGCGGAGCGCCGCGATCAGCCCTTCGGCCTCCACGTGCTCGAACGAAAGATTGATGTTGTTGGGGAGGCGGTCGTTCGGGTGGCCGTTCAGGACCACGCCATCGATCCGCGCGCACACGCCATCGAGGAAGCGGCGCGACAAACCGCGCAACCTCTCTTCCTCAACCGCCAGATCGGAGGCGGCCAGATCGCAGGCGGCACCCAGGCCCACGATCCCCGGCGTGTTCCCGGTGCCGGAGCGGCGCCCCTTCTCCTGCCCTCCCCCGCTGTGCAGGGGCACGAACCGGCGCCGCCTTCTGGCGAAGAGCCCACCGATTCCCTTGGGACCGTAGATCTTGTGCCCCGAAAAGGCCACGAAATCCGCCCCGATGCTCTCGACGTCCACCGGCACCTTGCCGACCGTCTGGGTGGCATCCACGTGGAAGGGGATTCCGCGCTCGCGGCACATCATCCCGATCGCGCGGACGGGCTGCATGGAGCCGACCTCGCTGTTGGCGTGCATCACGCTCACCAGGATGGTGTCGGAGCGTACGGCCCTGCGCACCTCATCGGGATCAACCACCGCGTGGCTGTCCACCGGTACGTAGGTGACCTCGAACCCCCGGGACTCGAGGAAGCGGCACGATTCCAGCACCGCGCGGTGCTCGATGCAGGTGGTCACGATGTGGCGTCCCCTCTCCTCGGAGGCCCAGGCCACCCCCTTGATGGCGGTGTTGTCCGACTCGGTCGCCCCGCTGGTGAAGAGGACTTCGGCGGCCGAGGCCCCGATGAGCCGGGCGGTGCGCTGGCGCCCCGCCTCCACCGCCTCGGCTGCGGCCAGACCGAACGCGTGCGACGTGCTGGAGGGGTTGCCGAAATGCTCCGTGAGATACGGCATCATCGCGCTCAGCACCCGCGGATCCAGAGGGGTGGTGGCGTTGTGATCCATGTAGATGAGCCGCGGTGAGGACACGTGAGGAGGACCTCCAGGTCGTCGGGTGGCGTCCACCGGATGGGAGGTAATTATTATGTTGCGCGGGCCGATGGTCAACGCGGACTGCGGGGTGCCCTGAGGGGGCAATGGGGGCGCCGGCGGCTGCCGCCGGCGCCCCTCAACTTGTGTATCAACCTGGACTTACGGCTCTCCGGGGCACCCGCCGTCCTTGATGGCCCGGCAGACGGCCTTGCAGTCCTCGGATTCCCCGTTGCACAGGGCCTTGCATTGGACGATGCATTCCTCGCGCTGGGACGGGCTGTTCGGGAAGAGCGCCTGGCAGTCCCCAGCGCACCGTTCCCCGCAGGCCCTTCTCGCGTCATTGCACGTATGGACGCAGCGGGAGTAGTCGCGTCCGGGTGCGGCTGCCACGAGCTGCGGCGCCCATGACTGGATGGCCACGGCCAGACCCAGCATCCCGATGAACTTCAGGCCGTTGGTAAATACAGGTCGCATGTACCCCTCCATGGATGCGGAATGAGGCCTGTATTGTACTCGAAACGGGCCGTGGGGGAAAGGGTTTAGAGGGATCAGGGGATCTTGATGGCGCAGGAGCCCGCGTTGCCCACCGCGGCGGCCTGCAGGAGCTGGTCGGCCGTCGTCCCCGGCTCCTTCAGCAGGTCCATGAACGCTTTCACGCATTCGGGACTGAACTGGGTTCCGGTCCCGCCCGCCAGCTGCTGGAAGGCGAATTCCATGGTCTGCATCCGCCGGTACGGGCGGTTCGAGGTCATGGCGTCGAACGCGTCCGCGGTGGCCGCAATCCACACCGCCAGCGGCAGCTCCGAGCCGCCGACCCGATCGGGGTAGCCGTTGCCGTTGAACCACTCGTGGTGGTGGCGGACGATCGGGATGTAGCTGTGAAAGGACGTCAAGGGCTGGAGGATCTGCGCGCCCGTCACGGGGTGGGTCTTGACCATCTCCCGCTCGGACTCGGTGAGCGGCCCGGGCTTGCTCAGGATGCGCTCGGGCATCCCGATCTTGCCGATGTCGTGGAGCACGGCGACCGAGCGGATCTCCTCGATCTCCGCTTCTGCGAGCCCCAGCTTCCGCGCCAGTATCACGGCCCACCTGGCCACGCGCTCGGAATGGCCGGCCGTGTAGGCATCCTTCGCCTCCAGGGCCGTGGCCAGCGACTCGAGCGTCTCGACGCAGTTGGTCTCCAGCGCCTCCTTGGTCTTCTTGAGGTCGCGCAGGGTCCCCTGCAGCTCCAGGTTGCGCATCTGCAGGTCGTTCATGAGGCGGATGTTGTCCTGCTTGAGACGGAACTGGCGCAGGAGCGAGGCGATCGTCAGCTGCAGGTCCTCCAGCCGCCATGGCTTGGAGATGTACTTGTCGAGGCCGGCGTTGTTGATGGCGTACAGGGCCGAGTCCAGTCCGGTGTGGCCCGTCAGGAGCACCTTGCCGATCTGGGGGAAGCGGGCGTGCACGATCTCCAGGAAGCGCTCGCCGCTCATCCCCGGCAGCATCAGGTCCGAGATGACAAGCTCGACGCTCCTGCCCTGGTGGTGGAGGTCGTAGAGCATCCCCAGCGCTTCCTCGGCGCTCTTGGCCATGTGGACGTCGTGCGTGGTGCCGTTCAGGTCCATGATCTGCTGGCAGAGGGTCTCCAGCAGCATGAGGTCGTCGTCCACGCACAGGATGCAGCCGCGCTCGGGCACGACTCAGGACCTCGAGGCCGCGGCCGCCATCATGGCGGGAATGACCGCTTCGAAGCAGGTGCGGCCCGGACGTGAGTCGAACGATACCCGGCCGCCGGAGGCCTCCACGATGCGACGGGCGAGAGCGAGCCCGAGCCCGGTCCCTCCCTCCGCCGACCGCGTGGTGAAGAACGGCTCGAACAGCCTGGACTGGGCCTCCGCCGGGATGCCGGGGCCATCGTCGACGATGCGGACCACGGCGTGGAACGGCCCCGCGCCTTCGCGCGCGGCCGAGCCCTCGACGCGGATGCGCCCTCGTTCCCCCACCGCCTGCACCGCGTTGGCCAGGAAATTGGCCCAGGCCTCTCTCAGCAGATTCTCCCGTCCGCGCACCGGCGGCATGGGCTCGAGGCTGAGCTCCACCTCGACGCCGGCCGGCAGCGAGGCCCGCGCGTGGGTGACGGCCCAGCGTAGACTCGCTTCGACGTCGGCCATCGTCTCGCAGGGCGAGCCCGCGAGCAGGCGCAGCGCGGCAGCAAGCCCGCGTATCCGCTCCGCGGAGGCCTCGGTCGCCGCCAGGTTGCTCCTCAGCCGCGCGGCGGTCTCCAGCAGCTCCAGGCCGCGCGACGTGTTCTCTCCCAGCAGCGGGGCGATCTCTTCCATGTAGGTATCCCACCCGCCGCGCGCCAGGCACGACGCGGCCGCCTGGAGGTCCCCTTTCACCCCGGCCGACGCCAGCCGGCGCGAAATCAGCTGAAGCCGATCCTGGGGCATCAACCCGGTGACGGGGGCCGACACGGGATCGTCCAGCGTGCGTGCGAGGAAGCGGGCGAGCCGGGTCGACTCACCCGCTTCGCGTCCCGTCATCTGCTCGAGCAGGGCACGCAGGTTGTGGCGCATGCTGCTGGCGGCGGCCAGGATCGTGGCCGTGGGATTGTTGAGCTGGTGGGCGAGAGCGTCGGCGAACTTGTCTTCGGAGCTCGGTATGCGCGTCACGGGAGAATGACCTCGTCGTATCCTGCGCCCGGAGCACCGGGCTCGCGGCGCAGAATATAGGGCGCCGTGGGTTGCGCGGACAATGGCAGCGCGCGTTGACAGTGGCGCGACCGGATGCCTATACTCGCGCTCTATCTGTTGTTCTTTCTTGATCTTATGAGCTTTCTGGAGGTGGCCGGCTGAGCTCCGCGGGCCTTCTTTATGACGTTCTGGTCCCTCTGGGAGCCCTTGCCGCAACTCCGGCGTGGCTCGTGCGCTCGCTGCGTCACCCAGAGTACCGGGCCCATCTGTCCGAACGGTTCGGGCGCCTGCCCGCCGACCTGGCCGCACGTCTGGCCCAGCTGCCTCGCCGTCCCGTCTGGATGCAGGCGGTGTCGGTAGGCGAAGTGGGGGTGGCGCGCGCGCTCATCCAGGCGGCCCACGGCATCCCCTTCGTGCTGTCCAGCACAACCCCGGCGGGACGCGATGCCGCGGCCTCCCTTCGTCTGGCCGATCTGATTGGTGTCTTCCATTTTCCGATCGACTGGTCCCCCTTCACGCGGCGCACGCTCGACTCCGTCCTTCCCGCCGCGTTTGTGAGCGTGGAGACGGAGATCTGGCCCGGGCTCATGGCCCGGTGCGCGCGGCGCGGCGTGGCGGTGGCCATCGTCAACGGCCGGCTTTCGGCTCGATCCCACGATCGGTACCGCAGGGTGCGCGGCCTCCTGCGAGGCGCGCTGTCGAGCGTGCGGATCGCCTGCATGCAGACGGCCGACGACGCCGACCGTGCCGCGTCGATCGGCATTCCATCCGACCGGATCGTGGTGACAGGGAACATGAAGTTCGACATGGCCGCCTCTGCCGATCGGGATGGCGACGTGGCCGCTTCCTTCGGACTGCCGGCGGGCTCGAAGCGGCCCGTGCTGGTCGCGGGGAGCACGTCGCCCGGGGAAGAGGAGCAGATCCTCGATGCCGTGGCCCGCATGGGCCTGCCGGATCTCCTGCTCATCCTGGCGCCCCGGCATCGGGAGCGCTTCGACGAGGTGGCCGGGCTCCTGACCTCCCGCGGGATCACGTTCGTGCGGCGCTCGCGCATGAGCGGCGCGCCGCCGGTCCCCCGAAGCGTCATCCTTCTCGACACGCTGGGCGAGCTGGCCGGGGCTTACGCCCTGGCCACGGTCGCGTTCGTGGGAGGAAGCCTCGTTGCTCGGGGCGGACAGAACATGATCGAGCCGGCCGCACGGGGCGTTCCGGTCCTGGTGGGGCCCCACACCCAGCATTTCCAGAGCGTGGTGCGGGACCTGCTCGCCTGCGGAGCGGCCGTGCGGGTGCACGGCGCGCAGGACCTGGCCCGCGAGGCGCGGCGATTCATCGACGACCCGGTGGCCAGGGCCCGGGCGGGAGAGGCGGGTCTGGCGCTCGTGACGGCGCATCGGGGCGCCACCGGCAGGACGCTCGAGCGCGTGCTGCCTTTCCTGGGGTGACCGCGACCTGGATGGCCTCTCTCGAGCCACTTTACGCGGGAGCGGTGGCTTTGCGCGGCGCGCTCTACGACGCGGGCTGGCTCGCGGCATCGCGGGCGCCCGTTCCGGTGATCAGCGTGGGGAACCTGACGGCGGGAGGGTCGGGCAAATCTCCCATGGTGGCCTGGATAGCCGCGCAGCTCTCGAGCGCGGGAAAGCGCCCCGCCATCGTCAGCCGCGGGTATCGCGGCTCGCATCGCGGAGCGGCGACCATCGTCTCTTCCGGCGAAGGCCTGCGCGTGACCGCCGACGTCGCGGGAGACGAGCCGGTCATGCTGGCGGCGAAGCTGCCGCGCGTCCCGGTCGTGGTGGCCCGCCGGCGCCTGGACGGCGCGAGGCTCGCCGTGGATTCCTGCGGGGCGGATTGCGTGATTCTCGATGATGGATTCCAGCATCGCGCCCTGGCGCGCGAAATGGACCTGGTGATGGTCGACGGCGTCGATCCCTTCGGGTCGGGCCGTCTGCTCCCCGCCGGCCCGCTGCGCGAGCCGATGGCGGCCCTGCGCCGCGCTTCGGTGATCGTCGTGCACCGGGGGAGCGGGACGGACGGTCCGGACAGTGCCATCCACGATGCCGCTGCCCGTCATTGTCCCCGCGCACCGGTGCTGCGCGCCCGCGTCAAGGCCACGCAGGTGCTCGACGCGGCCACCGGCGAGAGCCTGCCCGTGACCGCGCTTCAGGATTTGCCGGTCGCATGCCTGGCCGGGATCGCGCGGCCGGGACGGTTCTTCGAGGACGCGAGGAAGGCCGGCGCGCGCGTGGTGAAGGAGATCCCGTTTCCGGATCACCATGCGTTCTCCGAAGCGGAGCTGGACGACGTCGCCCGCACGGCCAGGGGAGCGGGGGCGGCCGCCATCCTCACCACGGAGAAGGATCTGGTCAGACTGCACGAAGGTCAGGCGGCCAGGCTCGGCCGTCTCCTGGCGCTGTGCGTCGAGCTCGAGGTGGTGGAGTCCGACCTCCTGGCCCGCCTGCTGCGCGAGGCCGCTCGATGAGCCCCCTCCGCGCACGGCTCGAGTACATCCCCATCCGCGCGGCCGCCGCCCTGCTGCGCGTGCTCCCCCGCCGCTGGGGACTTGCTCTGGGGCGCGCCGCGGGGATGGCCGCGTGGGCCGTCGATCGCGGGCACCGCCACGTGGCGGAGCGCAATCTGGAGATGGCCTTCGGCGAGCAGATGTCTCCCGCCGAGCGGCGCGCGACCGTGCGCAAGGTCTTCGGGCACTTCGGGACGATGGCCGCCGAATGCCTGATGATGACGCGGCTGTCGCCCCGGGACCTGGATCGCCTCGTCGAGTACGAGGGGGTGGAGCACATCCGGAAGGCCTTTCTCAAGGGAAAGGGGGTGTTCGTGGTGTCGGGCCATTTCGGCAACTGGGAGATGGTGGCGCTCATGCAGGGCTGGCTCGGGTACCCCATGGCCCTGGTGACCCGGCCGCTGGACAATCCCCTTCTGGAGCGTCTCCTGGGCCGGTGCCGGAAGCACTCGGGCAACGAGGTGATCTCCAAGCGCGCGGCGGCGCGCGAGATCCTGCGCACACTGCGCCATGGCTGGTGCGTGGCCCTGGTCATCGATCAGGACACGCGAGGCGGCGGCGAGCCGGTGTTCGTGGACTTCTTCGGCCGCCCCGCGGCGACCACGCCTGCGCTGGGCCTGCTGGCGCTCAAGAGCGAAGCCCCCATCGTCCCTGCGTTCGGCGTGCCGCTTCCCGGGGGGCGCTACCGCATCACCTATCTGCCCGAGGTGCAGATCGCGCGCACCGGCGTCCGGCAGGCCGACGTGATGGCCATCACCCAGGCCTGCACGAGCCTCATCGAGCAGCAGGTCCGGAACCGTCCGGAGTGCTGGCTCTGGCTGCACCGCCGGTGGAAGCGGACCCCGCGCGGCGACGCGGCGCGTGGCGGCGGGGCGCAGGCCGCCGCGGGCGGAGAGTCGGCGTGACCCGGCGCGCCGTCTTCATGGACCGGGACGGCACGGTGAGCGCCGAGGTGGGGTACGTGACCGCCGTGGATCAGTTCCGCCTCCTCCCGCGCTCAGCTGCGGCCATCCGCCGGCTCAACGAGGCCGGGCTGCTGGCCATCGTGGTGACCAACCAGTCCGGGCTCGCCCGCGGGCTGTTCGACGAGGCGCTCATGAACGAGGTGCACGCTCTGCTGCGCTGCCAGCTCGAGCAGGCAGGGGCCCGCCTGGACGGCCTCTACGTCTGCCCGCATCATCCTTCCCTGGGCGAGCCGCCCTGGCGGCAGGAGTGCGACTGCCGCAAGCCGAAGCCCGGCCTGCTGACCGTCGCGGCCGGCGAGCACGACGTGGCGCTGGCTTCCTCGTACGTGATCGGAGACAGCGCGAGGGACATGGAGGCGGCACGCCGGGCCGGGGCCATGCCGGTGCTGGTGCTGACCGGTCACGGTCGCGAGGACCTGAGGGATCGCATCGAGCCGCTCGGCGCGGGCGCCCGGCCCGCCCACGTGGCGGATGACCTGCTGGACGCGGTGGAGTGGATTCTGGCGAAGGAGGGACGCTCATGAAGGACCGTCTTCGGGCCATCGTGGACAGATTCGAAGGGACGCCGGTGGCGGTCGTGGCGGACCTCGTGCTCGACGAGTTCCTGTACGCGGAGATCGCGCGGGTGTCGCGCGAGGCCCCCGTGCTGATCGTGGATCACCGCCGCCTCGACGCCATGCCGGGAGGTGGCGGCAACGCCGTGCAGAACGTGCGCGCCCTGGGCGGCCGGCCGATCCCTGTGGGCGTCGTGGGCGACGACGAGGCGGGGCACCGTCTCGTGGAGCTGCTCGAGTCGTCGGGCATCGACGCGCACGGAGTGGCCCGCCTGGGCGGCTATGCCACGCCGGTCAAGACGCGCGTGCTGGCGGGGCTGCCGCACTCGCGTCCCCAGCAGGTGGTGCGCATCGATCGCGGCTCGGCCAGCCGTGTCCCCGCCGAGGCGGCCGGCGCCGCGGCCGAGACGGCGCTGGGCCTGCTGGAGCGCGGCCAGGTGTCCGGGATCATGCTGTCGGACTACGGCTACGACCTGATCACGCCCGCGTCGGCGCGGCCGCTCATCGAGCACGCGCGCCTGCGCAAGGTGCCGATCACGTGCGACTCGCGACAGAGGCTGAAAGGGTACGCGGGCGTGACGGCCATCACCCCGAACCTGGAGGAGGCCGAGCAGATGGCGGGCCAGAAGCTGGACGACGCGCCCGGCACGCTCGCCGAGGCGGGCCGGCGCATGCTGGAGAAGCTGGCCTGCCGTGCCGTGCTGGTCACGCGCGGCAGCCGGGGGATGACGCTTATCGAGGAAGGGGTGGCGCCCTTCGACATTCCCGTGTTCGGCGGAGATCAGGTGGCCGACGTGACAGGCGCCGGAGACACGGTGATCGCCGTCTTCACTCTGGCGCTGTCCGCGGGCGCCACGCCCCGGGCGGCCGCGATGCTGGCCAACTGTGCGGCGGGGCTGGTGGTGTTGAAGCGCGGCACCGCCACGGTATCCGGCGACGAGCTGCGCGCGGCGATCGACCGTCTTCCACCGGGACCCGCGGCGTGAGCGCGCCCGGCAAGGTGGTGAGCCTGCCCGAGCTGGCGCCCGAGCTGGACCGCGCCCGGGCGGCCGGCCGCACCATCGCGTTCGCCAACGGGATCTTCGATCTCCTGCACGTGGGTCATGCCCGGTACCTGCAGGCCGCCGCGCGCGAGGCGGACCTGCTGGTGGTGGGAGTGAACTCGGATTCCTCGGCACGCGCGCTGAAGGGAGATGGGCGGCCCCTGGTCCCCGCGGCCGAGCGCGCCGAGCTGATCGCGGCCCTGCGCGGCGTGAGCTTCGTGGTCATCTTCGAAGAGACGAGCTGCGACGCCCTGCTGCGGGCGCTGCGCCCCGACGTGCACTGCAAGGGGACCGACTACACGCCCGAGACGGTCCCCGAGGCCGCCACGGTGCGCTCCTATGGAGGCCGCGTCGCCATCGTGGGCGATCCCAAGGATCACGCCACGCGCGACCTCATCGCGAAGCTCAGGGGTTAGGCTAGTCCACGTACCCCAGCGATCTCAGCTTCTCGAGCTCTTCCTCGGTGAGCGAGGTGTCGGTTGCCCCGGCATCCTCGCTGGTCAGCGCCGCCTGCACCCGTTTGAGCCAGATCATCAGCCCGATCGAGGCCGGCGCGGTCGGCTCGAGGGGGCTCAGCTCCGATGGATCCAGGCGCAGATCGAAGACCGTCAGCGGCCCGGTCAGCGAGAGGATCTCCTTGCGGCCCTCCCGGATGGCGGCGACCTCCAGCAGCCCCGACCGCCGGGCACCCTGCGAGGCGTGGCGTGTCATGACCGCGCCGCGGTGGACCTGATAGTACGTGGTGCGCCCCTCGGGAGGGTCGGATCCGCCCGCCACTTCCGACCAGTCGTAGCCCTCGAACTCCCGGGGAATCTCCAGCCCGAGCAGCGCCAGGACCGTGGGAGACAGGTCGGTGATCTGCGCGCTGCCCTCCACTACGCGCGGGGAGATGCGGCCTGCCCAGACCAACCCCATGGGGATCCGCAGCCCCGCCTCGCGCAGGTTCTTGCCATGGCCCCAGTAGTCGTTCTCTCCGAGGCTCTCGCCGTGATCGGCCGCGAAGAGCACGATCAGGTCCTTGTCCATTCCACGATCTTTCAGCCCCTGGAGCAGATCGCCGATGGCCGCGTCGGTGAACGCCACCTCCATGGCATAGCGATCGCGCGGCGTGGTCGAGCCTTTGCTTTCGATCCCCAGGGCGTCCGCGTACTCTTCGTGCATCTCGTACGGCGCGTGTGGATCGGAATAGTGCACCCAGATCATCAGAGGCGGTCTCTCCTCTGCGGGGGGCTGCCCATCCAACCACCTCAGCACGGCCTTCGTCAGGCCCGGGGCCGAGGTCTCCCCTCGCACCATGCCGAACCAGCGCTTCTCGGTGAGCAGCTCTTCGTAGTCGCTGAAGTGCGCCCCCAGCCCGGACAGCTTGTCGCGGAGCGTCCAGTTGGACACGAAGGCCGCGGTGCGCCATCCGGCCGCCTGCAGGACGCGCGGCATCGACGACAACCCGGGTTGCATCCGCAGCCCGTTGCGGGTGGATCCGTGCTGGTGCGGCTGGCGCGAGGTGAAGAGCGAGCAGATCGCCGGGCTGGTGAGCGGCTCCACGGTGCGTGCCTGCGTGAAGCGCAGTCCCTGGGCAAGGAGGCCGTCGAGGTGGGGGCTGATGGGCCGGGGATCGCCGTTGATCGAGAGGTGGTCGTAGCGAAGCGTGTCGACGGTGAGGACGAGGACGTCGGGCGCCCGGGCGTGTTGGCCGGCGCCCGCGTGGCACACGAGGCAGGCCGCCAGCGCGGCCATCATGAGGACGGCTCTGGACATGCTTCAGTTCGTCGCCTGCACCCTCCCGGGAGCCGCGACGGATCGCTCCCACCAGTTGATCACAATCTCCCGGTACCAGGCCGCACGATCGCGCTCGCCGGGGTCCGCGCAGAGGTTGCGCATCTCGTCGGGATCTGACTTCAGATCATAGAGGTGGCATGTGCCTTCCGCTCCTGCAAGGAGGCGGCGCTGATCCATGAAAAACTTGGTGTCCCCGGACCTGAACCCTATGAAGTTGGGATGATCGAGCGACAGAGCCTTCAGGAGGCCCGGCTTGCCCCGGCCGAAGGTGAGAAAGAACACCGTGCGGGCCTCGTCGGGGAGCGAGCGCACGTCCTGGCCGGGCATGACGCGATCGGAGAACTCGGAGACGTCGTGCCCAGTCGCCGCCAGCAGCGTGGGCACCACGTCCACCTGCGACACGTTGGCCTCCACCGTCCGGGGAGGCTCGACGCTCGCCGGGTCCCACACGATGAAGGGGATGTGCTGCGTCTCCTCCCAGACGTGGACGGAGTGCTCGAAGAAGGGACGCCCGCCCGCGCCGGCCGGGTGCTGGCCGAAGCTCTCGCCGTGGTCGGATGTGATCACCACCACGGTGTCCTGGAGCCGCCCGCGCGCCTCGAGCTCCTGGAACAGGCGCCTCAGGAGATTGTCGGCATGGCGGATGCTGCGATCGTAGGCATCCAGCATGAACTCTCCGTCGCGGCTCATCCGGCGCATGGCCGGCCCCAGCATCGCGTCGGTGTAGCGCGCACGCCAGGTGTCGTAGATGGCGTCGAAGTCCGCCTTGCTCTCCTCGTCGAACCCCAGCTCGGCCGGCCCCGCGTAAGGCGTGTGCGTGTCGGCCAGGTGGAAGAACATGAAGAAGGGATCCTCGTCGGACACCTGATCCAGGAACGAGGTGGCCTGCGCCAGGGTCGTCTCGCCCGGCTTGCGGCGCTGGCTGCGGAACGTGTCGCGCAGCAGCCATGTGAGCGCGCGGGGCCCGTAGTACTCGGGCATGTCGTCCTCGTACACCTCGAACCCTTGGCCATAGCCGAAGCGGCGCTGGATGGTCCAGATCGAGGCGAACCCCCCTGTGCGGTAACCCTGGGAACGGAAGAACGTCGCCAGAGTGGGCGTCCCCTCCGGGATGACCATCCAGTTCATGACCGCGCCTCCCTCGCCGTCGCGCCGGAGCGGCGCCGGCGAGCGGCGCAGGGACTCCTGTTTGCGGACGAGAGCCTCCACGTCCTCGGGGACCTCGAGGTCCGATGGCTTGACGGTGAGATCCTCTCCGCAGGCGGTCACCCCCACCTGCTGCGGGTAGAGGCCGCTCAGCAGAGCGGCATGAGAGGGATGGCACGAGGGCGCCACCGCCGTGGCGCGCGGGTAGACCATCGCACCCTGGCGCTCGATCAGCTCCGAGAGAAACGGCGTGGTCATGCGCGGGTAGCCGGAGAAGGGCATGTGATCGGCACGGAGCGAGTCGATCGAGACGAGCAGGATGCTGCGCGGCCGCGTGGGGGGCTCCGGCCGCGAGGCGGCCGGCGCCTGTGAAGCCCCGGCGGCCGCACCGCACAGGACCACCACCGTCATCAGGATGTAGCGTGGGATTAGCCGGTTCGTAACTCTTTGCAGGGAAAGCATTTAGCCAGCCATCCTAGCACCTGATGACGGCTTGGCAAGGGCGTTCCTAGGCGGTGACGTCGAGTCGGTTGATGGCGAGCGCCAGCGCGGCGGCTCCGAAGAGGAAGATGACCCCGCAGTGCGGGAGGACCTGCGAGAGGGTCCCTCCCCACGAGATCAGCTCGTGAAGCCCATTCAGGGCCCAGGCGGTGGGAAAGGCGTAGGCCAGTGAGCGCATCCACGCGGGCATCACCTCCACCGGCCACCAGCACCCTCCCAGGGCCGACATGCCCAGGCAGGCCACGATCCCCGCGCCGGACGCGGAGTCCGCCGTCGCGAACAGCGATCCGGTGAGCATGCTCAGCGAGGCCGCGCAGAAGATGTAGACCACCAGCAGGAGCGCGAGCCCCAGCGGATCGCGGCCCCACCCGATCCGGAAGAGCGTGAGCCCAATGGTCAGGAAGACCAGCGTCTGCACGCCCGCCACGATCATCCTGCCCAGCAGCTTGCCCGTGAGGATCTCCATCCGCGTGGTGGGCGTGGTGGCGACCCGCCGCAGCACGCCGGTGCGGCGCTCCTGCGCCAGCAGGGCGGCGCCGTAGGTCATCGTGGCGATCAGCACGAACATGACCAGGTTGCCCGGAATGGTCTGCTCCACGCCGGACGGAATGGTTTTGGTCGTGGCCCAGCCGGAGGACACGGCCAGGACGTCGTCTTCGGGGCGCATGCCGCCGAAAGCCTGCTCGGCCAGCATGCGCATCACCGCTTTGTGCAGACCCACCTGCGCGGCCAGGGTTCCCTGGGGATTCACGCTGGACCCCTCGGTGAAGGGGAGCTTCATCTTCTCTTTTCGCAGGACCGCGTCACCGAAGCCTGCCGGGATGGTCACGGCACGGACGGAGCGCCCCAACGGGCCGGTCTCCCGGCCGGGGGGGATCACGGTCAGATCGAATCCCTCGGACTTCAGCTGCTCGATGAGACGGCCGGCCAGCGGCGAGTCGTCCTGCTGGATCACGGTGAGGCTGATCTTCACCTTGCTGGGATCGGGCGCCTGCGCGAGGAAGCCGAAGAAATAGACCCAGATGAGCGGCGCCAGGAAGATCCAGAAGATCGAGCTGCGGTCCCGCAGCGTGAGCCGCAGATCCTCGCGCGCCAGCGTCAGCGCCCTCATGCGTGCCCCCGCATGTGCCGGCGGTGGAGCAGCAGCAGGCCCGCACCGACGAACAGGAGTCCCATGGTCGTGAGCACCAGCATATGGGTGGCCACCTTGTCCCAGCCTCCTCCGAAGGAGACCGTGCGCAGCGCGTCATGCGCCCAGTGATTCAGCGTGCCCGCCTGAGCGCTGCGCAGAAATGGAGGCATGACCTGAGGTGGGATGAACGCGCCGCCGACCATGGACATCAGCATGACCACGATCCCTCCCACGGCATCGCCCTGCCGCTCCGTGCTGACCAGGGCGAAGAGCATCGCGCAGAAGCCGGTGATGGCCAGCACCACCGCGGCGGACAGGGGAACGAGGACGGTGGGCGCTCCCCATCGCATGCCGAACGCGGCCGTGCCGATGGCCATCATGATGATCAGCGACAGAGCCACCATCATCGCGACGCTCACGATCTTGGAGCCCAGCACGTGCGCCGCCCCGACCGGCGAGCACAGCTGACGCCGGAGGGTCCCCGCGTCGCGCTCGCGCAGCAGATCGCGCATCTGCAGCAGCCCGGTGTACATCAGCCCCATCACCATGAGGCCCGGATACATCCAGGCCATGATGTTGAAGCTCCGTCCCGGGGCCGCGTCCCGCTTGACGGGCTCTCCGATCTCGATGAGCGGGGGGAACAGGACGTCGTCGGCCGCGTCCACGCGGCCCTTCATCCGGATGAGGGCCAGGGCGAGCCCGGCGGCATCGTCCCATCCGTCTCCGTCGACCAGCCCTTTCAGGCGCGGCAGGTCCTCGTCCACCAGGCGCCGCAGCACCGCCGCGTACAGACTGAGGACCTCGGCCCCCTTCTCCGCCACCTGGGGCATGACCGTCTGCGATGGGTTCTTCAGGACTTCGAAGGTGGCCCGCTCCCCGCTCAGCAGCGTTCGGCTGAAGCCCTTGGGGATGACCACGAGCGCCGCGGCCTCCTCATCGTGGAGCTTCTCCAGCCCCTCCTCGCGCGTCGTGGCCCGCACCACCTGCATCCGCTCGGCCGCCTCACTGTTCTGGGATCCACCGGCCAGGAACTGGGAGAGGGGGCCTTCGTCCAGATCCACGAGCACCAGGCGCAGCACGGGGGACTCCGAGCCGCTCCGCCCGCCGAAGGCCATGGCCATCGTGCCTGCGATCACCAGCGGGATGGAGAGGTTGAACAGCAGGCCGATGGGCTCCGCGAGGCGCCGCCGGAGGTCTTTGCCGGCCAGGGCGAGCAACGTCTTCATCAGTCGCGCAGCTCCTTGCCCGTCAGCTTGAGAAAGAGCGACTGCAGCGTCGGCTCCTGCACGCGCAGGTCCTCGACCCGCGCGGCGGCGGTGAACAGCTCGCGCACCAGCCCGGAGCAGGCCGCCGCGTCGCGCGCCGCGAAGGAGTGCGCTCCGTCGGCAGAGGCGAGCAGCCTCACCCCCAGCACGCGCGACTCCAGCTCGCGCAGCCGATCGGCCCCCACGTCTCCGCGTAAATGCACAACCGGGCCCTCCCCCACCAGCGCGCGCAGCTCGGCCACCGTCCCGGCGGCCAGGATGCGGCCGTGATCCACGATGGCGAGGCGATCGCAGATCTGCTCCGCTTCCTCGAGGTAGTGTGAGGTGTACAGCACGGCGCGCCCTTCGGCGGCCTGCCGCTTGACGACGTCCAGGATTCTCAGCCGGGCCTGCGGGTCGATCCCCACGGTGGGCTCGTCGAGCAGGATCAGGTCGGGCGTGTGCACCAGCCCCGCGGCCAGATTCAGACGACGCTTGAGGCCACCCGAGAGCTTGCCGGCCCGATCTCCTGCGCGGTCCATCAGGCCGACCTGTTCCAGCGTGCGCGTGACGCCCTGCTCGAGCGTGGACCCGGACAGGCCGTACAGGCGGCCCCAGAACCGCAGGTTCTCCCGGCACGTCAGGTCCTCGTACACCGCGATGTCCTGCGGGACCACGCCGAGGCGGGACCGTGAGGGGCCGGCCCCCGCTTCCTGACCGAAGATGAGCACGTGCCCGGCCGCAGGTGGGAGCAGGCCGCTGATCATGGAGATGGTGGTGGTCTTGCCGGCGCCATTGGGTCCCAGCAAGCCGAAGATCTCGCCGGTGCGGATCTCGAACGAGACGCCGTCGACGGCCCTCGTCTTGCCGTAGTCGAACCGCACGTCCGAAACCGTCAGCGCCGCCGTTCCGCCGTTGGCCATGCCCCCCCTCCGCGTACGAGCCCGGCCAGCGCGGCCGGGAGCGCGACTCTACCACAGTGACCAGAGTTTCCTACGTGGGGAGGCTCAGGCGGGTTCCCTGACCGACCCCGCGCGCAGCAAGGCGATCGGCAGGGTGCCGAAGAGGATGGCGGCCGGGATGCGCCCCCGGCCCCGCCCGCACGAGGCCTCGATGACCCGTCCTGTCAGGACGTCCGTCCACGTGGAGGGGGCTCCGGGAGGAAGTGCCAGCGTGGTGATCCCCCATGGCTCGTTGTGGAGGGGCGGGCCGGCAAGACCCAGGCGGGCGCTCAGCCGGGTGGCGGCCGCCAGCACCCAGGCACCCTCCAGCCGCCGCGCGAACGCCACGACGTGGCGCGAAGCCGGGCCACCGGCGCGCACCGGCAGGCAGGTCCCTCGAAGGAAGAGGCTCCCGTTGGCGCGGCGCAAGGTGAGGGACCGCCAGATCACCATCATCTTGATGCGTCCATCGCGCCAGGAAGAGAGGAGTTCGGAGGCGGTGTCCGGCCCGGCCGCCCACCGGCGCGCGATGTCGGCCAGGTACCTTCGGCGCCGATCCCAGTCCACCGGACGACGGTTGTCCGGGTCCACCAGGCGGAGATCCCACAGCTCGCATCCCTGATACAGGTCGGTCACGCCGGGAGCGGCCGACTTGAGCAGGACGGACGCCAGTCCGTTGAGCGCACCGTGCCAGGCGATCCTCTGCTGGAACTCCAGGAAGTCGTGCAGGAACCGGTTCCCTCTCGCCGGGGCGAGGATCGCGTTCATGAAGCCGATCAGCGCCTCTTCGTGCTCCGGAACGGGCCGGCGCCAACGCGTGTGGACCTTCGCTTCGCGCGCGGCCTTGGTCAGGTACGAAGCGAAGCGGCGGCGGAAGGACTCCACGCCGTCGGAGCGAAGGGGCCAGGCCCCCAGCAGCATCTGGTACAGCTGCAGCTCCTCGCGGCGATCGGGGACCGGCACGCCGCGCACCATCCGCCGGCGTGGCTCGTTCAGCTGGCGCCACAGGCGCAGGCGGGCGCCCCACTCGGCCGGGATCTCCGACAGCACGTTGATCCGCGCACGCACGTCCTCTCCCCGCTTGGTGTCGTGCGTGGCCGTGGCGTTCATGGCGGCACGCCAGCCGCGCGCGCGGGCGCTCACGCGCCGGTGGAATTCCTCCACCGAGAGCCCGGGCGACCCGGGGTTGCCCCCCACCTCGTTGAGCGACAGCAGCCGGCTGTAGACGTAAAGCGCCGTGTCCTCCCCCCCCTTGGCCATCACCGGGCCGGTGAACTGCTGCCAGCGCCGGCGGAAGCCCATCTGCTCCGGAGAGATCCTGCCCGCCGGAAGGAGCACACCTCCCAGCGCGGCCACGGCTGCCAGGCGCGCGCGTCCGCGCCGCGACGCTTCGCGCAGGGCCGTGCGTATGGCCTGGCGGTCCGCCCGCCGCACCTTGCCGTCCTTCATGTAGGTGCGGTAGACGGGAAGGCACGCCGTCACCTCCATGAGGGCGCGCTCGAGATCGTCGCCCGACAGGCTCCGGGCACCGCGCCGGCCCACGGGGATCAGGCGCGCCAGGACCCAGGCCAGCTCGCGCACCTCGCCGCGGAAGTGGGTCTCCATCATCCGCTTCTTCTTGCCGTACACGACGTCGTCGAAGCGGGCCAGATCCCCCGTCATCTCTTCGTAGACCGAGTCCAGCTCGTGGGCGCCCCGGGGATCCACCAGGATCTCGTTGATGTCGTTGAGCAGGTCGTATCCCGTGGTCCCCGCCACCGGCCAGCGCGATGGAAGGTGCTCTCCGGAGGCGAGGATCTTCTCCACCACGATGTAGACGGCGGGCCCCGCGCGCGCGCGCAGCCGTGACAGGTACTCCTCCGGATCGGCCAGCCCGTCCACGTGATCCACCCGCAGGCCCGTCACGTGCCCGGCCGCGATGAGGCGGAAGCAGAGGCGGTGAACGGTCTCGAAGACCCGGGGGTCCTCCTCGCGCAGGCACACCAGGTCGGAGATGTCGAAGAAGCGCCGGTAGTTGACCTCCTCGCCGGCGCGCCGCCAGGGGATCAGCCGGTAGTGCTGCCGCGCCAGCAGCGCGTCGAGCCGCTGGAAGCTCCCTCTGTCTCCGGGACGTCCGGTCAGGGTCAGGAGCCGTCCCGGCTCCAGGCCCCGCACGGTCCTGGGGTCGAGGGGAAGCCGCAGTCCGCCGTAGCGCAGCCACACCTCTCCATCCTCCCAGGACAGCCTGAAAGCTCCGTTCTCCAGCTCGGCCTCGTAATCGGCGCCCAGCACCGGCAGCACCACCTGGCCCAGATCCCCTCGCGGCGGGCGCCAGCGGATGTCGAAGAAGGGGGCCCAGCGCGACGCCGCGCCGCGCCGCAGCACATCCATCCACCATGGATTCTCGGGATGCGCCGCCATGTGGTTCGGGACGATGTCCAGCAGCAGCCCCATGCCCCGCCGGCGCAGGGAGCGCGACATCCGGATGAAGTCACCCTGCGAGCCGAGGACGGAGTTCAGCCGCCGGGGGTCCACGACGTCATAGCCGTGCGTGCTTCCCTGGCGGGCCACCGCCAGCGGCGAGGCGTAGAGATCGGTGACCCCGAGATCGTGCAGGTACGCCACGAGGCGGGCCGCCTCGCGGAAGCCGAACGTCCGGCTGAACTGCAGCCGGCACGTCGAGACGGGAGCCGCGATGATCCGCCGTGCGGCCATAACCTCACGCGGCTCGGACCCACAGGCGGTCGCCCAGGGACGTGAAGTGCGCGATCCAGTCCACGGCCTGCGGATCGGTGCGCTCGCGGTATCGCGGCTGGACACCCTGCAGCATGTCGTAGTAGAGGTTCTGCACCCGGCGCGTGTCGACCTCGAACGGCAGCCTCCCCACCAGGCCGGCCGCCGCTTCCAGCGTCCGCAGCAGCTCCATGTTGGAGGGCTCGTCGCGCAGGCGCGCGATGAGGCGTCGCAGGCTGCGGCTCATGGCGTAGCCCAGGGAGGCTCCGTCCAGCGACACGCGCTCGCGCGCCGCCGACTCGAGCAGGGCGTCGATGCGCTCCAGATCGAGCTCCTCCTGCTCGAAGGCGCGGCGCAGGGTCGCATTGACCACGAAGTCGGCGGCCGCCCTCAGGGCGCTCGGCGCGGGGAAGTTCAGCTCGCCCAGGAACCTCAGCAGGGGCACGTGCCGCTCGTAGATGACGCGCAGCCCGGCCTCGGCGTCGGTGAGCACCTTGCCCAGGATCCGGTCGAGCACCTTGCGCTGCTCGTCACGGAACAGCGACCGCAGGGAGTAGCCAGCCCCGTCGAAGTGCGCGCCCAGGATGCGGATCACGTCCGGCAGGTCGCCGGCGTCGAACCGCTCGCCCGCTTCGCGCAGCAGCCGCTGGTTGGCCTCGTCGCTCATCTCGGAGGTCACACCAGCCCGCAGGTTGTGATCCCCCATGTGCAGAACGCCGAAGCTCAGCCACTGCGACTCGCCGGTCACCACCGAGGTGATGCGCGCGCGTCCCACCAGCAGCCGCGCGCCGCCCGCCTTCATCACCACCTTCTCCTCACGCCGCGCCGTGTAGCCGTGCAGGCGGGCCTCGGCCGGATAGTCCTCGAACAGCGAGCTGATGGCGTAGTGGGCGCCCACCTGGGGAAGGTCGAGCATCGCGGGCCGGACGAACGATTCGTAGATTCGCGCCCCGTCCCCCTGCTCGGGGATGTTGCCGTGTGCCCGTGCCAGGTGCTGCTTGAACGCCGGCTCCAGGTCGATCTCCAGCGCCTGATGCGCCAGCTGCACCGCACGCGCCGCGTACTGGATGACCTGCGTGGTCTCGATGCCGGACAGCTCGTCGAAGAACCAGCCGCAGCTCGTGTACATGAGCATGAGATGCCGCTGCATCTCCATCAGCCTGAAGGCCTCGACGCGTTCATGCTCCAGCAGCTCGCGGCGCGCGTGGCGCCTGAGGAAGCGTGCCTTGGATCCCGCCGACCGGTCCAGCACGACCTCGATGTACCCGTCACGGGCCTGCCACGGATCCTTGAGCAGCTCGCGTGCCCGTCTCTCCCAGGGGGAGGCCAGCTCGTCGCGCAGCCAGTCCAGCGCCTCGCGCAGCGGCTGCCGCCATCGCTGGTTCCATTCCGGATGCCCGCCGCTGCTGCAGCCGCAATCGCGCGCCCACCGCCCCACGCCGTGCACGCAGCTCCATGCGCTGGGCTCGTGGATCTCCACCTGATGCGCCGGGGGATGGCGCTCCAGGTACTCGCCGAAGACGGTCAGGCGCGCCAGATCGTGCGCGTCGATCATCCCGACGCGGGACTCGATGTGATGCAGCGCGTAGGCGAGGGCCATGTCTCCATGACGGTGATGGTGCCCGTAGGTCTCCCCGTCCGTGGCGATGGAGGCCAGCTGCTCCCAGCTCCGGTCATCGCGAAAGAGCCCCGTCAGGCGCTTAGCCAGCGTCTCCCCGTTCGCCAGCAGCCCCTCGAAGGCCACACCCCGTGAGGCCGGGCCGTCGTAGAAGAAGATGGCCATACGGCGTCCCGAAGGGAGGCGCGCCTCGTACGCGCACGTGGGATCGATGCGTCCGTCGCTCACGTCGTGCCAGGTCCGCGCGGCCCGCTTGCGCACGCGCCGCGCCTGCGAGGGGGCCAGGATCGTGAAGCGCATCCCCTGCTGGGCCAGCACCTCGAGGCTCTCGGTGTCCGCGGCCGTCTCGGGAAGCCACATCCCCTCGGGGCGGCGGCCGAACCTGTGGACGAAGTCCTGGATCCCCCAGAGCACCTGCGTCTGCTTATCGCGGCGGCTGGCCAGGGGGAGGATCATGTGGTTGTACACCTGGGCGATGGCTCCGCCGTGCCCGCCGAAACGCCCGCGGCTCTCCCGGTCCGCCTCCAGGATGGCCTGGTAGACCTCGGGGGCCGTGGTCTCCATCCACGAGAGCAGCGTCGGGCCCACGTTGAAGCTGATGCGGGCGTAGTTGTTGACGATCCTCTCGATGCGGCCCTCGCCGTCCACGATGCGCGAGGCGGCGTTGGGCTCGTAGCACTCGGCCGTGATGCGCTCGTTCCAGTCGTGATAGGGGGCCGCAGAATCCTGAGGCTCGATGCTTTCCAGCCAGGGGTTCTCCCGCGGCGGCTGATAGAAGTGACCGTGCACGCACACGTAGCGTTCGAGGCTGCTCATCGCCATGCCGTGGCGGCTGCCGGGCCGCGGAACCCCTGGGTGAACGCGCCTACCTGACGTACAGGGCGGCCGAGTCCGGAGAAAGCTCGATGTCCTGATCCGCGGGGAGGAGAGCGGGCAGCCGGCTGCCGGGCCCTCCCCAGCGCGGGGAGGCCGAGTCGAGCCGCAGCGTCCACGGGCCGCCGGCCCGGGACCAGCGCATGCTCGTGCCGCTCGGCTCGAAGTTCAGCGCCAGGAGGGCTTCCTGGCCGCCGGCCGCCCGGCGCACCCACAGCGCGCGCGCGCCCGGATGCGTGCCCACCTCCATCCCTTCGCGGCTCAGCCTGGCCAGGGGCGGCAGCTCGCGGCGCAGCCCGAGCAGCTCGGCGTGGTACGCGAGCAGCTCGCGATGGCCGGCGCGGTCGAGCAGCGTCCAGTCCAGGCGGGAGCGGCGGAACGTCTCCTCGGCCTGAGGGTCCGGGACCTCCCCTTCCCATCCGAACGAAGCGAACTCCTCGCGGCGTCCACGCCTCACCGCTTCGATCAGGCCGGGATCTCCATGGCTGACGAAATAGAGGAAGGGGGCGGTCTCGCCGTACTCCTCTCCCATGAAGAGCAGCGGGATGAACGGCGACAGCAGCGTGGCCGCGGCCACCAGCTTCAGCTTCTCCCGGGAAACGAGGCTCGAGAGGCGATCTCCCCGCATGCGGTTCCCCACCTGGTCGTGGTTCTGGGCGAACACCACCAGGCGGCCCGGCGCGATGCCGCGCGCGTCGTTGCCGTGGCGCCGCCGGCGGTGGGCCGAGCGCTGGCCCGAGTAGACGAACCCCTCTTCCAGGCTGCGGCGGAGCGGGTCGATCCCCTCGAAGTCCTGGTAATAGCCGGCGCGCTCACCCGTCACCAGGACATGGAGCGCATGATGGAAGTCGTCGCTCCACTGGGCCTCGAAGCCGTAGCCCCCCTCGGCTTCCGTGCGCAGGACGCGGACGTCGTTGAGGTCGCTCTCGGCCACCACCGGCACCAGCCTGCCCAGCCGCCGGGCGAGCGCCGCCACGTCATCGCACAGCTCGGCCAGAAAGGGACGGGCCGACAGGTCCACGATCCCGTGCACGGCATCCACGCGCAGCATGTCGATCCCGAAGTGCTCGACGAACTCCAGGGCGCTCCCGATGAAATGCCGCCGCACCTCGTCGCTGTACGGCCCGTCGAAGTTCAGGGCCGCCCCCCAGGGGGTCCGGTATCGATCCGAGGCGTAGGGGCCGAAATCATCGAGGTAGTTCCCCTCGGGGCCGAGGTGGTTGTAGACGACGTCGAGGGCCACGGCGAGGCCGCGCCGGTGGGCCGCGGCCACCAGGCGGCGGAGCCCGGCGGGCCCACCGTAGGCCGCGTGCACGGCGTAGGGCTGCACCCCGTCGTAGCCCCAGTTGCGGGCGCCCGGAAAGGCCGCCACGGGCATCAGCTCGATGAACGTCACGCCCAGGGCCCGCAGCTGGTCGAGCCGCGGGATGACGGCGTCGAATGTCCCCTCGGGCGTGAAGGTCCCCACGTGCAGCTCGTACAGCACGCAGCGCTCCAGCGGAAGGCCGCGCCAGGCCGGCGCGTCCCATCCCGGCGCTGCGGGGGACACGATCTCGGAGGGCTCGTGCACCCCGTCGGGCTGCAGCCGCGACGCGGGATCGGGCCGGCGCACGGCGCCGTCCAGCACGAGCTGGTAGCGGTCCCCGGCGGAGACCCCCTCCACGATCGCCTCGTGCCAGCCCGCCTCGACGGGCTCGAGCCGGTGCCCGCGCTCACGCCCCGACAGGATCAGCAGATCGATGCGGCTCCGGCGCGGCGCCCAGACGCGGACGTGACATCGCCCGTCCGGCAGCAGCGTGGCGCCGGGGGGAGGCACGGCCTCAGCCGCTCTTGAGGAAGACGGCCCCCAGGGGCGGAAGTGTGACGTTGAGGGAGACCGGCCGCCCGTGCCACGGCACGGGGACACTCTCCAGGCCACCCATGTTGCCCACGCCGCCTCCCCCGTAGGCGGGCGCGTCGCTGTTGAGGAGCTCGCGCCAGTAACCCTCACGCGGGACGCCGACCCGGTAGTCGCGCCGCGCGACCGGCGTGAAGTTGCAGACGACCAGGACGAGGTCGTCGCCGGTGCGCGCCCGTCGGATGAAGGTCAGCACGCTGTTGGTCGCATCGTTGGCGTCGATCCACTCGAAGCCGGCAGGGTCCTCATCCAGCTGGTGCATGGCCGGCTCATTCCGGTACATCCGGTTGAGATCGCCCAGCCAGCGCGCAACGCCTTGATGCAGATCGTACTGCGTGAGGTGCCAGTCGAGGCTCTCTTCGTGGTTCCATTCGCGCCACTGGCCGAACTCCGCGCCCATGAACAGCAGCTTCTTGGCGGGCTGGCCGAACATGTACCCGTAGAGCAGGCGCAGGTTGGCGAACTTCTGCCACAGGTCGCCTGGCATCTTGTCCAGCAGCGCCCGCTTGCCGTGCACCACCTCGTCGTGCGACAGGGGCAGCACGAAGTTCTCGTGGTAGGCGTACAGCATGCGGAAGGTCAGGTTGTTGTGGTGATACTGGCGGTGCACCGGGTCCTTGCTCATGTACTGCAGCGTGTCGTGCATCCAGCCCATGTCCCACTTCATCCCGAAGCCCAGCCCGCCGAGGTAGACGGGCCGCGAGACCATGGGCCACGCCGTGGACTCCTCCGCGAAGGTCATGACGTCGGGGAACCGGCCGTAGACGCTGGTGTTGAGCCGGCGCAGGAACTCGATCGCCTCGAGGTTCTCGCGGCCCCCGTACCGGTTGGGAATCCACTCCCCTTCCGATCGCGAGTAGTCGAGGTACAGCATGCTGGCCACGGCGTCCACGCGCAGGCCGTCCGCGTGGTACAGGTCGAGCCACAGGTGGGCGCTGCTCAGCAGGAAGCTGCACACCTCGGTGCGGCCGTAGTTGAAGATGTAGCTCCGCCAGTCGGGGTGAAATCCCTGACGCATGTCGGCGTGCTCGAAGAGGTGCGTCCCGTCGAAGTAGGCCAGCCCGTGCTCGTCGGTCGGAAAGTGCGAAGGCACCCAGTCCAGGATCACGCCCAGCCCCGCCTGGTGCAGCGTGTCGATCAGGAACATGAAGTCCTGGGGCGTGCCGTGACGGCTGGTGGGGGCGAAGTAGCCCGTGGTCTGGTAGCCCCACGACCCGTAGAACGGATGCTCCATGATGGGAAGCAGCTCGACGTGGGTGAAGCCGAGCTGTGTGGCGTGCCGGGCCAGAAGTGGCGCGATCTCGCGGTAGGTGAGCATCCGGTCCGGACGGTCGGGGCTGCGCATCCAGGAGCCCAGGTGCGCCTCGTAGATCGACAGCGGGGAGGACAGGGCGTTGTTCCTGGCCCGGTCGCGCATCCAGCCGGCGTCGCCCCACTCGTAGCGCGTGTCCCAGATCACAGAGGCGGTCCGCGGAGGCAGCTCGGAGAACGCCGCGAACGGGTCGGCTTTGTCCACCTTGTAGCCGTGATAGCGGGAAGCGATGTGGTACTTGTACACCGCGCCGGACTCCAGCCCGGGGATGAAGCCCTGCCACACGCCCGAGCTCCCGCGCGGCTGCAGCGCATGGCTTTCGCGGTTCCAGCCATTGAAATCGCCGATGACCGACACCGCCTCGGCATTGGGCGCCCACACCGCGAAATGGGTCCCCGCGGTGTCGCCCACGTGCCCCAGCCGCGCCCCCATCTTCTCGTAGAGGCGCTCGTGGGTCCCTTCGTTGAACAGGTACAGATCCTGGTCGGTCAGCAGACCCGTGTCGTGCCACACCAGCGAGGACGCATCCTGCTTGACGGTCATGGTTCCTCCAGGTGCGCAATTGTACAACCTCAGCCGCTCACTTTCAGGCTCTCCTCGACCCCCTGCAATGGGACCTCCACCCATCCGGGCCTGTTGTTCAGCTCGTAGGCCACCTCGTACAGCGCCTTTTCCAGGAAGAACACGTCCAGCAGCGTCGAGACGTCCTCCCGGCCCGCCGGAAGGAACGTCCCCGTGCGCGCGGTCTTCAGGTATTCCCTCAAGTAGGCCGAGGAGACCCAGCTCACCCAGAAGCGGGCGGCCCGCTCCAGGAGCTCCGCCCCGGGCAGAGCCTGGCCCGCCTGCGGGATGTCGCGCAGCGTGGTCCATGCCGCATAGTGGAACGACCTCAGCATCGCGGCCACGTCGCGCAGGGGAGAGCGTTTGATGCGACGGGCGCTCACGGGGAGCGACGGCTCTCCCTCGAAGTCGATGATGACGAAGTCACGCCCCGTGTAGAGCACCTGCCCCAGGTGGTAGTCGCCATGCGTGCGCGTCCGCAGGGCCTCGAACCGTGTCTGGCGAATGGCCTCGAAGCGTTCCAGGATCCGCTCCCGCCGATCGATGACCTGCCGGGAGGCCGCGCGGGCGGGCTCCTCGAGCGAGGGTCCCTTGCGGGCCAGCAGGTCCAGCGCCTGGGAGCCCCGGCTGCGCAGCGCCTGATAGAGCGATCGCTGGTACAGGAGCGTGAACGGCTCCGGGGCGAAGTCGGGGTCCTCAGGGCACGAGGCCAGCGCCAGATGAAGCTCGGCCGTCCGCCGGCCCAGCAGGCCCGCGAACTCCAGGTACACGCCGATCACGTGGCGCACCGGATCGGGCGGATCGGCCTCCGACAGGAGCACCGGCGAGGCGCCGATGCCGTCGTCGGGCAGGCCGGCCAGATCGAGCGGGCGCGCCGCCATCCTCTCGAAGTACCGGCCCAGGAAGCCGCGCGTGAAGCTCCAGGCATCCGACTCGTTGGGCACGAAGCCCTGCAGCAGGGCCGCCGTCCTGGGCGGCGCGGTCCCCGCCCGGTACTCCAGCCATCCGGCCACCGCCGGCACGTTGGCGAAGGAGGTCCTGTCGGTGAGGAAGACGCCCACCTCCAGCTCGGGGTTGATCCCTTCGTCCAGCCGCCGGATCAGCTTGAGCATGATCCAGTCCCCGAACTGCACCGAGCTGTTGCTCTGATCGGACTTCACGAGCGCGGGGACGGGCTCGGGCCGGGGGGCCGGCATCGTGCGAAACGCCCGCGTCGGGTGGGCGACCATCTCCCCGGACGTGCCTTTGAGGCGGCGCCTGCGCACCACCGCCTCCACCAGACTTCTGCAGAAACCCTGGTCGGAGAGCGCCCCATGAAGCAGGCCCTCCTCCGTGTCCACGGTCAGTCGCGCGATGGCGTCCGTCCCCGGGTTGCCCAGCAGCGAGGCTGCCTTCTCCGGGCCGGCCCAGGCCATCGTCAGGAGGTAGGTCTCGGGCTCCCCTTCCGTGTACTCCACCTCGACGAGCACAAGGTAGCCCTGCGCTTCCTCGCCGGTGTCGAAGCGGATCGTGTCCTGCACCCGGGCCGCCTGGATCCGCCGGGCCTTCCCCGCAAACCAGCGTTGCGTCCTCAGGTAGTCCGGAAGCACCTGCTCCAGCTTGCGCACGCTTCCGGCGGCCAGCACCGCGTGCCAGCTTCCCGTGACCTGCAGCCCCGGGAGCGACGAGGGGCCCGCCTCCTCGGCCCCATCTTCGGGGGCGGGCTGCAGGGTGAACCAGTAGAAGGCGTGAGGGGCCAGCATGACGCGCCAGGGAGACATCTCGATGGGCGGGAAAGGGGTCTGGCCGAACATCTCCACCGGGACCATCCCCGCCATCCCGGGGAGCTCCAGGTCCGCGGACTGCGCGTGGCGCGAGAGGTTGGCCACCACCAGCAGGGCCTCGTCCTCATGGCGCCTCAGGTAGGCGACCACCTTGCGGTTCTCGGGGTGCAGGAACTCCATCGTCCCCCGGCCGAACGCCGTGTGCGCCCGCCTCGCGGCGATCAGGCGGCGCATCCACCACAGCAGCGAGCTGGGGTTGTTCTGCTGCACCTCGACGTTGAGGGTCTCATAGTGATAGGCCGGCTCGGAGGTGAGGGGCTGGTACAGGCGCTGGGGGCTGGCCCGGGAGAACCCGGCATTGCGGTCGCTGCTCCACTGCATCGGAGTGCGCACGCCGTTCCTGTCTCCCAGATAGATGTTGTCACCCATGCCGATTTCGTCGCCGTAGTACAGGACGGGGGTGCCGGGGAGCGACAGCAGCAGCCCGTTCATCAGCTCGATGCGGCGCCGATCGTTTCCCAGCAGGGGGGCGAGCCGTCTCCGGATGCCGAAGTTGATGCGGGCGCGGGGATCGTTCGCGTAGACGCGATACATGTAGTCCCGCTCCTCGTCGGTGACCATCTCCAGCGTGAGCTCGTCATGGTTGCGCAGGAAGAGGGCCCACTGGCAGCTCTCCTCGATGGGCGGCGTCTGGGTGAGGATGTCGAAGAGTGGATAGCGCTCTTCCATGCGCACGCTCATGAACAGCCGCGGCATCACCGGGAAGTGGAAGGCCATGTGGCATTCGTCCTCGCGCCCGAAGTAGGCGGCGGCATCCTCGGGCCACTGATTGGCTTCGGCCAGCAGCATGCGGTGAGGGAATCGCTCGTCCACGTGGGCCCGCAGGGCCCGCAGCAGCATGTGGGTCTCGGACAGGTTCTCGCAGTTGGTTCCTTCCCTCTCGAACAGGTAGGGCACGGCATCCAGACGGAGCCCGTCCACGCCCAGGCCCAGCCAGAAGTCCACGACGTGGAACATGGCGCGCCGCACGTCGGGGCTGTCCCAGTTCAGGTCCGGCTGGTGCGCGTAGAAGCGGTGCCAGTAGTACGCGCGGGCCACCGGGTCCCACGCCCAGTTGGAGGACTCGAAGTCCTTGAAGATGATGCGCGCCTCGGCGTACCGATCGTGGGTGTCGCTCCAGACGTAGAAGTTGCGCCAGGCGCTCCCGGGCGCGGCACGGCGCGCGCGCTGAAACCAGGCATGCTGATCGGACGTGTGGTTGAGGACCAGCTCGGTGATGACGCGCAGCCCGCACCGGTGCGCCTCGCGCAGGAAGTGCTTGAAGTCGGCCAGAGTCCCCAGGTCGGGGTGCACCGCCAGGTAGTCGGCGATGTCGTAGCCGTCGTCGCGCAGGGGCGACGGATAGAAAGGGAGCAGCCAGATGGCCGTCACCCCCAGGTCGCGCAGGTAGGGGAGCCTGGAGGCCAGGCCCTTGAAGTCGCCGCTGCCGTCCGTGCCGCTGTCCGCGAAGGACCGCACGTGGACCTGGTAGATGATGGCGTCCTTGTACCAGAGCGGCTCGGGGCCGGGGACGTGGGGAGAGGAGCGCGTCTTTCGCGATGTCGTCGAGATGCGGGGCTCGGTCCCGGCGCGCGTCATAGGTAGTAGTCGAAGTCACGCTCTGTGCGCACGTGCCGGCGCAGTCGCAGGATCTGGGCGGGCATGACGCCGGGATCGAGACGCACGTGGGCCCGGCGACCCTGCCACAGGAAGCGCCGGTCGGACAGCAGGTCGTGCACCTGGAAGGAGCGCTCCGGGCTCAGTCCCCACGCCTCCAGCGGAAGCTCGATCTCCCCCTCGTGAGGGTGGTGGACGTCCATGTTCACCACCACCAGCACGATGTTCGACAGGTCCTCCGTGGACTTGCTGTAGGCCAGGAGCCACTCGCTCGACACGTCGTGGAAGCGGAGCCGGCGGTCGGACTGCAGCGCCGGGTTCCCGCGCCGGATGCGGTTCACGTGGGCGATGAGAGGCCGCAGCGAATCGGGGCGCGCGCGATCCCAGTCACGGATCTCGTACTTCTCGGAATCGAGGTACTCCTCCTGCCCCGGGCCCCGCGCCCGGCCCTCCATCAGCTCGAAGGCGGGGCCATAGAGGCCGTAGGACGCGCCCAGGGTCGCCGCCAGCACCAGGCGGCCGGAGAAGGCGGCCCGCCCTCCCACCTGCAGGGTTTCGGTCAGGATGTCGGGGGTGTTGGGCCAGAGGCTGGGGCGCAGGTATTCCAGGGCGCCGGTCTCGCGCAGCTCGGTGAAGTAGTCCCGCACTTCGCGCGGCGTGTTGCGCCAGGTGAAGTAGGTGTACGACTGGGAGAATCCCGCCTTGGCCAGACGGTGCATCACGCGGGGCCGCGTGAAGGCCTCCGACAGGAAGATGACGTCGGGATGCGCCCGCTGGACCCGTTCGATGGTCTCCTCCCAGAAGGCGTACGGCTTGGTGTGGGGGTTGTCCACGCGGAAGATGCGCACCCCCTGCGCCGCCCAGAAGAGGATCGTCTCCTGGAGCTCGTCCCACAGGGCCCGCCAGTCGGCCGACTCGAAATCGAGCGGATAGATGTCCTCGTACACCTTGGGAGGGTTCTCCGCGTGCCTCACCGACCCATCCGGAGCATGGCGGAACCATGACGGATGCTCCTCGACCCACGGATGGTCCGGAGCGCACTGGAACGCGATGTCCATGGCGATCTCCAGGCCATGCGCCGAGGCCCGCTCGATCAGGCACCTGAAGCGGTCCAGAGTGCCGAGCGCGGGGTGGATGGAGCGATGCCCCCCTTCCGCCGCACCGATGGCCCAGGGGCTTCCGGGGTCCCCTTCGCGGGCGCGCCGCGCGTTGTTGCGTCCCTTGCGGGCCGCGTGCCCGATGGGATGGATGGGCGGCAGGTACAGCACGTCGAAGCCCATCCCCGCCACGTAGGGAAGCAGGTGCTCGACGTCGAGCAGGGTGCCGTGCCGGCCCGGCTCGGGAGAGGCCGAGCGGGGGAACATCTCGTACCACGCGCCGAACTGGGCGCGCGGACGATCCACCCGCACGCGCAGCACCCGCTCCGCCTCCGCCGTCGCCTGCCGATCGGGGTGCCGGGCCATCAGCCCGGTCAGATCGGAAGACTCCGCAAGCGCGACCCTCCCGGCCACCGGCGATCCGCCCGCCAGCCGGGCGGCCCATCCTTTCAGCGCACGCGCGTCGGCCGGCGGCGCGCGAAGCGCCGCCTCCTCCACCAGGGCCGCTCCGGCCAGCAGCTCGACGGAGACGTCCTGCCCGGCCTCCACGCGGACCGACAGATCCCGCTGCCAGGTCGCGAACCGATCCACCCACGCCTGAACCATGAAGAGGTGCCACCCGGGTCGATCGACCACGAAATCCCCTTCCCACCGGTCGTTGCCGGCGTGGACGAGCGGGCTTTCACTCCAGTCCGGGTCCTCCTCGGGGCGATGCCTCACCACGGCCGCCAGCTCGTCGTGCCCGTCGGCATGCACGAAGGCGCTCACGCGAACACAATCCCCCGCCACCCTCTTCACCGGAAACCTCCCCCCATCCACGCTCGGCTGCACCGACTCGACCACCGGACGGGCGGGGGGGCTCGCCGGACGCGGGGAGGCCCCCCGCGCCGCCGGGACCGCCGCGGCGTGTTCCTGCATCTGAGGCTTGGCCATGTCGTTCCCTGGGGGAGCCACGCGGACACACTCAACTTGTCACGGAACCGCCGCGCGCAGGCAGAGACACCAAGATCGGCCAAGAGTGGCATCCCCGGCCGTGAACCGCCATTGGGGAAACCCCGTAGTACCATCACAGGAGTTCGTTGATTGGCAGGCCGACCTCGGGTACCCTGTGGGCTGCGGAATCCATACATGAGCATCTGCCCGTCCTGCTCGGCTCCTCTCGTCGAAACCGGCCGTTTCTGCTCCGCCTGCGGGTCATCCATCGACATCTCCGCAAAGGTCACGGTGGTGCGCACACCCGCCGGCGCGCGGGCGGGAGTCGAGTCGCCCTCGCCGCCCGTGAACCGCTCCCGTCACACTGCCATGGGCCGGCTGCACCTGTCGGACTCCCTCTACCAGGCGCGCTTCCTTCCCGGCATGGTGGTGGCCGATCGATACCGGATCGTCGGCCTGCTCGGCAAAGGAGGCATGGGAGAGGTCTACCGGGCGGACGATCTCAAGCTGGGCCAGGCGGTGGCCCTGAAGTTCCTCCCCGATCTGCTCCGCACCAGCCCCGGAAGGCTGGAGCTTTTCTACGATGAGGTGAGGCTCGCCCGGCAGGTCTCCCATCCTCACGTCTGCCGCGTGTACGACGTGGGCGAGATTGAGGGGGCGCCGTTCCTCACCATGGAATACATCGATGGCGAGGACCTGTCGTCGCTGCTGCGCCGCATCGGCCGCCTGCCCCAGGAAAGAGCCGTGCAGGTGGCGCGGCAGATCTGCGCGGGGCTGGCCGCCATCCACGACAAGGGGATCCTGCACCGCGACCTGAAGCCGGCCAACGTCATGCTGGACGGACGCGGGACCGCCCGCATCACCGACTTCGGGCTGGCTGCGGTGGCCGGGGGCGTGGCCGAAGAGATGCTGCGCTCCGGGACGCCGGCCTACATGGCCCCCGAGCAGCTGGCCGGCCAGGAGCCCAACGTGCGCAGCGACATCTACGCGCTGGGCCTCGTCCTGTACGAGATGTTCACCGGGCGCGGCGCCTTCGAGGCCGAGAGCATCGAAGAGCTGACGCGCAAGCGCCGTGAGAGCCGCCCCGACCCGTCGAGCCAGGTGCACAACCTGGACCCCATCGTGGAGCGCGTGCTGCTGCGCTGCCTCGAGAACGATCCGCGCGATCGGCCCGGCTCGGCCCTGTCCGTCGCGGCCGCCCTGCCCGGAGGAGATCCGCTGGCCGCCGCGCTGGCGGCAGGCGAGACCCCGTCGCCCGAGATGGTGGCGGCGGCCGGCGAGCCGGGGGCCCTCACGATGACTGCCGCTCTTTCCTGGCTGGCCGTCGTCGTCGTGGCCATGGGCCTGCTGGGCTGGCTCGCGCCCGCCACCACGATGCTGGGGCTGGCTCCGGTCCGCAAGTCACCCGCCGCTCTCGAGGAACGGGCGCGGCAGGTGGTGGAGACCATCGGCTACGCGCAGCCACCCGCCGACGACGAAGGTCGGTTCGCCTACGATCGCGATTACATGCGCTGGGTCGAGACGAACGACCAGTCCGGCGCGCGGTGGCAGGCCCTGAGCAGCAACCGTCCTCCCGCCATCTTCTATTACTACCGGCAGAGCCCGCGGGCGCTGGAAACCCGGGCGCCGCATCGCATCGTTGACCTGGGCGATCCTCCCAATAACGTGGCCGGAATGGTGAGCGTCCTGCTCGACACCGACGGGCGCCTGGTGGAGCTGCTGGCCGTCCCCCCACAGGTGGAAGACCTCGGCGCCCCCCCTGCGCCCGAGCCCGACGCCGCCTCCCTGTTCAGCCTGGCGGGCCTGGACATGAAGACCTTCACCCCCACGACATCGTCCTGGACCCCCGCCGTCTACGCCGACAGCCGCGCGGCCTGGCAGGGGCCTCACCCGGGGCGCCCGGATGTCCCGGTGCGCGTGGAGGCCGCGTTCTATCGTGGGAAGCCGGTCTACTTCGACGTGGTGGGGCCCTGGACCCGCCCGGTGCGCGCACAGATCTTCGAGATACCCAGGGGTGTGAAGGCGGCCCTGGCCATCAACATCGTGCTCCTGCTGGCCGTGATGCTGGGCGCCATGCTGCTGGCGCGGCGCAACCTGCGGCTCGGGCGCGGCGATCGCCGTGGCGCCTGGCGCGTCGGCGTGGCCGTCTTTCTCGTCACGCTGGCCGGCTGGATCCTGCGCGCTCACCACACGTCGTCCCTCACGTCTGAGTGGAGCCTGTTCATCTGGGGAACGGCATTCGGCCTCTTCCTGGGAGGAGTGACCTGGATGCTCTATCTGGCCCTCGAGCCGTTCGTGCGCAAGAAGTGGCCCGACAGCATCATCTCCTGGACCAGGCTGCTGGCCGGCTGGTGGCGCGATCCGCGTATCGGCCGCGATGCGCTGATCGGGACTGCGTTCGGCCTGGTGATGGCGGTAACCGACAGGGTGAGAGCCCCTTTGTCCATCTCACTGGGGGCCCCTCCTTCTCAGCCCGCCGAGCAGAGCCTCGACCTGCTGCGGGGAGCACGGTTCATACTCAGCGATGGCATGCAGTACGTGCCCAACGCGCTGACCTTCGCCATGTTCTTCCTCTTCTGGCTCTTTCTGGGTCGGTGGCTGTCGGACCTCATGTTCAGAAGACGGCCGGTCCTCAGGACACTGACCTGGGTCCTCTTCTTCATGGCCATCCTCGGTCCCATGCAGTTCCTCATCATGGGGCCCGGGCCCCTGGGGATCCATCTGCCGACGGCCCTGATCATCTCGGCGCTCACGCTCACCCTGCTGGTCCGCTTCGGCCTGCTGGCCTGCATCGTCTGCATGTATGTCTTCAGCTGGTCACCCACCATCTCATTCGACCTCTCCACCTGGTACGCTCCGGTGACCCTCCTGGCCCTTCTCATCCCTCTCGCCCTGGCCGCGTTCGGCCTGGTGACCTCCCTCGGCGGGCGCCGGCTGCTGGGAGAGCCGGCCCTGGCTGATTGAGCCCATTCCGCGGATCGTGGACCGCCAGCCTGGCGCTGGGGGGCGCCGCCCTGGTTCTCAGGATCTGGCACCTGCTCTCCCTGCGCGCCCTCCCCACCTTCGAGGGCTACGTCATGGACGAGGCCTACCACGACACGTGGGCGAGGAGCCTCGCCTCCGGCGACTGGCTCGGGCATGAGGCGTTCTTCCGTGCTCCGCTCTACCCGTACATGCTGGGCGTCGTCTACCGTCTCTTCGGCACGGGCGGCCTGGCTCCGCGCCTGATCCAGTGCCTGCTGGGAGCCCTCGCCGTGGTGATCGTGCACCGCATCGCGCTGCGCCTCGGCAGCCGCTGGAGCGCGGCGCTCTCCGCCCTTCTGGCCGCACTGTGCTGGCCGCTGATCTACTTCGACAACGAGCTGCTGATCACGGGGCTCGAGGTCCTGCTCGCGGCGGCGGCACTGCTCGCTCTGATCAAGGCGGACGAAGCGGGCGGACGGCTCACGGGCTTCCTGGCCGCGGGGGTGATCCTGGGCCTGGCCTCGATCGCCCGCCCCAACATGCTGCTGATGGCGGTCCCGGCCCTGATCTGGACGGCGACAGGCCCCGGGGCCTCCGGGGCCCGGCGCCTGGCGCGGTCCCTCGCGCTCGTGGCAGGCCTGACGCTCCCCATCGCGCCGGTCACCGTGCGCAACGCGATCGTGGGGGGGGACCTGGTCCTCATCTCGTCTCAGGGAGGCGTCAATTTCTACATCGGGAACAATCCGCAGTCGGACGGCACCACCGCGATCGTTCCGGGCACACGGCCGACATGGGAGGGGGGCTACGAGGACACCATCGACATCGCGCGGCGCGCCGAAGGGCGCGCCCTGCGCCCCTCGGAAGTCTCGCGGTACTGGTTCCGGCAAGGGCTCGCCTTCTGGAAGGAAGAGCCGCGAGCCGCGCTGAGCCTGCTCTTCAGGAAGGTGACTCTCTTCTTCAGCGGCGTCGAGATCAGCAACAACAAGGATCTGACGTTTTTCCGATCGCTCAGCCCCGTTCTCCGGCTTCCCCTCCCGGCTGCCCAGGTCCTCGTCCCCCTGGGTCTGACGGGCTGGATCGCCGCCCTGGCGTTCCGCCCCGCGGACCGCCGGCTGCTGTGGCTCCCCGCGGCCTGCGGCGCCGCCTACGCCGTATCGATCATCGCCTTCTTCGTGACCACACGATACAGGGCGCCCGTCCTCCCGATACTCGCCCTGGGGACCGGCCTGCTCGCCGACCAGGCGTCACGGCTGATCCAGGAGCACCGATGGAGAACCCTGGCCGGCACGGCCGCCGCGGCTGCGGTGCTGCTCTGGGCCCTCAACGTGAACTGGTACGGATACCGCGACGACCCGGGACAAGGCCATCTCTCGCTCGGGCTCGGGCACCAGGCTGAAGGACATCTCCCGGAAGCGATCGAGGAATTCGATCGCTCCATCGCACTGGGCGGGCCCTTCGTCTACGAAGCCTGGCGGCAGAAGGGGGAGGCGCTGGCGGCGCTGGGACGCGGCGAGGAGTCCGGACACGCACTGGAGGAGGCCCTGCGCGCCCGGCCCGACAGCACCGACACCCTGGCCTCGCTGCTCGGCACGGCGGCGGTCGCCGGCCGCCTGGAGAAGGCCCGCGCCTTCGCGCTGGCCACCGTGCCGCAGACACCGGAACACCGCGCCGAGCTGCACTTCCTGCTGGGCTCCATCGAGCAGGCCGGCGGACGGACCGGCGAGGCGGAATCCGATTACCGCACGGCCCTTTCCGCTCGCCCCGACCACGTGGCCACGCTCGTCAACCTGGCCCTGCTGCTGCGAGGCACCGGCCGCCTGGACGAGTCGCTCGCCCTTCTTCAGGAAGCCGAGCGGGCGGCCCCCTACAGCGCGGTCGTGCACCTCAACCTGGCCAAGCACTATCTCTTTCTCGGCCGCCGTGACGAAGCTCTGCGCCACGCACGCCTGGCGGAGCAGTCGGGCGCGACTCTCGAGCAGGAGTTCAGGCAGGCGCTGGACAAGTAGATCGTCCGCTAACAGATGGGAATCACCTGCGGACAGGTGCGGCTCCAGCCGGACGCCATCTCGGCGAGAGGGATGCTCACACTCCCCCGGCACCCCGGACATGTCAGCGTGCACTCCACCGGAGGCATGGCTATCTCCCCGATCTCGCGAGCCGAGGCCAGACCTTGCCGATTTCATGAAGACAGACGTCCAGCCGGCGCCTCGCCTGCGCCGGCAGCCGTCCCTTCGTGGATCGCAGGAAGATGAGGATGGCTTCCCCCTGCACGGCCAGAAGCTCGGACGACGTCGTGCAGGCGGTCCAGGCCGCGTCCTCGAGCTTGTCCGCCTCGGCGCGCAGTCCGGCCTCCCGCGCCTCCGCAACGGCCAGCCGCAGCTCCTGTCGATAGTCCTGAACCTGCATCTTCATCACGTTTCCCCGCACCTCCGCCGGGGAAACCTAGTGCCCTACCAACCCGAAGGCCAGCCACAGGCGTCAGGCTGGACCGGCCTTTGCTCTTTCCCCGAAGGAGTGCGCTCGATGCAGGAGCGCCTCGAGTGCGTCGAAGGGGCAGGGGGCGCATCCGGCGCGCCTTGCGGTCGAAGCGCCTCGAAGAGGGGGGCCGGGCCGGGTGTCTCGCAGGGACCCTCTGGAGCCTGAGCCGGGTCGAGCGAGCGTTGCCCGCGCGCGCTTTCGCGCGGGCAGCGAGCGAGAGGCGAAGGCGGAAGCGGGAGTGAGCCGTCGTGGCCAACGCCACGACGGCGAACGTTCCCGGAGAGACACCCGGCCCGGCCCCCCTCTTCGAGGAGGGTGGGCAAGGACGCTCCGTAAGGAGCCCTCCAGGCCCTACACGCGCCCGTGATGCTCCTGCAGCGACTTCACGGAGAGGGTTTCGTCCCGCATCGCCCTGATCCCCGCCACCGCGGCCGCGGCCGCCGAAAGGGTGGTGATGCACGGGACTCCATGCTGGGTGGCTGACTTCCGGATGGACGGCTCGTCGAAGTAGGACCCGCCTCCCAGCGGGGTGTTGATGATCATCGCGACCTGGCCGTTCTTGATGTGGTCCACGACGTTGGGACGGCCCTCGTTCACCTTGAACACCATGTCGGCCGCCACCCCGCGCGAATTGAGGAAATGGGCCGTCCCGCGCGTGGCGATGATGCGGAACCCCAGGTTGGCCAGATCCCCCGCGATGGGAACGACGTTGTCCTTGTCGAAGTCGTTCACGCTGATGAACGCGGTGCCGGAGGACGGCAGCGGGCACCCGCTCCCCGACTGCGCCTTGGCGAAGGCCTGCCCGAACGAGGCGGCGATCCCCATCACCTCCCCGGTCGAGCGCATCTCGGGGCCCAGCACCGGGTCCTCGCCGGGGAACTTGATGAACGGCAGCACGGCCTCTTTCACGAACCATCCGTTCAGCGGGCGCTCCTCGGTGAATCCCAGCTCATCGAGCGTGCGTCCCACCATCACCTTGGCGGCCAGCCGTGCGAGCGGCACGCCGATCGACTTGGAGACGAAGGGAATGGTGCGCGACGCCCGCGGGTTCACCTCCAGCACGTAGATGACCTCGTCCTTGATGGCGAACTGGATGTTCATCAGCCCCTTCACGCCCAGCGCCATCCCCAGCCGGATGGTGATGCTGCGCAGCGACTCCAGGTTCTCAGGCGAGATCTTGTAGGCGGGCAGGACGCAGGCCGAGTCGCCGGAGTGGATGCCCGCCTCCTCGATGTGCTGCATGATCCCGCCCACCACGACGCGCCGGCCGTCGCCGATGGCGTCCACGTCGAACTCGAACGCGTCCTCCAGGAAGCGGTCCACCAGGATGGGGTGGTCGGGAGAGGCGGCCACGGCCCGGCGCATGTAGTCCACCAGGGCGTCCTTGTCGTGCACGATGCACATGGCCCGTCCCCCCAGCACGTAGGAGGGGCGCAGCAGCACCGGATACCCGATGCGCTCGGCGTGGGCCAGGGCCTCGTCCAGGCTGACGGCGGTCTCGGACTCGGGCTGGTTGATCCCCATCTTGCGCAGCAGCGCGCTGAAGCGCCTGCGATCCTCCGCCAGGTCGATGGAATCGGGCGACGTGCCCAGGATGGGGACCCCGGCGGCCTGCAGCTGAAGCGCGAGGTTGAGCGGCGTCTGGCCCCCGAACTGCACGATCACCCCTTCGGGCTTCTCCACCTCGACGATGTTCATGACGTCCTCGAAGGTGAGGGGCTCGAAGTAGAGCCGCGAGGACGTGTCGTAGTCGGTGGAGACCGTCTCCGGGTTGCAGTTCACCATGATCGATTCGAACCCTTCCTCCCGCAGCGCGAAGGAGGCGTGGCAGCAGCAGTAGTCGAACTCGATCCCCTGCCCGATGCGGTTGGGGCCGCCGCCCAGGATCATCACCTTGCGGGCGGTGGTGGGCTGCGACTCGCACTCGTCCTCGTAGGTGGAGTACATGTAGGGCGTGTGGGCCTCGAACTCCGCGCCGCAGGTGTCCACCCGCTTGTAGACCGGCCGTATCCCCGCGGCCAGGCGGGTCTCGCGGGCCCGCGCCTCGGTGGTGCCCATGAGCATGCCCAGCTGGCGGTCCGAGAAGCCCCATCGCTTGGCGCGCCACAGCAGCTCGTGCGGGAGGGTGTCGTGCGTGAACGCGCGCACCTGCCCCTCCAGGGCCACGATCTGCTCGATGTTCTTGATGAACCACCGGTCCACCGAGGTCAGCTCGGCCACGGCGTCGATGGACATGCCCGCCTGCAGGGCGTAGCGGATGTAGAAGATGCGCTCCCAGTTGGGCATGGTGAGCCTCTCGCGCAGGCGCGTCGGCTCGATGCGATCAGCACCGTCGCCTCCCAGGCCGTGCCGGCCGATTTCCAGCGAGCGGATCCCCTTCTGCAGCGCCTCCTTGAAGGTGCGCCCGATGGCCATCGCCTCTCCCACCGACTTCATCTGCACGCCGAGCGTGGCGTCGGCGTGGGGGAACTTCTCGAAGGCCCAGCGAGGGATCTTCACCACCACGTAGTCGATGGTGGGCTCGAACGACGACGGGGTCTCGCGGGTGATGTCGTTGGGTATCTCGTCGAGCGTGTACCCCACGGCCAGGCGCGCGGCGATCTTGGCTATGGGGAAGCCGGTGGCCTTGCTGGCCAGGGCCGAGGAGCGGGACACGCGCGGGTTCATCTCGATGACCACCATGCGCCCGGTGCGAGGCTCCACCGCGAACTGGACGTTGGACCCGCCCGTCTCCACCCCCACCGCCCGGAGGATCTTCGCGGCGGCGTCGCGCATGCGCTGGTATTCCTTGTCGGTGAGGGTCTGCGCCGGCGCCACGGTGATGGAGTCGCCCGTGTGCACCCCCATGGCGTCGAAGTTCTCGATGGAGCAGATGACCACCATGTTGTCCTTGACGTCGCGCATCACCTCCAGCTCGTACTCCTTCCACCCGAGCACGGACTGCTCCACCAGGACCTGGTGCACGGGCGACAGATCGAGCCCCCGGCCGACGATCTCGCGGAACTCCTCGATGTTGTAGGCGATCCCGCCACCGGTTCCGCCCAGCGTGAACGACGGCCGGACGATGGCCGGGAAGCCGACGGCATCCAGGATCTCCTCGGCGGACCTGAGCGAGTCGGCCACGCCCGAGCGCGGGACGTCGAGGCCGATCCGCTCCATGGTCTGCTTGAAGAGCAGGCGGTCTTCGCACAGCTTGATGGAAGGGAGGCGCGCGCCGAGCAGGCGCACGCCGCAGGCATCCAGGACGCCGGACTCGCCCAGGGCCACCGCGAGGTTGAGGGCCGTCTGCCCGCCCACCGTGGGGAGGAGGGCGTCGGGACGCTCCTTCTCGATGACCCGGGCCACGATGTCGAGAGTGAGGGGCTCGACGTAGGTGGCGTCGGCCAGATCGGGGTCGGTCATGATCGTGGCCGGGTTGGAGTTGATGAGCACCACGCGGTACCCATCTTCGCGCAGGGCCTTGCACGCCTGCGTGCCCGAGTAGTCGAACTCGCAGGCCTGCCCGATGACGATGGGCCCCGAGCCGAGGATGAGGATGGTCTTGATGTCGTCCCGCCGGGGCACTCGCCGAACTCCTTACTTCTTCTTGCGGCCTCCGCCGGCCTTGGACTTGCCCGAGGTGGTCTTGCCTCCGCGGGCCTTGGAAGTCTTGCCGGTGGCCTTGCCGCCTTCCTCTTCCGGCTCTTCCTCCGCACCGGCCTCGGCAGCCAGCGCCTTCTCGTCGGCCGCCTCGCCGGCGGCCTCGTCGGCCGCTTTGGCCTTGGCCCCGCGCCGCATCAGACGGGACGCCAGCCCGCCTCCGCCACGCTTCTTCTTTTCCTCTTCCTTCTTCTTGAAGACGGGCTCGGAGCCCAGCAGCTCCACCATCGCCATCTCGGCGCCGTCTCCCTGACGGCGGCCCAGCTTGAGGATGCGCATGTAGCCGCCGTTGCGCTCCATGAAGCGCGCGGACAGCGTCTCGAACAGCTTGCGCGCCACGTCGCGGTCCTGAATGTGCCTCAGGATCTGCCGCCGGGCGTGCAGGTCGTCACGCTTGGAGCGCGTGATGAGCTTCTCGGCGAAGGGGCGCAGCTCCTTGGCCTTCATCAGTGTGGTGGTGATGCGCTCGCGCTCGAACAGCGCCGTGGACAGCGAGCGCAGCGTGGCCATCCTGTGGCTGTGCTTGCGGCCGAGCTTTCGAAACGCCCTGTTGTGGTACATCGCCCTCTCCCGTCAACCTTCTCTTAAACCTGGGGCGTCGGGGAATGCAGACGCCGCTTGTCGTCGATCTTCATGCCCAGCCCGAGCCCCATGCCGGTGAGAATCTCCTTGATCTCGTTGAGAGACTTGCGGCCGAAGTTCTTGGTCTTGAGCATCTCGGCTTCCGTCTTCTGAACCAGCTCACCGATGGTCCGGATGTTGGCGTTCTTCAGGCAGTTGTACGAACGGACCGACAGCTCCAGCTCGTCCACGCTGCGCGACAGGTTCTCGTTGAACCGCTCGGCCTCTCCTTCACCCGCTTCGTCTGAGGTGGCCGGCCCCTCTTCGAAGTTGATGAAGATGGCCAGGTGGTCCTTGATCAGCTTGCTGCCGAGGGCCACGGAATCTTGAGGGAGGACGCTGCCGTTGGTCCACACCTCCACCGTGAGCTTCTCGTAGTCGGTGGTCTGCCCCAGCCGGGCGTCCTCGACGGTGTAATTCACCTTGCGCACCGGAGAGTGCACGGAGTCGATGGGGATGTAGCCGATGTCCAGATCGGCGTCGAAGTTGCGGTCGGCAGAGACGTAGCCACGCCCCTGCTTGACGCGCAGCTCCATGTTCAGGCGCCCTTCCTCGCTCAGGGTCGCGATGTGAATGTCGGGGTCGAGAATCTCCACGTTGGGGGAGGTCTCGATGTCGCCGGAGCGCACCTCGCGGGTCCCCTCCGCCTTCAGATAGATGGTCTCGGGATGGTCCACGTTGAGCTTCAGGGGTATCTGCTTGAGGTTCAGGATGATGTCGGTGGTGTCCTCCACCACGCCCGGCAGGGAGGAGAACTCGTGGAGAACCCCCTCGATCTTCACGGCCGTCACGGCCGCTCCTTCGATGGACGACAGCAGCACGCGCCTCAGGGCGTTGCCGATGGTCGTTCCGAAGCCGCGCTCGAAGGGCTGGGCATAGAACATCCCGTAGGTTGGGCTGAGTGATTCCTGGTTGCATTCAAGCCGCTTGGGCCGCTGAAAACCTTTCCACAGCATCGGGCTGCTCCTTACGCTCTTCTTTCAGTGCGCCTGAATGGCACGTATATCCACGAGGCGGCCGCCGGGGGCGGACGCCTACTTGGAGTAGAGTTCGACGATGAGCTGTTCCTGGATCGGCAGCGTGATGTCCTCGCGCGAGGGCAGGGACACGACGGTTCCCCGGAAGCTCTCCGCCTCCAGGGAGAGCCACCGTGGCACGCCCCGCGATCGGGCCTGATCGAGCGAGGAGGCTACGAGCACGTTCTTGCGGCTGGCCTCCTTCAGGGTCACCACCATGCCCTGCTTCAACTGGTACGACGGGACGTCCACCCGCCTGCCGTCCACCAGAATGTGCCCATGGCTGACCAGCTGGCGCGCCTGCGCGCGCGACCCGGCGAAGCCAATCTTGTACGTGACGTTGTCGAGGCGACGCTCGAGGATCTGCAGCAGGTTCTCGCCGGTGATCCCGCGGCGCCGCTCGGCCTCCGCGAAATGACGGCGGAACTGCCTCTCGAGCACGCCGTAGATGCGCTTCGTCTTCTGCTTCTCGCGCAGCTGCACGCCGTAGGCCTGCACCTTCGATCTCCGGTTTCCGTGCTGGCCCGGAGCGTAGTTGCGCTTCTCGATGGCGCATGACGGCTTGAAGCAACGCTCACCCTTGAGGAAGAGCTTCATCCCCTCGCGGCGGCATAGCTTGCAGACGGGACCACTGTAACGAGCCACTGAGATTCCTCCTCAGACCCGGCGCCGCTTCGGCGGTCGGCAGCCGTTGTGCGGGATGGGCGTGACATCTTTGATGGACTTGATCTCCATCCCTGCGACCTGCAGGGCCCGCACGGACGACTCGCGCCCGGCGCCGGGACCTTTCACCCTCACCTCCAGGGTGCGCAGGCCGTATTCCTTGGCCGCAGCGGCGGCCGCCGCCGCTGCGATCTGGGCGGCGAACGGAGTTCCCTTGCGCGAGCCCTTGAAGCCGTGCTGGCCGGCGCTGCTCCACGCCAGGACGTTTCCTTCCATGTCCGCGAGCGTGATGATGGTGTTGTTGAAGGTGGCGTGAATGTGGGCGATGCCCGCGGGGACCACGCGCTTCTCCTTCTTCTTGCCCCCGCCCTTCTTCTTTGGGGTCACCATGTCCGATTATCCCTTCTTGCCGACGGTCTTCTTCTTGCCGGCGATCGCGACCCTGGGCCCTCGCCTGGTCCGCGCGTTGGTGTGAGTTCGCTGGCCTCGAGCCGGCAGGTTCCTCCGGTGGCGGTAGCCCCGGTACGAGCCGATCTCGATCAGCCTGCGGATGTCCATCTGCACGTTCTTGCGCAGATCCCCTTCGACGCTTCCCTCGTCCTGGATCACCTTGCGGATCCGGGTGACCTCTTCTTCGGAAAGATCCTTGACCTTCGTGTCGGTGCTCACGCCGGCCTTGCCCAGGATGCGCTGCGAGCGGGACCTCCCGATGCCGAAGATGTAGGTCAGCCCGATCTCCACGCGCTTGTTCTGCGGAAGATCCACACCCGAAATGCGTGCCACGCTCTGCCCCCTCTCAGCCCTGGCGCTGCTTGTGCTTGGCGATCTCGCAGATCACCCGGATCACGCCTCGTCTGCGGATGATCTTGCACTTGTCGCACATCTTCTTGACGCTGCTTCGAACCTTCATCTCGAATCCCCTGCCCTCACTTGTAGCGGTAGACGATGCGTCCCCGCGTCAGGTCATAGGGCGATAGCTCCACCAGGACCCGGTCGCCGGGCAGGATGCGGATGAAGTTCTTCCTCATCTTGCCGCTGATGTGCGCCAGGACCCTGTGCTTGTTCTCCAGCTCGACGCGGAACATGGCGTTGGGCAGCGGCTCCACCACCACAGCCTCCACCTGAATCGCGTCTTCCTTTGCCATTCGTCCGTGCCTCCCCCTCCACTTCGGCTCACCGAGCCGGCGGCGGGGCCTCCCCAAGAATCCATGGGCCCTTTGGCGTGACCGCCACCGACCGCTCGAAATGAGCGGCCAGGCTGCCGTCGGCCGTGGACGCCGTCCACTCGTCTTCCGCCAGGACCACGTCGCTCTGCCCCGCGCAGACCATCGGCTCGATGGCCAGGACCATCCCTTCGGACAGGCGCGGTCCCCGCCCCGGCTCACCGTAGTTGGGAACCTGCGGGTCCTCGTGCAGCGAGCGCCCTATCCCGTGCCCCGTGAACTCCTTCACCAGCGTGTAGCCGTGCGGGGTGACGAAGCTCTGCACCGCGTGCCCGATGTCCGAGACCCTGCGCCCCGGCGCCACCTGCTCGATCCCTTTCTTCATGGAGCTCTCGGTCACCTCCAGCAGGCGCCTCGCGTCGCTGGAGATGGCTCCCACCGCCACCGTCATCGCCGAGTCGCCGTAGTAGCCGTCCAGGATGACCCCCATGTCAATGCCGATGATGTCCCCGTCGTTCAGCACCCTGTTGCCCGGGATGCCGTGGACGATCTGCTCGTTGATCGACGTGCACAGCGTGGCGGGATACCCGCGGTATCCCTTGAACGCCGGCAGGGCCCCCGCTTCTTCCGTCCATTCCTCGGCCATGCGATCCAGATCCGCGGTGGTCACCCCCGGCGCGATCTTTTCGTGAAGCCGGCGCAGGATGTCCAGGACGATGGCGTTGCAGCGATCCATCGTCTGCAGCTCCGTCCAGGACTTGCTGTAGATCATGCCCGGTCTCCTCCCGCCCGACGTCCCCCGAGGGGCGCGGACTTTCCGGCGCCCGCCGGCCCGGCCAGCGCCGCCACGATCCGCCGGTCGACCTCTCCCACAGGACCCGAGGCATCCACCTCGCGCAGCAGGTGCCTGCGGCGGTAGTGATCCGCCACCGGGGCCGTGCGCTCCCGGTAGACGCGCAAACGCTCGGCCACCACCTCTTCCCTGTCGTCGGGCCGCTGCACCAGCACCCCGCCGGGAGCCGCGCACCGGTCGCACTGCCCCTCCACCCGGGGGGCCGCCGAAGTCACGTGGTACGGCGCCCCGCAGGTGGAGCAGCTGCGTCGCCCCGAGAGGCGCCGCACGATCTCCGCATCGTCGAGGTCCAGCAGAAGCACATGGTCGAGCGACTGGCCCATGGAGGCGAGCACCTCGTCCAGCGTCTCCGCCTGCTCGACGTTGCGCGGGTAGCCGTCCAGGATGAAGCCTCCCGAGGCATCGGGCATCTTCAACCGCTCGCGCACCAGGCCCGCCATCATGTCGTCGGGGACCAGCTGCCCGGCGTCCACCAGCGCGCGCGCGGTTCGCCCCAGGGGCGTCCCCGCCGCGATGGCGGCGCGCAGCATGTCTCCCGTGGAGATGTGGGGCATCCGGTACCGCTCGCGCATGGAGGCCGCCTGCGTCCCTTTGCCCGCCCCGGGGGGGCCCAGAAGCACCACCCTCATCCCCGCCTGCCCCGGATTCTCGACCCCTTCAGGAACCCGTCATAATGCCGCATGATGAGCTGGGATTCAACTTGCTGAACGGTGTCCATCGCCACGCCCACGACGATGAGCAGCGACGTCCCCCCGAAATAGAAATTGATCCCCAGCCCCTGGGTGATCCATTCCGGCAGGGCCCGCTGGATGGTTGGCCCGATCCCGGGGATCGTCTGCAGGCTCACGCCGCTGATCAGGAAGGTCGGCAGCAGAGCCACCAGGCCCAGGTAGAGGGCGCCTCCCAGCGTGATCCGCGACAGGATGCGATCGATGTACTCGGCCGTCCTCTTCCCGGGACGGATCCCGGGAATGAACCCGCCGTACTTCTTGAGGTTGTCGGCCATGTCGACCGGGTTGAAGATGATCGACGTGTAGAAGTAGCAGAAGAACACGATGGTCACGAGGTACAGGAGGTTGTGAACCGGCGTGTTGAACTCCAGCTGCCTCAGCACCGCCCGCACCCAGCCGATCTCGGCCATCCCGCCGAAGCTGAACAGCATCTGCGGGATCGACAGCACCGAAGAGGCGAAGATGACCGGGATGACGCCGCCCATGTTCACTTTGAGCGGAAGGTGCGTCGTCATGCCGCCGTACTGCCGGCGCCCTACCACGCGCCGCGCGTACTGCACGGGGATGCGCCGCTGCGCGCGCTCGACGAACACCACGATGCCGACCACCATCACCATGAGAGCCACGAGCAGGATGACCTGTATCAATCCGAGCCGGTTGTTCATCACGTCCTGGGCCGTGCTCACAACCGACGGGATGAGGGCCACCACGATGCCGGCGAAGATGATGAGGGAGATGCCGTTGCCGATCCCCCGCTCCGTGATCTGCTCACCCAGCCACATGATGAAGGCGGTCCCCGTGGTCAGGGTCACCACCGTCATGAAGATGAACCAGATGCCGGGATGCGGCACGGCCTCCGGCACGGCGTTCTGCGCCCAGACGGCGATGCCCGCCCCCTGGATGATGGACAGGACGATCGTCCCCCACCGGGTGTAGGTGGTGATCTTCTTGCGCCCCGCTTCTCCCTCCTTCGACAGCTTCTCGAGGTACGGCCAGATGACCGTCAGGAGCTGGAGGATGATGGAGGAGGAGATGTAGGGCATGATCCCCAGGGCGAAGATGGTGAGCTTCTCCAGGTTTCCGCCGGAGAAGAGGTTCACCAGCCCCAGAAGGCCCCCGCCCTGCTTGTTGAAGAAGTCTTCCAGGGCCACCGGATTGATGCCGGGGCTGGGGATCCAGGCGCCGACGCGGTAGACGGCCAGAAGGGCAAAGGTGAACAGGACCCGCTTTCGCAGGTCGGGCACGTTGAAGATGTTCTTGATGGTATCGATCACAGAGTCTCGACCTTGCCCCCGGCCGCCTCGATCTTGCGGCGTGCCTCAGCGCTGAAGCGATGGGCACGCACCGTCAGCGCGTGAGGGATGTCACCCCGGCCCAGCACCTTGATCCCGTCCAGCGCCTTGCGCACCACGCGGGAGCTCATGAGCTCGTCGGGGCCCACCGTCGAGCCCGCGGCGAAGCGCGCCGCCAGGGTGTCCACGTTCACCTCGGCGTACTCCTTGCGGAAGATGTTGGTGAACCCGCGCTTGGGGACGCGCCGGTGCAGGGGCATCTGCCCCCCTTCGAACCCGCGCTTCTGGCTCGAGCCCGACCTGGACCAGAATCCCTTGTTCCCCCTGCCCGCGGTCTTTCCGTGGCCCGAGCCGGGCCCTCGCCCGATCCTCTTGCGCTTGTGCGTGGCTCCCGAAGCGGGGCGCAGGTTGTGCAGGGTCAGGGGCGAGGCCTGCGCGGGCTCGGCCTGCGGGGCCTCCGCCTTCGCGGGACGGGCCTTCGCCGGCCGGGCCGCAGCGGCCCGCTTCGTCTTTTTCACGGTCTTCTTCTCGGTCTTCCTGGACTCCGCCATGCTCAGGTCTCCCGGCCCGTCAGACGATCTCGACGAGGTGACACACGGTCTGGATCATGCCGCGCACGGCCGGATTGTCCGGCAGGTCCACGACCTGGTTGAGCCGCCTCAGCCCCAGCGATCGCAGGGTCTCTTTCTGGTTTCTCTCGAACCCGATTCCGCTGCGCACCTGGCGCACCTTCAGCCGGCCGCCGGCGCTGTCCTTGCGGGTCCTGCGCGCGGGGCTCATCACTCGGCCACCTCGGCCATGTCCCTGCCGCGGAGCCTGGCCAGCACGCGCGGGTCCTTGAGCTGCTGCAGGCCGTCGAAGGTAGCTCGCACGACGTTGTGCGGGTTGTCGGTGCCGAGGCACTTGGTGAGGATGTCGGCCACACCGACCGACTCCATCACCGCGCGCACCGGCCCGCCCGCGATCACGCCCGTACCTGGGCTGGCCGGACGCAGCAGGACGCGCCCCGCCCCGAAGTGGCCGATGACCGGATGGGGTACGGTGGTCCCCCTGAGAGGGATCTTCACCAGGTTGCGCTTGGCGCGGTCCACCCCCTTGGCGATGGCGGACGGCACCTCCTTGGCCTTACCCAGGCCGAAGCCGACACGCCCCTTGCCGTCGCCCACGACGACCAGGGCGCTGAAGGAGAAGTTCTTGCCTCCCTTGACGACCTTCGTGACACGGTTGATGTGCACGACGGTGTCCTTCAGCTCTACGCCCGCTTTGTCCGTGATCCGTTCGCCGCGCTGTCTGGGTGGCATTCGTTGATCCTCAGAACTTGAGTCCGTTTTCGCGGGCCGCATCGGCCAGCGCTTTCACGCGGCCGTGATACAGGTACCCGCCCCGGTCGAAGACCACCTCGACCAGGCCTTTCGACTTGAGTCTCTCCGCGATGGCCACGCCCACCGACTTGGCTGCCGCTACGTTGCCTCCGTTCTTGATCGAGGCGCGCAGCTCCTTGTCCACGGTGGAGGCGGAGGCCAGGGTACGTCCCGTGGCGTCGTCGATGGCCTGCACGTAGATGTGGTTCAGGCTGCGATACACCGCGAGCCGGGGACGCTCCTGCCTGCCGTCCACGTGTTCGCGGTAGCGCGGCTTGCGCCCTTTGCGGGTCGCGTTCCTGTCCGGTCTCTTCTCCATCTTCCCTCAGGCTCCGCGGGACTAGGCGCCCGTCTTGCCGACCTTCTTCTTGATGACCTCGTCGGAGTACCGGATCCCCTTCCCTTTGTAAGGCTCGGGCGGCCTCAGCGACCGGATCTCGGCCGCCGCCTGGCCCACCCTCTGGCGATCGGCCCCGGTCACCATGAGGCGCGTCTGCTTTTCCACCGTGATCGACACCCCTTCGGGGATTGGGTACACCACCGGGTGGGAGTAGCCCAGCGCGAACTCCACGTTCTTGCCCGCGACTGTGGCGCGGTAGCCGATCCCCTGGATCTCCAGCTCTCTCGACCAGCCCGTCGACACGCCCTTGACCGCATTGGCGAGCAGCGCACGGCTCAGGCCGTGCAGGGCCCGCTGCCTCCGCTCATCGTTGCGCCGCGTCAGGAGCGCCGATCCGTCCTGCACCTTGCACCCGATCCCGCCCGGCAGAGGCGTGCTCAGGGTCCCCTTGGGCCCCTTGACCTGGAGGCTCTCCGCCGCCACGGTCACGGACACGCCCTGAGGCAGCTTCACCGGCAGTCTTCCGATTCTCGACATGGATGATTCCCTTCTGCGTTCCGCCTACCAGACGGTGCAGATCACCTCGCCGCCCAGCCCCTTGCGGCGCGACTCGTCGCCCGTCATGAGACCCTGCGGCGTGGAAATGATGCTGATGCCAAGTCCCCCGAGCACCGTGGGGATGTCGTCCTTCTTCACGTAGACGCGCAGTCCCGACTTGGACGTCCTCTTGATGCCGGAGATCACCCGTTCGCCGGCCGGCCCGTAGCGCAGGACCACTGTGAGGAAGGACTTTCCCTCCTCCTCGGTGACCTTGTAGTCGGCGACGTAACCCTCTTCCTTGAGGATCTTCGCGATCTCCACCTTCAGGCGGGATCCGGGCATCCGCGTGCGGGGATGCTTGGCGGACACCGCGTTGCGGATGTGTGTGAGCATGTCCGCAATCGGATCGGTCATCATGCGCGCGTCTCCTTTTACCAGCTCGACTTGGTCACGCCCGGCACCTGCCCCTGCAGCGAGAGGCTGCGGAAGCAGAGCCTGCACATCGCGAAACGCCGCAGGTAGCCACGCGGACGGCCGCAAAGGCGGCAGCGGTTGCGCCGCCGGATCGCGAACTTTGGTTTCCTCACCGATTTGTAGATCTGGGCCGTCGTCGCCATGCTCTCCTCAGGCGGCCTTGCGGAACGGCATGCCCAGGGCCGTCAGCAGGGCCCGGGCCTCGTTGTCGCTTCGCGCCGTCGTGACGATGGTGATGTTCATGCCTTTGATGCGCTCCACCTTGGCCGCCCCCAGCTCGGGGAAGATCAGCACGTCGGTGACGCCGAGCGTATAGTTGCCGCGGCCGTCGAACGACCGCATGGGCACGCCGCGGAAGTCGCGCACGCGCGGCAGAGCGATGTTCACCAGCCGGTCGTAGAACTCGTACATCTGGCGTCCGCGCAGCGTCACGCGGCAGCCGATGGGCATCTTCTCTCGCAGCTTGAAGTTGGCGATCGACTTCTTGGCGCGGGTGATGGCCGGCTTCTGCCCGGAGATCAGGCCCAGCTCCTCCACCGCCGCGTCCAGGATCTTGATGTCGTCCTTGGCTGCGCCGACCCCCATGTTGATGATGATCTTGGACAGCCGCGGGACGGCCATCAGGCTCGTGTAGGCGAACTCCTTCATGAGCTCGGGAGCCACCTCCCGCCGGTACTGGTCAATCAGTCGCGCCTGGACGGTCATGCCTTCGCTCCCTGCCTCAATCCTGCTTGTCCACCTGGCCCTGGCACTTCCGGCAGATCCGGATCCGGGCGCCGTCTTCCAGGACCTTGTGGCCCACCCGCGACGCCTCCTTGCACTCGGGACACACCACCATGAGGTTCGAGACGTGAATCGTCCCTTCCTTCTCGGCGATGCCCCCCTTGATGTTGCGCTGGGGATTGGGCCGCGTGTGCCGCTTGACGAAATTGACCCCTTCGACGATGGCCAGCGCCCTGTTCGGGTAGACGGCCAGGACGCGGGCCACCTTGTTCTTGCTCTTGCCCGAGATGACCTTCACCGTGTCGTTCTTGCGCACGTGAACCCGCGGGCCGCCGCCGTGCGGCGCGACCACCACCTTCGCTCGTCCCATGAATCCGCGCGGCATCTAGAGAACCTCCGGTGCCAGCGAAACGATCTTCATGAACTTCTTCTCGCGCAGCTCGCGCGCCACCGGGCCGAACACGCGCGTTCCAATCGGCTCGTTGGCGTCGTTGATCAGGACCGCGGCGTTCTGGTCGAAGCGGATATAGCTGCCGTCGCGCCGGCGCTGCTCCTTGCGCGTGCGCACGATGACGGCCTTGACCACCTGACCCTTCTTCACCGTGCCGTCGGGGGCCGCTTCCTTGACGTTGGCGGTGATGATGTCTCCCAGGCGCCCGTACTTGCCGATGGAGCCTCCTCGGACGTGAATGCAGGAGATCTTCTTGGCGCCGCTGTTGTCGGCGACGTCCAGGATGGTCCTCATCTGAATCACGATCCGGCCTCCGCCTCGGGCGCGCGCCCCTTCTCGATCGCGCGGGAGATGATGCGCGCCACGCGCCACCGCTTGTTCTTCGACATCGGCCGCGTCTCGACGATCTCCACCTGATCGCCGACCCGCGCCTGGTTCTGCTCGTCGTGCGCAAAGAACCTGGACGTCCTGCGTACGATGCGCTTGTAGGCAGGATGCTTGACCATCCGTTCCACGGCCACGATGGCGGTCTTGCTCATGTGGTCGCTCACGACCACCCCCACCTTCGACGCCCGCATGCGCCGTGGCTCGTCGGGGCGTGCCGGGGTCTGCTTCTCAGGCATGTCGTCTCACCCTCACCGTTTCGCGCTCTGGCGCGCACCCTTCGCGGGACGGGAAGCCGTCGCACGCTTGCGCCCCGAAGCCGCCGCCGGCTTCGCGGCTCCTCCGGCCTTGGCCGGAGCAGCCTTCCGCCGGGGGGCCGGGGCGGCCGCCGATGCCGCGCTCGCCGCTTCCTGCGCAGCTCCGGCCGCCTTGCCCGCCGTCGCGGCGGCCCGGGACCTTCGCCCGTTCACCGCGGGACCGATCTTTTCCCTCAGCACCGTCTTCACGCGCGCCAGGTCCTTGCGCAGCAGCCGGATCCTGGACGGGTTCTCGGCCTGGCTCGCGGCCACCTGGAACCTCAGGCGGAAAATCTGATCGGCGAGCTGGGTCTCCTGAGTGCGCAGCTCGTCGTTGGTCATGTCGCGCAGCTTGGCCGCCTTCATGCCACTCCCTCATGCTGTTCGATACCGGGGCGCTCCACGTACCGGCACTTGATGGACAGCTTGTGGGAGGCCAGGCGCATTGCTTCCTTCGCCGTCACGGGCGACACGCCCTCCATCTCGTAGATGATCTTGCCCGGGCGGATGACGTCCACCCACGCCTCGGGTGCTCCCTTGCCCTTGCCCATGCGCGTCTCGGCCGGCTTCTTGGTGATCGGCTTCCAGGGAAAGGCCCGGACCCAGATCTTGCCGCCACGCTTGATGAAGCGCGTCATGGCCACGCGGCCCGCCTCGATCTCGCGGGCCGAGAGCCAGCCGCATTCCATCGCCTTCAGACCGTAGTTGCCGAAGGCGAGCGAGGAGCCGCGCTGGGCCTTGCCGCGCCGGCGGCCTCTCTGCTGCTTCCTGTACTTGACCTTGCTTGGCATCAGCATGACGAACGCTCTCCCTACGCGGCCAGCCCGGGCCGGCCTTCACGCAGGCGCGAGCCCAGCTCGGCCAGCTCGCCCTTGTAGATCCACACCTTCACCCCGATCACGCCGTACGTCGTGCGGGCCTCGGCAAACCCGTAGTCGATGTCGCTGCGCAGCGTGTGCAGCGGGAGCCGGCCCTCCAGGTACCATTCCGAGCGCGCGATCTCGGCGCCCCCCAGGCGGCCGGAAACGCGCACCTTGATGCCCTTGGCGCCGAACCGCTGAGCCGACTCGATGGCCTTGCGCATGGCGCGACGGAAGGCCACGCGCTTCTCCAGCTGGATGGCCACCGACTCGGACAGAAGCTGCGCCTCCAGCTCGGGCTTCAGGATCTCCTGGATGTTGATGAAGACCTCGCGTCCCGTCTTCTTCTGAATCTCGTCGCGCAGCTTGTCGATCTCCGCCCCGCGCTTGCCGATGATGATGCCCGGGCGGGAGGTGAGGATGTTGATCTTGAGCTTGTTGGCTGCGCGCTCGATCTCGATGCTCGCGATCCCCGCGTGCGAGAGTCGCTTCTTGAGGTTGCGGCGCAGCTTGATGTCCTCGTGCAGCAGCTCCGCGTACTTCTTTTCCGCGTACCACCGCGAGAGCCAGGTGCGGTTGAACCCCAGCCTGAACCCGTACGGGTGAACCTTCTGACCCAAGACTTCCTCCTCTATTTCTTCTATTTCTTCTTCGCCCGCGCCGGCGCCTTGCTCCGGGACGCGCCGCGCGCCGCCGGCTTCTTC
>JBOGOC010000062.1:0-90074 GCA_050747525.1 Candidatus Polarisedimenticolia bacterium | reverse complement strand
CGCATAGGGGGCGCGCGACTCCGCGGTGGTCAGGACGTGATCCGCTCCCACGATCGCGGCCAGCTCCCGGGAGAGATCCGCCGGCGGTGGGGTCACGCCTTCCCCTGGCGTCGCCTGTCCAGGTCGTCCAGGGCGGACCGGATCGCTTCCTGGGCCAGGACCGAGCAGTGCATCTTGGCAGGAGGCAGGCCGCCGAGCGCCTCGGCCACCTGCTGGTTGGTGATGCGACGCGCGTCGTCGACGCCGAGCCCCGTCAGCAGCACGGTGGTCATCGAAGAGCTGGCGATGGAGGCGCCGCATCCCGAGGCGCGGAAGCGGGCCTGCTCGATCCGCCCCTCGCGCACTCTCAGGGTGAGCACCAGCGTGTCGCCGCAGGCCGGGTTGGAGGCCCTGCCCGTGGCGTCGGGGCTCTCGACGTCGCCGACGTTGCGGGGGTTATCGAAGTGATCGAGGACGACGTCGCCGTAGTGGGTGGGCTCGTTGGGCATGATCCGCGTGAGATCAACTGGCCTGGTTGTGCAGCCCCAGTTTCTTCACACGGTACCACATGCTGCGCTCGGAGATTCCCAGCAGGCGCGCGGCGCGGGCCTGGACGCCACCGGACCGCTCCAGCGCATCCAGCACGGCACGACGCTCCACCTGCCGCAGGATCTGGGACAGGCTCCCCTTGGCGCCCCCCGGGCCGGGGCCGGCCTCCATCTCCTTCCAGATCTGGATCCCGGGAGGAAGGTCGGCGTCCGCGATCTCGGTCCCTTCGCTCATCACCACGGCCCGCTCTATGCAGTGCTCCAGCTCGCGCACGTTGCCGGGCCAGTCGTATTCGTTCAGCGTGAGGCGGGCGGGGAGCGAGAGCCTCTTGCGCGGCAGGCCGTTGTCGCGGGTGAACCGCTCGAGGAAGTGGTCGATGAGCGGGTCGATGTCCTCGCGCCGCATGCAGAGGGGGGGCAGCGAGATGACGATGACGTTCAGCCGGTAGTAGAGATCCTCGCGGAACCGGCGGCCCTGGATCTCCGCCTCCAGGTCCTTGTTGGTGGCGGCGATGATGCGCACGTCCACCTTGATGACCTTCTTGCCGCCGACCCGCTCGAATTCACGTTCCTGCAGCACGCGCAGGATCCGGGCCTGGGTGGAGAGGCTCATGTCGCCCACCTCGTCCAGGAAGAGCGTGCCGCCGTCGGCCAGCTCGAATCGCCCGATGCGGCCGTCCACGCCCGTGGCCACGTTGCGCTCGATGCCGAACAGCTCGCTCTCCAGCAGGTGCTCCGGGATGGCGGCGCAGTTCACCTTCACGACGGGCTTCTCGCAGCGCGGTGAGTTGTAGTGGATGGCGTTGGCCACGATCTCCTTGCCGGTGCCGCTCTGCCCTAGCAGCAGGACCGACGAGTTGAAGCGGGCCACGCGCCGGATCCGATCGCGCACGTCGTCCATGGCGCCGGAGTTTCCCACGATCCCTTCCAGCCGGTTGCGGCTCAGCAGCTCCACCTGGAGCCGCTCGGACATCTCCGCCAGCGTCCTCTGCTCGGTGAGGTCCCTCAGGATGACCGACCATCCCACCGGCTCCCCGTCCGTGCCGCGAAGCACCGAGGCGAACAGCCGCACCGATATCGGGCGCCCATCGCGCGTGCGCGCCAGCGTGTCGGCGGTGCGCGTCACCTCGCCGTCGCCGCCGGCCGTGTCGGCGTCGACGACGGCGTGGAACTCGGACTCGCGCTCGGCAGGAGCGAGCAGCACCCACTGGCTCCCCACGATCTCCTCGTCGCGATAGCCGAACATCCTCTCGGCGCCCCGGTTCCACGACGTGATGCGCCCCACACGGTCCAGGCTCAGGATGGCGTCGGGCGATTGCTCCGTGATGCTGGACAGCAGGCGCTGGCGCTGCTCCTCCCGGCGCCGCTCGGTGATGTCGCGCACGACCACCGAATAGCCCATGGGCGGCATCGTGTTGCGGCCGAGCTTGGTCACGGTCACGCTGACCGGGATCCTGCGGCCATCCCTGTGAAGCCATTCGGTCTGGAACCCCTGCAGGTGCCCTTCCGGATCCACGCGCGCGCGGACCACGTTGCGGAACTCATCCATCAGATCGGGCGGCACGAGCGTTTCGTACGGACGCCCCACGAACTCCCCGGAGGCGTAGCCGAACATGCTCTCCGCGCCGAGGTTCCACGACGTGATCATGCCATCGGCATCCACGCTCAGGATGGCGTCCGCCGAATACTGGATGGCGTCGCTGAGAGCCCGAAGCCGCCTATCCACCTCGTATTCGGAACGGCGAAGCTGCTCGTCGGCCCGCGCGCGCTCGAGGGCAAGCCCGGCCTGCATGCCGAACGCGGCCAGCATGGGAAGACGATCGGCGGGCGGGAGCTGGCCATCGTGGCCGTGCAGCAGGAGGACCCCCATCGGACGGCCGTGAGCCACCAGGGGCACCGTCACGAAACCGCCCGTCCCCACGGCGTCACGCAGCGCCTCCGGCAGACGGAGATGCTCCGAGGCTCCCGCGGCGGACTCCACGCGCTGGGGAGCGAGGCTCCTGAGCGTCGCCGACAGTGGCTCGTGAGGATCGCTCGTGATCGGGACCGTGATGACGGGCTCGCCGGCGGTGTGCAGGCAGAACATCTGCTCGTCGTGCAGGAACAGCATGCCGTGGTCGGCTCCCAGCCCCTCCCGCACGCACTCGAGGATCCTCCCTTGGATCTCTTCGACGGGCAGGCTCTCCTGAAGCATGGCCGTCGCCATGAAAAGCCGCATCAAAGGCTCGTTCTGGGGGATGGGGGCTGATACGAGTGTGGTGGGCTGCGCGGCAGACGCCGAACGACCGTCTGGCATCCGGGGCGTGGCGGTCATCGCGGTCGCTTCTCCTGGGCCGCTCCCGAACGGCGAACTAACGGCGACCACGGGGTCGCGAGCACTCCCGATGCGCCACTGTCTTCCGCTACTGAAGGTGACTTATCGTACGACACGCATTGATGGGTGTCAACGGAAAATGTAGTTAAACCCTCGTCAGGCGTGGCTTTTCGAACGATGTCGGCTCAGCATACACAATCAGCGTGAGCCGCGTGCCCTCGAAGCGGTCAGGCGCGCGAGAAGATCACGCGCGTCCTCGTCGTCGGGCCGGCGGGCCAGCAGATGATCCGCCAACTCGATGCGCGCGCAGGCGATATCACCGAGCCGCAGGCAGGCGTTGGCCAGGCCCCAGCAGGCCTGAGGCCCCAGCCCTTGCTCGTCGGCGATCCGATAGTGGCCGGCCGCCTTCTCGTGATCCCCCGCCATCGCCCACGCATAGGCGAGCAGCAGACGGATGGCCCCGCGCCGTGGATGCCGCAGGACGAGATCCTCGAGGAGTCGTGCGCCATCCTCGGGACGTTCGGTTGCGAGGATCCCGCGAGCGGCCGCGAGCTGCCTGAGGTCCTCCGCGGACAGCGGGGGAACGGCTCCCGGTGGCCCCGACGACGACTCTCCCGCACCGAATGGGCCGCCGAGCAGGGCTTCTCCCGGCGGATCGAAGCGCGCCAGCACCGCGAGGCGCGCGTCGGGGCGCAGCCCCTCTTCGCGGATCGGCACGCGGCCCCGTCCGCGCAGCTCCAGCGCCAGGAAGGCCGACGAGAGCAGCACGAGGATGGCCAGCGAGGCGATCGCCCAGATCCAGGGACGGCGCGAGGTGGCCCCTTCCGCCGTCCGCCGCACGCGATCCACCTGCTCCCTGCACAGCATGCAGCGGCCCAGGTGCCTCGACACGGCGCGCACGCGCCGCGGATCCATCGCCAGCGGCTGTGCGATGAACCGCTCCAGCTCGGTCTCGGCCGGACAGGCCAGCAGGTCCATTTCCGAAGCGCGTTGGCTCGGCCGGTTGTCCACGGATCACTCCACGGTGATGCGCCTGAGCCGCACGGAGAGCCTTCGCGGGTCCCGCGCGGCACCGGGGCTCAGATCTGATGCCGGAAATGTACGGTCAACGGCGAGCCCTACCTCCACCACCCCTGCCTCGGACATCGAATCGGGGAAGCCGGCGCGCACCAGAAGAGGATCGGGCGGATGGCGCACCAGCGGGACCTCCACCGAGGCAAGGCGGCAGCGATCAGGAGGCTGCCCGATCCAGACGCTGAGCCGCGCCGCCGGGCCGCCGGGGGGAGACAGCGGCTCCGGGACCGCCAGCTCGATCGAGATGGCGCTGGCCCCCCGAGGCTTCCTCAGCAGGACGCCCCCGGAGCCCGACATCCAGAGCCCGGGCCCTTCGTTCCCGGGAAGAGCGGCCCCTCTCCCGGGCTCCCAGAAACCATACAGAAGCTGGGGCACGTTCGGGTCGGCCCCTTCTTCCCTGAAATCGACGGCACCGGGCAGGGACGACAGGCGGCGCGCCCAGGATTCCCGCTCCTCCCGGATCAGCTCGTCCTGGCGCCGGCGCCAGCTGTCCAGACCGGGAGCCAGGTCGTCGCGCGCGGCGATGACGTCATAGGGCCCGGGCGCGCGCCCGGCTCCTTTCGTGCCGGGGAGGAGCCCCGCCTCCCGAAGGAAGGCCGCCACCAGCTCGGCGGTCAGCGCGTGGGCCCGTGCACTGGGATGCGGGTCCCAGCCGAGGGAATACTCGCGCGCGTAGTGCTCAGGATCGTGCCAGACCGGGGTGAGATCCAGGAACGGAATCCCCTCCTCGCCCAGCAGCCTGTGGAGCCGTTCCAGGGGCCCCCCTTCCCACAGCAACCCTCCCTGGATCACCACCGCAAGCTCCGCTCCGGCTGCCGACGATAGCCGCCTCAGCTCGCGGTATTCCTGCCGCAGCGGCTCCCAGATGACCTCCTCCGTGCGGCAGGCCGGAACGTCCACGATGGGGTCGCGACGCTCTCCCGAGGTCAGGTTCCAGGCGTGGGTGCGCAGGCGCACGTAGGTGAACAGGTAGAGCCGGCTCCACGAGGCGACCCACGATCGGAACCCGCCGCGGGCCTCCGGCCCGGGGAGCAGGTTGAGGTGCTCCTCGTCGAAGGTGCCGGGCAGCATCATGTCGGCCAGCCTCGTGGACCAGGCGTCGACGGGGGGCTGCTCGAACCGGCTGCTGCGGATCTCGGGCACCGCGCCGCCGTCTCCCAGGCCCCAGTTGTCGATGTCGTTGTGGACGAAGCACGAGACGACCAGCCCCGGGCGGTAGCCGATCCCCACGTCCCTGAGCAGCGAAATCTCCTGACGAAGGTTGTAGCCGAACACCCCGGCGTTGATCGCTTCGTGCGGGCTGAGAAGGCGCGACAGGTGGGCCGGCAGGGTCTGATCCTGCTCCACGCCCAGGCCGAACACCATGGAGTCACCCAGGACCAGCACACGGAAAGCGTCTGCAGCGGGCACGGGAGGCAGCTCCCGGTCGCGCAGGCCCATGGAGTTGATCTCGATCGGAGTCCCGCCGTAGACCGCCGTGGCGCGGGGAATGAGCCTGTACAGGACGCGCGGATCGCGCACCTGGACGATGGGGAGCGACTCGGCGGCCCCCACGCGAGGCGGCAGGTTCCGCCACGCCAGCCTCACCCCCGCCTCCGAGAGGAGCAGCGCCGCGGTGAGGCCCGCCCCCAGGGCCAGCATGTTTCCGGCGCGGCTGTTCATCGCCTTATAGAGGGGCGCTGGCGGCAGGCGGCCGGAGAGCGGGCATCAGGGGGCGGCTTTGGGGGGCCCGGCAGCCGTCAGGCTCTTCACGAGCCGCTCGACGTCCTTTTCCTGGCCCGGGTAGTAGCCGGGGAAGACCCTGACGATCTCCCCGCCCTTTCCCAGAACGATGGTGGTGGGGATGGACAGGCCTCCCCGCTCGTCGCCGGCCAGCCGCTCGATCTTCCGGTACGTGCTCAGGTCGAGGACACCGATCGGGTAGTTGATCCCCGCCTTCACCACGAACTCGCGCACCGCGAGCGCGTCGAAGTCGCCGTCGGAGGATTCGGAGTTGAGCCCCAGCACCGAGACGCCGTGCCCCGACCATCGCTTCTGAAGATCCACCATGTGGGGGATCACCATGCGGCACGGGCCGCACCACGTGGCCCAGACGTCCACCACGACCACGCGCCCCTTGAAGTCCTCGCTGCTGATGGTTCCCCCCGTGAGCGAGGGAACCCTGAACGTCAGCCGATCGGGCCCCGTCGGCGCCGCGCTGCAGGGAATCCAGGCGGAGAGCACGGCGATGACGATGGCCGTGCCTCGCCTGCGGGTCATCCCTGCGGCGCGCAGAAGCTGGGGAGCTTCTTGCACAACCCCTTGTCCTGCACTTCCACCTTCGCCTGCGAGGCCAGCGTGTCCGCCTCGCCGCGGGGGTTGCTCGACGGAAACTTGATCAGGATGTGGCGCACCTGGACCCGCTTTTCCTTTCCTTCGCTCGGAGAGGCGGGAAGCACCTGCTCCGCCTTGATGACGTGGTAGCCGAAGATGGTCAGCACCGGGTCGCTCACCTCGCCCTGCTTGAGCGAGAAGGCTACGCGGTTGAACGGAAAGGTCAGCTGGTGGAACTCCTTCAGGCCGAGATCCCCGCCGTCGGCCGCGCTCAACGTGTCCTGGGAGTACTGCTTGGCCAGCGCCACGAAGTCGTCGCCACCCTTGACCTTCTGGTGGATCCCCTCGATGGCGGTCTTCATCTGCGGGACATCTTCCCTGTACTTCTGGGACATCGAGCGGACCTTGACCACCTCTTCCATGAAGAAGTAGTCCTCGTAGGGCTTGCCGGCCATCTTGTCCGAGAAATGTTTCTTCACCGTCTCGGCGTGCCACTGGTCGGCCTTCCAGATCGCGCTCCATTCGGCCTTGGTGACGGGCTCGCCGTTGATCGTAGCCACCACGGGCGAGGCATCGCCCGCGGACTCCTTGTCCTTGGCGGCCCAGGCCGGAAGGAGAAACGCCGCGGCCACGAACGCCGCGAGCAACGCGCGTGATCTCATAGGATGTTGTCCTCCGTTCATACGTCGCATGCGCCAGGCGCGCGATGCGAGGGAGTTTGCGGGTGATTTTGCGGGCGCGATTGTAGCACAGCGATTGCAGGGCGGAAGGCGGAAATCTATACTGGACGCTCGTTTCGCTTGGGGGTCACTTGGCGGCGCCTTCCCGCTCGGCGGGGTCGAGAAAATCCATCCGCTGGATTCTTGCGATCGCCGTGATCGCCATCGTCAACTCCGCCTACCTGGCAGCCTTCAACACCCCCAGCATCTTCTACCACGCAAACGTCGTGCTGCACGTGGTCCTCGGGCTCCCTCTGGCTGCGGCGATCCTCCTGATGAGCGTTCCGGCTCTTCTGAAGAGCGCCCGCAAGTCGGGCGGCGTGCAGGGGCTGCTGCTGCGCTCGCTGGCGGCCACCGCGCTCGTGTTCGTGGGATCGGGCCTCATCCTGACGTGGACCGGGACCGCCCGGCCCTGGATGCCGCTGCTTCGCCTGCACATTGCCACCGCCATCCTGGGAGCCCTCCTTCTGCTGACGCTGATCTGGGCGTGGGCGCGGCGGCCGGGCGCGGTGGACAAGGACCGGCGTGTGCTGCGCTGGAACCTCGGGGTGATGGGGATGGCCGCGGCGCTGCCGCTGATGGCCCTCGGCTGGCGGACCGCGCTCCCTCCCCACGTCTCGCGCATCCTGAACCCGACGTCTCCTCCGCTGACGGCCTATCAGGAGGGAGCGGGCAAGGGGACCGAGTTCTTCCCTTCGTCCAACCGCACGGTGGGCGACAAGCTGCTGCCGTCGGACTTCTTCCTCGACTCGCAGAAGGCCTGCGGCAACAAGACGTGCCACCCCGACATCACGAAGCAGTGGGAGAGCTCCGCCCACCACCTCTCGTCGTTCAACAACCAGTGGTACCGCAAGTCGATCGAGTACATGCAGGACACCGTCGGCACCGGCCCGTCCAAGTGGTGCGGCGGCTGCCACGACATGGCCATCTTGCTGACCGGCAAAATGGATAAACCCATCCGCGAGCAGATCGACACGCCCGAGGCACAGGCCGGGATAGGGTGCCTGGTCTGCCACTCGATCGTGCACGTGAACGACACCATGGGCCAGGGAGGCTTCGTCCTCGAGTACCCGGAGATGCACAAGCTGGCCGCCAGCGAGTCTCCGGCGATGAAGATGCTGCACGACTACATGATCCGGCTCGACCCGGCCCCGCACCGGGAGACCATGCTCAAGCCGTTCCATCGCCAGAGCACGCCCGAGTTCTGCTCGTCCTGTCACAAGGTGCACCTGGACGAGCCGGTGAACAGCTACCGTTGGTTCCGGGGATTCAACGAGTACGACCCGTGGCAGCAGAGCGGCATGTCGGGCCAGGGCGCGCGCTCCTTCTACTACCCGCCCGAGCCCAAGACCTGCGCCAAGTGCCACATGCCGCTGACCGCCTCCAATGACGCCGGCAACATCGACGGGTTCGTGCATTCCCACCGGTTCCCCGGCGGCAACACCGCGCTCCCCTTCGCCTACGGCGACAAGGAGCAGCTCCAGACGACCATCGATTTCCTGAAGGCCGGCGTCATCACCGTGGACATCTTCGGCGTGGTGGAGCTGGCCTCGCAGCAGCCGGCCCGGCCCGCTGTTGAGGCCAGGTCCGGCTCCCCCTCCACGGTCGCCGAGGAGTCGGCGCCCACCCCCTCCAGCATGCTGGCGGGCGAGGAAGGGGTGGTGGGGGTCGCGGGGCCGGTGGCCAAGGCGGGACGCCTCATCGCGCCGCTCCCCCGCGGAGCCGACGCCCCCGCCGTCACGCTCGAGCGCGGAAAGGAATACCTGGTCGAGGTGGTGACGCGCACGCGCAACATCGGCCACGCGTTCCCCGGCGGGACGATCGACGCCTTCGACGTGTGGGTGGAGCTCAAGGGCGAGGACGAGCACGGGCGCGTCTTCTTCTGGAGCGGCTGGGTGCAGCCCGAGCCGGGCGGACGCAGCGGGCCCGTCGACCCCGGCGCCCACTTCTACCGCTCGTTCCTTCTCGACGGCCATGGCAACCCCATCAACAAGAGGAACGCCTGGTCGGCCCGCGCCCTGCTGTACGCGCGGGTCATCCCTCCGGGAGCCGCCGACACCACCCATTTCCGCGTGCGCGTGCCGGAGACCGCGGGCGACCAGGTGCGCCTGACGGCGCGGGTGAACTACAGGAAGTTCTCGTGGTGGAACACGCAGTTTGCTTACGCCGGTGTCAGGGATCCGGCCGACCCGGATCCGGACGTCACACCGCACTACGACGACGGGAAGTGGGTCTTCACGGGCGACACGTCCGATGTCTCGGGGCCCATGAAGTCGATCCCCGATCTGCCCATCGTGGAGGTGGCGGGCGACGTGAAGACCTTCGGCATCGGGGCCGACGGGCAGGCGGGCGCGGGACCTCCGGAGATCTCCGAGGTGGATCGCCAGAGCGCGCGGGAGCGCTTCAACGACTACGGCATCGGGCTGCTGCTCCAGAAGGACTACAAGGGGGCCATCGCGGCGTTCGAGGAGGTGACGCGCCTCGACCCGAAGTACGCCGACGGGCTGGTGAACATCGCACGCGCCCAGATCGAAGAAGGGAATCACCGCGGCGCTCAGGAGACCCTGAAGGCCGCGCTGGCGCTGGACCCCGCCCTGCCCAAGACCCACTACTTCTACGCGCTCACCCTCAAGACGTTCGGCAAGTACGACGAGGCCATCACGCACCTGAACACCACGCTCGCCTCCTATCCCCGCGACCGGGTCGTGCTGAACCAGCTCGGACGTCTGCTGTTCCTGCAGCGCCGGTACCACGAGGCCGTCGCCGCCTTCGGCCGCGTGCTGGCGGTGGACCCCGAGGACCTGCAGGCCCACTACAATCTGATGCTCTGCTACCGCGGGCTCGGAGACGCGGAGAACGCCCGCCGCGAAGAGGCGCTGTACGCGCGCTTCAAGGCCGACGAGTCGGCTCAGGAGATCACCGGGAACAGGCGGCGCGAGCACCCCGAAGACAACAACGAGCGTCACCTGATCCACGAGCACGTGTCCACGTGGAAGGGCCCGGCCGAGGACGCCGGGTACGCTGGCCAGTGACCGGTCGCGCCCTTCTGTCCTGCATCGCGGTCGCCCTGGTGGCGGTGGTGACCACCGGATGCTCGGGGTGCGGGGCTCCGGTCGAGCAGCCCCCGCCGCCCGCCGCGGCCGCCTCCAGGCCGGCTCCCCGCTGGGTGGATGCCACGGCCGAGGCCGGCATCACCTTCCGTCACGTCAGCGGCGCCTACGGGAAGAAGTATCTGCCCGAAACCATGGGTGCCGGAGTGGCCGTGCTGGACTACGACGGCGACGGCCGCCCCGACCTGTACTTCCCCAACGGCACCCTGTGGCCCGACGCACCCGACGGCCGCAAGAGCAAGTCCGCGCCGCCGCTCCCCGCCCTGTACCACAACGACGGGAACGGCCGCTTCACCGATCGCACGCGCGAGGCGGGGCTGGCCGAGTCGTTCTACGGGATGGGAGCCACCGCGGCGGACTTCGACAACGATGGCGACCAGGATCTGTTCGTGACCGCCCTGGGGCCCGATCGTCTCTACCGCAACGACCGCGGCACGTTCACCGAGGTGGGCGGCAAGGCGGGCGTGAACGACCCGGGGTTCGGCAGCAGCGCGGCGTTCCTGGATCACGACCAGGACGGCGACCTGGATCTGTTCGTCTGCAACTACGTGGAGTGGAGCATCGAGAACGACATCTTCTGCAGCCTCGACGGCCAGGCCAAGTCGTACTGCACCCCCGAGTCGTACCGCGGCCAGAGCAACCACCTGTACCGCAACGACGGTCAGGGCCGGTTCACCGACGTGAGCCGCGAGGCCGGGGTGCACAACCCCGCCGGCAAGTCGCTCGGGGTGACCACCACTGACTACGACGGCGATGGATGGCTCGATCTGGCGGTGGCCAACGACACGCAGCCCAACTATCTCTACCGCAACAACCACGACGGCACCTTCACCGACGTGGGGCGCGAGGTGGGCGTAGCCTTCAGCGAATCGGGAGTGGCGCGCGGCGCGATGGGCATCGACTCGGGCGACTACGACCTCTCGGGCCGCGAGAGCCTGGTCATCGGCAACTTCTCGAACGAGATGGTGGGCCTGTACCACAATGAGGGGTCGGGGCTGTTCATCGACGACGCCGCGCGGGCGGGCGTGGGCCTGCCCAGTCTGCTCACCCTGGCCTTCGGCTGCTTCTTCTTCGATCACGACCTGGACGGGCATGCCGACATCTTCGTGGCCAACGGCCACGTCGAGGACGACATCAACCGCGTGCAGAAGGACGTCACCTACGCACAGAAGCCCCACCTGTTCCGCAACAAGGGGGATGGCTCCTTCGAGGCCGTGGGCTCGACCGCCCCGCCCGACGACCCCCTGAACCGCGCGGTGGTGGGCAGGGGCGCCGCTTACCTGGACCACGACGGGGACGGCGACCTCGACATCCTCATGACCACCAACAACGGCCCCGCCTACCTGCTGCGCAACGAGGGTGGGAACACGGCGGGCTGGCTGCGGGTCAGGCTGGCCGGATCCCGCTCCAACCGCGACGGCGTGGGAGCCAGGGTGCTGGTCACGGCCGCGGGCCGCACGCAGAGCGTCCTGATCAAGACGGGCAGCAGCTACTGCTCGCAGTCCGAGATGGTCGCCACCTTCGGGCTGGGGTCGTCCGAGCGCGCCGACAAGGTCGAGATCATCTGGCCGGGCGGCGCCCATCAGGTCGTCGAGTCTGTGCCTTCCCGCACCATGCTCCTGGTGCGCGAAGACGGGACCACGGAGAAGCTCGCCTCGCTTCCCTGATCCGGCGGCGGCCGGGGGCGGGGAGTGGTCGCCGAGGCGCGCTCGACGGCGTGGCGTTGGCCACGCCTTACTCGCTCCGCCTCCCTTCCTCGCCGCCCCCGGCCGGTCTCGAATCCCACGGAATGCGCCGCTTGTCCTGAGTGCCGTTCAGCTCCGGGGTTGGCGCTGTACGAGCGCGGCGCTCTGGTGTGAAGAGCGAAAGATCCTAGGGCTTGCGGAGGTGGTGGACTATGGCGGGGGGGATGTTGAGGAAGACCGCCTCTCGCCGGAACTCGTAGCGGTCGAGGAAGCTTCCGGTGATCCGGCCTACGCGCCTCAGGCGGCGGCGCTCCTGCTTGCTGGTGGTGAGCGCCTTCAGCTCGCGGATCAGTAGATACTCGAAGTAGGCCATCACGCCGCCCGGCTTGAGGGCGTCGAACATGGTGCGGATGATCTCGCGCACGGTCTCGGGGGCGAAGTTGTTGAGCGGCAGCCCGGACACGATCACGTCGTAGCGAGGGCCGGGCTCCAGGTCCTGTATGCGGCGGTTGTGCACTTTGACGGTCAGATCGGGATGCCGCTGGGACTTCCCGTTGCCGTGGGGGGCCGCGTGAACGAAGCGCGCGGCCAGGTGGCTCGCGAAGTCCTCGTTGATCTCGTAGATGTCCAGGTGGGAGCGGGGCGTCAACCGCTGGAGGATCTCCGCGGTGAGGGCCCCGGTGCCGGCGCCCGCCTCCAGCACGTGAAGCCCTTCACGATCCTGAGGGATGACCCGGGTGACCACCCGGGCGAGGAAGCGCGAGCTGGGGGCGATGGCCCCCACATGGAAGAACTCCTCGCGTGCCTGCTTGAGGAAGAGCTTTGTGCTTGATGATCTCGGGACCATCTTCATCTCATGGTGGAGTGGCGCGTGGGATTACAGCAAACCGGGCACGCCGGTGTCAAATGGGCTTCTCTTACCATACAATGTTCCCCCCATGCGACGCGCCGTCACGCTCGCCTCGGTCCTGCTGCTCTTCCTGAGCCATGCGCCCTCGTGGGGCGCCCAGGGGGTCCCCCGCGAGATGGAGGAGCGCTTCGCGGCCATCCTCGCCCTGGAGGATCGTCGGTCCGCCGGAGACGGTGAGCTGGCCGGCTATCTCTCCCCGAAACAGCCTATCGAGGTGCGGGAACGGGCCACGCTGGCAGCCGGACGGATCGGATCGCCCGCCGTGAGCCCCTACCTGCTGCTGGACGTCCTGGCCGACAAGGCGGCTGGGCTGCGGCGCATGGCGGCCTTCGCGCTGGGAGAGATGGACGACGTGACGGCCGCGCCCCTGCTGGCCGTCTCGCTCGCCGACACGGACGCCGGCGTGAGGGCGCTTGCCGCCGAGGCGCTCGGCAAGCTGAAGGACCCCGACAGCGTTCCCCGCCTGATGCAGTCTCTGGACGACCGCGAGGCGGAGGTGGCCGGCATGACGCTGCTGGCTCTCTGGAAGATCGAGCTGGGCGCGCAGCGCGGCCCCGTCGTCGAGAAGGCGGCCGGCATCGCCTCCCGCGCATCGGGAGAGCTGCGGCGGCGCGCCGTGTACTTTCTGATGCGGGCCCAGATGGGCCAGCCCGAGGACACGGCCGCGCGTGAGGCGCTGCTGCGCCACGTGAAAGATCGGGATCCGCTGCTGCGCTCCTGGGTGGCACGCGGGCTGGGGGCCTCCAAGGACGACGCGTCCACCCAGGCGCTGCTCGAACTGGCCGGGGACGGCGACTGGCGCGTGCGCGTGAACGCCTTCAACGGGCTGAAGGCCCGTCCCGTGGCGGCCGGGCCTTCCCGATGGAGCGTTTACGAGGCCGCCCTGTCGGGCTCGATGCCGGCGGTCGCCGTGTCGGCCCTGTCCAGCCTGGAAAGCTACGAAGGCCCCGAGGCGGACGCAGCTCTGCGCGCGGCGCTCTCGGATGCCCGGCCGCGATGGCGCGAAGTGGCGGCCCTGGTCCTGGGAGCGCGCGCGCCGGACGGCGCGGCCGAGGCTCTGGAGCCTCTGGCTTCCGATCCCGTTTGGTCGGTGCGGGCACGCGCCGCCGAGGCGCTGGCTCTCGCCAAGGCACCCGCGCGCGTGGCCGCGATGGCGGCCGACAACGATGGGCGCGTGCGTTCCGTGGCGTTGGAAGCGCTGAGGCGCCTCAAGTCGGCCGAAGGAACGGCCCCGCTGACTGCGGGACTTGCCGATCAGGATCTCTTCGTCCGCGCGACCGCGATGTCGGCCCTCCCCTTCCCCGGCCAGAGCCCGGCAGCGGCCGCCGAGGCGGCCGTGGCCGGATACCGCGCCGCGCGCGACGACCGGCAGAACGACGCGCGGCTCGCGGCGCTGGAGGCGATGGCGCGCTCGGGTGGCGACGCCGGACGCGCGGGAGTCGAGGAGGGATTGAAGGACCCGGATTACCTGGTGCGCCGCAAGTCGGCCGAGCTGCTGCGCGACACCTGGCGCCTGGACCGGACCGCTCAGACGGGCGAGCCGGCCACGCGTCTCTCGCGCGAGGACTACCTGCAGGCCGTGCGTCGCGCGCGCGGCCGGGTGCGCGCGGCCATCGAGACCGGCTCCGGGACCATCCGCCTGGAGCTGTTCCCCCAGGACGCGCCCCTCACCGTGGACAATTTCATCCGCCTGGCCCGATCCGGACAGCTGGACGGGCTGGCGTTCCATCGCGTGGTCCCCAACTTCGTGATCCAGGACGGAGACCCGCGCGGCGATGGCAACGGCGGCCCCGCGTGGCAGATCCGCTGCGAGATCAACCTCAAGCGCTACGGCGCCGGAGCGCTGGGCATGGCGCTATCCGGAAAGGACACCGGCGGGAGCCAGTACTTCATCACTCATTCCCCGCAGCCTCACCTGGACGGAGGGTACACCGTGTTCGGGGAGGTGGTCTCGGGACAGGACCTCGTGGACCGCATGATTCAGGGCGAGCCCGTGGTGCGCGTCACCATCGAAGAAGATCCCGCCGGTCCCCGGACCCCATCTTGACCCGGGCGCCCCAACTCCTTTAGATTTGCTCCTCTCACGACACGGAGGACATCCACCATGCGTCGGATCACCCTGGCGAAGGTTCCGTGGAACGATGACGGGGAGCCGGTCCGGAGCCGGCTTGAAGAACTGCTCCTGGAAGACGGGTTCGACCCGTTCGCGTGGGTCGACGAGCCCGGCAAGCTCTACGGCGCGCACGCTCACGAACACGACGAGAGCATCTGGATCCTGCGCGGCTCCATGCAGTTCCGCGTGGGGGAGAAGCTCTTCGATCTGGGCCCCGGCGATCGTCTGATGCTGCCGCGCGGCTCCCAGCACGAGGCGAAGGCGGGCCCCGACGGCTGCGAGTACCTGGTCGGCCAGCGCCGCGGCTGAGCCGTCAGTCGGCCAGGGCATGCTCCTTCGCGTCGGGGTTGGAGCGCGCGGCGAACACGGCCGCGGTCATCAGCCCGCACACGAGCGTTATCACCAGCACACCCAGAGTGCTCATCCAGTCCGCGATGTCCGCTGGCGCGATCAACGACACAAGATGCGGCCACAGGGTGAAGGCGCCGCCGCCTCGCGCGTCCTTCAGCGCCGAGAGAGTGGCCATGCTCACGGCGACCAGAACGCCCCCCGTCGCCGCTCCGGCCAGGCCGCGCGCCACCAGGCCGGCCCGCGAGACCGGCTCTGCGCGTGAAGCGGTCTCCACGGTGAAGACCGGCTCGCGGCTCCCCAGCGGCGCGAAGCGCTGCAGCAGGATCATGCCGGGCACCCCCATGAGCACTGTGCTCCAGAAGAAGGCCTCCCATCCGATGGCGTCCACGGCGAAGCCGCTGATGGGCCCCGACACGATGCGCGGCAGGCCGAACAGGCTGGAGAAGAGCGCGTACTGCGTGGCCGAGAACCGCCTCTGCGTGAGCCGCAGCAGCAGCACCCCGAAAGCCCCCGAGCCCATGCCGCTGGCGAAGTTGTCGAAGCCCCCGGCCGTCAGCATGAGCAGCGGGTCCACCGGAGATCGCGCCACCAGCACGTAGCCCAGGTTGGCGAAGACCTGAATTGCGCCGAACAGCCACAGCGAATGACCCAGACCGATGGCCGCGGTGGCCATGCCTCCGATGAACGTGCCGGCGATCATGCACACCATGCTCACGGCGGCGAGGTTGGCCCCGCGATCCACGGCGTCGTACCCCATGTCCACGAGAAACGGCCTGAGCAGAGCGAAGGCCAGGTTGTCCGAGAGCTTGTAGAAGAACACGAAGGCCAGGATCTCGAGCGCCCGGTGGCGTGAAAGGAAACCCAGGAAGGGGTGCCACAACGCCTCCGTCATGGTCCGGGGCTTGAGCGGCGCATCGGGAGGCTCGGGAGCCTTGATGGCCACCAGGAGCGTGGGGACGTAGAGCAGCGCCAGGATGACGCACACCAGCGGCCAGGAGTACATCCCCGCCAGCGTGATGCTCACCCCGCCCGCCAGGTACATGGCCAGCCTGTACAGGCCGACGCGCGCCGCCACCGCGACCCCCTGCTCGTCGGGGCGCAGCACGTCCACCGTGTAGGCGTCGTAGGCGATGTCGTGCGTGGCCGAGGCGAACGCGATGGCCAGCGCGATCGCGCCCACCACCCACGGCGCGTCCGGATGGTCTCCGACGCCGGCCAGACACAGCATCAGGGCCATGAGCGCCACCTGAGCGAGGGCGATCCAGCCGCGGCGGCGCCCCAGCCATGGCGGAGCGTACCGGTCCATCAGCGGCGACCACAGGACCTTGAACGACCAGGGGGCCTGCGCGAGCGTGATCAGTCCCACCGCCCTGATGTCCACGCCCGCGCTCCGCATCCAGTCGGGGATGGCGATCCACACCAACCCCAGCGGCATGCCCGAGGAGAACGACAGCAGCGCCACCGAGGCGGTCCGCCACGACGTCATCGCCGCCGCGAGGGCGGACAGCGTGGAAGGCTTCTTCTTGATGGGGGGAGCGCTCACATCGGCCACGAGAGTGGATGATAATGCGCGGCCCTCAGGATGGCGAGGCCAGCTCCGCGGCGACGTCGGATCGATCCACCCAGCTTCCCAGCATGGCCACGCCGAAGGCCGCTTCCACCGTGATGGCCACGGCTGCCGCGAGCCCGGCGAGGGCCAGCCCGACGGCGGAATGCCCCGCCACCGCCGCGGCGGCCCAGACTCCCCCGAAAAGCAATCCCGCGGGAAGAAGGCAGAGCCACAGGATCAGCAGCCGGGCCAGAGCGCTCACGATGTTGAAGCCCATGGCTTCGATCCCCGAGGGCCTGCTCTGACCGGGAGCCATCCATGCCGGGAAGAGAAGCACGAGGGCGTTCTGCACGAGGGCCGACACCAGGTTCACCGGCCCGGCCACCAGGGCAGCCGCGAGCCCGGCCGTCAACGGGACCCCCAACGTCATCGCCTGCCCTCCGACCAGCACGATCGCCGCCGCCAGGAGTCCCCACTGAAAGAGCGTGAGCACCGCCACCGGAGCCAGGAGCATCCCGGCGATCATCGTGCGGCCCGGCAGCGGGTAGCCGCGCAGCAGCTCGATGTGACGAAGCTCGCCGGCGAAGTCGGTCCTGAACACACCCGGCCCGATGAGCATCATCAGGAGGAACAGGGCGGCACACGCGATCCCCGTGATCAGCCCGGCGCGCGCCGGATGCCCGGAGACCATGAGCACCGCTCCGGGAGCCATGGCCGCCGCGGTGACGATCGACAAGGCATACAGCCCGCCGGTGAGGCGCCTCATCCGGATGAGGGCCTTCCAGACCAGGGCGGTCACGGGAGCCGCGCCGGGCCGCAGCACGAAAGGAGCAGGGGTGAGCCTCACGCGCCCGGGGCCCGCACGTCCCGCCCGCATCCGCCGCGCGCTCTGCATCTCGCCGCTCGCTTCCAGGGCGCCGTCCTCGAGGTCGGCGCGGCTGCGCATCACCCATGCGGCCTGGGCGGCCAGGACGGCCAGGGCCGCCGGCAGCGCCATCAGGAATGCGCCCCAGCCCTCGGCCACCGCGGGGCGCATCAGCCACCGGCCCGGGAAGGTCACCAGCTGCATCGGCCATTGCGCGACCACGTCGCGCGCCCGGCCGATCAGCACGCCCGCTCCCTCCGGGAGCCCGGCGTCTTCCCAGGGCCCCGACGGGGCGCCCGCGGCCAGCTGCACGGAGGCGCGCAGGGCCAGCGCCAGGGCGCCCAGCGTGACGACGGCCGCCGGCACCGCCCTCGCAATCCAGGGCACTCCCGCGCGCTGCAGCCGGTGACGTGCCAGCCTGGCCCCCATCACGTAGAGCCGCCCGGCCGCGAACATCACGCACGCTCCGCAGAAGAAGATCAGCCATCCACCGTGCGCCAGGGCCGGGCCCGCCCCCAGCGAGAAGATGAGCGCGCCGAGGAGCGCGCCCGGCACCGACGACACCATCTTCCATTGAAGCAGACGCCGGCGCGGAAGCGGAGCGGGGAACAGATGGTGGATCTCCGGCTCGGTGAAAGGGAGCGGAGACGCGGGGGCGGGCAGGATCCACGGGACCGCCGCCGCCAGGATCAACAGGCCCCCCACCATCCCTTCGACCAGGTCGGCGGGCACCCTCCCCCACTCGCCGCGCGAGAGCATGGACATCCCGGTGATCCAGTGACGCACGGCGACGAAATAGAAGTAGAGGCCGCCCACCAGCGCGAACAGCAGGTAGCGCGGCCTGGCCAGCCGCCTCAGGCGCGCCACAGCGCGGTTGCGCGCCGATCGGACGGCCAGATAGAGGAGCGGCGAGGCGGCCGGGCTCAAGGACGCGGGCCGTCGGCCGTCATGTGCAGGAAGATGGCCTCCAGGCTGGCGTCGGCCTCGAGCCGCGGAGCGGCCGCCTTGATCTCCTCGAGCGTGCCGTGGGCCATCAGGCGCCCCGCCTTGAGGATGAGGATCCTGTGGCACAGCTCTTCCACCAGGTGAAGCAGGTGCGAGCTGACCACGATGCAGGCGCCCGCGGCGGCCCGGCGCGCGATGGAGTCCTTCATGCGCCGGATGCCCACCGGATCGAGGCCGGTGAGCGGCTCGTCCAGCAGCAGGACCGACGGGTCGTGCAGCAGCCCGCAGGCGATCGCCAGCTTCTGCTTCATGCCGCGCGAGAGCTCGCCGGGAAGCGAGCGCTCACGCCCCGTCAGCTCCAGCTCGCCCAGCAGCGTCGCGGCCTTCGACTCGGCATCCTTCACGCCATGCAGGCGGGCCGAGAAGGTCAGGTGCTCCTGGACGGTCAGGTAGTCGAACAGCCGAGGCTCGTCGGCCACGAAGGCCAGGCGCCGCCTGGCCTCGAGCGGCTGATCGCGCAGGTCGTGGCCGCAGATGCGGACGCGCCCACTGGTCGGAAGAAGGATGCCCGACAGGCAGCGCAGCGTGGTGGTCTTGCCCGCGCCGTTGGGGCCAACCAGCCCCATAATCTCTCCCCCGGGCGCGACGAAGGTCAGGTCGGAGACCGCCTCGAGCCGGCCGTAGGATCGGGAGAGCCCGTCGACCTCCAGCATGCCGGTGGCTACGTCGCGTGGCCGGACGGTGCGCCGCCGAGCGTCAGCTGAGTCGAGCCGTCACGGATCACGCCGCCCTCGGTCACGAAGAAAGCGCAGCGCCTGCCGTCTTCGTGCTCCAGGGCGATCCACCCTTCCTGCAGCATGAGCCTGAAGACCCGTCCGGTGAACGACTCGTTGCGGATCTCGATGGTGACGGGGTCTCCCGAGGCGAGCTTCCCTTCGAGGTACGAGGCCAGCTCGGGCGTCATGGGCGTCGTCTCCCTGGTGTCAGTTGAATCGCTCGACCACCACGTCCCCCAGGACGCGCGAGACGCACGCCATGCGCACTCCGGGGGGGAAGTGGTTCATCCGGATGTTCTCGCGCTCGTCCTCCTCCGGATCGGAGAGGTTCTCCAGACCAGACACGACCCGGAAGGGATCCGTGCCGCACCATCCGAACTCGCAGTCCGTGCGGATCTCCAGACCCAGCGCACGCGCCGCCTCGAGGATCGAGGTCCCCTCGTCCACCGTGGCGGTGATGCCTTCGGGAAGGAACGTGACACGTGGCATCGGACACTCACGATAGCAGATTGATGCGGGACGAGGAACTGCGGTAGAGTCCGCGCGTGACCCCCCGCTTGCTGCGCGCCTCCTTCATCCCCGCCGTGCTCCTCGGCCTGGCAGGGGCCGGCTGCGCTCCCGGCAGAGAGCACGATCTCGTCATCCGCAACGCGGTCATCCACGACGGGACCGGGTCGCCTCCACGGCGCGGGGACGTGGCCGTCACCGGCGATCGGATCGAGGCGGTGGAGCCGGCCGTCGCCGGGCGCGGCCGGCGGGAGATCGATGCGCAGGGGCTCGTGCTGGCCCCGGGCTTCATCAACATGCTGAGCTGGGCCACCGAGTCACTGATCGAGGACGGCCGCTCGCAGAGCGACATCCGCCAGGGGATCACGCTGGAGGTGTTCGGCGAGGGAGAGTCGATGGGGCCGCTCACCGACAAGATGAAGAAGGACATGGTGGCCCATCAGCGCGACGTCCGCTACGACGTCTCCTGGACGACGCTGTCGGAGTACCTCGAGACCCTGCAGCGGCGCGGGGTGGCCACCAACGTCGCCTCTTTCATCGGGGCCACCACGGTGCGGATCCACGAGCTGGGCTACGAGAACCGGCCCCCCACCACGGAAGAGATGGCGCGGATGCGCGCGCTGGTGCGCGTCGCCATGGAGGAGGGCGCCCTGGGAGTCGGCTCCTCGCTGATCTACGCGCCCGCCTTCTTCGCGGGAACCGACGAGCTGATCGAGCTGTCGAAGGAAGCCGCGGCGCACGGCGGCATGTACATCTCGCACATGCGCAGCGAAGGGAACCGGCTCGAGGAGGCCGTGCGCGAGCTGATCGACATCGCGCGGGCCTCCGGGGCGCGAGCCGAGATCTACCACCTCAAGGCGGCCGGCACCGCCAACTGGGGGAAGCTGGACGCGGTCATCCGCGCGGTGGAGGCGGCCCGCGCGGAGGGGCTGGCCATCACCGCGGACATGTACACCTATCCCGCAGGGGCCACGGGGCTGGACGCGGCCATGCCTCCGTGGGTGCAGGAAGGGGGCCTCGAGGCGTGGGTGGAGCGGCTCAAGGATCCTGCGATCCGCGGGCGGCTGAAGAAGGAGATGACCACCCCGTCCGACACGTGGGAGAACCTGCTCCTGGCGGCAGGCTCCGCCGAGCGGGTGCTGCTGGCGGGATTCAAGACCGAGGCGCTCAAGCCGCTCACGGGGCTGACGCTTCACGAGGCGGCGAGCCGCCGCGGCTCCACGCCCGAGGAGACGGCGATGGACCTCGTGGTGGAGGACGGCAGCCGCGTGGAGACGGTGTACTTCCTGATGTCGGAGGACAACGTGCGGAAGGAGATCGCGCTGCCCTGGGTGTCGTTCGGGTCGGACGGCGAGTCGCTGGCCCCCGAGGGGGTCTTCCTCAAGTCCAACCCGCATCCGCGCGCCTACGGCAACGTGGCCCGCCTGCTGGGACGCTACGTGCGCGAGGAGAAGATCATTCCGCTGGAGGAGGCCATCCGGCGGCTCACCTCGCAGCCGGCATCCAACTTGAGGCTGGATCGGCGCGGCAGCATCGCGCCGGGGAACTACGCCGACCTGGTGGTCTTCGATCCCGCGGCGGTGCAGGACCTCGCCACGTTCGACCGGCCGCACCAGTACGCCACGGGGGTCGAGCACGTGTTCGTCAACGGAGTGCAGGTGCTCGACGGCGGCCGGCACACCGGCGCGACGCCGGGACGCGTGGTGCGCGGCCCCGGATGGAAGGGGCAGGGCCCGCGTTAGCCCGGCAGCGCGTACAGCCGCACGTCGTTGCGCTCGAAAACCAGGCGCGGCGAGCCGGACGGAAAGAACCTGCGCATCACGTCATCCGCGGACACGCGCCTGTTGCGGCGGAGCTCCGGCCCGCTCACCAGCAGATGGGTGAACCCTTCGTGGCGCAGCAGGCTGAGCAGCGCGGCTTCTCCCTGCGGCGCACGAGCGGCATAACCGTCCAGCAAGGGTGGATCCAGCGGCGTGCTGGCGCGGAAGGGACGCGGCACGTAGAACCCGCACCCCTCCCCCACGAACAGCACGCGGACGTCCGACGGAAGCGTGTCCATGAAGGCAGCCGCGGGGTAGTACGTCACGCGGCGCGAGAGATAGTCCTGCGCCGTCTCGGCCCCCGTCACCGGACGCCAGGCGCCTATGGTCAGGATGAGGAAGCAATACAGATAGAGCCCGTAGAGGACGGGCCATCCCACGGCCACGGCGGCGAGCGGCCGCGGGACCCGGCGCGCCGCCAGAGCCGCCAGGAGGGCCACCAGCGGAAGGACCGGCATCACGTAGCGCGTCACCGGCATGACGGCCGCCCAGGCCACGAAACCGATGCCGGCCATCAGCGCCGCCGGCGCCGCGACACGAGGAAGACGTCCCAGAAACGGGAGCGCCGGAAGCAGAATGAGGAAGACCGGCCCGAGCTGGCCCGCGTAGCCCAGACTCCTCATCGAAGTGTTCCACGGCGCGGTCATCACGTGCCTTGCCAGTCCCGCCATCCCCGCGTCAGGAAGGTAGCGGTGCATCTCGTCGAGCACGTCCGGGGTGTCGGTCGACGAGCTGAGATAGGGAGCCACCGGATTCCCGGTGAAGATCGCGTTGCGCACGAGCCAGGGGGACAGCAGCGCGAGCGCCACGGCTCCTACCAGCACGACGGCGGCTCCCCGGGCGGCCCATGAGCGGCCCCGGCAGGCGGCCAGCGCCGCCGCGCAGGGCAGACACACCACCAGGGCCGCCGTGTATTTGGTCCCCATGGCCAGGCCGGCCGCGATGCCCGCCGGCACCAGCCACCGCCTGTCCCCCGACTCCCACCATTCCAGCACCGCCGCGAAGCAGACGGTGCCGAACAGCGTGATGGTCAGATCGGAGATGGCGGCCGTGGACACCAGCATCACGCCGGGGATCAGGCCGAACAGCACGCACGCCAGCAGCGCTTCGGTGCGGGCGGCGTGCCGCACCCCTATCGCGTAGAGCGTGAAGACGCTCAGCACGCCGCAGAGCCAGTGCAGCGACTGCGCGAAGGCGGCATCGCGCAGCAGCAGCCCCATGGCGTACAGCATCCCCATGTTGGCGGGATAGTGAGCGTAGAAGTTCCCCTCGATAGGGACCATGCCGTGATGCTGGATGTAGTGGTCCGGGATCGCCAGGTGGTAGACCAGTGCGTCGTAGAACTCGGGAGGCGCGACCGCCGCCGTGAAGGTCAGCACGGCGGCGAGCGCCAGCAGCGCGAGCAGCGCCAGATCGACCCGGCTCCAGGGGGCGGACTCTCCGCTCGGCGCGGCCAGGCGCCGTCCCCGCTGCATCCCCAGCGCCGCCACACCTGCGATCACCAGCGCGAGCACGGCGGGCCGGTAGAGAAGTCCCGCCGCGGCCAGCGCGAAGACTCCCAGGGCCAGCGTCCCCAGCCCCGTGGCTGTCTCCACCATCACGATCAGGATCCGCGGCGCGGGGCCGGCGTCCAGTCCGAGAGGCCTCAGCGCGAGTGAGCCCAGCCCCCATGCGGAGGCGGTCACCAGGCCCAGCAGCGCCACGTGCCCCAGCAGAGAGAGGACGTGCAAGGCAGGAAACGGCTCGACGAGAAAGTGATAGGAAACGAGAACGATCAGGAGCCAGAGTGAGATGAGCGCGGAGATGAGGCGCGGCCTCGATATCGGCATTATCATAAGAATATGTCGGTGTCGTTGGAGCGCAAGGTGAGCCGGTGGCCGGGCGCTCTCGTGCTGGTGGGTCTGTGTGGCGTGGGAGCGGCGGCGCTGGCGTACTTCACCTCACCGTCCGGCCTTCTCCCTCCCCATGCCGGATCGGGCCCGAGCGACGCGCGGCCCCCGATCCGCGTGCCCATGTTCGTGGACCCCGTCACGGTGCGGCCCACGCCCCGCTTCAGGTTCACGTTCGATCCTCCCGAGGCCCTCGCCGAGCTTCGCGCGCAGGAGCACCTCGATCAGGTGGTGGCCGACCAGGCGGGAGACCTGGAACGCGCCGTGGCCCTGATGCGGTGGGTGCGCGCGCAGTGGGAGCCGGGCATCCCCAGCCCCTACCCGCCCATCAACGCGCGCGTGATCCTGGCCGACATCCGCCGCAAGTTCACCGGAGGCTTCTACGCCCAGTACAACTACGTGCTGGCCCAGGGCCTGCAGTCGTTCGGCATCCCCGCCCGCTACGTGAGCCTGAAGGACCACGAGGTGATCGAGGCCCGGCTCCCCGACCGGGGAGGCTGGATCTGCTTCGATCCGCTGTACGCCACCTGGTACAAGGACGAAAGCGATCGACCGCTGTCGGTGCTGCAGATCCACGAACGCCAGCGTGAAGGGAAGCCGGTCCTGCTGGCGGACCCGCATCTCGTGCCCGACGCGGCGGCCCACCTGAAGTCGTTCGCCTGGTTCGCGGTCTGGCTGAAGAACGACCACATGACCGCCCCGGTCAACTTCACCGATCTGGAGCGCTACAAGGTCTATTTCCTGGACGACCTGGCCGGGGCCCGCCGGCTGCCCCCCGGCAGCCTCTCCACCAGCGAGGCCGCAGACCTCTACCCGGATTAGCCCCCGCGCCACCGTTGGCGTTTTCGGCGTTCTTGACGCGGGCCGCGCGCAGCCTATCTTGTGCCGCGATGCCCGTACGTCATCGAGACAGCCAGAGGTTCTACAAGGCCCTGGGCGTCCAGCCGGACGCGACCCCGGAGCAGATCCAGCTCGCCTACGAGGCCCTGGAGGAGAACACCCCTCAGGCGGCCCCGGCCTGGCAGCGCATCCACCGCGCCTACGAGGTGCTCAACAACCCCGAGTCACGCCGCCTGTACGACAAGGTGGAGATGAAGCCTCTGGCAAGGGCGCGCCGCCCCCTCTTCCACTTCAACCTGAACGACGTGCGCCTGCTGATCGTCTGCGGTGTCCTGCTCGTCGGGATCCTCGGCTTCGTCTGGGTGCCCCTGTACGGAAGCAGGCTCCGCAGCTTCTCGCCCGGAGACGCCCTCGTCACCACCAAGGGGGAGGCCTTCGGCACCGTCGTGCGCAGCGAGGACCCGCACACCTTCCCCGGCGGCGCCACCTCCTCCGCCTACCTGATCCAGCTCGGCAACGGGGAGCTTCGCTGGTTCCCCATGAACGACATCAAGGCCTCCTGCCGCCACGCCCGCTGAGCCTGGCTACTTCGTAGCGGTCCGATCCGCGTTCGCAAGCTGCTCCTTGCCAAGCTTGAGCGTCAGTTTCTCGATCGCTCCCGTGAACTTGAATGGCACTTGGTAGTCCCTGTCGTCCACCGGCGTACGAAGATCGACGCCGACGTCAAATGTCTCGTCGATCGTCATCAAGAACGGAATCGTATGCGGGACTTTCCTGGTCGCGACTGCCTTGCCGTCCACCTTCAGAACGCCCGTCCCGCTCTTGCCAAAGCCCGGGCCGTCGTAGGTGAAATCGAACGCGACCGTGTGCTTGCCGGGCGAAAGCGCATCGGGCGCTTCCCAGCGGAAGCGCTCGAGATCGACCAGGTTGTAGGTAAACACCGGCTTGCCCTTGAGCAGGTAGAGCCCATATCCGCCAAAGCGCCCGCCGAGTGTGTTGATGACGCCTTCGGCGCCCTTCTGCGGGATGTCTAATTCGGCGGTGATCGTGTAATCACGATTCATCACGCTTGGCGCGTCGCTCGCCGGCAGGCCGGGAATCTCCCCCGAATACGTGAATTCGCTTAGCCCGGCCGTGGCGCTGGGTCGAGGCGCGATGATGCGGGGTAGCACGGAGTTGTCCAGCGGATACACCTGATACTCTTTCGCTTCCTTCGCGAACTCCGCCTGCAACTCCTTGAGCTTCTCCGGCATCTTGGCCGCCAGGTCATTGTCCTGCGAGTAGTCCTCGGTGAGATTGTAGAGCTCCCACTTGTAGTCCTCGACGACCGGCAGCTTCTTCTTGCCCATCATCCAGGGCGGCACCGGCGGGGTCGTGCACGCGTACCAGCCGTCGTGATAGATGCCACGGTTGGCGAACATCTCGAAGTATTGCGATTTGCGCGCCGACGGCGCGTCGGCGCCGGCCTTGTCGAACGTGTACGCCATGCTCACGCCTTCGATGGGCTTCTGTTCGATGCCGTCCACGATCTTCGGTTGTTCGATGCCGCAGGTCTCCAGAATCGTCGGCACGATATCGATGATGTGGTGGAACTGCGTGCGAATTCCGCCGGCATCTGTGATATGTCCGGGCCAGGCGATGGCCATGCCTTGGCGCGTGCCGCCGAAGTGGGATCCGACCTCCTTGGTCCACTTGAATGGCGTATCGAACGCCCACGACCACGCGACCGACATGTGCGGATAGGTCATAGGATCGCCCCACGCGTCGTACGCCTTCATCTGCGCTTCCATGGGAAGTGTCAGGATCCCGTTGTACGCGGTCATCTGGTTGAACGTACCATCGAGCGTGCCTTCGGGGCTGGTGCCGTTGTCACCGCTTATGTAGATGATCAGCGTGTTGTCGAGCTTGCCCAGATCTTCCACGGCTTGAATCACGCGGCCGATCTCGTGATCCGTGTAGGCGGCGTACCCGGCGAAGTTCTCGGCCTGGCGCGCGTAGAGCTTCTTCTGCTCGGCGGTGAGCGTGTCCCACTTGGGCAAATCATCCGGCCAGGGCGTGAGCTTCGTGTTCTGCGGAATCACGCCCAACTTTTTCTGGTTCGCGAAAATCTGCTCGCGCAGCTCGTTCCAGCCCATGTCGAATTTCCCCTTGAATTTGTCTCTCCACTCCCTCTTGGGCTGGTGCGGCGAGTGCGTGCCGCCGGGGACCAGATAGAGGAAGAACGGCTTCCCGGGCGCGGTCGCCTCGAGCCGCTTCAAGTGCGCGATCGCTTCGTCGGCCAGGTCGGTCGTCAGGTTGTAATCGGACCGGCCGCGCCACGGAAACACCTGGGACGTGTTCTGGAAGAGATACGGCGTCCACTGGTCCGACTCGCCGCCCATGAAGCCGTAAAAGTATTCGAAGCCCATCCCCTGCGGCCACTGATCGAACGGCCCGGCGGCGCTGTACTGATAGCTTGGCGTGTTGTGATTCTTGCCGAACCACGATGTCGCGTAGCCGTTCTCCTTGAGAATCGTGCCGATCGTCGCGTTGTCCACGCCGATCACCGAGTCGTACCCGGGAAATCCCGTTGATTGCTCGGAGATGATGCCGAATCCCACGGAGTGATGATTGCGGCCGGTGATCAGTGCCGCCCGCGTTGGCGAGCACAAGGACGTCGAGTGGAACTGCGTGTAGCGCAACCCCATTTTGGCGACGCGGTCCATGGCCGGCGTCGGGATCACTCCGCCGAACGTGCCGGAGACACCGTATCCCTGATCGTCCGTCATGATCAGCAGCACGTTGGGCGCGCCCTTGGGCGGAACAACGCGCGGCGGCCACCAGGGCTTCGAATCCACGGCGCTGGCCTTGATCACTCCGCCGAATTCCGGCGCCGGCGGCGGAAGCTGGTTGCCGGCGATCGTCGTCGTCGCGGTGGGCGAGCCAGGTTCGCCAGTCGCGTGCTCGCCTTGCGGGTTTGCGGATGCGGGTGCGGATGCGTGACGTAAGTCGGACGACGAGCTGTCCTGCGAGCTGTCCTGCGAGCAGCCCACAACTGCTGCACAGAGTGCGACGGAGATGAGGGAGGCCTTCAGGGTCATTGTGTCCTCCAGCTGTCTTCACGATTTGCGAGGTCGACCCGGTCGCTTCACCTTCTCAATGTCCGGCAGCTTCTACGTCCTGGATGCGGACGACCTGGTTCGCGGGGCCGAGAGCCCCTTCGTGGAGACCGCGGGCAAGGCGTTGAGGTACGTCTGCACGCCGCGCTGGAAGTCGAGGTTGTCATGACACTTCTCGACGGTGGCGTTGTCGGGAACGGATTCGGTGACGCGCGGATGACTAAGCGACGACGACGTGCACTGAGCGGATGTGAATCGAAGCGCAGTGGGTAGGGCCAGTCTAAGCGTGTTCGGAGCAAAGAGCAAGAACGTTTCCCACGATGTCGTTGGGCGCTCACGCAGCCCGCGCTCCGTTCCCAGGTTGCCAGCTTTCCAGCGCCAGGCGCCTGGAACTCGCGGTCAGGTCCAGCCTGAGACTCCCCACAGGGATAGTCCGGATGGCCGGGGTCCGGGAAACCATCTAAAACATCGTCCATATGACGCCTGCCCGGGCCGCCGCCCGGCGTGCGTCGCCCGTTACCCTGCGCGTGAGAGGCCGGCATGAACCTCCAGGATCTGCGCCGCGACATCCGGAACGCCGGGCTCGGCGGGGCGCTCTTCGACATCGCCTACAGGTTCATCAACCGGCCGGCCCGGTTCATGGTCCTGCAGATGATGATCCTGACTCCCGAGTCGCTCGCCCCGGGGTTCCTGGTCGAGGACGACTGGCGTCCCCGGTTCCTCGACGAGCGGACGCTTCGCCGGCATGCGCAGGACCCGATGAACGAGATGACGCAGCGGTTCCTGGATCAGGCCCTGGAGAAAGGCGACCGTTGCATGGCGATCCTGGACGACGATCGGCTGGCCGCCTACGGATGGTATTCGAGCAAAGAGACCGCCGTCACCGAAGACCTCGCGCTGCGCTTCGCGCCGAGCTGGGTCTACATGTACAAGGGGTTCACCCACCCCGAGTACCGCGGACTCAGGCTTCACGCGCGCGGCATGGCCAGCGCCCTGATGAGCTACGCGGAAGAGGGCCGCCGGGGCCTGGTCTCGTTCGTGGAGGCCAACAACTTCAACTCCATGCGCTCCGTGCATCGCATGGGATACCGCGACGTCGGCCGCATCGTGGTGATGGGCGCGCTGGGAAGGCGGTGGGTCCTCGCTTCGCCTCGATGCCGCGCGCTCGGGCTGTCGCTCCACACAAGGCCGCCGGGAAGACCGCAGCCCATTGCGCCCGTGTGAATCCGTGACTACGGCAGGAAACGCTCGGTGTGCGCCAGCTTCTGGGGCAGGTACTCGTCGATGACGTAGTTCAGCCCGTGCTTGGCCAGCGCCTGCTGCTCGGCGCGCACGCCCATCTGCAGCAGGTGCTCCATCGCCGCCACCCACTTCTTGTGGTGCTGGAAGAAGGGGTCGTTCTTGATGGCGTCGCGGGCGCGCTTGATGTCCACGTCCTTGAGCGGGTGCGTGGGGAGCTTGTAGTCCACGATGTCCTGAGGCGTGATCCCCAGGAAGCTGGCCTGAGGCACGCAGAAGTACTCGTTGAGGTGCGCGGCGTTGCCCGACCCCACCTTGAGCGTGCGGTAGATGTTGGAGATTCCGTACGGGTCGCCGTCCACGAACACGTACACGGGGATCTTCTTGAAGTCGGCCATCCGCCGGATGAACCGGCGGCACGCCCGCGTGGGCACCCCGCCCATCGACACCAGGATGCAACCGGCCTTCTTCCAGTAGTTGTGCTTCACCAGGCGCTGGAACATGCCGGCGGTCTCGATGGCCAGGATGAACTTCGCGTCGGTCTCGAACTTCAGGTGCTCGACCGAGATGGGGATCGAATAGGCGCCCGAGCCGAACTTGGTGCAGTCGATGCGCAGCGTCTTGCCGGTGTCGGTGTCCTTGTCCAGGATGAAGAGCTTGCCGGCCACCTCACCCCCCTTCTCCTCGGGGATGAAGCCGAGCTGCTCGCGGTTCACCTCGAACAGGGCCTCCACGTCGTCCATCACCGTGTCGGACTCGGTCTGCTCCAGGAAGCGGCACTCGTCCCAGTTCTTGCTGACGTAGTAGGCCTCTCTCTTGGTGGCGATGTCGTCCTGCTCCACCAGCTCCTTGGACAGGGCCATCATGCGCAGGGTCTGCGCGAAGGTCTTGACGGTGGAAACCGTCAGCGTGCGCTCCTTCTTGCGCCCGCGCATCTCCAGGTATCCGTGCTTGGGGTCGTAGCGCACGTTGGACAGCGAGCGCAGCGGGAACTTGAGGCTGGGCTTCTGCTTCTTCAGGATGCGGCTGTGGACGTCAGCCGCCTGGTGCTTGATCTTGTCCACCGTTCCACGTGCCACGCCTTGCCTCCACGCCGCCTCAGAGGGTGCGGCTGCGCTCCAGGGTGTCCTTCAAGGTCGCCACCACGCGGGCCTCTTCCTTGGCGGGGAAGCCCAGGATCTCACGAAGGGCGATGCCGATGTGCGGGATGTACTTCTCGATGTAGGACCGCTTCTTCTCCGCGTCCTCTTCGCGGCGGCGGTGGCGGATCCACCCGCCCAGCCGGCGGCCGCACTCCTGAAGCGCGAGTCGAATTTCCTTCACGATCTCCGGGTACGACGCGATGGCTTCCTTGCTCTCCGACGTGAACGGCACCCAGGCCGAGGCCATGTGCACGAACAGCACCATGGGGGCGGTGGGCAGCGCGCCGCGCGGATGCTGCAGCCCGTACTTCTTCCAGTCGTTCAGGATGACCGACCGGGTGATGGCGCACGCCGCCTGCTGGTACTGCAGCGGCACGCGGTTGGCGAAGCGCCACAGGTCGATCAGCTCGTCGGCCGGCAGCTTGCCGCCGTAGGCCAGCCCCGCCTCGACCTGGAACGGATTGCCTCGATAGACGGCCGGGCTGCGCGTCACCGACGCGTAGAAGTCGCATTCGGGGATCATCTTGGTGAGCCCTTCGCGGATGAGCTCCTCCCCGATGGGAGACAGGCAGCTCGCGGGCGGGCTCATGATCCGCACCTTGGGGATGGCGCGGTACATGCGCTCCACCTCGTCGGGGCTCAGGCCGTGCGGGCGGGCCTCCGGGCGCAGCCCGGCCGCGGCGGCGATCTCGTCGGCCACCTTGCCGCTGACGCGCGAGAAGTCCGACTGCAGGGCCCCGCGCAGATTCCGGGCGCGGGTCTCCTTCATCATCTTGATGAGATAGCCCAGCTCCACGCCGTAGGGATGCGGCTTGATGGGGACCGGCTCGTGCGGAAGCGCGTCCGTGATGCGGGGATACTCGAACGTCTCCCCCTTGGGATCGATGTAGGTGATGGCGGCGTGGGGGTTGGCCAGGGCCGTCTGGGCGACGTAGTCGTCCACAGAGCGCCGGCCCTTCTTGTAGGTGGCCTGCAGCTCCATCTCCACGCTCGTGCCGTGGTCGGGGACCCATTCGATCACCCCTTCACTCTTCACCTCCGGGGCGTTCTTGCGCGTGTCGATGTGAATCTCGTAGATGTGGGCGGGCTTTCCCTTCCCCGTGCGCGAGATGATCTTCACGGGCTTTCCCGTGGTCAGCTGGCTGTACATGCCGGCGGCCGAGATGCCGATCCCCTGCTGGCCGCGGGACTGCTTGAGGACGTGGAACTTCGATCCGTACAGCAGCTTGCCGAAGATGCGCGGGACCTGTTGCTTCACGATCCCGGGGCCGTTGTCCTCCACCACGATGCGAAACCTGTCCTCGGACACCTCGCGGATGATCACCTTGAGGTCCGGCAGGATCCCGGCTTCCTCGCAGGCGTCCAGGGAGTTGTCCACCGCCTCCTTGATGGCGGTCAGCAGGGCCTTGGCCGGGTTGTCGAATCCCAGCAGATGGCGGTTCTTGGTGAAGAACTCCGACACCGAGATCTCGCGCTGGCGCGAGGCGAGGCTCTCGGCGGTCTCGCGGCGTCGCGCCGCGCCCCTGGCGGGCTTGGGCTCACGGGGAGCGGCCGGCTCGGGTATGGGCTGCTCGGGTGCGGGCGCGACCTTTTTCCCCTTGCCCGCCTTCGCGGTCGGGGCGGCCTCTTCGAAGAGGCCCAGTTGCACGCGCTTCGGCTTCCCGGCGGCGGGGCGCGCGGCGGCGGCGCGGCGCGTGGTGGTCTTGCTGGCGGCAGGCTTTCCCACGGATGTCTCCTCGTTCCTGGGGATTGTGCGGGGGAACTCCCGCGAGGCGCCGTCATTCTAGCATCCGGCCGGGGGCGTTTGATCCGGGCGACCCGCTTCGGACAGAATGTCGCAACTTCGAGGTCATGCTCATGACGTACCTGGACATGGACATCCAGACACGCTGGCTCCTCGCCGCCGCCGCGATCCTTTCGGCGATGATCCTGGGGATCCTCGTGCGCGCGCTGGTGGTGCGGCGCCTCTCCGCGCTCGCCGAGCGCACCCAGAGCGCCCTGGACAACATTCTCATCGCGGCCACACGGCGCCAGATCCTCCTGTGGTTCCTGCTGGGCGGCCTGGTGATCGCCGCCCGGCTCGCCCCTCTCTCGGAACGGGCGCTTCTCGTCGTGGACCGGATCTCCTCGGTGGGGCTGATCCTGTCGCTGTCCTGGTCGGCCGCCACCCTCGGCACGCAGATGCTGGAGCGCTACACGCGCGAGGCCGGCGCCGAGATCGCCACCACGAGCATCACCCAGAACGTCCTGCGCATCGTGATCTTTCTCACGGCTGGGCTTCTCATCCTCTCCAATCTCGGGGTCTCGATCACGCCGCTCCTGACGGCCCTGGGCGTGGGCTCGCTCGCCGTGGCGATCGCCCTGCAGCCCACGTTGTCGAATTTCTTCGCCGGACTGCACCTGGCGATATCCCGTCCCATCTGCCTCGGTGACTACGTGGCCCTGGAGAACGACATGAAGGGGTTCGTGGACGACATCGGGTGGAGGACGACGCAGCTGCGCGACCCCAACAACAACCTGATTCTGGTGCCCAACGCGCGGGTGGTGGACATGATCGTCGTGAACTTCAGCCGCCCGCAGCCGGAGCAGACCGTCACGGTCGATGTCGGGGTATCCTACGCCTCCGACCTTGGGCACGTGGAGCGGGTGGCCCTGGAGGTCTCACGCGAGATCCAGCGGGAGGTGGAAGGGGCCGTCGGCAGCTTCGAGCCCTCCGTGCGCTTCACGGCCCTGGGCGATTCGGCCATTCAGGTGTCCACGGCTCTCCGCGTGGCTCAGTTCGGGGATCGCGGCCTCGTGATCCATGAATTCATCAAGCGGATCACCGCCCGCTTCAAGACCGAAGGGATCGAGATCCCGTTCCCACAAAGGGTCGTGCACACCGCCAAGGCGTGATGTCAGGGCCGGTTGTGCGCCCGGGCCAGGCAGGCATTGAACTGGCCGCGGTTCTTCCACGGGCCGGCCGGATCGCACAGCCGGATCCCGTCGCAGTTCTCGTCGATCGAATCACCCGGCCGCTCCAGGGCGGCAGGGTTCACGTCCGGATCGCCTTCGGCGCAGTCTCCCCCGCAGGAAGTGAAGCCATCGCCGTCGCGATCGCGGTCGGCGCCAAGGAAATACCGGCCCCCCGTCGCGACCGGGGCGAAGTCTGCCCACAGGCCTCCCCAGACGATCATGGAGTCTCCCGTCCAGACGACCGAGGCTCCATCGCGGTGGGAGGGCTGATTCTCCTGCGAGATGGCGACCCAGGTGCGGGGCAACGGATCAAAGCGCGCTCCTCCGGCACCCCACCACGAGAGGAGTTCCTCTCCCGTCCAGACGGACCACAGCTCTCCTCGTACGGGGCCGACAGGACCGGCTTCCGGTAGGAGCGTCCAGAGGTCCGCTGCCGGCTCGTACCCATGGAGCAGCCAGCTCCGCCCGTCGTGCTGCCAGGCCAGGATCTGCGTCCCGGTCCAGACGATCGGGCCGGGATAAGGAGGGGCCCCGGTCGCTGAGAGCGGGCTCCACAGGTCGTGCTCCGGATCGTACCGGCCGCCAGGCGCTCCTCCCAGCCCCGGCACGAGGATCTCCTGGCCGGTCCACACCGCGGAGAACCCTTCCGGGATGCTCGACAGGGACATCGGGCGCCAGGAGTCGGTCCCGGGATCGTACCGTCCTCCGGTGACCTGCGGCGTGCACGCGGCATGGGGGCAATCGTGACCCAGGACAATCGCCTCCGTTCCTGTCCAGACAGCCCTCCCAGTCGCCAGCGAGACGGGAGCTGCCTCGGTGGTCACCGGTCGCCACGCATCGTCGGCAGGACGGTAGAGCCCGCCGGGATGCTCAGCGTCGAACCAGGGAGCCCATACGAACAGATCCTCGCCGGTCCAGGCCGCGGCAATCGGGTAGGGGTGAGGGTGTGGCGCACTCACGCTGGACATGAGACGCCAGCTGTCCGTCGCCGGGTCGTACCGTCCGCCCCGCCGCTCCGCCTCGTGGTCGCGCCCCCAGACGATCATTTCGTTTCCGGTCCAGAATGCGGCGTGATTCGACCGCGGTGAGGGACCGCCATTGCTCATAGAGGTCGGTGTCCAGGAGTCGGAAACCGGATCGTATCGGCCGCCCGAGGAATAGGCGGTCGTTCCTTTGATCGCGTGGCCGCCGAAGACGATCATCCGGTCTCCGGCCCAGACCAGCGTGTGCCCTGTCCGGTCGGTGTCGGGCGCCCCGGTGTTCGTGATGCGTGACCACCTGTCGCGTGCCGGATCGTACCGAACTCCGCCGGAGCCGCCCTGCCCGTCGTAGCCTCCCCAGAGGAGCAGCTCCGTCCCGGTCCACACATAAGGCCCGTCACTTCCGGTGATGGGGCCGGCCATCGGAGACCATGTGTCGCTGTCGGGATGATAGATGCCTGCGGCGGAGGGATTTTCCAGGTCCGTGTGGATCCTGCCGATCGCGAGCATCGCCTCTCCCGTCCAGACGGCGTCGAACCGGGCCACTTCATCCAGGAAGACAGGCGCGCCGGATGCGGACAGACCCTTCCACGTGTTGGTAGCGGGATCGTACCGGCCGCCGATGGACGAGTCTGCCGCGCGTCCTCCCCAGATGATCAGCTCGGTGCCCGTCCACGCGGCGGCGTGACCAAACCTGGCTGAAGGGGCGCCCTGCGTCGACATCGGCGTCCACGAGTCGCTGACGGGATCGTAGCGAGCCCCGGTCTGCACGGCGCCGCCTCCCGTCTCCTGGCCGCCCCACACGATCATCTCGCGCCCCGTCCAGGTCGCCGAGGTGCGGGACCGTCTTGATGGCGCGCCCGCAGTCGACATGGGGGACCACGCGCCGGTCGCCGGGTCGAAGCGGGAGCCGAAAGGGCCGGCGGCGCTGAAGCCAAAGACCAGCATCTCCGACCCCGTCCAGAACGCCACGTCGCCTCCGGGGGGGCCGGCGGGGATCCTTTTCCAGATGTCGATGACCGGGTCGTACCGGCGACCGTCTCCCCCTCCCCATACGATCATCTCGCTGCCGGTCCAGACGGCGGTGTGTCCCCAGCGCACCTCCGGCGGATCCATGAGGCTGCCTTCGTCCCAGGTGTCGTCCGGATGGCAGGCTGGAGAGGTGGCCCGCAGAACGGGCAGCGGGGCCGGCGCCACGGAGCGTGGCGCTCCGGCCACGGCGGCCGAGCCATCGAGATCTCCGGCGTCCAGGCCGCCCGGGCCGAAGCTGCTCAGCAGACGGTGGACGAGGGTCGGCCGGGCCAGGCACTCCTCGACAAGGAGGGGGTCGTTGCCGAGAGCCGCGAAGATCTCCTTCAGGCGTTCCGGTGATTTCGAATCGCGCACCATCCGCTCCAGCTCGCGGCGCAGCGCCGCGGCGGTCACCGGCGTATGCCAGATCCGCTCGAGGGCGACGGACCCCCTGAGGTACTCAAGGACGCGGCGCTCCATCAGCTCCACGGAGATCGCCTGCTCGAATGGCCGCCGCGCGTCGATCTGGTGCCGGTAGCGGACGCGCTGGATCGCCTCCTCGGCGGCCACCCGCTGCTCGAACGTCAGGGCGGCGTGCACGGGGACGGTGTTGCCGAGCACCATGGCGCCCAGCAGGGCGATGCGGGTCGCGCTCATGGGAAAAAGTATACGCCTGGTGGGGAGTTGGGGAAAAAAACTATTCTGCCGGCAGCGTCAGGATCGCCTTCGCGCCCCGAGCCGCTTGCGCAGCTCCGCCCATTGCTCCAGACGCTCCTTGATCCCTTTCTCCTCGCCGGACTCGGTGGGGTGGTAGTAGACGCGTCCCTTCAGGGCCGGCGGCAGCAGGTCCTGATCGGTGATCCCCTCTTCGTAGTTGTGCGCGTGCTGGTAGCCCTTGCCGTAGCCGAGTCCCTTCATGAGGCCGGTGGGCGCGTTGCGGATGTTCATGGGCACGGGCTCCACCTTTCCCGCCCGGATGTCGGCAACCGCCTCCCCGTACGCCCGGTAGACGGCGTCGCTCTTGGGGGCGGCGGCCATGTACAGGACCGCCTGGGCCAGGGCGAGCGCTCCTTCTGGCAGCCCTAGGAAGTGGAAGGCGTCCTTGGCGGCCAGGGCAACCTGCAGCGCCCTCGGATCGGCGTTCCCCACGTCCTCGCTTGCGAAGCGCACGATGCGGCGCGCGATGTAGAGCGGGTCTTCTCCGCCTTCGATCATGCGGGCCAGCCAGTAGAGCGCGGCATCAGGGTCCGATGAGCGCATCGACTTGTGCAGAGCGGAGATGATGTTGAAGTGCTCCTCTCCCGCCTTGTCGTAGTACAGGGCGGTGCGCTGCAGCGCGTCGCGCACCACGTCGAGGGTGATGCGCACGGCCCGAGCGGCCTCTTCGAGCGTGTTGAGGGCGTAGCGGGCATCTCCCTGTGACCTGACCGCCATCTCGCGCAGCGTCCCTTCTTCGGCCACGATCCCCCGCCCTCCCAGGCCTCGTCCGGCGTCTTCGAGGGCGCGCTTCAAGATGGTCTCCAGCTGCTCTTCGTCCAGCATCTTCAGGACGTAGACCTTGGATCGGGAGAGGAGCGCCGAGTTCAGCTCGAACGAGGGGTTCTCGGTGGTGGCGCCGATCAGCACGATGTCCCCCTTCTCGACGTAGGGGAGAAACGCGTCCTGCTGCGCCTTGTTGAAGCGGTGGATCTCGTCGATGAACAGGATCGTCCGGCGCGCGCCCGCGCGGCGATGGCGCTCCGCCTCGCGCATGACGTCCTTGATCTCCTTGATGCCCGACAGGACCGCGGAGAACGAGACGAAGTACGCCTGCGTGCTTCGGGCGATGATGCGGGCCAGAGTGGTCTTGCCGGACCCCGGAGGCCCCCAGAAGATCACGGACCGCAGCGTGTCCTCTTCGATGGCACGGCGCAGGAGGCTGCCGGATCCCAGGATTTCCTGTTGCCCCACGAATTCGTCCAGGGTGCGGGGCCTCATCCGGTCGGCCAGAGGCGCGTCGGCGGGAGGCTCGGAAGGGGGAGGAGGGCCTTCCATTTCGGGAAACAGAGTGTCCATGCCGGCCACGATATCGGGTTCCGCCTGGAAGGGCAAGTCCTTTGTTTCTTGGACTTACGTACAAGAGGCCCGTTCCTTGACAGCTATCCCTTGGCGCGTTGTAGGATGTGGCGTTCCAATCCGAGAGCGAAGGCCACTGGTCACCCGGCTCCTCTGGTTTTTCACCGGATGGCTGGCGGTGTGGACGAAGCCTGCATTTTCGCGGCCGCAGACCTCATCCCGGGCTTTCGGATCCACCTCCGAAAGGCAGCGCTCACGCGCTGCCTTTTTTTTCTGGAGCGACGCCATGCCCCTCACGCCCAGATACGCCTTTCCCCTGGTGGCCTCGCTGGCGGCGCTGATCCTCGGGCCGCTGGCCAGTTCGACCACTCTCGAGCAGCCCGCCCAACTCTCGGCCACTCCCGGAGGCCCTCCGGTGGCGCTGCTGATGGCTGGAACCACCCTCACCGTGATCGAAACGAAGGAAGGATGGAGCCACGTGACGCTGGAGGGCTGGATCCCGGCCACGCCTTCCACGTCCGTACAGGAGGCACCGGAGGCCCCCGCGCCGGAGCAGGCCGGGACCGGATCGGTCGGGGGGATCGTGTTCGTCACCGACAAGGGCGGCGCAACGCATCCGGGGGCCCGCATCGCCATCAGGCTGCTGGCGGCGCCGCCCGAGTCGCTGGTTGGGCTCACCGATGTGCGCTCGGAATGCGCCGCGCGGCGCGAGCGGCTCGTGGCCCGCGCAGCCGAGCTGAAAGACCAGGCCGGCCGCGCGCTGCGGACCATCGAGAGCACGAGCCAGGCCTTCCAGGCAAGCGATGCCGCCAAGGCGGAGCGCCGGCGCGTGCTGGCCGAGGTCGAGGCTCTGGACAAGGACTGCCAGGAGCAGGAGGACAAGATCCTGCAAAGCCATGCCGTGCAGAACACGATCACCGATGGCGACGGCCGCTACGGCTTCGAAGCGGTGGCCCCCGGAAGCTATCTGGTGCAGGCCACGCTGGACGCCGCGAAAGAGCGGCATGAATGGCTGGTCGAGCTTCGGGCGACCGCCGGCTCCCGCCTCACCCTGGATCTCACGCCCGGCAACCGGGCCAGTGTCCGCAAGACCGATCAGGCTCGCTGACGGCGGAGCCGGGCGGCGAAAAACCCGTCCAGGCCGTCACGGTCGGGGCGCGTGAGCAGCACGTCGGCCGAGGGATCTTCCAGCACGAAGCCGGGCTGGCGATCCAGGAACGCATCGATCTGCCGCTCCCCTTCCTCCGGCTCCAGGCTGCACACCGAGTACACGAGTGTGCCCCCCGGCTTCACGAGGACGGCGGCCGTGGACAGCAGCCCTGCCTGCAGCGGCACCAGCCGCGAGAGCGCTTCGTCGCCGGCGCGATAGCGCAGCTCGGGGTGGCGCCTGATCACACCGGTTCCGGAGCAGGGGGCGTCCACCGCCACGACGTCGAACCGGGTGCCGTCTCGAAAGGGGTTTCCCTCGGCCAGGTCCGCGGCGAGCGCCGCGCAGGAAACCCGCAGGCGCACAGCGTTCTCCTGCAGGACCTCGAGGCGCCGGCTCGACCGGTCGCACGCCACCACCAGTCCTCCCTCATCCGCCAGCGCGGCCATGATGAAGGTCTTTCCGCCGGGCGCCGCGCAGGCATCCAGGACCAGGTCCCCTTCCTTCACCCCGGCGAGCCTCGCCGCCAGGGCGGAGGCCTCGTCCTGGATGTAGAGCCCTCCTGATCGGAAAAGCGCGCTGTGCTGTGCCGGTCCCTGGATCCGGATGAAATCCTCAAGCACTGGAGAGACGCTAGCCGCGATCGACTCCTGCTCCAGCTCGCGCAGCGCCTCCGCGACGCGCGGGGCGCCTCCCATCACCCGCGCCGAGACGGGCGCGGGGTGGTTCTGGGCCTCCATCAGCGCGCGGGCGCCCTCGAGGCCGAAGCGCTCCACCCAGCGGCGGGCCAGCCATGCCGGATGTGACTCCGCCACGCCGAGCGCCTGGACGGGATCGGCCTCCCCGGCGCCGCGCGCCACCGCGCGGGCCCGGGGGACGTCCTTGAGGGCGGCCCGCAGCAACGCGTTGACGAACGAGGCCGCGTGCGCGGCGTGCGGCAGAGCGCGCACCAGATTGACGGTCTCGTTCACCGCGGCGTGGGGCGGGATCCGTTCCAGGAAGAGGACCTGGTACAGCCCCAGCCAGAGCGCGACGCGCACGTCCGCGTTCACGCGCTCGAGGGGACGCGATGAGAAAGCGGCGATCACGGCGTCCAGCGCGATCTTGCGCCGCAGGACACCGAGGGTCAGCTCGTTGGCGAGCGCGAGGTCCCTGGCGTCCCAGCCGCGCGCGTCGAGCCGCTGCAGCAGGGGGCCGGACCACGCTCCTTGCTGATCCACCCGCCGGAGGATCCTGAAGGCCTCACGGCGTGGATCGGGGCGATCAGGACGTTCCAAGGCGGTCACCCGCGCGGAGGTACCGGCCGGCCGCCGCGGCGGCGGCCGGCATCCGCCGGCTTCCTTCGGGCTGCACTTCCTCCAGACGCAGCGCCTCCCCCTCCCCGCATGCGACCAGGATGCTTCCCCCTTCATCGAGGACCCTGCCCGGCTCGCCGCCGGCGGCCGGCCTTCCGGCCGGGCGCACCGCCCAGATCAGCATCCGGCGGCCGCTGCCCGGCAGCACCGTATGCGCCACGGGCCACGGGTTGAATCCCCTCACCCGGGCATCGATGAGGCGGGCGCTCCAGCTCCAGTCGATGAGCCCGTCGTGCTTGCGGAGGATGGGGGCGTTGGTGGCCAGCGACTCGTCCTGGGGGCGCGGGACGATCGATCCCGCCTGCAGGCCGGCCAGGGTCTCGACCAGCAGGGCGGCCCCCATCGACGAGAGGCGCCGCTCGAGCTGCGCCGCGGTCTCCTCGGAACCGATGGGCGTGGCCCGCTGCAGCAGGATGTCGCCGGCGTCGAGCCGCTCGATGATGCGCTGGGTGGTCACGCCGGTCTCTTTCTCTCCCGAGGCGATGGCCCACGCCACCGGAGCGGCCCCGCGGTATCTGGGGAGCAGCGATGCGTGGACGTTGATCGCTCCGAAGGGCGCGATCTCCAGCAGCGCGGCGGGAAGGATGCGCCCGAACGCGACGACCACCAGGATGTCGGGCGACAGGGAGGAGACCTCTCCAAGAAAGGGCTCCCCTCTCACTCCCGGGGGCTGAAGCACCGGGATGCCGTGCCGGCCGGCGAGCACCTTCACGGCCGACGGCTTCACCGCGAGGCCGCGGCCCGACGGAGCATCGGGGCGCGTGACCACGGCCACCACCTGGTGCCCGGCCTCGAGCAGAGCGCTCAGGCTGTCCGCGGCGAACAGGGGGGTCCCCATGAACAGGACCCTCACCTTCCCGGCCTCATGGGTAGACGTCTTCGAACTCGCCGGACTCCGATGCGCGCCGCACCCGCTTGGTGATGAGCTGGCGCTTGATCCCTCCCAGCCGCTCGATGAACAGACGGCCGTCGAGGTGATCGGTCTCGTGACAGAAGGCGCGCGCCAGCAGCTCCGTGCCTTCCATGGTGAACTCGCGCCCTTCCAGGTCGAGGGCGCGCACCACCGCCCGCGCCGGCCTCTGCACGAACTCCGTGTATCCCGGGATGGAGAGGCATCCCTCCTCCTCGACCTGGCGCGCCTCCTGCTCGATGACCTGCGGGTTGATCAGGACGATGGCCTTGCCGGGCTGCTGGCCCGCGGTGACATCGATCACCGCGACGCGCAGGGACACGCCCACCTGATTGGCAGCGAGGCCGACCCCCGGAGCGGCGTACATCGTCTCGATCATGTCCCGCACGAGGTCGCGCACCTCGGAGGTGATGTCGGCCACCAGCGCCGTGGGAGTCCCCAGCACCGGGTCTCCGAACTTGACGATGCGTCGAACGGCCATGGTCTGGATAGCCCTCTGAAGGGGCCCACAGGGGACCGGGGCGGCGAACGTACCATGACCCTTCCTCGCGGCGCAACCGGCGCACCCGTCCTGCGTGGATGACAGAGGCGTGATCCACAGAGAACATCTGAAAGTCCGCTCTCCGGAATGGCTAGTGGTATACTGTTGGTCCATCATGACTTAGAGACCCGCCTGAAAACCGTGCTCTGGCAGGGCTCTTGCAGAGATGGTAGGGCGTTGGCAGGAGGGTACATCCATGAGAACCCCGCTACGGCTTGCCCTGACTCTGGTCGTGATGCCTGCCTCTGCCCTGTTTGCACCCCCGGCCGAGGCCGCGCCCCCGATGGAAGACTTCTCCGCCGAGGTGGCCTCCGAGGAAGGGGCCGTCTACGGGCGCCTGCGTCATGTCGAAGGTGATCCCGTCATGCGGCGGGGCGACGAGTCCTTCGGCGAGCTGGCCATCAACGAGCCCGTCGCGCCCGGTGACGTCATCACCACCAGGAGCGGCCGGGTCGAGCTTCAGCTGGCCGACGGCACGATCCTGCGGCTGGACCGGGGGACGGAGATGGTGCTCCAGTCGCTCCCCGACAGCTCGGGCCGCTACGAGATGGCCACCATCCTTCAGCTGACCTCCGGGGCACTGATCGTCCAGGCCCAGGGGATGGGCGACGCCGAGAAACGATTCCAGATCGACACCGACGACTCGGCGATCTTCCTGCTGTCCGACGGGGTGTTCCGGATGGACGTCGAGCCGGGGGCGACCACCGTGATTTCGCGGCGCGGCGCGGCGGAGATCATGGCCCGCGACACGTCGATCATGCTGCGCAGCGGTGAGCGGGTGACGGTCCGGTACGGAGAGGTGCCGGGCGAGCCGCGCGCCGTCAACACGCGCGCAGGAGACGAGTTCGATGCCTGGTCGCTGAGCCAGGATCCCGAGTACGTGAGGCAGGAGGACGCGGTGTATCCCGAGCCGACCGATCTGCCCGAGCCGGTCAGGCCCTACACCACGGAGCTGTCCAGCTATGGCGTGTGGCAGAGCTATCCGAACTACGGATGGGCCTGGAGGCCCCTCGGCGTGGCCCCGACCTGGCGCCCCTACGTGTATGGCCGGTGGTCCTGGTCCCCGGCCGGGATGATCTGGGTGTCGTACGACCCGTGGGGATGGGCCCCCTACCACTACGGCCGATGGGAGTTCGCCGTCGGTGCGGGCTGGCTCTGGATACCGGGATACACCTTCTCCGGAGCGCACGTGGCCTGGAGCGTCTCACCCGGGTACTTCGGGTGGTGCCCCCTGGGGTACTACAACTACCCGGTTCACTACGGCGTGAGCTTGGGCTATCACCGCAGCCCGTGGGTGTACGTGCGCGCGGATCACATCTATGCGCGCCGGGTGAACACGGTCTTCGTGCGCGATGCCACCGTGGTGAAGAACATCCAGCGGGAAGCGCTGGTGGTTCGCGGCCAGCCGCGGATCCATCCGCACCGCGCCTCGGCGGGCCCCGCTTTCACCCGGGAGATGCACCGCAGGTTCTCGGCGCGCCCCGATCTCCAGCTCGACTCCCAGGGCGAGCGCCGGCCCTTCCGCGATCAGGAGCAGCGCTCAGCCCGGCGGCGGGCCAACGGAAGGCCCGACACGGTGGCGTCCGCGGTCCCCCGACCGCAGCAGAATCCCCGCGCGAACCCGACCAACTCCGTCCCGCGCCCCGCACCGGCCAGGGCCCAGCGTCCAACTCTGTTCCGCTCGCAGGCGCAGCGCACGCCCCAGGAGACGAACTCCACCCCTGCCCGCTCGCCCCGTCCGATCATGCGGAACCAGGTGATTCAACGGCCGGCCTCCGGCCCGCCTCCTGCTTCGCCCAACTCGGCGCCAAGGCGGCCGAGCGTCATCGTGCAGAGTGAGAAAGGCCGGCAGCAGTCTCAGCAGGCGCAGGCGCCGCGACAGATGCGGCCCGGAGCCAGCACCGAGCGCGTCATCCCGCGGATCATCCCGCGGCAGCAGCCGAGGACGACCCGCGTGGTGGCTCCGCCTTCTTCCGGATCCGCACCTCGGCCGGCCCCCGGCCCCCGCGCCACCGCCCCGGGAAAACAGTCCGGCGGCAACGGGAAGGCCTCCAGCTCGACCGTCCGTGGCCAGAAGGGCGGAGGGTCGGGGAAGGGCAAGAAGAAGAGCTGATGATCGGGCCCCGCTCCGTCACGGCAGCGGTCCTGGCCCTCGCCATGAGCCTGGCGGCGCCCGGGCTGGCCGCCAAGGAATCGGGGAAGAAGGAGAAGGAGCCCGAGAAGCCCGCCGGCCCCACCGCACATCTGGTGGTTTCGACTCACCACGGGTATCAGCCTCTGACCATCACACTCACCGGAACCCTGACCGGCGTGGATGCGACCGACCCCGACTACTGCCACGCCGCGATCGAATGGGAGGCGAGCTCGCCCTCGGGGGTGTCGACCGTCTCGCGCCAGGACCCCAAGTGCCTTCATCCGCCGGAGCAGGTTGCGGTCCAGTTCACCTTCAACAAGACCGTCACGCTGGACTACGCGGGGCTGTACAACTACCGGTTCATCGTCTATCGCCGTGACGGCTCGAAGCTGATCTCCGCGGCGCAGGAAGTGCGCGTCCTGGCGTTTCCCTAGCGCCCCCAGCCCACCAGCGCCTTCTCGGCCTCGTACCGGACCAGCTGGGAGGTGTCCTCACGGGCCACGCGCGTCAGAAACACCTTGTTGTCGTCCCCTCCCAGCTCGGCCAGCGTGGCCACTCCCTGCACCCTGAATGCCTCTGCGCCATCCGTGGCCACGCGGCCGCGCAGCACCTCCGAGAGCTCGTCGCGGCGCGGGACCTCGCGCCCCGCGACCCGGGCGTCCGCCACGAGGAGCGCCATCATGCGAAGGGCATAGACGCGCGGGGGCTCGCGCTGGCTCGAGAGCAGGCGCACCAGGTCGGGGAGCATGTCGAGATCGCCGATCCCCTGCTTGATCGCCTCTTCGAACGCTCCGTCCGCGATGATCGGGTTGGAGTCGGTGAGGGCGGCCAGCAGCAGGCCCGGCTGGTCGTCGGACGGGGCGCCCAGGATGGCGGCGAACCGGCGCGCGGCGGTGACCGTCGCCTCTTCACCTTCCCGGGGGAGGAGCTGCTTCCCCTGCTCTCCCCACATGAGCGTGTAGATGTCGCCCTCGGGCTGGCGGCCGTCTTCCCTGGTGAACTTGCGCAGGTAGAGCAGGACCCGCTCGCCCTTGAGGAAGGTGATGGCGTCCTGCCACGGCGGCCGAAGGAAGGAGTCGAGCCGGAACGCGATGCGGAACATCTCGCCTGGCCGCTCGGGGATCGAGCAGCGCAGCACGTCAAGGGTCTGGATCACGGCGAACCGATGCGCGCCGTCGGTCACCTCTCCCCAGACCACCAGCGGAGCGCGCCCCGTCTTCTCGTACAAGGTCAGGATCTGCACCTCGGCGCGGGAGCTGCCGGTCATGACGAAGACGGCGGCCAGCGCGGCGAGGGCCGTTCCCATGGATCCGCGGGTCGACATGCTTTGCATCTTAGGCGCTTCCCGCATCCAGTGGTACCATCGCGCCCCGTGAGCTCTCTGGCGGGAAGGTCCCTCGAAGGCTGGCGGATGCGGCGCGCCCTGCAACGCCCATCCCGCGCGCCCCGCGCGTTCGTGGATGGCTCGCAGTCCCTGGCGGCCGCGATCCGGCGCCGCCTGGAGATGTCCGGCCGGTGCGAGCTTCGGGATCGGATCGACGGCCCTCTCGATGTGATGGTGATCTGCGATGACGGCGAGCCGGCGGACGCGCTGGCCGCTCGTGTGCGCGCCGTGGCCCTGAGCGCGGCGCGCGCGTGCCCCACGACCGCGTTCGTTCTGGCCGCCGACCACGGCCTTTCCTTGTGCCTCGAGGCCGCTCGCGCTTCGGGGGTTCCCCCCTGGCTCGTCCTGGCCACCGGGGCCATGCCGCGCGCCGCGGCCGAAGCGGCGCGCCTGGCGGCACGTCTTGGCGTGGCTCCCGGCCAGGTGAGCATCCCCGTGATCGGTGGGGACTCCTCGGGGCCTCACGCAGGCCAGGTCCCGCTCACGCGCTACGCAAACGCGGCGGGGATTCCCGCCCGCGCGCTGCAGGCCGGGCGCGAGGAGGAACTCAAAGCGACAGGCCGGAGCGGCGGGTCTTCCGCGGCGGCGCTGGCGGCAGCCGGCGCGTCCCTGGCACTCGCGGTGCTGGGTGACAGCCGGCGCGTCGCGTGCTGCGGAGGCTGGACCGAAGGGTTCTTCGGTCTTCCCGGCGGCTTCGTGTCGCTCCCCTTCCCGGTGGGCGCCAGAGGCGTCGAGGATCCTCTTCCGCTGCGTCTCACCCTGGACGAGCGCGCCCTGCTGCAGAGGGTGGCCGCCCGCTGGTGATCAGGGGAGCACGGGGATCTGGACTTCGGTCTCCCACTCGGGTCCGGCTTTCAGGTAAATCTGCATGTGGTGAGACGCGCCGCGCAGTCCCTGTGATCGCATCCAGTCCCTGAGCCCCCTCACGGTCCCGCCGATGGTGGACAGCTCTCCGTGATGCGTGGCACTGGCCACGGTCTGGGCCTCGAAGCTCCGCACCTCGATGCGGCCGTCGCCGCGCGCATCTCCTTCGAAGGGAATGCGCACCTCGCCGCTCATCTTGCCGGTGTGCGGATCGACCCAGGTGCCGCTCCGGATGGTGTCCTCGAACACGCCGATCCAGGGCTGCGTGGGAAGCTCGCGCTCCTTGAGCCAGTCGGCCACATCCAGGAAGGCACGGCCGACCTGGTGAGCGTCTCCCGAGCAGCGCAGGCAGGCGGCCACCAGGGGGCGTGTGTTCCGCAGAGTGCCGGTGACCTGCATGGTGAGCCTAAGGGTTCAGGATGACCTTGCCGAAGATCTTGCGGTCCTGGATGCGCTTGTGGGCGGCCGCCACCTCGGCGAGCGGGAAGACCGAGTCGATCACGGGCTTCAACGCCCCGCGCTCCATCAGGTTCATGACCTCCAGCAGATCTCCCTTGCTGCCCATCGTGGAGCCCAGGATGGACAGCCGCCGGAAGAAGATGTACCGGATGTCGGTGGCCACCTCGAATCCCGACGTCACGCCGCAGGTCACCAGGCGTCCACCCATGCGCAGGCTGCGGATGTTCCTCGACCAGGTGTCGGCGCCGATGTGGTCCAGGATCACGTCCACGCCGCGCCGGTGCGTGATGCGGCGGACCTCTTCGTAATAGTCGAGCTTCTTGTAGTTGATCACCTCGTCGGCCCCGAGCTCGCGGGCCTTCTTGAGCTTGGCGTCGGACCCCGCCGTGGCGATGACGCGCGCCCCCAGGAGCTTCGCTATCTGGATGCCGGCCGTGGACACGCCGCTGCCGGCCGCGTGCACGAGGACGTCCTCACCGGGGCGCACCTGCGCCCGCTCCATCAGCATGTGCCAGGCGGTCAGGAAGACCAGGGGGATGGCGGCCGCCTCGTCGAAGGTCAGCCGCCCGGGGATGGGCAGGACGTTCACGCCGGGAACGCACACCAGCTCGGCGCACCCCCCGTCGCGGTTCTCTCCGATGATGCCGTACGACGCGCACAGGTTGTCCTTTCCGTGAAGGCACATGGCGCACCGCCCGCAGGAGACGCCGGGAGACACCATGACGCGGTCCCCGGTCTTGAGCCCCCGCACGAAGGAGCCCGCCTTCTTCACCACGCCGGCGATGTCGCTTCCGGGGATCATGGGGAGCGGCATGCGCTGCCCGGGCACGCCGCGCCGCACCCAGAGGTCCAGGTGGTTGAGGGCCACCGCCTTCACCTGGATCAGCACCTCGTCGGGCGCGGGGCTGGGATCCTCCACTTCCTCCAGGCGCAGCTTGTCGACGTCACCGTGCTCGTGGATCACGACCGCCTTCATCGCTCGGATGTCTCCTTGGGCCTCGAAGGCCAGCGGGGTTTTCTCTTCTGGAGGAACGCCTCCACACCTTCGCGGGCGTCGTCCAAGGTCAGGAGCTCGTTGACGTAGAGGGCCTCGTTGGCTTCCAGCTGCTCGAGGAAGCCGGCCGCCCTGCGCGCGCGCAGGGCCTTGACCGCCTGCCGCATCACCGCCCCGCTGCTGCGCGACAGGCTTTCGATGACGCTCCCCAGCTCCTCGTCGAAGCCGCCCGGCGACGCCAGCCGGCTCACCAGCCCCAGCGCGAGCGCCTCGAAGGCGGAGATGCGCCGGCCCGTCAGGACCAGGTCGGAAGCCACCTGCCGCCCCACCTGCGGGGGAAGGAGCGCGGCCGCGATGGGAGGAAACGACCCGATCTGGATCTCCGGCTGGCCGAACTCGGAGCTCTCCGAGGCCACCACGATGTCGCAGCACAGGGCCAGCTCCATCCCGCCCCCCAGGGCCAGCCCCTGCACGGCCGCCACCGACACGGAGTCCATCGTCCAGAGCAGGCGGGCCACCCGGTGGAACGACTTGAGCATCACGGGGGCCATCTCCGGCAGGTGCTCGGAGACATCCGCGCCGGAGCAGAACGCGCGCTGCCCGGCCGCGCGAATCACCACGATGTCGGCCCCGCCGCGCTCGGTGAGGTCGATCAGCGCGGCGGCCATCCGATCGAAGGCCGCGATGTTGAGGACGTTGAGCGGAGGCCGATTGATGGTGACGTAGCCGATGCGCCCGTCCAGCTCGTGCAGGATGGGATTCGTCATGCCGCCGCGACCCCTATCGACCCTTGAACTGCGGTGTGCGCTTCTGATTGCTGGCATCGATCCCTTCGACGGCGTCTTCGCTCTCGAAAAGACGCTGCTGCAGCTCGCGCTCCAGCGCCAGTCCCTCGGCGAAGGACATCTCCAGCCCCGACTGAACCGCCCGCTTGATGTGCCCCACGGCCCTGCTGGCCTTACCCGGCGGCACGAACTGCCGCGCGAACTCCGCCACGCCTGCCTCGAAGTCGCCGTCCAGGATCTGGCTCACCAGCCCCGACGCATGTCCCTGCTCGAAGGTGAGCAGGTCGCCCGTGACCATCAGCTCCAGCGCGCGGGCCTTTCCGACCAGGCGCGCCAGGCGCTGCGTCCCCCCGGTCCCGGGCAGCACGCCGAGCTTCACCTCGGGAAGCCCGATCTTGCCGCCGCCCCGGCGCGCGACGCGCAAGTCCGCCGCCAGCGCGATCTCCAGCCCGCCGCCCACGGTGTGGCCGTTGAGCGCCGCGATCACCAGCTTGGGGGTCTGCTCGAGGCGCATGAGCGTCTCGTTGGCGTGCAGGCAGAAGTAGTACTTGAAGGTCGGCGTGACGTCGCCCAGCATGCCGATGTCGGCCCCCGCCGAGAAGAACTTGTCTCCCTGCCCGCGCAGCACGATCACGTGCACCGCGTCGTCGAAGCGCGCCTTCAGGATGGCGTCGTCCATCTGGCGGAACATCTCGTAGGAGTAGGCGTTGGCGGGAGGGTTGCGCATCTCGATGACGGCCACCCCGCCGGCCGACTCGAGATGGATGAGAGGCCCGGCCACGATCCGCTCTAGGAGAGGTCCACCCAGACGCTCTTGGTCTGGGTGTACAGGTCGACGCTTGCCGTGCCCAGCTCGCGCCCGAACCCGCTCATCTTGACGCCGCCGAAGGGAGAGGCCGTGTCGAAGTTGTTGTAGGTGTTGATCCACACCGTGCCCGCGCGCAGCTCGCGCGCCAGGCGGTGGGCCTTCTTGATGTCCTTCGTCCAGATGCCGGCCGACAGCCCGTAGATCGTCTCGTTGGCCAGCCGGATCCCCTCGTCGAGGTCCTTGAAGGTGAGCACCGACAGGACGGGGCCGAAGATCTCCTCGCGCGCGATGGTCATGTCGTTGCGCACACCGTCGAAGATGGTCGGCTGCATGAAGTACCCCTTCAGATCGCCCACCGTGGCCCGTGCGCCTCCCGCCACCAGCTTCGCGCCCTCTTCCTTGCCCTTGGAGATGTAGCGCAGCACGGTGTTCAACTGCGTCTCGGACACCTGGGGCCCGAAGCGGCACTTGGGGTCCATGGGGTCGGCGGGCTGTGTCTTGCGGGCGCGCTCGACGAGCTTCTCCATCAGCGGGCCATGCAGACTCTCCTCCACCAGGAGACGCGAGCCCGCCGTGCAGATCTCTCCCTTGTTGTAGAAGATGCCGATGTACGCGCCGCGCACCGCGGCCTCGAGGTCCGCGTCGGCCAGCACGATGTTGGGGGACTTTCCTCCCAGCTCGAGAGAGATGCGCTTGAGGGTGCCGGCCGACTCGCGCATGATCTCCTGCCCCACCGGCGTCGACCCGGTGACGGCGATCTTGTCCACCATCGGGTGACGCACCAGCGCCATGCCGGCCTTGCCCCCGGGCCCCGGCACCACGTTGAGCACGCCGTCGGGGAGACCGGCCTCCTTGCACAGGGCGGCCAGCCGCAGCGCGGTGAGCGGCGTGTAGGAAGCGGGCTTGAGCACGGCCGTGTTGCCGCACGCCAGCGCCGGCGCCACCTTCCACACCGCCATCAGCAGCGGGAAGTTCCAGGGAGTGATCAGGCCGCACACCCCCACCGGCTCGCGCAGGGTGTAGTTGAAGTAGGGGCCGCGCACCGGGATCGTCTCGCCGTGGATCTTGGTGGCCATCCCCGCGAAGTAGTGGAAGCAGTCGGCTGCGACCGGCACGTCGATCTTCGTGTTCTCGACCACCGGCTTGCCGCTGTCGAGGGTCTCCAGCTCGCCCAGCTCCTCGGCATGGGCCAGCAGCAGGTCTCCCACCTTCCACAGGACCCTGGCGCGATCCGAGGCGGACATCTTGCGCGTCCAGGGCCCGCTGTCGAAGGCGGCCCGGGCCGCGCGCACCGCGCGATCGATGTCGGCTTCGGCGCCCGAGGCCACCTGGGTGAGCACCTCACCCGTGGCCGGGTTGATCGTGTCGAAGACGGCGCCGTCCGCGGCATCGGTGAACTGGCCGTCGATGAAGAGCCTGCCCGGCTCCACCCTGACCTTGGAGGGAGCGATCTGCGCCATGAACCCTGAACCTCGTCGCGTTGTCGGAGCCCGCGTTGTCGGGGCCAATGGATCGTAGGAACGGGATGGATATGGAGGCCATGGTACGGGACGCCCAGCAGGGTGTCAACCGCGCGAAGGCCACTCGCCTCGTCCCCGAAGCAGCCGGCCTCGCACCTACAGCCGCCTCTCGTTCCTGAACCGCTCGATCAACCCCGCTCGTCCCAACAGCCAGGTGACCCTCAGAGGCGCCTCACCACGCGCCGCCGCCAGCCCACGGTGAATCCCCTGCTGATGATGGAACAGACACAACGACTCGCGATTGGTCAGCTCGTGCCCGCCGCCCGCCGAGCGAAAGACCAGGTGATGATCCTGCAGGAGTGCCCGGCCCGTGCAGCCGGGAGCCGAGCATCGGTAGCCGCTTCGGGCGAACAGCTCGCGGCGATCCGGGCCCCCGACGTTGGCTTCCTCGGGCTCCCACAGGGTCACGCAGTCCTCCAGCAGGCCGAGCAGCCCCACCCAGAGCGGCGGCTGCCATCCGCGAGTGGAAAAAGTTCGGGTCACAAGCACCGATGCGGGAGCAGCTGAGTCGTCTTCCTGCCTATCGCGCTCCAGGGCCTCGCGTCTGGCGCGCATGGCCCTCAGGAAATCATTCGCCAGCTCGGGGGGCAGCCGCAGCTGCATCGGCTCTTCGTCCATGCGCCGCTCCGCCGTCTGCCGCTCGGCCTCGGTCACAAGCCGCGCCCCGAAGCGGGCCATCCGCTGCGTGGCGGTCCCAGGCTCGCGCCGCAGCGACGCGTGCCAGGCCTCGTCCGACAGCGGCGCCGCCGGCCCGCTTCGCCCTTCCAGCACTGCGGCCCGGCGCTTCTCCTTCGCCTCGTCGCGCAGCCGCTTCACCGTGCACAGGCGACCGTGCGCGATCCACGCGCGCTGGGCATCCAGATCCACAGGCTCGGTCCCCTGTAGCAGGCGCAGCACCGACCGCGTGGCCTCCCACGTCACCTCCCCGCGCTCGTAGGCCTGTCTCACCAGCGCAAACGATCGAAGGGCCTGGGCGACCCACACCCGATCCTCGGCCGCCGTGCGCGACATCGACAGAATCCGCTCGGCGTAGTGCCCCGTGCCCTCGAAGCCGAGCCGCCGCCATCCCTTCATCTGTCCCATCTCGTGCAGCACCTCGCCCAGGCGAAGCTCCAGGATGTTCTGCAGCCCCAGCAGCTCGCCGAGGTGCCGGTCGAGCTGGCCCGCGTCCCCCGTGCCGGCGACTTCCATGAGACGCTGCAGACGCTCGAGGCTCGACCCGGCCAGCTTCAATGCCCAGGAAGCCTTGCCCCCGCGTGGCAGCTCCTGCCATCCGCCCGCCTCCTGCTCGCGGGCCTCTTCGACCACCGCGCGGTCCAGCCCCTCCACGAGTGTCTCGGTCCCGCCCTCCAGGTCGGCCATCTCCGACGGCTCGGGCTCCGTCATCGCCTCGGCCACCATCGCCCGCACGAACGAAGCCACGCTCGCCTCGGACCCCACCACCGCCCGGTGCAGATCGAGCGTTTCGTCGAATGCCGCCCGCACAGTGGGAGGGACGGGCAGCCTCACCTGGACCCACTCGGGCTCGAGCTCGACTGCACCAGAGGCGTCCCTGCCAGCCTCCGTCCTCAGCTCTCCCTTCAATCGAGCCAGCGACACCTCGCGCCCCCGCGCGATCCAACGCTCCACCGACTCGGGCGTGGCCACCACCCCGATAGCCAGCGCCGCCGAGACGTGAAGCGGAGCCAGGCCGTCATCGCCCGCCACCGCGGCCGCCAGACCCGGCAGCCTCTCGAAATGTGCCTGCAGCGTGGCCAGGTCGCGGACCCAGCGGCCACCGCGCCCGTGCCGCTCGCGGCAGAAGTCGTCGAGCCGGGCATACCCGAACTCGCGATGCGTCTTCGTACCCACAATCGCCGCCGCCACGCGCGCGAGCGGCAGGACCACGCGGGCCCGCGCGGCAGACAGCGACACCGCCACCACGTGTGCCTGGTCGAGCGACCGTTCGGTGCGGTACGGACTCGCGATCCCGGCCACTGCCCATGGCGAGGACCGGGGCGCGGCCACGCCAGAAGGGGCCGGCATCGGTCGAATGGCGGGGACGTAGGCGACGGACATGAAGCCCGGGCTCCGAGCTGCGTTCAGGAGGGCGGCGGCATCGGTCGAAGGGCCACCGTCGGCGGGTCACGAGGTCAGATGGAGTATACCGTCAATTGCTCAATTGTCAAGTGTGATCATTGGGAAGCGTGCGAGTCCGAGAGCTGAACAACGCATGGGGTCATCAGCCACACCTGCACCGACATGGAGGCTCCCTGCTCAACACCAACGAGGCCAGCGTTCCAGCGGCCGCAGAGCCTCGTGGAAGCTGCCCCCCGTGCTAGCATGACCGCCCATGACCACTGACGCACGAATCGATTCCATCCGCACCGTTGCCGTGCTGGGCGCGGGAACCATGGGGGCCGGCATCGCCCAGGCCGCGGCTCTGGCCGGCCTTCCCACCACGCTGCACGATGCGGATGCCGCCGCGCTTCAGCGCGGCCTGGATCGGGCCCTCTCGCAGATCGACGAAGGGGTGCGCCGCGGCAAGGTGCCAGGCCCCCAGGCCGACGCCGCCCGCAAGGTGCTGACCGCCTCATCCGACCTGGCCGCCTCGGTGAAGGACGCGTCGCTGGTGATCGAGGCGGTCCCCGAATCGCTCGACCTCAAGCGCCGCATCTTCGCCGACCTGGACCGCCTGAGCGGGCCCGAGACGATCCTCGCGACCAACACATCGTCACTTTCCATCACCGCCATCGCCGAAGGCATCCGGTCTCCGGAGCGCGTGGTTGGCCTGCACTTCTTCAACCCGCCTCACATCATGAAGCTGGTGGAGATCGTGCGCGGAGCGAAGACCTCAACGGAAACCGTGGAGGCCGCGCGCGCCGTGGTGGCCGCCATGGGCAAAGAGGCGATCGTGGTGAAGGACAGCCCCGGCTTCGCCTCCTCGCGCCTGGGGATCGCCCTGGGGCTCGAGGCGATGCGCATGGTCGAGCAGGAAGTGGCCTCGGCGGCCGACATCGATCGTGCCATGGAGCTGGGATACGGCCACCCCATGGGGCCGCTGAAGGTGAGCGACCTGGTGGGGCTGGACGTGCGGCTCAGCATCGCCGAGATCCTGCACCGCGGCCTGGGGGGCGAGCGCTTCGAGCCCCCCGACATCCTGCGCCGGTTGGTGCGGGAAGGAAAGCTGGGAAAGAAGACGGGCGAGGGCTTCCACCGGTGGGAGGCCCCCGCCCCGAAGAAACCTACTTGAGCGTCTTGACGTGCGCCGCGATGGCCTTGATCTGCTCCGGCGTCAGCTTGTCCTTGTAGCCCACCATCTTGCCCTTCCCCTCGGAGATCACCTTGGCGATGGCCTCCACAGGATTGGCCTCCTGCCATTTGGGATCGTTGAGATTGGCCGAGGGCTCGGCCATCTTTTTGGCCACACCGTTGTCGCCGTGGCACATGGCGCACTGGGACGCGTACAGAGCGGCGCCATCCTCAGCGGCGGCCACCGGCCCGGCCAGCAGGATGGCGACCATGCCTGTCGCCGCGAGAGCAGTCGTCTTCACGAGGCCTCCTCTGGAAGCGGGCAACTTGACGCGCCCACCGGCACTGCCCGGGGTCCCGGAGGGAATCACGCGAGCTGGCCCGGTATTCTAACGGCTCGGCTATCATGCGGTCCATGTCTGCCCTTCCCCCCCGCGTCACCGACGTGCACGTGCACATGCAGCCCTGGGAGACCTTCCTTCCGGCCACGCTGGAGCGCATGCGCTCCGGCAGGCCGGACTTCGATCGCATCATCGCCATGAGCCGCGACCCGAAGCTGTTCCTGGCCTATCTGGACAGCGTGGGCGTGGAACGGGCGGCCCTCATCAACTATCCCGCCCCCGACATCATGGGATTCGGCCACGAAACCAACGACTTCGCCCTTCGGTACGTGGCGGCCGCGCCCGACCGGCTGATTGCGGTGGGCGGCGTGCACCCGCGCCTGGCGGACGACCCTGGAGCCGCCGTGGAGCGCCTCGCCGATGCCGGCATCCGCGCGCTCAAGATCCATCCGCCTCACATGCTGGTGCGCCCCGAGTCGCACCAGGACGACACCCCCGCCGGGCGAGCGCTGGCCGCCATCTACGCCGCCGCCCAGAGGCGGCGCCTCCCGGTCATCATCCACACCGGGACGTCGATCTTCCCGGGAGCGCGAGTGCGGTTCGGGGATCCGATCGGCATCGACGATGTGGCCGTGGATTTCCCGGACCTCTCGATCGTGATGGCGCACGGAGGGCGGCCCCTGTGGATGCAGACCTGCTTCTTCCTCATGCGCCGCCATCCCGGCGTGTGGCTCGACCTGTCGGGGATCCCGCCGCGCAGCCTGCCGGAGTACTTTCCGCGGCTGCGCGAGGTGGCCGACCGCGTTCTGTTCGGCACGGACTGGCCCAGCCCCGGCGTGAAGGACATCGGCGCCAACGCGCGCGCGCTGATGGATCTCCCGGACGACTACCTGGATGCCGCCGCGAAGAAGGCCATCCTGCAGGACAACGCGCTGAGGCTCTATCCGGGTTGATCCGGATCCCGCCTCACGGACACGCCGCCACCGACAGCGTGTGGGGCGGGCGGCCGCTGCGCGTCATCTGTCCCGACGAGTTGACCGCGGTCACGATGTAGGCGTGCATCTGCCCCACCGGGGGGATGGACGGGTCTCCGCCCGGCCACTGCGGAAACGACCCGGTGAACACGCACATGAAGGTTCCACCCGGAGTTCCGCGGTACACGCGGTACGTGCTGACCGGCTGCATGGTGGTACGGGCCAGGTTCTCCCACGACCACGCCCCGGGCCCCAGCACGAGCTGACTTCCCGCGCCCTCTCCGCTCACCTCCAGGTTTGTGAAGGGAGGCACGATGCGCAGCACCGAACCGTCCCGGTCCACGATGTAGATCTCCCCATCATCGTCCACACCGAAGCTGGTCAGGCCGAATTGAAGGGTCGTGCCCAGCCCCAGTTCGTCCGTCCGGTCCATCGCCTCGGTGGCCGCCCCCCCGACCATCTTGAACGACCGCACCCAGCCGTAGCAGAAATCGCCGTAGAAGTAGGTCCCGGCCACTGCCGGAAGCTGGCAGCCCCGGTACACGTAGCCGCCCGTGGCGGAGCATGCTTCCCCGTGGTAGATCTCCACGGCGGGGCTGGTGAGGCCCGGGTCGTTGCACAATGGAGACGAGCCGCACGTCAGTCCATTCGGATCGCAGTTGGACGGTGCGGCCGGATCGAAGCAGTGGTTCCCTTCCATGACGCGCCACCCGTAATTGCGCCCGCCGCCTGGGGCGGCCACGTAGTTGATCTCCTCCCAGCAGCTCTGCCCCACGTCGGCGACGTACAGATCCCCTGTGAGCGCATCGAAGCTGTTGCGCCATGGGTTGCGCAGCCCGTAGTCCCATATCTCGTCGCACGTCCCACCGGGCCCGTCCGCGAACGGGTTGTCCGCCGGGACGGCGTAGATCGCCTCGGCCCCTCCGCAGTCGGGCGCCAGCGGCATCGGGGCGACGCCCCGCACGTCCACGCGCAGCATCTTACCCAGAAGAGTCCCCTGATTCTGTCCGTTGCCGCAGGCGCCCCACGGGTCGCCTCCTCCGCCGCCATCCCCCGTGGCGATGTAGAGGTACCCGTCAGGTCCGAACATGAGATGTCCGCCCTTGTGGTTGCCGTCGGGCTGCTGGAATCGCAGCAGCCTCGTCTCGCTGCCCGGATCCGCCATGTCCGGATTGGCCGACACGCTGTAGCGCGCCACCACCGTGAACCAGGGGCCGGGAGGCCCTTCGTTGTAGTTGACGTAGAACAAGCCGTTGCTCGCGTAGCCGGGATCGAAGACCAGCCCCAGCAGGCCCACCTCGTTGAGCAATGGATCGGCGTTCACGATGGCGCTCAGATCCAGGAACAGGTGCGTGACGCCCACGGGCTCGCCCCGCTTCTTGATCCGGATGAACCCATCCTGCTCGACGATGAAGAGCCGGTCGCGATCTCCGGGTGGAGACGTCACGTAGAGCGGCCGCCCCGTCAGGCCGGATGCGACGGTTACCGTGGAGAGGGCGGCCTCCGGCACCGGGGAGACGCCGGTGCAGTCAGCGCACAGCGGAGTGATGACGAACAGGCCAGCCAGAAAACCCAGGGCTCGCGGCAGAGTGCGACTGCTCATGATACCTACGGACACGCCGCCGCCGACAGCGTGTGGGGCGGGCGGCCGCTGCGCGTCATCTGTCCCCCCGGGTTGACCGCGGTCACGATGTAGGCGTGGAACGTGCCGGGCGCGGGGACCGACGGGTCACCCCCCGGCCACAGCGGGCCTGGCCCCGCGAACACGCAGGTGAAAGTGCCGCCGGGCTGGCCGCGGTAGACGAGGTACGAGTTGACCGGGTGCATGGTGGTGTGGGCCAGATCTTCCCAGGACCACGCAAGGGGCCCCAAGACGAACTGGCTCCCCGCGCCCTCCCCGCTCACCTCGAGGTTGGTGAAGGGCGGCACGATGCGCAGCACCACGCCGTCCCGGTCTACGATGTAGATCTCCCCGTCGTCATCCACGCCGAAGCTGGTGAGACCGTTGCGCAGGGACGTTCCCACGCCCAGCTCGGCCGTCCGGGGCGCCGCTTCGGTGACCACGCCGCCGACCATCTTCAACGAGTTCACGAAGCCGCCGCAGAAATCGCCGTAGAAATACGTCCCCGAGAGCGCCGGAAGCTGGCAGCCACGGTACACGTAGCCGCCGGTGACCGAGCACCCGACACCATGGGAGAACTCCACGACCGGGATGGTGAGGGAGGGGGCGTTGCACAACGGAGACGAGCCGCACGCCACTCCTGCGGGATTGCACACGCTCGGGGTCGCGGGATTGAAGCAGTGGGTCCCTTCCATCACGCGCCACCCGTAGTTGCGTCCCCCGCCCGGGGCCGCCACGTAGTTGATCTCCTCCCAGCAGTTCTGCCCCACGTCGGCCAGGTAGAGATCGCCCGTGAGCGCATCGAAGCTGGAGCGCCATGGATTGCGCAGGCCGGTGTCCCAGATCTCGTCGCACGCTCCCCCAGGCCCATCGGCGAAGGGATTGTCGGTGGGGACGTCGTACACTGCGGAACCGCCTCCGCAGTCGGGCGCGAGCGGCATCGGCGCAGTACCCCGCACGTCGACGCGAAGCAGCTTTCCCAGGAGCGTGCCGTTGTTCTGCCCATTGCCGCACACGCCGTGGGGGTCACCACCCGATCCGCCGTCTCCGGTGAAGATGTAGAGATAACCGTCGGGCCCGAACGTGAGCTGGCCTCCGTTGTGATTGGACTGGGGCTGAGAGAACCGCAGCAGTCTCGTCTCGCTGCCGGGGTCGGCTACGTCGGGGTCGGCCGACACGCTGTAGCGCGCCACAACCGTGAACCAGGGGCTGCCCAGGGGACCTTCCGTGTAGTTGACGTAGAAGAAACCGTTGCTCGCGTAGCCGGGATCGAAGGCCAGGCCCAGCAGCCCCATCTCGCCGAGCGAGGGGGCCGCCTGCACGATGCCGCTCAGATCCAGAAACAGGTGGGTCATGCCCACCGGCTCACCCCGCTTCTTGATCCGGATGAAGCCGCTCTGCTCGAGGATGAACAGCCGGTCGCGATCCCCCGGCGGCGACGTCACGAAGAGCGGCCGTCCGGTCAGGCCGGTGACGACGGTCACCGTGGAGATGGCCGCCTCCGGCACTGGCGAGACGCCGGTGCAGTCGGCGAAGGAGGGCCCGGACACGACCAACGCAAGGCACATCACACGGCTCACGAGCTTTGTCATTATTTTTCTCCGGTGACACCCACAAGGCTGGCGCTGCTCGAGGCGGCACAACCATCCGTGTTCAGCACGGTAGTCTGGATGATGTGGTCGGTGCCGCGTCCCTGTCCCCTGGCTGAGCGCAAGGAGCCGTCGTCCATCTCGTACCGGTAACGCAAACCTGGGCCTCCGGGAAGAAGCTGCAGGTCCACGGGCCCGAAGGTCGCCTCGTCATGACGGGTCAGCAAGAAACCGCCTGCGGCCACGATCTCCTCCCACCGCTGGGCCAGCAGCGCGGGATCCGATCCCTTGAGATATACCGTCATCTGGCCGCCGGGGCTTCGCGTCATCACCACGGTCTCGTGCCCCGAGGTCCGCTCCACCTCGACGTGCGCTCCCTGTGGATCGAAAGGAAGCCGGAGCACCGACGTGGCCGTGGCCCGCGAGGGAATGGGAGCGTCCACCTCCACGAGCCAGGGCGCGGCCGCATGACCATTCTTCGGCGAGCCTGCGGGGATCAACCGGGATCCCAGCGTCGGGGCGCCGCAGACGGTGAGCGCGCTGGGCAGCGCCGCAGCCTGCTCGCCCGGATTGGCCACGCGCACGTCGTAGACTCCGGGCGCGAAGCCGGCCGGCACCTCCACCTCGAGAAGGCTCCCCTCGAGAATGAACGGCGGTGGAACGGGAGGCGAAGGGAGGATCGCCCGGATCCCCGTGGTGTCGGCCACCATCAGGAGATCGCCCCAGCCGGTCAGGCGGGCGGCAGAGCCGGGCGTGTCGTACCGTCCGGTCAGCCGCGGGGCGCCGGGATCGGTCACATCGACCTCCTGGACTCCGGCGAACTGGTCTCCCACGTAGAGGCGCCCCCCGGCGACCGTCACCCCCGCCGCGGCCCCCATGGTAGCGATGGCCGAGCGCAGCCTGGGATGAATGGGATCGGCGACATCCAGGACCTGGACTCCGCGGTTGAGGTCCGCCACGAACAGCGTCGCGCCGTCTTCCGACAGGGCGGCGTCCACGGCCCGCCCCGGCGTGTCGAACGTGGCGAGCCTGACGGGAGCGGACGGCTGGCTCACGTCGAGGATCTGCACTCCGCGGAAATCGTCCGACACCCAGGCGGTGGAGCCGGAGACCAGAACGCCGCGCGCCGAGCCGGCCGTGTCGAACGAGCCGATCAGCTGCGCCGCCCCTGCCATGGATACGTCCACGATATGCAGCCCTCGCGCACCGTCGGCCACGAAGGCACGGGCGTCCTGCACGCGCAGGTCGAGCGCCTCCCCCGGGGTGTCCACAGCTCCTGCCTGCACCGGGTGATCGGGATCGCTCACGTCGATCTCGACGAGACCCGCCTGGCCCGCCGCCACCAGGAGGCGCTCACCCTCACGGGCCAGGGCCATGGCCGGACCGGCCAGCCGCAACGCGGCGCGCGGCACGTGAGGCGGCCCGGAGGAAAGATCCAGCAGAATCACTCCCTCTGCGCCCGCCGCGATCCAGGCCAGGGTGCCGTCGAGCAGGACCCCCTGCGAAGAGCCCGGCAGGTCGACGCTGGCGGCAAGGGACGGACCCGCGGGGCGGCTCACATCGATCACGTGCAGACCATTGATCAGATCGGCCACGTAGGCGTGGTGCCCATCCACGGCGACCCCCGAGAAGTATCCGGAATTGCCGGGAAGCCCCTCGCTTCCCACAATCCGCGGCCTGGCCGGATCGGTCAGGTCCACCACCTGCAACCCGCTCGTCCCGGCCGCCACGTACGCCAGATCGTCCCGGATCGTCAGCCCGGCGGCGCGGTCGGCCAGAGGGACCTGCCCGATGAGACGTGGAGCCGACGGATCGGAGACGTCCACGCCGACGAGCCCGCGCGCCGAATCGGTCATCCAGGCCACCGTGCCCGACAGCGCCACGCCGGCCACCGTGCCGGACCCATCCCCGCCCGCCGCCACGTGCCCGACCGTGGCGGGCGCGGACGGGTCGCGCACATTGATGATCTGCAGACCTCCTTCCGCATCGGCCACGAGCGCCACGCCGCCCCCCACGGTGACATCGCGCGCCGCGCCCGGCGTGTCGACCGCTGCCACCCGGCGCGGAGCCGCCGGATCGCTCACATCCAGGATCTCCAGGCCCCCCACGCCGTCCGCGATGAACGCCAAGGGCCAGTGCAGCGCGATCGCCTGGGGGTCGACCAGAGGCTCGTAGGTTCCCACCCGCTCCGGATGGGCCGCATCGCTGACGTCCAGCACGTGCATCCCGCCGACAAAGGTGTACGGGTTCAGGAAGGCCACGTAAGCCAGCCCCTCCCGTGTCCGCACGCCGATCCCGCTGTCACCCGTCTCGAACCGTCCTATCTCACGAGGAGCCGCGGGCGACCCGACGTCCAGGATCTGGATGCCGCCCAGCTTCGTGGAATGGCTGTAGAAAGCGACGCAGGCCATTCCCTCCATCGCCTCCACGCCACGCACCCCTTCCGTCAGGAGATGGCTGGAAACAAGGAAGGGGCCTCCTCCGAGCAGCGATACCCTTGCGCCGGGCTCGAACCCCGATCCGCTCAGGCCGAGCCCGCTGGCGCGATCGCTGCTCGCGCGATCGGGATGCAGCGACACGAGCGTGGGAGGGCCCACGGCGGCGGGCCAGGCGAGGAGCATCGCGGCCGCGGTCTGCGCCCATCGCCGCACCCTGCGGCCGGCGTCAGGGAGAGTCAGGTCGCGCTCCGTCAGACGATCCCCGGTTCCTGAGCCCCCAGACCGGCGGCCGTGTAGCCCGGGAACACCGATTCAACGGTGGCGGGATCGGCTCCCATGTGGTCCCGCAGGACCTCCCAGAAGATGGCCCGGAAATCGGTGCGGTACAGCAGGTAGCGCCCCGAGTCCGCGAGCATCACGCCGGGAGGCCAGGTGGACGGATCGCAGTTGTACACGCCGCCGTTGACCTGGCCTCCGGCCGCCAACAGGCACGATGCGGCGGCGTGATCCGATCCCACGCTGCCGTTTTCGCGGGTGGTACGGCCGAACTCCGACAGGGTCACCACCATGGTGTCGCTCCAGACGGCCGGGTAGGCGCGAGGGTCGGTGGCCGCCCCGGAAAGCACCACGCGCAGGGAGCGCAGCCCGTAGGCCAGCCGGGCCAGCAGTGTGGCCTGGGTGCCCGTTTGCGCTCCCTGCGCGGAATGAGTGTCGAATCCCTGCAGCTCGGTTCCGGCGACACGGGTCCCGTTGGGACCGGCCACGTCGCTCTCCAGCATCGAGAGCGCGCACACCTTGAGCGCCCTGAAGAACGAATACGAGGACGCGTCGAACAGCAGTCCTCCTCCCGGCGCGGGCGGGTTGGTCGCGTCGCTCACGGGAAAGAGCGACCAGCCCGTGTTGGGGTCCTTCGGGTCCCAGTTGGCCTGATCCCAGGACAGATACTCATCGAGGGTGTCCACCAGCTTGATGCTGGTCTGCGACAGCAGCGGCCGGAAGGGCTCCAGCCCCGTCAGGTCCGTATAGAGCGTGTCCCAGGCCCCCGCCAGCTTCGACCGCTTCGGCTCGGCCGGCAGGTAGTCAAATGTGTCCGGATTGGCGATGTTGACGAACGGCTCGGTCCCGCGCAGCAGAACCGGCTGGTTCGGCTGGACGCTGAGCGCAGGGAGATTCACGCCGGCCGACAGGGCGTTCTCCTGGATGTACCGGTAAAGCCATCCCTCGAACGACTTGGCCTGCGCGGGGTCGCCGTTCTCCCACACCCGCTGATCGTCGAAGTGGGAGCGGCTGTTGTCCGGGAAGCCCACACGGTGCACGACGGCCAGGTCTCCGGCGTTGTACACCTCCATGAGATCGGACAGCGCCGGGTGCAGCCGCGCGAAGCCGTTGAGATCGAGGGAGCTGCTGTTGGGGATGTAGAGCGTCGGCCGGATGGCCGTGCTGTAACCCGGATCGCCCGCCGGGATCACCGCGTTGAGTCCGTCGTTGCCGCCGCGCATGAAGATGAAGATCAGGCGCCGGTTGCTGAACGGGCCTGCCGCCAGCGCGTGCTGGATCCACGCTCCCGGCATCAGCGAAGAGACACCGAATCCCGCCAGCGTCAGCCCCGCCCCCCTGAGAAACGATCGCCTCGGACACCCGCACGCCTGCTTCGGCATGGTCACTCCTACTGCTCGATGAACTGGGCCAGGCCCAGCAGAAAGCCCGCGGTCTCGCGGATACGGGCGTTGGTGTACGCCGCCGGGACGCCGCTGTCGTCCGTGTTCAGGTAGTCGATGGCTTCCTGGCGCTCGGCCGGAGTGAGCGCTCCGGCGAACAGCACCGAGGCCAGGAAGTCCACGATGGCCGGGGCGTTGTTGGGCGTGGGGGATGTGGACACTCCGTTGTCGTTGAGCAGCCCGATGACATCGGCTCCGAAGGTGGTGGCCGTGCGCGTCGCCATGTCGTAGCCGAAATTCTGGCGCTCGAGAAGATTGTTGGTGTCCAGCCAGTCTCCCCCAAGCTCCGAATACCCCGTCGGCACCGGGTTGCTGTGGAGCACCTCCTGCATCCGGGTCAGGTAGCTCTGGACCTGGGATTGCCCGTTGGTCAACCCGCGAACACCGCGCAGCGCGCTGGTCACCTGCTCGAAGGGGGTCTTGATCTTGCCGCCGACCCGGTCAGGGTCGAGGAACCCGGGGCTCGTGAGAACCGCGCGCAGCACCTCGCGCAGATCGCCCACTCCCTGGGGATTGGAGGCATCGTTCCATTCGGCCACCACGGCATCGATCATCGCTGCAGGCGGGTTCTCGGTGACGAATCTCTGGAGCAGCTTGCGCGCCATGAAGCGCGGTGTCGAGGGATGCGCCACGATGGCGTCCAGCGCGATCTGCACGTCGTTCACCCCTGCCGACGGGTTGCCGGCCGTCGAAGGGACGATGGCCTGATGCGGCGTTCCCGCGAAAAGAACCTTCTGGCCGGTGTCGTGCTGGGCCGTCCGGAAGTTGTTCACGAAGAGCCCCGGCGGCTCCGAGACGGTCCCGTAGGTGTTTCGCGGGATGCACGCCGCCAGAGGGTCGGCGGCCACCGCCGTGTCCTTCTTGCAGACGTTCCAGCCTGTGAAGACCCGTGCCAGCTCGACGACATCCTGCTGCGTGTATCCACCATCCACTCCCATGCTGTGCAGCTCCAGCAGCTCGCGGGCGAAGTTCTCGTTGGGAGAGGCCGCCACGTTCTGATCCGTGTTGAGGAACAGGATCATCGGCGGGCTGAGCGTCATGGCCTCGAGGACCTGGCGGAAGGTCCCGTTGAAGGCCAGGTCGCGGTAGATCTCCAGCATGTCGTGATGGAACTTCACGGCCTCCTGGCCCCGCTTGGCAGGGAAGAGCGCCTGATAGAAGCCGAAGAACTGGAAGCTCTCGAGGTAAAGGGTGTTGAAGTGGTTGTCCCAGAACATCACCGCCAGCTGCTCGAGCTGGCGCCGGGCATAGACCGCCCTCACGATGTCCGATGACGCCAGCTCCTGCAGGCTGTCGAGGCTCCCCAGCGCCCCCAGACGCGTGGCCAGCTCGGTGTTGGATGACTCGTCGATGGTGGCCGGGTCGAGCTGCTCGGCGATATGCCCCGCCGGTCCCAGCGCGATCAGGCGCGCGCGCGTCCATTCGTCGCCGCCGTAGCCCAGGCGGTTGGCCACATGGCGGCGCATGATCGCGTCGCACCCGCCGCGCAGCACGCGCGGCGAGCCGCCGCTTCCCGTGCCGGCCGTCCCTTCACCCGCCGCCGACTCGGCGGTGACCAGGTAGTAGTACCCCGTCCCAAGGGGCGGGTCGGCCGCCGTGATGAAGGATGTGGAGACCAGCTCGTCCGCGTGGCAGGCGGCTCCGTCTCCACCCGCGAGCCAGGAGAGCTGTCCGCGGTAGACGTTGTAATCGGCCGCGCCCGGCGCGGGATCCCAGAGAAGCGTGGATCCCGACGCCATGTCGAGTCCCGACACTTCGGGCGGTGTCTGAGCGACGGCGGCGGTGTACAGGGCGAGCAGCACGGGGCCCACGAGGAGGGCGGCAGGCAACTTCCGCACGGAGATCTCCTCTCTGCGGGGCTTCCTTATATACCCACCATCCGAAGGGCGGGCAAGGTCCCGGAGAAGAAATTCCTCAGGCTCTCTCCTCCGGCTCGAACAGGCGCCGGTACTCGGTCATGCCGGCGATGTCATCGCAGATCACCCGGTCGTGCCCCAACACCTACGGGCACGCCGCCGCCGACAGCGTGTGGGGCGGACGGCCGCTGCGCGTCATCTGTCCCGACGGGTCGACCGCGGTCACGATGTAGGCGTGCATCGTGCCGGGGGCCGGAACGGACGGATCTCCGCCCGGCCATTGCGGCGCCGGGCCGGTGAAGACGCATGTGAACGTCCCTCCCGGAAGGCCGCGGTAGACGCGGTAGGCGCTCACCGGCTGCATGGTGGTGTAGGACAGATCTTCCCAGGACCACGCGGCCGGGGCCAGGTCGAACGCAGCCCCGGCGCTCTCTCCGCTCACTTCCAGGTTCGTGAACGGCGGCACGATGCGCAGCACCGACCCGTCGCGGTCCACGATGTAGATCTCCCCGTCGTCGTCCACGCCGAAGCTGGCCAGGCTGTAGAAGAGAGAGCTGCCCACTCCCAGCTCGTCGGTCCGGTCCACCGCCTCGTTGGCTACGCCGCCGATCACCTTGAACGAGCGCACGGACCCCCAGCAGAAGTCTCCGTGGAAATACGTCCCGTCGAGCGACGGCAGCTGGCATCCCCGGTAGACGTAGCCGCCCGTGACGGAGCAGGCGTTGGCGGCGTGGGAGTACTCCACGATCGGCCTGGTGAGACCTGGATCGTTGCACGCGGGATTCGAGCCGCACGTCACGCCCGCCGGATTGCAGTTCAGCGGTGCGTCCCAATCGAAGCAGTGGTTCCCCTCCATCGAGCGCCACCCGTAGTTGCGCCCGCCCCCGGGTGCGGGCTCGTAGTTGACCTCCTCCCAGCAGGCGTGTCCCACGTCGGCGATGTACAGGTCTCCGGTGAGCGCGTCGAAGCTGTTGCGCCAGGGATTGCGCAGCCCGTAGTCCCAGATCTCGTCACACACGCCGCCGGGGCCGTCGGCGAACGGGTTGTCCGCGGGAATGCCGTAGACCGCTCCGGCCCCTCCACAGTCGGGGGGGAGCGGCATCGGCGCAATGCCGCGCACGTCCAGGCGCAGCATCTTGCCCAGGAGCAAGCCCAGGTTCTGCCCGTTGCCGCACGCACCCGGCGGGTCGACGCCCTCTCCGCCGTCTCCCGAGGCGACGTAGAGGTACCCATCAGGGCCGAACATGAGGTGGCCGCCCTTGTGGTTGCTGTCGGGCTGATGGAAGCGCAGCAGCTTCGTCTCGCTGTTGGGATCCGCCCCGTCCGGATCGGCGGAGACCCGGTAGCGCGCCACCACCGTGAAGAACGGAGAAATGATCGGCCCCTCGATGTAGTCGACGTAGAAGAAGCCGTTGCTCGCATACTCGGGATCGAAGACCAGCCCCAGCAGCCCCATCTCGTTGTGAATGGGGTCCGCCTGCACCCGGGCGGTGATGTCCAGGAACATGTGGGTGACGCCCGGCGGCTCGCCCCGCTTCTTGATGCGGATGAGGCCATCCTGCTCGACGATGAAGAGGCGGTCCCGGTCTCCGGGTGGAGACGTCACGTAGAGCGGCCGCCCGGTCAGGCCCGACACCACGGTCACCGTGGTGAGGGCCGACTCCGGCACGGGCGAGACGCCGGTGCAGTCGGCGCTCAGCGGGCCGCCCGTCAGGGCGGCCAGGCTGGCCAGACCTCCCAGGGCCCGGCGTACGTCTAGGGACAAGCCGCCACCGACAGCGTGTGCGGCGGGCGGCCGCTGCGCGTCATCTGTCCCGACGGGTTGACCGCGGTCACGATGTAGGCGTGCATCGTGCCGGGGGCCGGAACGGACGGATCCCCGCCCGGCCACTGAGCGGTGGAGCCCGCGAAGACACATGTGAACGTGCCGCCCGGCTGTCCCCGGTAGACGCGGTACGAGCTGACCGGGTGCATGGTGGTGAAGGCCAGGTTCTCCCACGTCCACGACCCCGGGCTCATCTCGAAGAGCGTCCCGGCGCCGGCGCCGCTCACCTCGAGGTTCGTGAACGGAGGGACGATGCGCAGGACCGCGCCGTCCCAGTCCGTCATGTAGATCTCTCCATCGTCGTCCACCCCGAAGCTGGTCAGGCTGCCCATCAGAATGGGCGTGGTTCCGAGCTCGACCGTCCGGTCCAGGTGCTCGGTCACCGCGCCTTCCACCATGCGGAACGATTTCACGAAGCCGGGGCAGAGGTCCCCGTAGAAGTAGGTTCCCGCGATCGCGGGAAGCTGGCACCCCCGGTAGACGTAGCCGCCGATGACCGAGCACCCGATGGCATGGGAGAACTCTACCACCGGCTCGGTCAGGGACGGGTCGTGGCACACGGGAGAGGTCCCGCAGGTCACCCCCGCCGGATCACAGGTTAGATCTGCGATGTCGTAGCAGTGGTTCCCCTCCATCTGGCGCCATCCATAGTTGCGCCCGCCTCCCGGAGCGGCCACGTAGTTGACTTCCTCCCAGCAGCTCTGACCGACGTCTCCGATGTACAGATCCCCGGTCAGCGCATCGAAGCTGCTGCGCCACGGATTGCGCAGCCCATAGTCCCATATCTCGTCGCACGACCCGCCGGGGCCGTCGGTGAGCGGATTGTCCGCGGGGACGGTGTAGGCGGCGCTCGCTCCGCCGCAATCGGGAGGCAGCGGCGTCGGCGCGACCCCCCGCACATCCACCCGGAGCAGCTTCCCCAGGAGGGTGGCGGTGTTCTGGCCGTTGCCGCACATGCCATGGGGATCTCCTCCCGCGCCTCCGTCGCCCGTGAAGATGTAGAGATAGCCATCGGGCCCGAACATCAGATGGCCACCGTTGTGGTTGCTCTCGGGTTGCCCGAACCTGAGCAGCCGCGTCTCGCTCCCCGGATCGGCTGCATCGGGGTTTCCCGACACGTGGTAGCGGGCCACCACCGTGAACCAGGGGCTGCCGAGAGGGCCCTCCGTGTAGTTGACGTAGAAGAACCCGTTGGTGGCATAGCCGGGATCGAACGCCAGGCCCAGCAGCCCCATTTCGCCGAGGTTCCGGTCCGCCTGGACGATTCCGCTCAGGTCGAGAAAGAGGTGCGTCAGCCCCACCGGCTCGCCCCGTTTCTTGATGCGGATGAATCCGTCCTGCTCGACGATGAACAACCGGTCGCGATCTCCCGGCGGGGAGGCCAGGTACAGCGGCCTGCCGGAAAGACCGTCGGCGACCATCACCATGGACAGGGCCGCCTCGGGGACCGGAGCGACTCCCGTGCAATCGGCCTGCAGAGGGACGACCGCGAAGACCGGCGAAAGGAGCAGGCAGGTCAGGATCACGAGGACATGTCGAGCGCGCTTCGCCATGCGGAGATCCCTTCTGCGGGGCATCTGTATATACCAGCATCGGGACAGGCGGACAACCCGCGTCGGGCCGGCTCGTCAGGGGGCGTTCAGGTCCTGTCGTCAGGCTCGAACAGGCGGCGGTATTCGTCCAGCGCGTACCGGTCGGTCATGCCGGCGATGTAGTCGCAGATCACCCGGTCGTGCCCCAGCACGGAGATCTTGGAGCGGTGTTCCTCGGGCAGGAGATCCGCGTTCTCGTGGTAGCGCTCGAACAGGGCCTCCATGATCCGCCGCGCCTTGTCCTTCTCACGCTCGATGCGGTGATGGCGGTAGAGGTGCTCGTGAAGGTGGCGCTTGAGCTCCCTGTTGAGGCGGGCCATCTCCGGCGACAGGCCCATGATCGGCCCGGGCAGGCGCCGGACGTCATCCACCGAGCGGGCCCCCGAGGCTTCGATGGCGGCGCGCGAGGTCTCCACCAGATCGGTGACCAGCCGATCGATCATCCGGCGCAAGGCCACCGTGACATGCTGCCGTCGAGCCGCCCCGGGATACCGTTCCAGGGCCACGTTCCAGGCCTCCGCCCACAGAGGGACCGCCGCGGCCAGCGCCACGGGGTCGAGCAGCCCCGACTCCACGCCGTCGTCCACGTCGTGGTGCTGGTAGGCGATCTCGTCGGCGATGTCGATCATCTGGGCCTCCAGCGGAGGCTGCTCCTCGGGATGGTAGTCGGCGTACTCCGGGGCGATCCGCGGGTCGCAGGGGCCCGAGTGCTTGGCGATTCCTTCGCGGATCTCGTAGGTGAGGTTCAGCCCCACGAACTCGGGGTACCGCTCCTCGAGGTGCTCCACGATGCGCAGCGACTGGCGGTTGTGGTTGAACCCGCCGTGAGCGTGCATGAGGCGGTGCAGCACCTCTTCGCCGAGGTGCCCGAACGGGGTGTGCCCCAGATCGTGCGACAACGACAGCGCCTCGGCCATGGTGGCGTTGAGCCCCAGGGCCGACGCCACGGTGCGAGCCACCTGAGACACCTCGATGCTGTGGGTCAGGCGCGTGCGGAAGTGATCCCCTTCGTGGTTGACGAAGACCTGCGTCTTGTATTCCAGGCGCCGGAACGCGCGGGAGTGGATGATGCGGTCCCGGTCACGCGAAAAGGGGGAGCGGAACGAATGCTCCGTCTCCGGGTGGCGCCGGCCGCGGCTGAGCGCGGCCCGCATGGCACAGGGGGCCAGCGCCTCTTCTTCGATCTGCCAGAAATGAGGCCCGGCCTGCGATCGCGAAGTGCCGCCGCGAACGGACATGCCGTGAGCCTATCGAATCAGAGGCCCGCCCGCAACTGGCCCATGGTCCGCATATAATCGCCGGCGTGACTCCCCTGCTGCTGGTGGTGGCCGCCGTGGTGATTCGCGACGGGCGCGTTCTCCTGGCCCGCCGGCCCGGCGGAGTCCATCTGGAAGGGCACTGGGAGTTCCCGGGCGGCAAGGTGGAGCCTGGCGAGGCTCCCCACGATGCCCTGGTGCGCGAGATCCACGAAGAGCTGGGGGTGGGTGCGAGCGTCCTGGGACCCTTCGCGTTCAACGATCACGCCTACGACGATCGCCACGTCCTGCTGCTGACCTACCTGGTCACGCTGGAGGACGAGCCGCGGCCGCTGGGCTGCGCCGAGCTGGGATGGTTCACCGCCGGCCAGGTCGCGGCTCTTCGCACCCCGCCGGCTGATGTGCCGATCTTCGCGAAGCTGGCACAGCTGCTGGCGCCCTGAGGTCAACCCTCGTCCTCGTGGCTGTGCTCGAGCAGCAGCGAGTCGGCCCGATCGAGGCAGGCCTGCAGGCGATCGCGATGCCCGGCATCCGTGGCCCGCTTCAGGCCGGCCAGGGCGACCTTTCTCATCTGGTCCAGAACCATGGGGTCGCCCGAATCGTGCCAGGCCACGTCGTAGGCTTCGAACAGGACCAGGTAGGTCTCCACGTGGGAAGGATCCTCCTCCAGGGAGGCCAGCAGGCAGCGCAGCGCCTCCACGAAATCACCCTCTGAGAGGAGCCGCCGCCCCGATTCGAAATCGAAATTGCCCATGATGTGAGGCCCGACGGAGTCTATCACGCGCCTCGGACTTCACGGGCTCGCGGCCGCGGCCCTGTGCTATAACTACGGCCATGATGGTCACGTCGGCGCGCTTCCAGTTCCTCCAGATGATCGCGCGTTCCGACGACCAGATCGACCTGGTCGTCGCGGCCCTGCTCATCGCCAAGGAGGAATATCCCGACTTGGACATCCAAAGCTGCCTCGGGCGCCTGGACCGCCTGGCCCAGGGGGCCGCGGCGCGCCTGGGGGCCCTCCGCGACAATCCCTTCGCCGTGCTGGACGCCATCAACACGCACCTGTTCGGCGACGAGGGGTTCCGGGGCAACCTGGACGACTACTTCGACGCGCGCAACTCCTATCTCAACGACGTGCTGGAACGCAGGCTGGGGATCCCCATCACCCTGTCGCTCGTCTATATGGAGGTGGCCGCGCGCCTGAAGTTCCCCCTGCACGGCATCGGCTTCCCGGGGCATTTCCTCGTCAAGTACGAAGGCGAGGGCCGGGAACTCCTGATCGACCCCTTCCACCAGGGAGCCATCGTGATGCCCGAAGACTGCCACGCGCGCCTGAAAGAGGCGTTCGGCGACGAGGTCCCTCTGGCCCGCGGGTTCTTCCGTCCCGTAGGGCCGCGGCAGATCCTGTTCCGCATGCTCAGCAACCTCAAGCACGTTCATCTGCGCCGCGAGGACTTCCCGCGGGCCCTGTCGGTTCTGGAGCGGCTGGTCGCCCTCACCCCTCAGGACATGCGCCTGCGCCGGGACCGGGGGCTGCTGCACCTCAAGCTGGAGCAGTACAGCCGCGCCGTGGAAGACCTGCAGGCCTACATCACCCGCCGGCCGCAGGCCGATGACGCCGACGAAGCGCGCCGGCACATCATGGACATCCGGCGCCACACCGCCCTGCTCAACTGACAGCCTCCATGGAGATCGATCCGGCCACCCTGTCGCGCCGAGACGGTTACTTCCTGATGATCTCCGCCATCGTGCCGCGCCCCATCGCCTTCGTGACCACGAAGGGGCGCCACGGCGGCACGAACGCAGCCCCCTTCTCGTACTTCACCGGAGTGTCGTCCTCACCCCCGTCGCTTCTCATCTGCTCGGGACGCCGGCGCGACGGCGTGAAGGACACGGAGCGCAACATCGTGGAGACCGGCGAGTTCGTGGTGAACGTGGTGGTGGAAGAGATGATGGACGCCGTGGTGATAGCGGGCGCCGATCATCCGCCCGACGTCTCGGAGATCGACCTGGCGGGCCTGCGCACCGTGCCGGGCACCAAGGTGGCCGCCCCCCGGGTGCTGGACTCCCCCGTCAACCTGGAGTGCCGCCTGCTGCAGTCCATCGACGTGGCCGGAGCGGCCGTGATGGCCGGCGAGGTGGTCTGGATGCACGTGCGCGACGATCTGCTGCGGCCGTCGGCCCACGCCGGCATCCCGCTCATCGATGCCGCGCGGCTGCGTCCGGTGGCGCGCCTGGGAGGGGATCTCTACGCCCGCATGGGTGAGATCTTCGAGCGGAAACGAACGCGCTAGGGAACGGGCGTCACTCCCATCGCCGGCTGATCACGCAGGCGTTCACGCCCCCTACCCCCATGTTGATCTTCCCCACGTAGCAACCGCGCAGGGGGACCGGCTCGTCGAACACGAAGTTGGAGTGCACCTCGGCGATGGCGGGGTTCAGCTCCGCGCGGCCCAGGACCGTGGGGTAGAGCACCCCTTGCCCGGCCCCCAGGTGCTGGGCGGTCAACTCCCACGCCCCGCCCACCGACATGCCGTGGCCGAATGTCCCCTTGCGTGCCGTCATGGTGACCGTGCCGGGGAGCAGCTCGCGGGTGGCCGACACCTCCATCCAGTCTCCCGGCGTGGCCGTGGCGTGAAGGTCCCACGTGCCGATCTCCTCCGGGCCGATCCCGGCGTCGTCGAGCGCCTTGCGCATGCACAGCAGCGGGCCATGACGCGTGGGGGTGATGATGTGATGGGCGTCCGAGGAGAGGCCCACGCCGGCGATCTCGAGGCCCACCGGCTTGTACCCCTGCGCGCGCATCCAGTCGGCGTCCCCCACGATCCAGACCGTGGCGCCTCCGGCGACGTGCGTGCCCTTGAGCCCGGAGAGGGGCTTGCTGGGGGCGGCGTCCGCGGCCAGCACGTTGGCCCGGTAGAAGGCCCCCACCAGCAGCGGGTGCGGAGGAGGATCGGTCATGCCCACCACCACCGCGCGCGCCTGTCCCGATCGGATGGCGTCCACCGCCAGCTTGAGCGCCACGCCGAACGACGAGCAGGCGCCCACCGGAGCCCAGGCCGGGCCCAGGATGCGCCCCATCATGGACACCTGGGCCGCCGGGGCGTTGTGGATGTTCCAGATGATGTTGGGATGCACCGACGACCAGGGCTCCGGCGGGCATCCCCATGTGGTGTTGAGGCGGCGCATCTCGGTGAGCTTGCGCTTGATCACACCTTCCTTGGCGACCTCCACGTCGCCGGTGATCCCCTCGCTCTGGATGCGCCGGGCCTCCTCCAGGTAGGACCGCAGCGACCCGGACCGCTCGCACCAGAAGGTCTCCCACGCCTCGCTCGCCGCCTCGTGCTTCTCCTCGTCCTGGACGTCGGCGGGATCGGCGGGGATGCCGTGCTCGGAGCGCAGGATCGCCCGCTCCTCGGCCCCGGCCGCCTCGTACGCGCGCCGCAGGCCGCATCTCTCCGGGGCTCCCCAGAAGCGGTTCCAGCGCCGCTGAGCTTTGTAGTAGGCGATGCTCACGTCGTAGATGGTGGGCAGATCCCCCACGCCGGTGCCGATGTAGATGTGGGTCTGCTGCCCGAGATCCTGCAGCGTCTTCTCGATGCCGGGGTTCTGCTGCAGCGACTGGATGAACGCGCCCACGGCGTAGCGCACGGGATCGCCGCTGTTGCGTGACAGCTGCGCGAAGCGCGCCGGCTTGAAGCGCTCCTCGATCCAGCTCCGGTAGTCCTCCAAGTCGAAGAGGGGCGTCCCCACCAGGAAATTGCTGGGGCCGAAGCCGGTGAACGGCTCCATCCAGGTGCCGTGGCGCTCGAGGTTCCGGCCGAACTCGGCCACGTTACGTGATTGGGGCGCCACGATGCCCCAGCCGAAGATGCCGATCCTGGGTCTGTCCGACGTCACCTGATCCGTCCCTCCGCGCGGCGCATTCTAACACCGGCCCGCGCGGGCGCCCGGATTCAGTCCAGGCAAGCGGCGGCCGCCCGCATCTCCTCGATCAGCATGTCCACGTGACGCTCACGCGAAAGATACGAGGTGGCGCAGAAGCGGAAGGTGCGCCTGCCTCCGAGCATCGAGGTGGACACCCACACCCGCCCGCGCTCGGCGATTGTTTCCTGGATGCGCATCTGCAGGGCATCCAGGGCCGGCTGCGGCGTATCGGCCATCGCCATCCCCCTCATGGAGGATGGCACGTAGCGGAAGCACAGCACACCCAGGCTGGGGCGCGACAGCGCCTGGAAGTCGTCCAGCGCCTCCACGCGGGCCGCCAGGTGCTCGGCGAGCGCCACCTGCCGGTCGATGGCCTCTTCGTAGCCGCGGCGGCCATGGTTCTTCAGGGACATCCATACCTTCAGCGCATCGAAACGGCGCGAGCCGGCGATGCCGAGCTGGAAGAGGTTCAGATCCTCGTGATCGGAGAAGACCTTGTCCATCAGGTAGGCGGGCTCCACCTCGAAGGCGCGGCGCAGGGACGAGCCGTCGCGCGTGATGAGCGCCCCGGCCGCGTAGGGAACCGAGAACCACTTGTGCGGATCCAGGGTGATGGAGTCGGCCCGCTCGATGCCGTCCAGCAGGTGCGCGTGGCGGCGCGAGAGGCGGGCCGCCCCTCCCCAGGCCGCGTCGATGTGAAACCAGAGGTGGTGCCGGGCGCACACGTCGGCCAGGGCGTGCAGAGGATCAATCGCTCCGCTGATCGTGGTGCCGGCGATGCCGATCACGCAGAACGGGTAGCGGCCGTCGTCGCGGTCGGCGAGCACGCGGCGCTCCAGCGCCTCGGGGACCATGCGGGCCTGCGGATCGCATTCGATCCGCCGCATCCCCTCGCTGCCCAGCCCCAGGACGTCGGCCAGACGATCGATGGAGTAGTGCGCCTGGCTCGAGACGTAGAAGGTGGGGCGCCCTTCGGCAGCCGCCACGCCGATCCGGCGGACGTCCGGGACCCTCTCGGTGAGCGCGATCTTCAGGCCGGTGATGTTGGCCAGCGTGCCGCCGCTGGTGAGCGTCCCGAACGCGCCGGGCCCGTAGCCCGCCAGATCGCACATCCAGCGGATGACGGTCTTCTCGATCTGCGCGCCGGCGGGCGCATGGCTCCATGCGCCCGCGTTCTGGTTCAGGAGCGAGGCGATGGTGTCGGCGTAGATGCCGATCACCGTGGGGGTCGGGTTGAACAGCCCGAAGTAGCGCGGCGACGAAAGGTGGAACGAGCCGGGCACCACCACCCGGCGCACCTCGTCGAGCAGGGCGTACGGATCCATCCCCTCCTCGGGGAGCGGCCCACCCAGCGCGGCCTCGAGATCGGAGGCACGGGGCGTGGCCAGCGAGATGGTCTCCAGCCCTTCGATGTACGAAGCGGCCAAGTCCGCCACCTCCCGCCCGAAGCGGCGGATGTCGTCCTCGTCCCAGCGCATGGTGGTGGTATCCTCCCGCAGTGAGCCCGCACGCTAGCACACCCGCCGCGGACCAGGCCGCGCGCCTGCGCGACGCCTACGCGCACTGCGAATCGATCGCCCGGCGGCACTACGAGAACTTCCCCGTGGCGTCTCTCCTGCTCCCGCGCCGGCTGCGGCCACACGTGGCCGCCATCTACGCGTTCGCGCGGCTGGCCGACGACTTCGCCGACGAAGCCACCTTCGAAGGGCGGCGCCTGCAGCTGCTGTCCGGGTGGCGCGAGCGGCTGGACCGGGCGGCCGCGGGCGACGCGGACGAGCCGGTCTTCGTGGCGCTCTCCGACACCATCCTGCGGCACGGCCTGCCGGCCGCCCTGCTGCACGACCTGATCTCGGCCTTCGAGCAGGACGTGCGCGTGAACGGGTACGAGACGTTCGACGAGCTGCTGGCGTACTGCCGCCTGTCGGCCAACCCCGTCGGGCGGCTGGTGCTGGCCCTGTCGAGGCGCGGAGAGGCGCACCTTCTCGAGATGTCGGACGCCATCTGCACCGCGCTGCAGCTCACCAACTTCTGGCAGGACGTGGCGGTGGACCTGGACAAGGGCCGCTGCTACCTGCCTCGCTCCGAGATGCTCCGCTTCGGCTGCACCGCCGAGATGCTGTCCGCCATGGCGGCCCGCCGCATCGTGACCGAGCCGTTCGTGGAGCTGATGGCCTTTCAGACACGGCGCACGCGGCAGATGTTCGACCTCGGCCAAGCGCTTCCCGACCAGGTGGGAGGGCGGCTGGGGTTCGAGCTGCGGCTCGTGCTGATGGGGGGCCGCCGCGTGCTCGACCTGCTCGAAGCCTCGCGGTTCGACGTCTTCACCCGGCGGCCGACGCTCTCCACTCCGGATTGGGGCCGCCTCGTGGCGCGCGCCGCCCTGCGCAGGCGATGAGCGCCGCGATCACGGATCAGGCCCTGGCGTCCAGGATCGCCCGGCGCAGCGGGAGCAACTTCTACTACGCGTTTCTCTTCCTTCCGCGCCCGCAGCGAAAGGCGATCGAGGCCCTGTACGCCTTCTGCCGCGAGGTGGACGATTCGGTGGACGCCGCCCCCGATCCCGCCGAGGCGGCGCGCCGGATTGACGCCTGGCGGCGCGAGCTGGACGCCTGCTACGCCGGGCGCGCGACGCATCCCATCACACGCACCCTGGCCGAACACCTGGGCCCCTATCCCATCCGACGGCAGGATCTGGAGGACGTGATCGAAGGGGTCTCCATGGACATCGTTCCGCGCCGGTACGACACCTGGGCCGACCTTCAGGTCTACTGCGACCGGGTGGCGTCGGCCGTAGGGTTGGCGTGTCTGGAGATCTTCGGCTGTCCGGGGCCGACGGAGCGCGCCTACGCCATCGCCCTGGGGCAGGCGTTCCAGCTCACCAACATCGTGCGCGACGTGAAGCCCGACGCCCTGCGCGGGAGGATCTACATCCCCATGGAGGACCTGGCGGCGTGCCGCTGCCCCGAGGCGGACCTCACGGCCGATCGCCCCTCGCCCGCGTTCACGCGCCTGATGGAAAAGGAGTGCGGACGCGCCCGCGCCCTGTTCGCGCAGGCCTCGCGGCTGCTCGAGGGGACCGACCGTCGCGCCCTCATGGCAGCCGAGATCATGGGCGCGATCTACGAGCGCCTTCTGGGCGCCATCGAGGCCCGCGGCCACGATGTGCTGGGCTCGCGAGTGTCCCTCTCGCGCGCGCGCAGGATGGCGATCGCGGCGCGCGTCTACCTGCGGCGCCGCGCCCTGTCGCGCTGATGGCGCCCCCCGGCAGCATCGTCGTCATCGGCGGGGGCTTCGCGGGGCTCTCATGCGCCGTGGCGCTGGCGGGGCACGGCGCCCGGGTCACACTGCTGGAGGCCCGCCGCGAGCCCGGCGGGCGCGCCACGTCCTTCGTGGACGGCGAGTCGGGCGACGTCGTGGACAACGGCCAGCACCTGTTCATGGCCTGCTACGGCTCCACGCGGGCCTTTCTGGAGACCATCGGCGCGGCGGACAGGGTCAGATACCAGCGCCGTCTGCGCGTCGACTACCTGGAGCCGGGGCGCCGCACTGTGCTGCGCGGCGCGCCGCTTCCCGCTCCCTGGCACCTCGTGGCGGGGCTCCTGGCGATGAAAGGGCTGGGGGCACGCGATCGGGCCGCGCTGCTGGCGGCCGGGCCGGCGTTGCGCCGGCTGGCTGATCCGGCGACGGCAAGGGATCTGGAGGCCGTCACCGTGTCGGACTGGCTGGATCGTCTGGGGCAGACGCCGGCCCTGCGCCGCCTGCTGTGGCACCCGCTGGCCATCGCGACGCTGAACGCCTCTCCCCGGACGGCCCCGGCGTCCCTGCTGGCGTGCGTGCTGCGCGAAGGATTCCTCGCGCGGGCGTCGGACTCGGGCCTGGGCGTGGCCACCGTCGGACTGTCCGAGCTGTACGCGGAGCCGGCGCGGCGATGGCTCGAAGCGCGCGGGGCGCGCGTGACGACCGGCGCCCCCGTCGCCCAGCTGCGCGTGGAGGGGGACGGCGTCCGCGCGGCCGTGCTGCGCGACGGCACTGAGCTGCCGGCGGACGCCTTCGTGTGCGCCGTCCCTCCCGACGCGGCGCGGCGGCTCGGAGTCCCCGTCGATGGGCTCGAGCGGTTCGCGTCATCACCCATCGTATCCATCAACCTCTGGCCCGAACGGCCCCTGAGGTCGCTCGACGCCGTCGACTTCGCGGCGATGCCCGACGGCACCATCCACTGGATCTTCAACAAGGGGCGGATCCTGGGCGAAGGAGCCGGTCACCTCGCGGCGGTCATCAGCGCGGCCGACGGACTGGGGGAGCGCCTCAACGAGGAGCTGGCGCGGCTGGCCTGGGACGAGCTGGGCGCCTGCCTCCCCGAAGCGCGCGCGATCCCGCTGCGCCGGTGGATGGTGGTGCGTGAGCGGACGGCGACCTTCTCGGCCACCGTCGAGACCGAGCCGCTTCGCCCCGGCCCGCGCACCGCCTGGCGCAACCTGCTGCTGGCGGGCGACTGGACGATGCGCGGCATGCCTGCCACCATCGAGTCGGCCGTGCGCAGCGGGCAGGGATGCGCGCGGATGCTGCTCCACCAGGGGACACGCTGATGCCCAAAGCGAACCGCGGCGGATGGAAGACCTGCTCACGCGGACACAAGTACCGCGCCAGGAGCTTTTGCCCGACCTGATGGCCCGGCCGGGCGCGGCGGTCGGCCGCGCCGACGAAGACCAGACGCGTGAAGAGGAGGAAGCGGTGAACCTCCTGCACTGGGTCTCCCTGGCGGCGGCCCTGTCACTGGCGCAAAGCACCGACGCCGGCCTGCTGCGCGAGCTGCATGAGAAGGTCATGCGCGCGCATCGCCTAAGCGACGTCGAGCTGCTCCTGAAGGACGAATCGGCCGACTACGTGGTCGCGAATCGCGGCGAGATCTCCCGGCCGACTCTCCAGGAGCGAAGGGAGCGCCTCGGCCCGTACTTGCGCTCCACCGTCTTCGAGGAGTATCGCGACCTCACCGACCCGGTGGTCAAGGTGTCCGGTGACGGCACGTTGGGCTGGGTGATCGTCCAGGTCGAGGCGCGGGGTTCTCAGACCAACGCCGAGGGAGGTAAGACTCCCCTCGAGTTCGTCAGCGCCTGGATCGAGCTCTACGAGAAGCGGGACGGTCGATGGCTCCGCGTAGGAAACGTCTCCAACTTCAAGCCGTGAGTCACGGCTGCGGGAACTTGTTGCTCTTGCAGAGAACCTTGCAGTCCTGGCTTTCATCGAGACAGGCTCCATGACAGGCCTGGAGGCAGACCATGAGCTCCACGGAGCCGGGCGCATAGAGAGACGGGCAGACCGCATCACAATGCTCATCGCAGGCCGCCCTGGTCAGATTGCAGGAATCGACGCACCGTGAGTAGCAGGGTCCGCACACCGCCCCGAGAGGCGAAGCCGGCCCGAAGAGAACGACTGCCAGCAGGAACGAGAGCAGAACGCGTCTGACGATGCTGGTCATACGGTCACCTCCTGAAAGTGGATCCAATCCAATCGTGGGGCGGGCATATCGGGACTGAGCCGTCTTACTGAGGAGCGATGCGTTCCCGAGGAGCCTGCACCGGATCGGGTTCGGTGCCCTTTCTACAGTGGAACTTGCAGTGCTCAGCTCCGGCGAGTCCTCAGGATAGGTCGCCGGGCAGGACCAAGCGTATGGCGATGCGTACCATGGCGCACCTCGTCTTTGTTGGGCAGGCCTCCCATCATACCGCCCTACGGCCCGGCGGGCACGGAAATTCTCTTGTCCTGCCTATGGACCCATTGTCTGCTGCAGAAAGGGGAGGCTCCGCCGCACCAGCCGGCCGGGGACGGCCAGCAGCGTGTAGTGCCCCTGCGGCTCCCATCGCAGCTCGGGGCGGCCCCACGCCTCCTGAAGACGCTGCACCGAGGACGGCAGCATGATCCGGTCCCACTCCCCCGCCACCATCAGGATCCGCTCGCGCGGAACACGCGGCGCGAGGCGTCCCGGCGAGATGATCCCCCAGGCCGTCTCGAGCCGGTCGCGCGCGTGCATTCCGGATTGTGACAGGTCCTCCCGCACGTTCACCCCCAGGCGGGTGTCCAGGATGGGCGAGACGACCGAATCCCCGGCCGCGCCGATCACCACGGCGCCAAGGTCGTCGCGCACGCAGGCCACCAGCGCCGCCAGGTAGCCGCCCAGGGAATACCCCATCACCCCGACGTTCAGACCCTCGTCACGCAGCCAGCTCACCGCCGCGCTCAGGTCGGCCACTCCCTGGCGGAAGGCCTCGGCGGTGAGAACCACGTCGCCGGTCACCATCAGCTCGCCGCTGTAGGTGCCGGCCGGAGTCCGATCGAAGTGAAAGGGATGCGCCACCACGGCCACCGAGAACCCGGCCTCCAGCAGAGGCTCCACGAAGATCCTCTCCACGGTCCGGTGGTCGTCGTGCGCCCAGCCATGCGACAGCACGATCGCCGGAGCGCCCGGGCGGCCGCGGCACAGGTGGAGGAAGCCGCAGACGGTGTTGGTCTCGGCGTACGGATACCCTTCGATGGGACGGGGCGACGGAAACGAGAAAGGGATCACGTCCGCGAGCCGTCCTGCGCGCGGCGTCTCGCGCCTCACGTCGGGCACGGCATGGCCGTTTCCGAACCAGCGGCCCGGTTCCGCCAGCAGGTCCGGATGCCCCAGATCGCGCCAGGCATCGCCGCGGGTGGTCAGGATGCGCCCGCGCTGGAAGGTCACCTTGTACCAGATGCGGTAGTCGTCGATGAAGGTGGCGACCGGCCTGAGCATCAGGAGTGAGGTGGCGCGACGGGAGACAGCGACCGCCGGCGCGGAGCCAGCCGCGCCCGCAGCACCGTCACCAGATCGTCGACCCCTGCGTACGCCACCGGCGTGACCAGCAGCGTCAACAGCAGGCACAGGCTCTGCCCGCCGATCACCACCACCGCCACGGCGCGGCGCTCCTCGGCTCCCGGCCCGGTCCCCAGAGCGAGCGGAAGCATCCCGGCCACCAGGGTCAGGGTGGTCATGAGGATCGGGCGCAGGCGATCGTGGTTGGCCTGCAGGATCGCCTCACGGCGCTCCTTGCCGGACCGGCGAAGCTGGTTCATGTGGTCGATCTGCAGGATGGCGTTCTTCTTCACCACGCCGAACAGCACCAGGATCCCCAGGGCCGAATAGAGGTTCAGCGTGTTTCCGGTCCCCCACAGCGAGAGCAGGGCGAACGGGACCGACAAGGGCAGGGAGAGCAGGATGGTCAGAGGATCCACGAAGCTCTCGTACTGCGCCGCCAGGATCATGTACATGAAGACCACCGACAGCGCGAAGGCCCACAGGAACTCGGTGAAGGTGCGCTCCAGCTCGCGGGCACGCCCTGACACCGTCGTGGAATAGGCCGGCGGCAGGTTCATGCCGGCCGCGGCCTCCCTCAGCGCCGCCAGGCGATCCGCCAGGGCGAAGCCCGGGGCCACCTGCGCGCGCAGGCTCACCTGCCGCTGCCGGTCCAGCCGGTCGATACGCGAGGATGTGGTGGCGGGCTCGATACTGACCACGTTGTCCAGCCTCACCATGTCCGAGCTCCCCTCACGGCCCACGTACAGGCGGGAGATCGTCTCCGGGTCGCCGCGATCTCGCTCCGAAAGCCGGAGCTGGACGTCGTAGTCCTCGCTGGCGGCCGGATCGCGGAACCGGGAGACCTCCTCGTCGCCTCCCACCATCAGACGCAGGGCCTGCGCGATCTCCTGTGTGTCCACCCCCAGATCGGCGGCGCGCGACCGGTCGATCACCACGCGCAGCTCGGGCTTGTCCAGCTTCAGGGTGGTGTCGGCGTCGATGATACCCAGCTCGGGAGCGCGGCTCCGCAGCTCCTCGGCGTAGCGGGCCAGTGTCTCCAGGTCCGGCCCGCGCAGGACGAAGTCGATCTCCCAGTTACCGCCGCCGATGTTGAACGACGGCGCGTTGCGCACCGAGGTGCGCAGATCCTTGAAGCGGCGCAGGCGCTGGCGCACCTCGGCCATCACCTCGGCCTGCCCGTAATTGTCCATGAAGGCGCGCCAGGGCCGCCCACGCAGCAGCTCGCTCCCCAGGCGTCGCAGCGAGAAGATGCGTTCCTCGTGCGGGGCGATGCGCACATAGGCCCGCCCCTGATTCACGGCGCCCAGGAAGCTCCCGCCGGACGAGGCCAGCACCATGCGCACGCCGCGGGTGGCTTTCAGCTCGGTCTCGACCTCCCGCATCATCTCATCCATGGCCGCGAGGCTCGTCCCTTCCGGGGCGTTCACGTTCACGTCGAACTCGGCCTCGTCCACCTGGCTGGGGACGTATTCCTGGCGCACCAGGGCATACAGCGGCACGGAGGAGGCCACCACCGCGGCCGCGCCCCACAGGACCACCCGGCGGTGATCCAGCGACCAGGTCAGCATCTTCCCGTAGCCACGATCCACGCGTGCGTAGAAACCCGAGCGCGACCTGGTGCGTCCTCCCTCCTGGCTCTCGGGCCGCAGCAGGCGGGCGCTCATCATCGGCGTGAGGGTGAAGGAGACCAGCAGGCTCACCAGCACGGCCACGGCGGCGGTGATGCCGAACTGGTACAGGAACCGTCCCGAGATGCTGGACATGAACGAGACGGGGACGAAGATGACCACCAGGCTGAAGGTGGTGGCCATGACCGCCAGCCCGATCTCGGCCGTGGCCGCCCGCGCGGCCTCGAAGGGGCGCATCTTCTTCTCGTCCACGAAGCGGAAGATGTTCTCCAGCACCACGATCGCGTCGTCGATCACCACTCCCACCATCAGCACCAGGGCCAGCATGGTGACGCTGTTGAGCGTGTAGTCGAGCGCCCACATGACGCCGAAGGTGGACACCACCGAGGTGGGGATGGCCACCCCCGCGATCAGCGTGGAGCGCCAGTTGCGCATGAAGGCCAGCACCACCAGGGTGGCCAGGATGCTCCCCAGCACCAGGTGGGTCTCGATCTCGTGCAGGGCGCTGCGGATGTAGCGCGACTGGTCGCGTATCGGCAACAGCTTCACGTCGGCGGGAAGCTGCGCGGCGATGCGAGGCAGGGCCGCCTTGGCCGCATCGATCACGGCCACGGTGTTGGCGCCCGACTGCCGGCGCACCTCCAGGGTCACCGTGGGGACGCCGTCCAGGCGGGCCACCGAGCGCTGTTCCTTGGTGCCGTCCTCCGCCCAGCCGATGTCGCGCACCCGGATCGGCGCGCCGTCCACGACCGCGATGACCAGATCGTTGAACCCCGCGGCGTCATCGATGCGCCCCATGGTGCGCAGCACCGACTCGTTGGGCCCCGAGGTGACGTTGCCTCCGGGCACGCTGGCGTTCTGCCGTCGGATGGCCTCGCGCACCGTGCTGATGGGGAGCCTGTAGGCCGCCAGACGGTCCGCCTCCACCCAGACGTTGAGGGCGCGCTCAAGTCCCCCCTCGAGCCGCACCTCCCCCACTCCGGACGCGCGCTCCATCTGCACCTTGACCACCTTGTCGGCCATCTCGGTCAGCTCGCGCAGCGACCGATCTCCCGACAGGGCCAGGGTGAGCACGGGGGTGGAGTCGTTGTCGAACTTGGCCACGATGGGTGGCTGGGCGTCCGGCGGAAGGTCCCGGACCACGGCAGCCACGCGGTCCCGCACGTCCTGGGCGGCGGTGTCGATGTCACGGTCGAGGTTGAAGGTGGCAATGACGATCGAGCTTCCCTGCCCGGAGACGGATCGCAGCTCGCTGATCCCCTCGACGGTGTTGACCGCCTCCTCGATGACCTCGGACAGCTCGGTCTCGACTTCTTCGGGGGAGGCGCCCGGCAGAGTCGTGCGTACGTTGACGGTGGGGAGGTCCACCGAAGGGAAGCGGTCCACTCCCAGGTGGCCGAACCCGGCCGCCCCCACCACGACCAGGGCCATGATGATCATGGTGGCGAACACCGGGCGGCGGATGCAGATCTCGGCCAGCGTCTGCATGCGTCAGCCCCGCCTCAACCGACCACCCGCACGGCCTGCCCGCCCACCAGATTCCCCGGCTCCACCACCACCGACTCGCCGGCCCGCAGGCCGTCCAGAATCTCGACCTTCCCTTCCAGGCGCCGGCCGGTGCGGACCCGGCGCTCCACGGAGCGTCCGTCCTCCACCACGATCACCTTCTCGATCCCGGCGAAGGTGAGCAGGGCGGATTGCGGGACCACCAGGCTGTCCTGCGACGATTCGATCACCACGTCCGCGCGCGCGAAAGATCCGGGGCGCAGCGACCCGTCCTCGTTGGGGACCGTGGCCTCCACCATCAGCGTGCGGCTCCCTTCGTCCACCGCCGGGCTGAGCCGGGCCACAATCCCCTCGCGTTCTCCGGGGGTCCCTTCCACGGTGAGACGCACGGCCAGCCCCTCTCTCACGCCGGCCGAAATCCGCTCCGGCACGGCGAGACGCAGGCGCAGCGGATGCATGCGCACCAGCGTCATCACCGTCTGCCCGGGGGAGACGTACTGTCCGATGGCGGCCTGCCTCTCCCGCACCGCTCCCTCGAATGGCGCCCGCAGCACGGCATCGGACAGCTGCTGGCGCGCGAGGTCCAGCTCGGCGCGCCTCTGCGCTAGAAGGCCCTGCCGGTTGTACGCCTCTTCCACCGCGTCCTGATAGCGCGCTTCGGCCACCAGGAACGACGACTCGGCCGCATCGAGATCCGCCTGGGCGATCAGCTGCTCGGTATGCAGGCGGCGCGCGCGCTCGCGCGCCATCCGCGCTTCGTCCAGCACCGCCCGGGCCTGCTGCACGACCGACGTGCGCTCGGCGTCCACCGTGTCGTCCTCGCCCGCGGAGGACAGGCCCAGCCGGGCGCGCGCCTGCTGCAGGGCGGCCTCGGCCTGCCGCACCCGCAGCTCGAAATCGGTGGTCACGAGCCGCGCCAGTACGTCGCCGCGCCCCACGCGGCTCCCCAGGTCGACCGGCAGCTCCTTCACGCGCCCGGCCACCTTGAAGCCCACGTCGGCCTGCTCCTCGGCGGCCAGCGTGCCGGTGACCGCGGCGGTGCGCGGAAGCGACACCTCGGAGACGGGGACCACCTGCACCTCGCGCGCGTCGTCGGGCCGCTGCTGGCCGGAGCCGGCGGCCGCCTCCTGACGGCATCCCGCCGAGACGGCCGCCAGTCCAAGGATGACGAGGGAAAGCACGCGCCTGAGGCTGGACGGCATGCCCTCAAAATGACATATGCCCGGACAGAGGGCCACCGCGTGGGGCGGCTGAGAAGCATCCCTGGGGGGGCCTGTGTTACCGTGTGCCGAATTCAGCCAGGTTTCAATATCAGGCTCACTCATCCGAATTCTCCCCGGTCCCGGCCCGGACCTTGCCAGCCTTTCCAGGAGGACACCGTGCTCACTCACCGCTTCGGACGTGCAGCGACGCTCACCGCCCTTGTACTGGCCGCCGTGTTGTCCACGGGGTGCCCTTCCACCAAGTGGGTGAACTCATGGGCCCAGGAGCCCGTCGCGGTGGCCCCGATGAAGAAGATCCTGGTCATCGGGATGGCCAAGGAAGAAGCCAACCGCCGCACGTTCGAGGACACCCTGGTCAAGGCCCTGGAGGGAGCCGGCGTCAGCGCGGTGGCCTCCTACACGGTCATGGGGGACGAGAAGGTCAACGAGGAGAACCTCCGCGCCAAGGTGAAGGAAGGGGGATTCGACGGCGTGACCCTGACCCGGCTCGTGTCGAAGGAGACGAGGGTCACCTCCGTCCCACCGTCCATGTACACGGCTCCGGGCTACGGATGGGGCCCCTACTACGGGTACAGCTCGTGGTCGACGGTCTACAGCCCGGGCTACCTGATCAGCGAGACGGTGGTCCGGCTCGAGTCGCAGGCCTGGCATGCCGGGGACAAGGGGACGCTGGTCTGGTCAGGTGTGAGCGAGACCGTGGAGCCCAAGTCGGTGCCGGCAATCTGCTCCGCGCTGTCGACACTGCTGGTCAAGGACCTCAAGAAGCACAAACTCATCTAGCTCTTACGACACAGGGGCCGGGGGGCGGCGGGCTCGTCAGCCCGACATCCCCGGCCTATATTGCCCTCCCATGCGTCGCCTGTCTCCCCTTCTCTGCCTGCTCCTGACGGCTTCCGCCGCCGCGCCGGCCCCGTCCGACGTGGCCGTGGGACGCACCACGCCCCTGCGCTGGAAGAACGGAGCCCAGGCAGCCATCAGCGTCACGATGGACGACGGCTATGCGAGCCAGTGGCGCTTCATGTCGTCCCTCCTGGCCTCCAGGGGATTCGCCGGAACCTTCTTCATCGTCACGGGCTGGGTGGACAGCGAGGATCACTGGGCGCGGTGGAAGGAAGTCGCCGACGCCGGCCACGAAATCGGCTCGCACGGGATGACGCACAAGCCACTGAGCGGGATGAAGCCGTCTCAGCTCGCCGCCGAGCTGGAGGGCTCCAGGCGGCGGATCCAGGAGCGGCTCGGAGCCGCTCACGGCCGCACGCTGGCCTATCCGCAGTCCACGGCCACTCCCGAGCTGGCGAGCGCGGCGGCGCGCGCGGGGTACGACGCCGCGCGCACCGGGGGCATCGCCTACACGCCTCCCACTCCCGACGACTTTCACAGGATCCCCTCGCTGCATCCGCTCACCAGCACCCCCCTGTGGGAGATGAACTCCTGGGTGGACGACATCCGGGAGAAGGGCGGGTGGCTCGTGGTGGGGGTGCACGGGATCGCCGATCCGGACGCGCCCGTGTCACCCACGCAGGAAGGATGGGAAGCGATCCCCGTGGAGCGGTACGTGGCGTTCGTGGACCACATGGCCGCGGCGGGGAACGAGGTCTGGGTGGCCCCGTTCGGACAGGTGGCCCGCTACATCCGCGGGCGCGACGCGGTACGCGCCTCGACGCGCAGCGTGTCGGCCGACGCGCTTCAGATCTCGCTGAACGGGCCGCCCGGAGGGACCGAGCTGACCTTCGAGACGACGGTTCCCGCCTCCTGGGCCGAGGTGACGGTGACAGGAGGCCGGAAGGACGACCAGGCTCCCCGGCCGACCCGCCCCGAGAAGGGCGCGCGCGTGGTGCGCTTCAGCGCCGCGCCTCCCGCATCGGTGGTGATCCGGCCGACCGCCCTCGCGATCCCTGCCCGCTGAGCGCTACGGACAGACTAGAAGAGGACCGCGACACCTATCTGAAAGTACCGCCCGAACCGGCGCTCTCCGTCGGTGATCTCCAGGCCTTCGTCCACCTCCCGCATCAGCAGATCATCCGAGTCGAGAAGGTTCTCGATGTCCAGGAATCCCGAGAGAGAGCAATCTCCGAGGTTGATGCGCTTCTCGACGTGCACGCTCAGGGTGAGGCGGGACTGGTTCCGCTGGTCGTTCTTCTCCCCGGTGACGGACACCAGGCGCTGAGGAACGAAGTTCGAGAAGTCGTCGTAATCCTCCACGTTGGCGACGATGCTGTAGGGCAGGCCGGATTCCCAGAGGATGGTGCCTCCGAGCAGGAAGTCGCTCTTCAGATGTGTGACCGCCTGGAACTTGAAGACGTGCCGCTGATCGTAGCCCAGGTATCCGGACACCTTGTCGCTGATGGCGGGGTCGTTCCCCGTAAAGTCGGTGAACGACTCGGCCTCACCGGTTGCGGTGGACCATGTGTACGAAGCATCCATCTGCCAGTTGCGGTGGAGTCGCTTCCTGAGCCGCGCTTCGATCGCCTCGTACCTGTAGGCGTTGGCGTTCGTGATCCTCAGGATCTGGTTGAACTTCGGATTGTGAACGTAGAGGTCGACGGCGCCGTTGGGAAAGAGGTTGTCCCGGCCCGCCACGAGGCGGCCGAAGCGATCCAGCTCCAGCTGCCCCCCATCCCCGCAGACCGCGAAGGGGCTCACCCCATAGGCCTCCCCGAAACCCGCGCAGGTGATGTGGTTCTGATCGATGTCCTGAAGGAGGTCCTCCCCTCTGCGGTGGATGTACAGCAAGGAAGCGCTCCACTCGGGAGCCAGCTCCCTCTCGAAGCCGAGAGAAAGCTCGTCGGTGTAGGGGGTGGACAGCTCCCTGTCGGTCTGAGTGAAGGAAATGTTTCCTATCAGGGGCAGGGAATACTCACCCGGCTCCGCCTGATTGTTCACCCCGAAGACGCTCCACTTGACGTTGAAGGAGACGGGCTCCTGCTCGAGCGCGACGGTTCCAAGGAAGAGGCGATCGTAGTAGCGGCCCCACGATCCGCTGAAGCGGGTCTTTCCGTCGTTGAACGGATCCCACGACACCGACAGGCGGGGAGAGAGGTTGGTGTTGCCGATGTTGAAGGCCTCCACCGCCAGATCCAGGTCCTCTGTGAACGGCTCGTTGATCAGGGCGATCTCCTCGGCCTGGAGGAACAGGTCTCCGTTGCGATCGAGGATCCGGACCGGATCGTCTGGCGAGATCGGAAACCCGGTCCCCAGCCGGCCGTTGCGGCGTCCCGGAGTGCGCGAGCTCGTGCAGGTCGAGCCAAAGGCCTCACACACAAGATCGTAGAGCGCGTTGGCCTGTCTGGACTCCGCCAGAGGATCGAACTGGGTCTTCCCGACGCTGTCCACGTCCTCCCTGTCATAGCGAATCCCGGCGTTGATCATGAGATTCGGGCGGATCTTCCATGCATCCTGAAGATAGAAGCCCAGGTTGAAGCCGTTCGCGCTCAAGGTGGGATTCACCTGGTCGTAGGCCTGCAGGAACATGAATCCATAGCGCGTTCCCCTGGGTGGATTGTCCTCGACAAAGCCACAGTCCATGACCTCACACGTCCGGTCCGTCAGGGTCGGGTTCAAGATGCGCTCTTCCTCGTAGTCCTCGATGTTCCCTTCGAATCCGGCTTTGATCGAATGCTGCCCGACGGATGTCTCCTTCACGTAGGAGACGTCGCTTTTCAGCGTGACTCTTCCCAGGCTCTGATCGCTGGCGACAGGATACGGGCCTCCTTCCAGCAAGGGGGGGAGCGCCGACAGACCGCCCTGGTCCTCGAAGAAGAACCTGTGCAGGCCTGTTTCCTTTCGACAGTTTCGTGAGGCGCAGGGGAGGGGGACCACGATCTGGCTGCCCCCGCCGAGGGCCTGCCTCCTCACGGAGATCGGGGAGAAGTCATTCGACACGGGCTCCGTGTCCTGCCCGGAGTTGAGGGTGGAAACCAGACCGGTGAGGAGCAGATCGGGCGACAGCACCGAGGACCAGCTTATCTGCGCCACGGTGCCGCCGGTGTCGAGCTGAAAGTCGGTTTCCGTCGCGATGAACTGACCGAGGTGGTTGCCCTGTGTTTCCAGGGGGTCGGCGCTCACCTGCGCCGTCAGCTTGTTGAGCAGGTCCGCCTGCCACGTGACCTTGAGGAGCGAGCGCGAGCCTTCCATCGATGTGAGTACGATGGGGCCATCTGCGAGCACGACGGGTGTCTCGCGATCGATCCTCTGCACCGACCCGAAGTACCAGAGACGGTCCCTGACGATGGGGCCCCCCAGCGTCCCGTAGAGGCTGGTGTCGTCGTAGCCGGGCATCTCCTGCTTGTCCTCGTTGGCTCCGGAGCCATCGAGGAAGCTGGAACGGAAATAGGCTCGGAGAGAGCCCGAGGTCTCGTTGCCTCCCGACTTGGTGATGACGTTCGCGTACCCGCCATCCGCGCGGCCGTACTCCGCGGTGGCGCCGCTGGTGATCACCTGGACCTCCTCGATGGCATCCAGATTGAGGTCCTGGGCGAAATAGCCCGTGAGGGGATTGGTGATGTTGGTGCCATCCATGCGGAGCTGAAGCCCCGTATCGCGTGCTCCCCGCACGTTCAGTCGGCCGTCGCCGTCGGCGTCCGTGATCCCGGGGACAAGAACGAGCAGATCCGTGATCTGACGGCCCATCAGCGGCAGCGCCTCGATGGACAGCTCGCTGAAGGTGGTGACGTCCTGAGGCCCTTCCAGAGGCACCGTGGCTCCGGCTCCTCTGACCTGAATGGTCTCCCGCAGCTGCGCCTCGGTGTAAAGCGTGATGTCCAGCGACGTCGAGGCCGTGACAGCCATCGGTCCGAGGCTGACGGTCGCGTGGCCGGAGAGGGACGCCGCAATCACCACCTGGTCCGTCGACGGGGAGAGCCTGAAGGAGAAGCGGCCCGATGGGCCGGTCGTCTGACGGGCCAGCAGCCGGACGGAATCCGCGGTGCGCACCTCCACGACGACTCCGGTGAGAAGGTCTCCCCGCGAATCCACGACACGCCCCTCCAGGCGGACCTCGCCGGGATCAGCGAACAGCCGGGGCATGCAGGCCAGCAGCGCGAGGAGCAGGACGCAGGGAGCTTTGAGGGCGGCGGCCATCAGAAGTAGAACCGGAGGCCGATGTTGACGGTGAAGCCACCGTACTCGATTCTCCCTCCCTGGATGAGGAGGCGCCCGTCCGGGTCGTCCCTGGCCGAGAGGCCGTTGTTCCTGTAGCAGCGATCGTCGTAGTGGCCGTCGTTGTCGAAATCGCCGACGGTTCCCACCGCGCATTTGTAGCGCCCCATGGCCGGGACAAGAGGATTGATGTAGGGGTTGGGAGGAAGTCCGCTGTCGCTGAAGATCTTCACCGAGCCATCTTCTCGAAACATCGGCTCCGGATAGATCGAGAACTCCACCTGATCCTCGTCGGCAGCGAGGAACTCCACGGCGCCATCGGTGAACGTGTAGGACGCGCTCGCAATGAAGCTGGATCGCCCTCCCAGGAAGTATTCCAGTCCCCCGCTCAGATGCCACTCGAACGCGTCGTCCGCCTGGAGGGTCATCAGATGCCTCATCGGGAGACGCGCATCCCTCTTCAGGGCAGCGATCTGATCAGGTGACAGCCCCGTCCCCGGCACCGGAATGACCTCCCCGAGCTCGTTGTAGACCTCCCGCACCCGAAGATTCGAGAGCCGCTCGTTCAGCTCCTCGATGTCCTCATCCGCCTCCAGCTCGACGAAGATCATCCCGACGCCCGCGCCCAAGAAGGGGTTCAGCCGGCGATCCTTCCGAAAGCGATGCAGCAGCGAGACGGAAACCGGGATCTGGGTGATGGTTCCGATCATGGGCGCGAAGGACGTGGTCCTGTTCCTGAAGCCCGCCAGCGTGGTGGGGTCGAGGGGGTTGACCGAGATGGGGAAGAAGTCGACCATGTATCCGTCGGCCGGCCCGACCTCGCTCCGGAACCATCCGGTATCGAGCTGGAGCGAAAGACGGTCCGTCAGGCCGAACCCCGCGTTCAGGGAGAGGCTCAACCCGTCCTCGATGCTGCCGTCGCGGGTATCCGACTGGCCAGGGCGACGGTCTCCCTCCGTCGTTCCATCTATCCTGCGATCACCCGTCAGGGTGGCGTTGTTCCTGACTTCGTCTTCGGTCGAGTGGAAAGCGAGGCTCGAGGTGATGTACCAGAGGCCCCGGCCCTCGTTGGCAAGGGCCGGCAAGGGGCCCTGGAGCATGGCCAGCACAACGGCCACGCGGAGCCCGACCCGGAGCCTCGGCGGAGAATCCATGTGGAGCAGCCCGATTACGGCGCGGCCTCGCCGTCGCGGGAACTATACGGGCAGGTCCCTATCGGAACAAAGGGTTTTCGTGACGAATCAGAGGCAGTGCGGGTGGGTGAAGGGGATGCGGGCGGCGGCCGGGAAAGCGCGGTGCGCTACCCTTTCGGAGGGACACACCGCGCGCAAGCGCCTACCGCCTGACGACCGTCGTCCCGCCTCGATGGGGCGTGGTGAGCAGAAAGACGCACAGGAGCAGGGCCAGGATCCCGATGCCGATCGTCAAGGGCTGCACGTACCAGCCCGTGTCGCGGCGCGTCTCTTCCGGCCTGGGCGTTTCCTGGGTCGAGGCCTGGACGATCTCGTCCGGAGCCTGGCCGGGAAGGTCGACGGGCGGCGGAGTGGATGCGAGCGCCATGTTCATGGCGATCAGAACGAGAACCACCGAAACGATTGGTCGCATGGTTTCCTCCGGTTGATGCCCTGGAGGAACCATAAGCAGCCTCGTTCGGCGGATTCCATGCGGGGATGGGGCGGAGACCCGGGGCGTGTAACGACGAGGCCGTGCCGGCGCGCCGCCCCGTCACCAT
>JBOGOC010000061.1:0-152347 GCA_050747525.1 Candidatus Polarisedimenticolia bacterium | reverse complement strand
CCGGGACTCAGGGCGAGCCCTTCGCGGATGTCGATGACGCCGGCATGGCCGAACGCGCCCCCCCGCTCGGCCCAGGCCAGACGCCCTTCGGGATCGTGCGGGCCCTCGCGGGGAGCGAGCGCCTCGGCGCAGGCCAGCAAGGCCGCCGCCATCAAGGCGCCCTCGGACGATGCGGCCGGATCGAGACTCGCGCGAGGTGTGCGGATCATTGGTTCATGGCAAATGCGACGGCGGGCGCGTCCATCGGATGCACCCTTGCGGGATTCCCCTGACCCCCTCATCGGGCGGCGTGGCGCGGTGATCCACGCCGATGTGGCTTCCGCCTTGCCGCATGGCCTTTTCTCTCGTGGCACATGCCTTGCTGCCCATAAGGATGTCCCGCGAAGCCGGCGTCCCGGCGGAGTCGTCGAGGAGGTGTTCGTCTCATGAGCTTCTGGTTCGTCATCCTGGCCGCCATCGCACTCATCCTATCGGCGTTCGCACTCGGGCGTGGGGGGCACTTCTCGCAGCGGATCCTTTCCGAGCCTGGCATTCCGTTCCGAGGGCCTCACCCCGCCGAGGGAGGTATCCGCTCGCGGTTCCGCCGGCCCGTCGTGCGCCGGCTCTCGACCGACGAGCGGGAGCGCTACCTGGTGGCCTGGCATTCCACGAGCGCGCGGTTCGTGGACGATCCCGCCCAGGCCATCTCCGAGGCCGATCGCCTGCTGGCCGACATCATGGAGGCCCGCGGCTTCCCCGTGCTCGATTTCGACGCCGCCGCCATCGGGCTGGCCACCGATCACCCTGCCCTCGCGGAGCATTATCGCCCGGCGCGGCGCATCGCGCTGCAGAGCGAGGCCGGCTCGGCCAGCACCGAAGCGCTCCACAGGGGGATGACCCACTTCAAGGTGATGCTCGACGAGCTGCTCGACCGCGGTGGGCGCCCTTCGTTCTCGGGCTTCTAGACCAGGGACCAGTCGGTGTGGGGCGTGCCGTTACGGATCAGCCACCCGTACAGCAGCGTCGCGTACCCCACGGGCTTCATGCCGTGCGCGCGGTAGAAGGGGCGCAGCTGCCGGTGCAGCCGGGGCAGGTTGTAGAACGGCACCCGCGGGAAGTAGTGATGCTCCAGATGGAAGTTCGACCAGAGGAAGGTGAAGTTCCAGAAGAGCGACGACTTCACCAGCGTCGACCATTGCGCGGGATCTTCCGGCTGGATGTAGTAGTGCTGCCCGAGGCGGTTCAGCGCGAAGGCGATGGGAAACACCAGGAAGTACGGCACCGCGTAGACACGCGCGGCCGCCGCCCCCCCCAGCCAGATCCACAGCCCGGCCAGGATGGCCACGTGCCCCAGCATGGTCAGATTGCGCTCGCGCGCGATGCGGCGGCGCAGCGGCTCGGGATAGGTCGCCGCTTCGCGGCGCGCCGCGCGGAAGTAGATGAAGAACAGCGCCGGGGTGAAGTAGAGCGCCTTGTACCAGCGGGCGTTGCGCTTGGGCGAAAGGTGATACCGCTTGGGATCTTCGGTGGAGGATCCCAGGTTGTCGTGATGATCGAGGTGCCAGCGCGTGAACTGCAGGTGGGAGATCCCGCTGGGAAAGGCATACAACAAGCCCAGCACGCGGGTGAGGAGCGGGCTGTGACGGCTGCTCACCGTCTCGTGCACCACCTCGTGCAGGAGCACGGTGAAGTTGAAGATGGTGAACCCCTGCACGAAGACGAGCGGGATCCACACCGCCGGATGATCGAACCGCACCAGCGCCCAGGAAGATGCCGCCAGGATGAGCACCTGCCGCACCACCACGGCCGCATGCCGCCACCAGGAGCGCACGTGCAGCCGCTTCAGCTCGTCGCGAGGGATGGCCCGGGCGAGGCTCTCCTTCAGCTCGGAGGACGCTTTCAAGTAATGATGGCTCTTCGTGGGACTCAGCATGCTGGCCGTGGCCAGCACGGCGGCGCTGCGCATGTTGCTCATAGTACCGGCCTCCCCACCCCCCCGCAAGGCGGGAAACACGCGTGTTGCGGCCCTTTCCGGGGGCTCGACGGGCGCGCCGCGCGGGGGCCGCGGCCCGCGCGGAACGCCTCCTCCTCAAGAGGCTAAATCGGCCCAAATCCCCGTCCGGCGCGGGTTACAGCCTCTTGACAAGTTCGCAATATCTTGTGGTAGTCTCCGCCTCCGCACACTGTATCTTGTGTGCCAGGGCCTGATGGTTCCGTGGTAGCCTCGCGCGCTGCGCGGGGCGATTCACCGGGGTGCAGAGCATGAAATCTCCGGGCTGTTCCGCTCACGTGCTCCACTCAAAATCCAGGTAATTCTGTCGCCCGCCGGCCTCGGCCGACGGGCCGAGGAACCTTTTTTCTCTTCGAAAGGTGGCCCATGCGGATCGAGCGACGCTTCACACGTGCCGGGCAGGATCCCTACACCGGGATCGAGTTCGCCTCCCGAGACTCACGCATCACCAACCCGGACGGGTCGCTCGTCTTCGAGGCCAGAGGGATCATGGTTCCGGCCGCATGGAGCCAGGTGGCCGTGGACATCCTGGCGCAGAAGTACTTCCGCAAGGCCGGCGTCCCCGCCGCGCTGAAGCCGGTGGCCGAGCAGGGGGTCCCGGCGTGGCTGCGGCGCTCCGTCCCCGACGAGGCGGCCCTGGGGCGCATGCCCAAGGCGCAGCGCAACGGCATGGAGCGCGACGCCCGTCAGGTCTTCAGGCGCCTGGCCGGCTGCTGGACCTACTGGGGCTTCAAGGGAGGCTACTTCGACAGCGAGGACGACGCGCAGGCCTTCTACGAAGAGATGCTGCACATGCTGGCCGCGCAGATGGCCTCTCCCAACTCTCCGCAGTGGTTCAACACGGGCCTGCACTGGGCCTACGGCATCGACGGCCCCGCGCAGGGACACCATCACGTCGATCCGAAGACCGGCGAGGTGAAGAAGTCCGAGTCGGCCTACGAGCATCCGCAACCGCACGCCTGCCAGCCGTGGCATGCGCTCATCAGCACGCCTCATGGGCCGATGGCCATCGGCGAGATCGTCGAAGGGAACCGGGTGGGGCTCGAGGTGTTCGACCGCGACGGGGTCACCCGGGTGGCCGCCGTGAAGAGCAACGGCGAGAAGCCGGTGCTGCGTCTGGTGCTGGCCAACGGCAACACCGTGGAGGCGACCCCCGATCACCTCGTGTGGGCCGCTCCGGCCGACACGCCCGCCGGCCGCGGCTATCAGTTCGTCGAGGCCGGCACGGTGCGCCCCGGCATGCGTCTGCTGCAGCGCACCACCACCGGCATCTCGCCCCGCGGAGCCGACGACGCGCGCGAGGTGAGCGAGGCGATCCTGGCCGGCTGGCTGCAGGGAGACGGCTTTGTGGGGCAGTACGACCACGGCACGAACCGGTCCCTCACCGCCGAGTTCATGACCTGCAACGAAGAGGAATACGAATTCCTGCTGCCTCACATCCACCGGATCCTGGAGGGGGTCCACCGTCACGTCCGGGTCGTCTCCACGCAGACGGAAGGATTGCTGGTGCGGCGCATCCGCCTGTACGGCGAGCCGCTGCGTCCCTTCCTCGAGAAGTACGGCCTGCAGGAGCGGGGCCTCGACATGAGGGTGCCTCAGGCGGTCCGCACGGGCGGGCGGCAGGTCGCGGCCGCGTACCTCAAGGCCTTGTTCCAGGCGGACGGCACCGTGCGCGAGCACGAAGGCCCCACCGATTCGTTCGACGTCGTGCTGGGATCGATCTCCGAGCAGATGCTGGGAGACGTCCAGCGGATGCTGGCCAACATGGGGATCTACGGCCGCCTCTCGCCCTGCCGGGACCGCCGTGAAGACCGGCACACCTACTGGCAGCTCTCCATCGGGTACCAGAGCGAGCGCCGCAAGTTCTCCGAGCAGATCGGGTTCGTCTCGTCGGACAAGACCGAGAAGCTCGAGCGCTCCCTGCGCGAAGACGTCCGCGGAAAGGCCATCCCCGACGCGCGCCACGAGACCGTGGTGCGCGTGGAGTACCTGGGCCTGCTCCCCGTCTACGACATCCAGACCGACAGCGGCAACTACCTGACGGGAAACGTCGTGGTCCACAATTGTTTCATCCAGGGGGTCTCCGACGATCTGGTGAACGAAGGCGGGATCATGGACCTGTGGACCCGCGAGGCGCGCCTGTTCAAGTACGGCTCGGGGACCGGCTCCAATTTCTCGCGCCTGCGCGGCGAAGGGGAGCCCCTCTCGGGAGGCGGCCGCTCGTCGGGGCTGATGTCGTTCCTCAAGATCGGCGACCGGGCGGCCGGCTCGATCAAGTCGGGAGGGACCACCCGGCGCGCGGCCAAGATGGTCTGCCTGGACATCGACCATCCCGACGTGTCCGAGTTCATCAACTGGAAGATGGTGGAGGAGCAGAAGGTCGCGGCCCTTGTGGCCGGCAGCCGCCTGCACAGCGAGCACCTCAACGCCATCATTGGCGCCTGCCACGAGGCGGGAGGGAACGGCTCGCACCCGACGCCGGCCCAGCCGCTCAACGGCGGGCGGTTCGATCTCCGGAAGAACGCCGCGCTGCGCAAGGCGGTGGCGGCCGCCCGCGCCGTGCGCATCCCCGAGAACTACATCCTGCGGGTCATCGAGCTGGCCAGGCAGGGATACACCGGCATCCGCTTCGATGAGTACGACACGAAGTGGGACGGGCGCGCCTACGGCACGGTGTCGGGCCAGAACTCCAACAACTCCGTGCGCCTCACCAACACCTTCCTCGAAACGGTGCAGGCCGACGGCGACTGGAAGCTGCTGCGTCGCACCGACGGCAAGGTCCACCACACCGTCAAGGCGCGCGACCTGTGGGAGGAGATCTGCTTCGCCGCCTGGGCCTGCGCCGATCCCGGCCTGCAGTTCGACACCACCATCAATGAGTGGCACACCTGCCCAGAAGACGGCCGCATCAACGCGTCTAACCCGTGCAGTGAATATATGTTTTTAGATGATACTGCATGCAATTTAGCATCTCTCAACCTTATGAAGTTCCGCGAGGACGACACCCCGCGGTTCGACGTGGACGGCTTCCGCCACGCGACCCACCTGTGGACGATGACGCTGGAGATCTCTGTGATGATGGCGCAGTTCCCCTCGCACCGCATCGCCGAGCTGTCGTACCGCTTCCGCACGCTGGGGCTCGGGTACGCCAACCTGGGGTCGCTGCTGATGGTCTCGGGTATCCCGTACGACTCCGACGAAGCGCGCGCCACGTGCGGCGCCATCACCTCGCTGCTGTGCGGCACGTCGTACGCCACCTCGGCGGCCATGGCGGCCGAGCTGGGCGCCTTCCCCGGCTACGAGAAGAACAAGGCCTCCATGCTGCGGGTCATCCGCAACCACCGGCGCGCCGCCTTCCATGAGCCGGAGGCCAGCTACGAAGGCCTCACCATCACGCCTCAGGGGATCGACGCCGGGCGCTGCCCCGGGTATCTGCTGGACGCGGCGCGCGAAGCGTGGGACGCGGCCCTCAAGATGGGCGAGCAGCACGGCTTCCGCAACGCGCAGACCACCGTCATCGCCCCCACCGGCACCATCGGGCTGGCCATGGACTGCGACACGACCGGCATCGAGCCCGACTTCGCCGTGGTGAAGTTCAAGACCCTGGCGGGTGGCGGCTTCTTCCGGATCATCAACCGGTCGGTCCCGGAGGCGCTGGCCGCGCTGGGGTACACGCCCGAGCAGGCCGACGAGATGGTGGCCTGGTGCCGCGGCACCGGCACGCTGGCGGGGGCGCCCCACATCAACCGCGAGAGCCTGGCGGCGCGAGGGTTCGACGAGGCGGGTCTCGACAGCATCGAGAAGTCGCTGGCCACATCGTTCGAGCTGCCGATGGCGTTCAACAAGTACGTGCTGGGCCAGGATCTCTGCCGGAAGCTGGGCTTCACCCCCGACCAGCTCGACGACTTCCACTTCAGCATGCTGGAGGCGCTCGGCTTCACGCCGGCGCAGATCCAGGAAGCGGGCGACACCATCTGCGGCCGCATGACCCTCGAAGGCGCGCCGCACCTCAAGGACGAGCACCTGCCGGTGTTCGACTGCGCGAGCCGGTGCGGCAGGTACGGCCAGCGCTTCATCGCGCCCATGGCCCACATCAAGATGATGGCGGCGGCGCAGCCGTTCATCAGCGGCGCCATCTCCAAGACGATCAACATGCCCAACAGCGCCACCGTGCAGGACGTGCGTGACGCGTACCTCCTGTCGTGGCGGCTGATGCTGAAGGCGAACGCCCTGTACCGCGACGGCAGCAAGCTGAGCCAGCCTCTCAGCTCCACCGCGGCCGAGTGGCTCGCCCCGGCCGAGGCCGACGCGGCGCTGGACGAGATCGGCGAGCCGGCCATCGCGGCCGCGCCGGACGGCTCGGCGCCAGTGTCGCTGGAGGATGCCGCCCAGGTGGCCCTGGCCAAGGTGGCGGCGCTGGAGGCCGCGGCCGCCGCGGCGCGCGAGCTGCGGCACGTGGAGAACGGCGCGCCGAAGGGCGGCAACGGCCATGGCGCCAACGGAGGCAAGGGCACCAATGGGCACGGCGAGCCCAAGGCCGAGCCCATGAGGATCGCCGAGCGGATCATCCACCACTACATCGCGCACCGCCGGCGGCTTCCCGATCGGCGCAGCGGCTACACGCAGAAGGCCGTCATCGGGCACCACAAGGTGTACCTGCGCACCGGGGAATACACCGACGGCCAGCTGGGCGAGATCTTCCTGGACATGCACAAGGAAGGGGCAGCCTTCCGCAGCCTGATGAACTGCTTCGCCATCGCCATCTCCCTCGGGCTGCAGCACGGCGTGCCGCTGGACGAGTTCGTGGACGCGTTCGTCTTCACGCGCTTCGAGCCCAACGGGATGGTGCAGGGGAACCCGCACATCAAGATGACCACGTCGGTGATCGACTACGTCTTCCGCGAGCTGGCCATCACCTACCTGGGGCGCACCGACCTGGCGCAGGTGACCAGCGAGGACCTGCGCTCGGACACCACGGGCCGCCCCGAATCGGAGCCCGAGTTCGACGAGGTCCGCGGCGACTTCGTGATCGAGCGCACCGTCGAGGAAAAGGACGACCGCGCCCGCATGCGCGTGCCGGCCACCAAGCACCTCAACGTCGGCTATGGCACGCCCGAGGTCGCCATGCCGGCCGGCTGGGTGGACAGCTCGCCGGAGGCCCGCGCCCGCGCGGCTGCCGTGTCGGTCGGTCTGCCGGCCGGGATCCCCGAGCGCGAGCTGGTCCGGCAGGCCCGCATGAAGGGGTACGAAGGGGACCCGTGCGGCGAGTGCGGCCAGTTCACCATGGTCCGCAACGGCACGTGCCTCAAGTGCCTTTCGTGCGGCGCCACCAGCGGGTGCTCGTGATCTGAAGGGCCAGCTGTGAGACTCTAGGATTCTCCGGTGGCAATCTCTCGTGCAGTCCGTCCTGTGACAGCATGGACAGCTCCGGCTGCCTTCCCTGACGCGGCGCCCCATTTCCTCGCCTTGATCTCCCGAAGACCGGGCACGACCTTCCCACGGCGTCCGCCGTGACGCCAGGGAGGGACATCGATGAGCAGGCGGCTGAGTCGGCGTTTTCTGAGTGTGGCGATCCTTCTGGCCTGCGTGCTGACGCCGGCCTCCGCGGGCAAGGCTTCCTCGCACGACGAGGCCGTGCTGGAGCTGTTCCAGGTGATGGGGCTGGAGAGAAACGCCGTGGCCGGGGCCGCCGCCATGATCGAGGCGCAGGTCCAGGCCAATCCCGACATCGAGCCGTACAGGGACGTCATGCTGGAATGGGCCGGCCGCTTCCTGACCTGGGACGCCATGGCCCCCGATCTGACCGCCGTCTACAAGGCCACCTTCACCGAGCGTGAGGTGCGCGAGATGACCGCGTTCTACCGCACCCCGACCGGCAAGAAGGTCCTCGAGACGCTCCCGAAGCTGATGCAGAAGGGGGCCGAAGTCGGGATGAACCTCGCCCGGAGTCACCAGAAAGAGCTGGAGACGATGGTGCTGCAGCGCCGCAAAGAGCTGGAAGCCGCCGGGAAGGTCAGCAACTAGTCTCGGGAATCACGGAGCGCGCAGGCCGGCGATCAGGTCGGCGCACTCCCTCGACCCCGCGGCCACCTCGATGGCCGTGGTCCTCGCCCCCGCGGGGAGGGTCAGGTCGGGGCCCGCGACTTCAGCAGGGCGGCCGTCGCGGGAAAGCACGTCCCGATCGACGGTCCGTCGGTGATGTCGGCCAGCGCTCCGCCGCCCGCCGCGGCCCACAGCGCGTTCACGCCTCCGGGGGCCGTGGCCCGCGGGTCGGCCCCGGCGTCCAGGAGCATCCGCACGATCTCCGTCTGGCCGTAGCCCGACGCCATGACGATGGGCGGAACCCTTCCGGGGGGCGTCGTGCCGGCGCCGGCGCCCCGGGCCAGCAGGACGCGCACCGCATCCACCTGCCTCTTGTGGATGGCGTGCAGCAGCGGGGTCCAGCCGTTGCGCGCATCCTGATGGTCGGCCGACGCGCCCGCGTCCATCAGGGCTTCGATCGCGGCCACGTGGCCGCCGCGTGCCGCGTACACGAGCGGCGTGAGTCCGTTGCCGTCCGCATCATCGGGCCGCGCTCCCAGCGATGCCAGATCGCGCACCCGGGCCACATCCCCCGAGGCGGCGGCGCGCGTCAGCGGGGTGTCGGGGACCACCATGCAGGCGGACGCCAGGAGCAGCGCCCCCGGCCAAGCCATCGCGTATCTCATCAGTCAGCGCTCCCAGGAAGGGCCCCCGGCGCCCGGACATCGGAAAGCGAGGCGGCCCGTGTTCGGGGAGACTCTACGGCAGGAGCACGAGCGAGGACCTGATCCACGGGTGAGGAGATGGTGAGGGATCGGTGAGGAGGGGGAAATCAGGGGCGCCGGGGCTACCCGGCGTCCCGGAGGAGATCAGGCCTTGGAGGGCTTGATCTCGGTAACAGCCTGGTGCTCGCCCTTGTCGTTGTCCGTGCAGGTCAGGACAACCTTGTCGCCGGCCTTCACGGTCGCGAGGCTCTTGAGAGCGTTGCCGCTCACCGGCACCGTCTTGTCCTTGCCGTCGTCACCCTTGATCGTGATGGTCTTGGCCGCCGCGTCCACGGAGACCACTTGCGCCGTCACGTCGTGCGTCTTGCCCTGGGCAAGGAGACCAGCTCCCGCCACCGCCGCCATGACAAGCACCAGAACCGAGCACAGAAGCTTGCGCATCGTCCTTCCTCCTGTCCTGAATGTAAAGTGGGGGCAACGGGGCGGACTATACAGGACGGTTACAGCCCTGTCCAGGGAGCGGGCATCAGCTGAAAACGCCCGCGCAGCAATGCATTCCAGGCGACCACCGGGTGCTAACATCCGCAGCCATGCTTCTCTGGCAGCGGTTCCGGACCGCGATCGTTCTCGGCCTTTTCACCATCATTTACATCTTTCTCGCCGTCTCCAGCTACACGCGGGAGTCGGCCACCTGGGACGAGCCTCAGCACCTGACGGCAGGCTACGCGGCGCTCACGCTGCGCGACTACAGTCTCGATGTGGAGAATCCCCCGTTCCTGGACATGTGGGCGGCCCTGCCGCTCCTGTTCTCCCGGGACGTCGCGTTCGAAGGGGGCCAGCTCCCCAGGGACGCGCGCGGGCTGCTCTTCAACAACCCCCTTCCGTTCTCCCATCGGTTCCTCTTCGATCTCAACGGTGGGGACCGCCTGCTCTACCGCGCGCGATTCATGATCGTGCTGCTGGGCCTTCTGCTCGGCTGGCTGGTGTTCTTCTGGGCCAGGGATCTGATGGGCTGGAGCGCCGCCTGCGCGGCGCTGTTCCTGTACAGCCTGGAGCCGAACCTCCTCGCTCACGCGCGCCTGGTGACGACCGATCTGGGGGTGACCTGCTTCGTCTTCGGGACCGTCTACTTTCTCTGGAGGACCACCCGCAGCCCGGGCGCAGGCAACCTGATCGGCCTCTCCGTCTTCTTCGCTCTCGCTCTGGTCACCAAGTTCACGGCGCTGCTGCTGGTGCCGATCGTGATGCTGCTCCTGCTGGTCCACGCGTGGCGGAAGGGCCCCCGGGCCGCGGGGGCGGCGGCGCTGATCGTGCTGCACCTGCTCACGCTCGGGTACGTCACGACCTGGGCGTTCTATGGGTTCCGGTACGCCCCGACGCCCGGGCCCCCGAATGCCCGCTTCGAGTTGACCCCGACGGAGATGAAAGGCGTTCCGGCGCTGGCGGCCGTCGCCGGCTTCGTGGACCGGCATCATCTGCTGCCCAATGCCTGCTCGATGGGATTCGTGATCGGCCAGCACAAAGCAGGGAAGAGGGCGGACATCCTGGGCGCCGCCTATCGCGGGGCGGGCATCCACTACTTCCCCATCATCACTGTGCTCAAGACACCCCTCCTGCTGATGATCCTCATGCTCACCGGCCTGGGGCTCTCGATCCGCCACTGGCGGCGGCCGGGGGCCGGGACGCTCTTCTTATTGCTCCCCATGGCCGTCTTTCTCGGCGTGGCCATCGTGTCGGGTCTCAACGTCTGCCTCAGGCACCTTCTGCCCGTCTATCCGTTCGGCGTGCTCCTGGCCACGCGCGGCATCGAGCCTCTCCTGGCGCGGCACCGACTCGTCGCCTGCCTGGTGGCCGTCCTGTGGGTGGGCGGGTTCGCCACCGTCTACCCTCACTACCTGGCCTACGCCAGCGAGCTGATCGGCGGCACGAGCCGGGGCTACAGGTACCTTGCCGATTCGGACCTCGACTGGGGCCAGGATCTGAAGGGCCTGAAACGCTGGATGGACGAGAACGGCGTCCAGCACGTCAACCTGGCCTACTTCGGCAGCACCGACCCCGCCTACTACGGCATCGCCAGCACGCGGCTGGGAGGTACCACCGGGGATTTCGGGAACGCGCAGTTCGAGGATCCACGCCTGCCCGGCTACGTGGCGGTGAGCGTCACGCACCTGCACGGCATCTACCTGCCGATGAGGGCAAAGCGCTTCTACCGGCCGCTGCTCGACATGGAGCCTCGCGCCGTGATCGGGCATTCCATCCGCGTGTACTGGGTCGATCGCCCGTGGTGGTGAAGCGGGCGGTGATATGATGCGGGCACGGCACGTCCCGGACATCTGAAGGCCCTCATCATGCAGCGACTTCTCGAGATCGGCGTCCTGGCCCTGGTGGCCGCCTGTTCGTCCCTCGTTTCCGCAGCGACCCCCGATCCGGCGTCCCTGGAGCGGATCGCCTGCGAGCCGGATCCGAACCAGACCTACGCGGCGTTCCTTCCGGCTTCGTACGATCCACACCGCGCCCATCCCGTGGTCCTGCTCATGGATCCGCGCGGGCGGGCCGGGACCCCGCTGGAGCTCTTCCGCCCCGGCGCCGATCGGCTCGGCTACATCCTGATCAGCTCCTACGACACGTCGAGCGACGGAGCGTGGGAGCCCAACGAGAAGGCCGTGCGGGCGATGCTCCCCGACGCGCGGCGCCGCTTCTCCATCGATCCAAAGCGCCTCTACCTTGCCGGCTTCTCCGGCACCGCCCGCGCGGCCTGGGACTTCTCGGTGCGCCTGCGCGACGGCGTGGCCGGTGTGATCGGCTTCGGGGCGGGGCTCCCGTCGGAGCGGCATCCTCTGGACAAGGCGCCGCCGTTCTTCGGCGGCGCGGGGACCACCGACTTCAACTTCACGGAGCTGCGCGCTCTGGACGACAAGCTGGATGAGCTGGGCGCCGCGCACCGGGTGGTCTTCTTCGAGGGCTCTCACGCCTGGCCCCCGGAAGGTGTGGCCTCCGCCGCGCTGGAGTGGATGGAGGTGCAGGCCATGAAGCAGGGGCTGCGGCCACGGGACGAGGCGCTGGCCGGGCGGTTGCTCGAGGGGCGGCTCTCACGCGCCCGGTCGCTGGACTCAGCGGGCGACGCGTACGAGGCGCTGCGCGAGTACCGGTCGATCGCGCGCGACTTCGAAGGGCTGGCCCCGGTGGCCGACGCGGCCGCGCGCGCGGCGGCCCTCGAGAAGGACCGCCAGGCGCGCAAGACAAAGGACCGCATGGACGACCTGGCGGGGCGCGAGCGGGGCTTCCAGACCAGGCTCGGCACGTTCCTGGGCCAGTTTCACGTGGCCAACCCGCCGCCCACCGTCGAGGAGACGCTGCGCACCCTCAAGGTCCAGCCGCTGCAGGCCGACGCGAAGAGCAGCGACACGATGCTTGCGCAGATGGCCGATCGGATGCTGTCCACCCTGTTCGTGCACGTCTCGTTCTACGAGCCGATGGACTGCCTGAGCCGCAAGGACGCCGCGCGCGCCGCGGCCTTCCTGGCGGTGGCCGAGACGCTGCGGCCCGAAGATGCCGGCGTGCAGGTGATGCTGGCGCGCGCCCGCGCCCAGCTCGGCCAGAAGAAGGAGGCCCTCGACGCCCTGGCCCGAGCCGCGGCGGCGCTGCCTCTCGACCCGCAGCGCCTGCGGACCGACCGGTGGCTCGTCCCTCTCAAGGATGAGGCGCGGTTCCAGGAGCTGCTGGCCTCACTGGAGTCGCGAGGGCAGAGCTAGCCCTGGGGCAGGACGATCTTGTCCAGCGTCGCGCGCGAGATGGAGTGGTACAGCGGGCGCCCCTTCGCGTAGATCTGGCGGGCGCGGCCGCGGCCGGCCTCCGTCTTCACCAGCTCCTCGTACAGCGGCTTGAGGAACTTGCGGCGCCCCTGGCTGGTCAGGAACTCTTCCAGCCGGGCGTCGGCCCCCGGATATCCGTGCCGGATGGCCAGCACCAGCCACTCGTCGAGGATCTCCGCGTTGCCGGTGCGCGTGAAGGCGAAGGCCTCGTCCAGCTCCTTCATGCGGGCCGACTCCACCGTGGGTGGTAAGGCCCTCAAGAAATGGAGCCAGTGCTGCGTGGTCCAGTCCTTCGTGGCGAGCTGGGAGGCCGGGGCCTTCTTCTCGGCCCAGCTCTTCGCCGCCTGGTCCACGTCCGCGAAGATGCCTTCCGGGATCCGGGGAACGTCCTTGGGCAGGCCCGGACCACGCACCCACAGGGCCAGGTCCGGCGGGGTGGCCCCGGCCCGCGGCGCGTGGCGGCCGATGAGCCTATCCTGAAGGAACGCCAGGAACTGATCGGTGGTCACGCTGGTGAACGCGTGCTCGTCGAACCATGATCTCAGAAAGGGATCGAAGGCCTCGCGCCCGTAGGTCAGCTCGAGCCTGCGCAGCAGGTGCGCCCCCTTCTCGTAGGCCACGTCGGTGACGGCGTCGTCGGGGTCGCGGCCCGCCAGGTCGATGTACAGCTGCTGATCCTCCGGCTTGCCGGCCAGCTCCTCGAGGCCCTTCTCCAGATCCTGGAGCCCGAGCGACCATTCCATCTGCACGCGCCGGTCGCCGTAGACCTCCTCCATGATGCGCCGCTCGATGTACACGGTGAACCCTTCGTTGAGCCAGAAGTCGGACCACGTCGCGTTGGTGACCAGGTTCCCCGACCACGAGTGGGCCATCTCGTGCGCCACCAGCGCCACCAGCGACTTGTCGCCGGCCAGGATGGTGGGGGTGAGGAAGGTGAGCATGGGATTCTCCATGCCTCCGAAGGGGAACGACGGCGGCAGGACCAGCGTGTCGTAGCGCTCCCACCTGTAGGGCCCGTACACCGGCTCGATCGCGTGCAGCATCTTCTCCATGTCGGCGAACTCGGCCACCGACCGCTTCAGCATCGAGGGCTCGGTCCAGACGCCCGTGCGCGCCCCCACCTCGCCCAGCGCCACGTCCCCCACGCCGATGGCGATGAGGTAGGACGGAATGGCGTGGGGCATCGTGAACGAGAAGGTCCCGGGCCCCGTGGCCGCGCCCTTGCGCGCCCCCATCACCGCCTTCAGAGGGGGCGCCACCTGAACCTTGGCGTCGTAGGTCACGCGGACCGCGGGGCTGTCCTGGCAGGGGATCCACGAGCGCGCGTGGATGGCCTGCGACTGGCTGTACATGTAGGGATGCTTTCCGCCCGCCGTCTGGGACGGCTCCAGCCATTGCAGGCCGCTCGCCTCCGGGCTGGTCACGTACTCGATGGCCACGCGGTCGGCGTCGGGGGTCAGCTGGACCACCACCTCGGACCCCAGGATGGGATCCGGGTCGCGCACCATCCACGTGGCCCCGGCGAGCTGGCCCCCCTCCCGGCCCACGCGGACAGCCTTCAGGTCGAGGCTGCGCGAGTCGAGCCTGAGCGGGGCCTTCGGGTCGTCGCGCTTCAGGTGCAGCACCGCCGTCCCCTTCAGCACGCGCGCGGGGAAATCCACGTTCAGGTCCATGTCGACGTGAGTGACGCGCACCTGCTCGGGGCGCGCGTAGGAATGGATGTCTCCGGGAGCGGCCTTGGCCACGGCCTCAGCCTCTGCCGGGCGAGCCTGGCCGGCGGCTTCGCCTGCGTTGTCACCGCCCTTGCCGCAGCCGGCCCCCGCCATCACGGCCAGGGCCGTCGCCACGATGCCCGCCTTCGCGCCTCTCGCCTTCATCACCGTTCCTGTGTCAGGATGCGGGCCATCACGAGGAAACGCGCGGCCCGAATCGGAGCCAGAGTCTACACCATCAGGACGCGCCCGGAGGTCACCCCATGCGCTACGCACGTCTCGGCGGCACCGGCCTGGAGGTCTCCCGCATCGCCCTGGGCTGCATGACCTACGGCGATCCCGCCTGGCGACCCTGGATCCTGGACGAATCGCGCGCTCGGCCTCATTTCGCGGCCGCGCTGGAGGCCGGCATCAACTTCTTCGACACCGCGGACATGTACTCGCGCGGCGTCAGCGAAGAGGTGACCGGCCGGGTTCTCGGAGAGCTGGCTGCGCGCGAGGACTACGTGCTGGCCACCAAGGTCTTCTTCCCCGTGGGGAAGGGGCCCAACCGATCGGGGCTCTCGCGCAAGCACATCCTGGCCGCCTGCGAGGCGTCGCTGCGCCGCCTGCGCATGGACTACGTGGACCTGTACCAGATCCACCGGTGGGACCCGTCCACCCCCATCGAAGAGACGATGGAGGCTCTCGACACGCTGGTGCGCGCGGGGAAGGTGCGGTACCTGGGGGCCAGCTCCATGGCGGCGTGGCAGCTGGCCAAGGCGCTCTTCACGTCCGATCGCCACGGCCTGCACCGGTTCGTCTCGATGCAGAACCACTACAACCTCGTCTACCGCGAGGAGGAGCGCGAGATGATCCCGCTGTGCCTCGACCAGGGACTGGGCCTGATCCCCTGGAGCCCGCTGGCCCGCGGCTTCCTGTCGGGGTCGCGCACGCGCGAGGCGCCGCGCCCCACCGAGCGTGCGCGCACCGACGACTTCGCGGACCGGCTCTACTATCGCAACGAGGACTTCCTCGTGCTGGACGCCCTGGTGGAGGTGAGCGCCGCACGAGGCGCCCGGCCGGCGCAGGTCGCGCTCGCCTGGCTCCTGTCGTCGCCCGGCGTGGTGGCCCCCATCGTGGGGGCCTCGCGCCCCGAGCAGATCACCGAGGCGGCCGCGGCGGTGGAGATCACCCTCACCGAGGACGAGATCCGGCGCCTCGAACTTTCCTACGTGCCTCACCCCATCCTGGGGCACGACCAGCCTGTCCCCCGCCGGGGATGAGCCAGCGTCCTGAGTCAGAAGTCCTGTGCCATACGGAGGGCGCCGAAGCGCGCGGCTGGCAAGGAGCCACGAGGGCGCATGCATCTTGCATGTCGCTGGAGAGCGACATTCAGGACGCTATAGTGGGAAGACCCGCCCCGCAATCGAGGATGCGATGGCGATGCGGCAGAGAGCGATCGATCCGGTAGTCCTCCCCGAAGGGTTTGTCTATCGCGCGGGCTTCATCGACTCCGCCGAGGAGACGGAGCTGATCGCCCGCGTCGAGGAGCTTCCGTTCCAGCAGATCCGCATGAGGGGCGTGGTGGCCCGCCGCACGGTGGTCCACTTCGGCTGGGACTACGGCTACGACGGTGGGACACTTCGGCCCTCCGCGCCGATTCCGCCCTTCCTGCTGCACCTGCGCGAGCGGTGCACCGAGGAGGCGGGACTCTCCTTCGACGGCCTCCAGCAGGCCCTGGTAACCCGTTACCCGGCGGGCGCGGGGATCGGCTGGCACCGCGACGCCCCCATGTTCGGCCCCGTGGTGGCGGGGGTCTCGCTGGGGGCGCCGGCGCGGTTCCGTCTGCGCCGGACCGTGGCGGGCCGATTGGAGGTTGTCGAGGCTGTTCTGGAGCCGCGGTCGCTCTATCTCCTTTCCGGAGCCGCGCGCTCGAGCTGGCAGCACACCATTCCGGCGATGAAGACCTTGCGGTACTCGATCACCTTCCGCCAGGTGCGGGGGCAGCGTTCCTGGTAGAATGCAGCCCCGGCAAGCAGGAGCCGCACATGCGCCAGGTCCAGATTCATTACTGCCCCGTCTGACCCTTCAAGAAGGTGATGGCCGCCCGGGTGGCGGCCGCGCTCGAAAAGGATGTCCCGGGGATCAGAGCCGAGATCGTCCGCGGCGGATTCCTGGAGCTGTCGGTCTCCATCGACGGCCGCAAGACGATCAGGGCCAACGGCCTGTTCACTCCTCCGGCCAGCCACCTGATCGAAGGCGTGAAGAGCGCACTGAACGGCGGTTAGGACCGACGAATCTGCGTATACTTGCGGTATCGCGCATGGTGCCGCGGGGGCGCACGTGGGTCGTTGGGGCAAGGTCAGTCTGTTCTGCCGCCTAGCCCTTGTTGGTTCTCTGGTCCAGAGCTTCTCTCCTGCCCAGGCCAACGAGGCCAGACAGCTCTGGTACATCACCTCGAGTCTCGGCCTTCACACCACCGAGGACGAGGTCAGAAACAACGCCGCCAAACAGGGAGATCCCAGACCGGGCGAGGACGAAGGCCGCACGGCGGTCGTCGATGACGGTCTGAGCTTCAGCCTGAGCGCGGGATTCGGCCTCACGAGCCATCTGGCTTTCCAGCTCGACACGGGGTGGTTCCGCGGCGACGTCGGGCCGGTCGACGGATTCCTTGCCGACCGGTTCCCTGCCCCTGGAAACCCGCAGAATCCTACCGCTCTGTCCCTCATCACCAACCGGACGACGTCCTTTCCGACGATGGCCGGCTCCCTCACACAGATTCCGGTCTCCCTCTCTCTGATGACGCGCTTCAGGAAGGACACCCGCCTCAACCCCTTCCTGGGCGCGGGGCTCGGGATGATCTTCACCGACGTGGAAGCCGACGAGGAGCTGGAGGCTCTCAACGAACGCATCGCGGCGCTGCGCGTCCGCGAGATATACAACGAACAGGGGGGAATTCTGACTTCCGATCAGTTCAACCCCCTGAAGGCCCAGGGGCGCCTTCCGGCGAGCCATCTGTTCAGCATCCGGACGGACGACGCCTTCGAATGGCATCTGACAGGAGGCCTGGAGTACTTCCTCGGTGACCGGTGGAGCTTCGTGGCGAGCTCCTCCTACATCTTCACCGACGGCGCCGTGGAGTTTCTGGCCGCCGGGGAGGATCAGGTTTCCTTCCTAATCTTCTCCGAGTCACTTTTCCGGGAGGACGGCTCGCTGAAGGTCTTCAACAACATCGGGGTCTTTCCCAACCCCTACATCGATCCACTGGACCCGGGAAAGGGCCTGGTGAAGTGCACGCCCAACACCGTGGGGGACTTCGACCACGACGGCCACTCGGGGGATCGGTGCTACAGGAACAACTCCCTCGATCCCGGCGACGATCCTGACGGGCGCCTGGAGGTCCAGGGGGGCAGGATCGAGTACGGCGGCTTCGTCATCAGTCTCGGTGTGAGGTTCTACTTCTGATGCGGATCTCGTGGGCCCTGGCCCTGGGGATGCTCTGCGCAGCGGCGGAATCGACAGTCAACCTCCAAGGTCGCGTCGTGGACGTTCACGGGACGCCCCTGCCGGGCATCGTGGTGGAGCTGCGGGGAACCACACCCGACCGCCGGATCTCCACGGTGACCACCGATGCATCGGGCCGCTTCGCGTTCAGTCTCTCGGCGCCCGGCGAGCCGGTGACCCTGGCGGCCAGCTCCCCCGATCACGCGCCGATCCTCATGGGGCCTCTCTCCATCGAGCGCACCACGACGCTGGACGTCACCCTCCACCCGCGCTCCCAGCTCCAGGAGACCATTCAGGTCGAAGGGATCGGGGAGACCGTTCCTCTCGAAGGGAATCCCGATGTCACCGTGTTCGGCGAGCTGGCCATCGAGGGGCTCCCTCTGGTGGGCCGCCAGATCACCGACTTGCTCCTGCTGGCTCCCGGGGTCACGGATCCCGATCAGGATGGCCGCCTGAACGTCCGCGGCGCCCGCGACACCGGCCTCCAGCTCCGTGTGGACGGCACCAACGTCACCAATCCGCTGACGGGACATTTCGGCCAGGACATCAATCTGGAGACGGTGGAGGAGGTCCAGGTCATCACCTCGGGCGCCCCGGCCGAATACGGCCGCGCCGACGGGGGGTTCGCCAGCGTCATCACCAAGTCGGGGGGAAACGACCTGTCCGGCTCGCTCAAGCTGTACTGGCGCTCCAACTTCCTGGACGGCGACGGCGCCAACGGCGACCAGAACCAGACCCCCAACTTCAGCGACACCAGTCTCTACGCAACCCTAGGCGGGCCGATCGTCAAGGATCGCCTCTGGTACTTCGGCTCGGTGCAGGTGCTGGATCGCGAGACTCCCGTGGTCCTTGCAGGGGGACCCACGGTCATCACCTCGGCCGAAGGGACCAGGCCATTCCTCAAGCTCACCTGGCAGGCCGACCTGCTCAACAAGCTGACGGCCCAGGTGAGCGCCGATCCACTGGACCTGCTCGGCAACAACATCGGATCGACCGTCTCCCCGGAGACCGACTACCTGCTCACCACGGGCGGAACCCTCGCTCAGATCGGCTGGACCTCGGTTCTTTCCCCCGACCTGCTGCTCACCGGCATGCTCTCTTCGTTTCGATCCGGGCAGGACATAGAGCCGGTCGCGGAGAACTTCGAGCCGGTCAGCATCGAGAGGATCCCCCTGGGCCCGGTGACTCACGTCCCTCTCCCCTGCTCGAGTCCCAATTGCCGGGGAGAGGAGAACGTTCATATCTTCTCCAGGGAAGACACGTTCGGCGCCCGCCGCTACGACCTCACGCTGCAGGAGACAGGACCCTACCCGGTGGCCAGCGATCAGCGGCTGGGCAGGGTCACCCTGAAGAGCGATCTGTCCTACGTGAAGGAAACGGCCTCGGGGCAGCACTCCATCAAGTCGGGTTTCGAGGGAACCCACGAGACTTACGAGGAGGACAGGATCCAGAATCCGACACTGACCGATCTGACCTGCGGCTACCTCGACTGCAATCCCGCTCTCCCGTTCCAGGGACGTTCCGGCCTGCTCTCGCTGCAGGCGTACGACCCGGTCCGCACCCATCCGCACGCGGAAGGGCTGGGCCTCGGCTTCTACCTGCAGGATGCCTGGAAGATCCGTCCCAACCTCATGATCAACGTCGGCCTGCGACTCGATCTCGAGGAGGTGGACAGCGTGGGCCAGACGCAGTTCAATCCTCTGGAGGAGTCGAAGGAAGCCAACCGGCTATTCGGCATGGCCTGCGAAGCCTATGGGTCCATCTGCACCAGCACGCGGACTCCCGGCCGCAGGGATGGAACCCTTCCCATCTCCTTCACTCCCCCTCCCGGAGATCCGTCCCTCGAGCTGGACCGCAACGGCGACGGTACGCTCCAGAGCGAGGAGCTCACCCTCATCTACGAGCCGTTCACGAAGGAGTCCGACCTCGTCCCCGATCCGTTCCACATCAACAACACCAACATCTCGCCTCGGCTCGCGGTTTCCTGGGATCCTTTCAATGACGGAAAGACCCGCCTCAGCGGCTCGTTCGGACGGTACTACGATCGGCTCTTCCTGGGCACCGTCACGACGGAGCAGCATCCGATCTCCTTCGTCGCGGAGTGGTTCGCCCAGGGTTTCCCCATCAACCACGCCGACCCCAACGAGCTCAGCCGCCCTCTCAACGGCGCCGTGTCCTTCAATCAGACCGACAGGAACCTGGGCACACCGTACACCGACGAGCTGTCTCTCGGGTTCGAGCGTGAGCTGGCTCCCGAATGGAGCGTGGCTCTGCTGTACATCCACCGCAAGGGCGAGGATCTCCTGCAGGATGTCGACCAGAACCACATCCATTGCGCGGGCTTCGGGACCGCCTATGGCGTGAATCCTTCCAAGGTGTGCGGTGACGGCGGTGGCCTCGAGCAGGACCGCTTCGGCGGCATCGCCTTCGGCAGCAACAGCGCTGCCTTGGTGCCCAACGGCGCCATCGACCTCTACCATCACAGCCCGCGATTCAACCAGATTCTCAGAATCGAGAATGCCAACGGCTACAGGTATGAGGCGCTGGAAGCCCGTCTTCGGAAGAGGCTCCACCGGAACTGGCAGCTGGATGCCTCGTACACCCTTTCGGAAGCCACCGGTGAGGCGGAGTCGTTCGTCGATCTCTCGGGCAACGACCCGGCGGTGAGCGACAAGGTGTCGGGCCATCTCTCCTACGATCAGCGGCACATTCTCAAGCTGCAGGGGGTAGGGCATCTGAAGAACGAGTTTCTGCTGGGCGGCACCATCCTCTGGGAGTCCGGCCTCCCCTACAGTCACATACGCAACGTGGCGGACTACGACGACGCGGGAAGCCTCACCCCCCAGCGCATCGTGTCCACCACGGGGAAGAAAAACGATTTCAGGAACGAGTCACGACTCACTATGAGCGCGCACATCGAGAAGAGGTTCAACACCGGCCGGATCACCGTCTCCGGGTTCCTGGACATCGAGAACCTGCTGGACTCCGACGATCTCCTGCTGCGCGAGGTGGACGGAGACACGTTCGAGGTCCTCGAAGGGGAGCGCCGCTTCGGCCGGTATCTGCAGATGGGGGCGTCGTTGCTCTTCTGAGCCCCTGGGCTGCCGCCTCCATGCTGGAATTCGGGGGGATGCTCGGATTAGATTGGCCCCCTGGCCATGGACTCCCTGCTGAGAAGACTCTTCCTCGCGACCGTGGCGGGCGCCGCCCTGCTGGCGGCCCCTCCCTGCTGGGCGCACCGGGGGATCGACGAGCAGATCCGCGACGTGACGCGGCTCATCGAGGCCTCCCCCCGTGACGCCTCGCTGCGCCTCAGGCGCGGAGAGCTGCACCGGGCGGAGGGGGACTGGAAGAGCGCCGAGGCCGACTACGAGGCCGCGCGCCGGCTCGATCCCGGGCTCGACGCGGTCGACCTGGCCCTCGGCTCGATGCTGCTCGAGTCGGGCCGGAAGCCAGAGGCGGCACGGGCGGCTCTCGATCGCTTCCTGGCCGGGCGCCCCGGACACACCGATGCCCTGGTGGCCCGGGCCCGCGTGCTGGTGAGGCTTCAGGAGCCGGCCGCCGCGGTGAAGGACTACGACGACGCCATCGCCGGCATCCAGCCCCCCGCGCGGCCCCGCCCCGAGCACTACCTCGAGCGCGCCGACGCTCTGGCCTCCCAGGGGGACGGGCGCCTGGCCGAAGCGCTGGCCGGCCTGGACGAAGGGCTCGCCCGGCTCGGCCAGCCCATCACGCTGCAGATGCGGGCCATCGATTTCGAGCTGCGCCTGAAGCGGCACGACGCCGCTCTGGCCCGCGTGGACCAGATCCTGTCGCGCCCCGGCCGGCGCGAGCGCTGGCTGATGCGCCGCGGCGAGATCCAGGAAGCCGCGGGGCGCACCGCCGAGGCGCGCGCCAGCTATGAGGAAGCCCTCGTGGCCATCGATCGGCTCCCCGAAGGGCGCCGCAACGCTCCCGCCACCCGCCAGCTCGGCGACGAGCTGCGGTCGGCCCTGAAGCGCCTCCCGCCGACGGCGACGTCCTCGGTCTCCCCGCCCGCATCGCCATGAACGCCGCGCGAGCGGTCGTGCGGGCCTGGGTTCTCCCCCTCGCCGCGCTGGCCGGCCTCGCGCTGACGCCGCCGGGCCCGCGCCTGGATCCGGCGCACGAGCTGGTGCTGGCGGGCCCCGATACGTCCATGCGCTTCCTGGCCAACGTGACCGACCCGCGGCTGGGGACGCGCTGGACCCTTCCCGTGTTCGACGACAGACGCTGGTCGGAGGGGCGCTTCGGGGTCGGGTTCGACGCCTCTGGCGGCGCGGCGGCGCTGCTGTCCACGCGGGTCCCGCGCCTGGCCCAGTCGGTCTACACCCGCACCGTGGTCACCCTCGACGACCTGACGGGGATCGGCAACGTCGTGGTGGGGGCCGACTACGACGACGCCTTCGCCGTGTGGATCAACGGCACCGAGGTGTTCCGGTCGCCGGAGATGCGCCCCGGCGAGCCCGGATGGCTTCAGCACCCGCAGGAGCACGAGTCGTCCAACGGGACCTCGCCGCGCATGCTCCCCACCACCGACGTCACCGCGCGCGCGCTTCCCGCCCTGCGCCTCGGCAGGAACGTGATCGCCGTCGCCGTGTGGAACGCCTCGCCGCTGTCCGACGATCTCGTGCTGGTCCCCTTCGTCTCGATCAACCATCCGCCCGACATCGTGCGCGGCCCCTATCTTCAGCGCGCCAGCCCGGGCGCCATGGTGGTCCGCTGGCGCACCAATCGTCCCTCGGACAGCCGGGTGTGGCTGGGGCCTGCCAGCGGCGAGCTGGCGGCCTGGGCGGCGGACGCTGCGCTCACGACCGAGCACGAGGTCGAGCTGACAGGCCTCTCGCCCGGAACCTCCTATCACTATGCGGTGGGAGACGGCGCGCGCATGCACGCGGGGAATCTTCACGAAGAGCAGAGCTTCACCACGCCGCCTCCTGCGGGAAGCAGCCGGCCCACGCGCATCTGGGTGCTGGGGGATTCGGGGACGGCCAACCGGTCCGCGCGCGCGGTGGCCGACGCCTACCGCGGCATCGGCACGCCGCAACAGACGGACCTCTGGCTCATGCTCGGCGACAACGCCTATCCCACGGGATCCGATGCCCAGTATCAGGCGGCCGTGTTCGACATGTACCCGGACTTCCTGCGCGCCTCGGTCCTGTGGCCCACCCTGGGGAACCATGACGGCGTGACGGCCGACTCGGCTTCCCAGACGGGACCGTACTACGAGATCTTCACGCTCCCTCGCGAAGCGGAGTCGGGCGGGGTTCCTTCGGGGACCGAGGCCTACTACGCGTTCGACCACGGCAACATCCACTTCATCTGCCTCGAATCGCACGAGACCGATCGGTCCAGCCTGTCGGCGATGCTGCGGTGGCTGGAGGAGGATCTGGCCGCCACCTCGCAGGACTGGATTGTGGCCTTCTGGCACCACCCGCCCTACAGCAAGGGCTCGCACGACTCCGACGACGAGATCGAGCTGATCCAGATGCGGGAGAACGCCCTGCCGATCCTCGAGGCGGGGGGTGTGGACCTGGTGCTGACCGGACACAGCCATTCGTATGAGCGGTCGGTTCTGATCGATGGACACTACGGGCCGTCATCCACGCTCACATCGGAGATGGTGCTCGACGCGGGGCTCGGGCGCCCCGAAGTGACGGGGGCCTACGGGAAGCCGGCCGGCGGCCCGGCGCCCCACGAAGGGGCGGTCTACGTCGTGGCCGGCAGCTCGGGTCAGATCTCACCGGGCGAGCTGGACCACCCCGTGATGATTGTGTCCATGATGCGGCTTGGGTCGCTGGTGCTCGACGTCGACGGCGGCCGGCTGGACGCCAGGTTCCTGGCGGTGCCGGGGCAGGTGGCCGACCGGTTCACAATCGTGAAACATGCCGCCGGGAGCCAGGGCGGCATGGAACCTTCGTCTCCCCCGTTCTAGACTGCAGGGCCCGTCCCCCTCCCAGGAAAGGATCCCGTTGCCAGGAGCCGGACACTGATGCTCGCGCGCTACGCCCGTTGGCTGCACATGCGGTGGCCTGCCGGGACCGTCGAGAGCCTGCCGTTGCTCCGCGAGGACGGCTCCACCAACGTGCCCGGGCTCTACGTGGCGGGAGACCTGACCGGCATCCCCCTGCTGAAGCTGGCCAGCGACGGCGGCGCGCGTGCCGTGCAGGCCATGCTGGCCGATCCGTCCTTCCAGCGCCGGCAGCGCGGCGGCGCGCGCGATCTGGTCATCATCGGGGCCGGCGTGGCCGGGATCGCCGCCGCCATCGAGGCCTCGAAGGCGCGGCTCGACTACGTCGTCCTGGAAGCCTCCGAGCCCTTCTCCACGCTCGTCAACTTCCCCCGGCGCAAGCCGATCTTCACCTATCCCAGCAGCATGACGCCTGCCGGAGAGCTGCAGTTCACGCAGCGCTCCGAGATCAAGGAGGGGCTGGTCGAAGAGGTCCAGGAGCTGGCCGCCCGCCACGGCATCCGCCCCATCAAGGCGCGCGCCTCGCGCGTGCTGCGCACGCGCGATCGGCTCGAGGTGTCGCTGGACGAGGGGGAGCCGCTCACCGCTCATCGTGTGCTGGTGGCCATCGGACGATCGGGCGACTTCAGGAGGCTCGACGTGCCGGGCGAATCGCTGGACAAGGTGTCGAACCGCCTGCACGACCCGCGTGACTTCGCGGGGAAGGACGTGCTGGTCGTGGGCGGAGGGGACACGGCGGTGGAGACCGCCGTCGCGATCGGCCAGGCGGGCGGGTGGGTGACCCTCTCCTATCGCGGCTCCGAGCTGTCACGCCCCAAGCCCGCCAACATCGAAGCGCTGCGCCCTCTCGCCGCGCCGGGCGGGCCCGTGCGCCTCGCCTACGAAACGCAGGTGGAGGAGATCCGGCCGCGCGAGGTGGTGCTGCGCTCCCGCGACGGCTCGCGCCAGCAGGTCCCCAACGATGCCGTCTTCGTGATGATCGGCCGCGAGGCCCCGCTCGACTTCTTTCGGCGATCCGGTGTGACGCTGCGCAACGAATGGCGTGCCTTAACGTGGGTGGGGTTCGCCGCGTTCCTGGCCGCCTGCGTCTTCCTGTACAACTGGAAGGCGGGCGGTCAGCTCAACCAGCTGTTCCAGACGAAGGCCTGGTTCCCTTACAACGTGCCGGCAGCGCTCGCCTCCTGGGGAGATCCGTCATCGCTGGCCGGCACTCTGCGGCTGTCGCTCGGCTCTCCGGGCTTCTACTACTCGATGGCCTACTGCGTCTGCGTGTCGCTGTTTGGCTGGGCCCGCATCCGCAGGCGGCGCACACCCTACGTGACGGTGCAGACCCTGACCCTGGCCGCCATCCAGATCGTGCCCCTCTTCCTGCTGCCGTACGTTCTGCTGCCTTGGGCAGGGCACAACGGCTGGTTCGACTCGGGATGGACGGGCTGGCTCGGCGATCATCTCTTCCCGGTGACGCAGTGGGATCCGCACGGGCGCGAGTACTGGCGCGCCTTCGGCTTCATCCTGGCCTGGCCCCTGTTCATCTGGAACGTCTTCACCGATCAGCCGATGTGGCTGTGGCTGGCCATCAGCGGCGTGCAGACCTTCGTGCTGATCCCCGCGATGGTCTACGTGTGGGGGAAGGGGGCCTACTGCGGCTGGATCTGCTCGTGCGGCGCGCTGTCCGAGACGCTCGGAGACACCCAGCGTCACAAGATGCCGCACGGCCGGTTCTGGAACGGCCTCAACATGGTGGGGCAGGTGGTGCTGGGCCTCTGCCTGCTGCTGCTGGCCACGCGCATCGGTGGATGGATCTGGCCCGAAGGGCCCCTGGGTCAGTGGTACTCCGGCCTGCTCAACGGCTGGTCGCTGGGGGGCGTGCAGCTGAACTACTACTGGGCCGTGGACATCCTGATGGCGAACATCCTGGGCGTGGGCTGCTACTTCTGGCTCAGCGGCCGCGTGTGGTGCCGCTTCGCCTGTCCCCTGGCCGCGCTGATGCACATCTATGCCCGCTTCTCGCGCTTCCGGATCCTCTCCGACAAGAAGAAGTGCATCTCGTGCAACGTCTGCACCTCGGTCTGCCACCAGGGGATCGACGTGATGAGCTTCGCCAACAAAGGGATCCCCATGGAGGACCCCGAATGCGTGCGCTGCTCCGCCTGTGTGCAGAGCTGCCCGACGGGGACTCTCACCTTCGGCCAGGTCGACCCCCGCACCGGCCGCGTCCTGCGCGAGGATCGCCTCGTCGCCTCGCCGGTCATCCAGATCGAGAGGAAGGCCCCCGCCCCCGCGGTTCACGTCTGAGCCCCCGTATGGCAATGCCGCATTTTTCTCTTGACACATTTCCCGCTCCCGTGAGACGGTAGCCGTCCACCTGCCTGCCCGCCCATTCACAACCGGAGGCTCTGATGCGACGCGTCGGGGGGGCGGCTCTCTGCGTCCTGTTTCTCCTGATCGGCCGGCAGACCGCCGCTCAGGCGGCGGTGTGCTACGTCAGGGGGGACGGAAGCGACACCCTCTGCGACGGATCCGCCGACGCCTCTTCAAGTGCGGCGCCTCGCTGCGCGTTTGCCACCGTGGGCCGCGGTGCGGGCGCGTGCGCCTCCCCGGGGAGCAACCTGAGAATTCACGGGGCCGCAGGCGGGAGCTGGTACGTGGAACAGGTCTCGTTTACGAACAGCGGCACGGCGGCGCAGCCCATCGTGATCGAAGGATACGGGCCCACGAAACCTCACATCGGCCTGGCCGCGTCCTATGTCAACTCACAGGCATGGACCTACGTTCCCTCTGACAGGACGTGGTACGTCCCCTACACTGTGGGAGAGCCTTCAGCAGCCTATGTCCTGACGGAGCGGCCCTACGAGCACCTGAGGGTCGGCCTGGTGATGTACTCCGCCTATGCCGACCTGACCGCCACGGCCGACGGCTTATGGCAGCCGAGCGGCCACTACTACATCGGGCCGGGAATCTTCCACGATGAGTCCCAATCGCGCCTCTACGTCAGGCTCGACCCGACTCCCCAGGTGACGGCCTACGAGCAGACCTGGCTTCCACTGGGCTTCACGGCCGACAGCGACCCACGCAACCACCGGCTCCTCATCAGCTATCCGAAGAGCGCGCCGGACCATTCCATACGGACGGCCGCCAGCCACCTGACATTCAGGAATCTGGTCATCGAAGCGGCTCACCGCACCGTGCAGATCGGATGTCCCGCCGAAGGCGGCCCGGCCGCCTTCCTTGTCTTCGAGGACAACACGATCTGGTCCGGCAACGACGGCGCGGTCATCGGCACCTGTGCCAGCGAGGACGTGACCCTGGCGCGCAATCTCATCCAGGCGGACAAACCCCGCTGGGTGTCCTGGGGGGATTGCAAGAACGACAAGGACGGCCCCTGCTACGACGAATGGCGCTACACGCTGATACAGCCCTCAGCCTCCTCATCACAGATCGCGCGAAGGTGGACCCTCGATCACAACTACATCTCGGGCGGGCACGACGGCTACGGAACGGCGGGCGGCGAGGGAGACTCCGTCATCCGGTACAACGTGTTCGAGGGGATCGCCGACGATCCTTTCGAGCTCGAGGGCGCCGGCGTGAGACGCCATGACATCTACGGGAACCTCATTCTGAACAGCCTCATCTGCCTTGCGGTCGGACAGGACACGACCGATTCATCGTACGGGCCATTCTTCTTCCACTCGAACACCTGCGTCCTTCTGGGGGAGCCCTACGTCAACCGCTGCCCGTCCCCGGGCGCGGGCTGCACGTGCACGACGTGTCAGGGCGGCGATTGGAACGGCGGGCGGGAGCGCGGTCATGAGTATGCGTTCAAGCTCGAAAAGCCGGAGGGCGCGTCATCGGCGGGGCTCCATGTCTACAACAACACCGTGGTCCTGGCCGACAGCCACCCCGACAAGGGGATGGGTGTACTGGGAGAGGACTCTGGTGATGCCATGGTGGGCGCCGAGATCTTCAACAACATCTTCATCAAGATGAATCAGCGGGTGGGCCAGGGGGGCGGTTCGTGGGACTACCACGCGGATCCCCAGGTGGTCGACTGGAACCTGTACTGGAAGATCCATGACAACGGGGGGGCGCTGCTCGACGATGACGAGAAGGTGGGGAACCTCTGCGCCGAGCTGGGTCAGGAGTGCCACGGCCTCGGCAACACCGACTTCGTCGGCACGGATCCTCTTCTTTCCACGGAAGGATTCGGCTGTTTCGCGGATGCGAACGGCTGCGAGGGCGTCGACCGTGCCGACCCGACTCTCTGGCGCGTCAAGGCCGGGTCCCAGTACTGGAGCCCCGCCACGTTCATCCCGCAGGAGACCAGCCCGGTCTGTCAAGGTGGCCGGGGGACAGTCCCAATCGACTTTCCGGCCAATGCCGCCATTCCGGGCATACCCTTCGACCCCGGCGACATCGGGGCCGCTCCCTGCGGCGTGAGCCCGGACAGCTGGAACGTGTTCCCCTTCGATCAGCTCTGGAAGAGCAGCTCGATCGCGTCCGGAGTGGCTCCCAACGCCGTGATGCAGCAGCCTGGAGCCGACACCACCGTGTGCACCGGCCAGGCCGTCTTCCTGTGCGGCAGCAAGACGGATCCGGATGGCGCGCCTCCCTTCACGTATCTCTGGGACTTCGAGGGATCGGCCGAGTGCCCGCCCGATCAGCTCGCGGCCTGTCCGGGAAGCGTCGTCTTTCCGACTCCGGCTGTGACCTGCCGTGTCACCTTCCACGTCATGGATCGCTGGGGGCTCACGGACCCGACACCCACGACGCGAACCGTCACTGTCAAGAACTGCGGCGCTGCGGGGGGTGGAATCGGGGGGCGAAGCGGGCGGTCCCCTGCCGAAGCCGCGGCCGATCTCCTGGTCGTTCTGCGGGCCCCTTGATCTCCGTCACCACCGGAAGGCGCTTCGCGCCGCGCGCGCCTCGATCTCGTCGTGGAGGTGCCGCGCGATGGCGGCGTCCAGGTAGGGAACGCGCAGCTTGTGGCTGGACTGCGACATCCCCGCGTTGTCCACCACCAGCGTCGCCATGCCGTGGCGGCGGTCGAAGGGGGACTCGTTCAGCCCGACCGACTGGACCTTGTCGTGGCGGGCCCCGCTGGCGCGCCTCCACAGCCATCCGCTGCGAAAGAAGATCCCCCGTTCGTCCACGCGGTAGCCCAGTCGCCTGGCCTGCCCGCGCGCGATGAGCCACAGCAGCGGCAGCGAGAGCGGCAGCAGTCCCAGTGCCGGCCAGCCGGCGTTCAACGCGATGATCAGTGACGCGATCGCCATGATGATCACGTACCTCTTGAAGATCCGCCGCGCGGCGCGCGGGTGCACCCCCACCCACGTCACTGACGACACGTCCAGCTCGGGCTGGATCCGTCGCACCAGGTCCGGGCAGTCCGAGGCGCGCACCAGCGGCGCGATCCGCTCGTGCGCCGCGGAGGCATCCTCGGGTGAGCCGCCCACGATGTCGGCGCGCACCTCCACCCGCCCGAACAGACGATGCATCGGCCCTTCCCGCACCGTGAGCACCTGGATCCGGCGGGCCGGGATGGCGGTGAACACGTGCGTGAGCAGGCCGCAGCTGGTGATGAGGTCCTTGTCGCGGCGCGCCAGGGTGAAGCCGTACAGCTTCACGAGGGCCCAGCCGATCGAGAAGATCCTCAGCGAGACGAGGAAGGCCAGCACCAGCCCTGCGGCCCACAGGAGGGCAACCGCCAGTCCGGACCGGCCGATGAACGAGGTGACCTGACGGACGTCCTCGTTGCGCACGGTCATTCCTCTCCCGTCCAGCCAGCCCATCTGCCACGCGATCTGCCAGAAGAAGCCCCACGCCGCGGCCATCACCACCATCCCGCGGTTCTCGATCACGCCGTACAGGAGCAGCTCGCGCACCGGCATGCGCAGGAGGACGTTCTCGTCGACGCGCGTCTCGACGGGCTCGGCCGCCGGGGCCTCCCCCGCCGCCAGGGCCTTGCGCTCGAAGACCTGGCGCCTCAGCTCCTCCATCGCCGCCACGGACAGGACCTGGAGCTTTGCCTCGGCCTTCTTGCCGCCTCCCCCGGCGGTCTCCACGCGGACCTCTGCCACGCCGCCCATGCGATGAAGGACGTTGCGCACCGAGCCGATGTTGTGGATGCGGCCGTAGGGGATGTGCCGGACGTTGCGGAAGACGAGCCCGGTGCGGATCACCAGGTCCTCGGGGCCCAGCTCGTAGCGCAGCGTGGCGTAGCGCAGGATGGCCACCAGCGCGTACGGGATGATGAGCAGCATCAGCCAGAGGTCCAGGTTGCTGCCGCGCGCGGCCACGAGCACGAGCAGGCCGGGAAGGATGAGGCTCTTCGCATTGGAGGCGATCATGAACAGCGGGGAAAGCGGGTGAAGCCGCTTCTCAGACGGCATCGGTGCGGTCCGAAGGGGCCAGGGCATCGCGGATGGCCATGGCCACGCCGTGATCCAGGCCCGAGAGATCGATCCGCTCGTGCTCGGTCCCGGCCGTGAAGAGGCTGAGGGTCCCCAGACCGAAGCGCCGCGCGAGCGGGCCCTGCGAGACGTCGGTGTGCTGGATGCGCGATCGTGGCACCGAGATGACGTGGCGCCACACCACGCCGCGCCGGATCTCGATCCCTTCGTCGCCGACCCGGTAGAAAGCATGGCGGTGCTCCACCTCGGGCCACTTTTTCCCTATCCAGGCCAGCGTGGCCACCACGCCGAGGGCCGCCGCCACGATCAGGATGTCCAGCACGGCGGGGAGCGGCGCCGAAAGGATCACGATGGGGAGGATGATGGTGTTTGCGGCCGCGACGCACGCGGTGAAGATCCAGCCTTCGAGTTTCTGCAGCGTGATGTTGCGGGGATCGAGGCTCCGCTCCACGCCGTCGGCCACGTTCGCGGCCATCGGGACGGGCGGCGGGACCGGCGGCGCGACGTCGTCGCGGGCATTCGCGTCGTCCGTGGCCAGCGGGAGATCGCTCATGGCTCAGAGGCCCTCAGCGGGCGGCGGCAGCGTCCGGCGCCTGGCCGAACTTCAGATCTTCGAACGTGCGCAGCCGTCCTCCGTGCTCGCGCACGAACGACAGGGCCTGCTCCTCGGAAGCGAAGGCGATCAGGCTCGGGAGGCATCGATCGTAGTGCAGCTCCTGGCGCCTCTGCTCGTTCATGGTGCGGCAGTGCTCCACGTCGCTTCCCTCGACGTAGCGGGCCGCGTGCGCGTCCACCGGCTTTCCCGTCGCGAAATCGCGCGCCAACAGCCGGGCCGGGACCCGGCCCCCCGCCTCCGCCAGCGCATGAGAGCCGCACCTCGGACAGCATGTCTCCTGCGCGCCGCCATCGGCGTATTCAATCCTGAATGCGAGTCCGGCGCATTCATCGCGCCCGCACACGTCGCACACCCTTTCCGTATGGCAGGCCACGAGCATGGCGAGCAGGCACAGGGACAACAGGATTTGTCGCACCATCGCATGTTACCGCATTGTCCCCGGCCGGGAGGCCGGAGGTTCCGGTTTGACCCTCCCGGGAGATTGCTGTAGATTCCGATTACACATGAAGATGTTGAAGGTCCTGCCCGGACTGCTGGCGGCCCTTTTCCTGACCGCCCAGCCCTGTTCGCTGGGGTGGCTCTGCGAGCCCGCCTGCCCGATGCCCGACTGTTCGGGGCCCACCACCCAGTGGAGCGCCGACACCGCCTGCTGCTGCGAGGCGGACGCCCCTGCTGACCGTGAGGGCCCCGGATCACGAGCGGGCACCCTGTCCAAGGGGCAGCCGGACGGCCTGCCCATCGTGCGCGTCGCGGACGACATGACCGGTCCGCGCGAGGCCGGTCTGGCGGCGCGGCATGAGGCCCAGCGTCCCGCCGCATCCCTCCTCATCCAGAACGCTCCTCTCCTGATCTGACACCCGCCGCCTCACGGCGGGAACCCTCCTCTCTTTCAACGCATCGAAACACGACGGGGATCTGTCTCTTCAGGAAGGATCACCATGCTCGGCATTCTGATCTGGTCGGCGTTCCACGCGGCGTCACCCGAGCCGCTCGACCTGGCGTCGCTGCTCGAACAGGCCCGCCAGCGCAATCCGGCGATCGCCGCGGCGCGGGGGCGGCAGGCCGCGGCGGAAGCCGTCCCTTCGCAGGTCGAGGCCCTCCCCGACCCGATGGCCTCCATTGCGTACACCAACGAATCGCTCGACGACATCACCCTGGGGGACAGCGTGGACTCGTTTCTCGCCCTTTCGTGGCTGCAGGAGCTTCCCTATCCGGGCAAGCGCCGGCTGGCCGGCGACGTCGCGCGCCGCGAAGCGGACGGGGCGGCACTGGGGGTGAGCCAGCGTGAGCTGGAGATCGCCGCTCGCGTCAAGCAGGTCTACGCCGACCTGTACCGGCTCGATCGGACCGCCTCCATCCTGGACGAGAGCCGGTTCCTACTCTCGTCGCTGCTCGATGCGACCCGCGCGCGGTACGAGGCGGGCGAAGGCCTGCTGCAGAATGTCCTCAAGGCGCAGACGGAGATCGCCGTGCTGGAGGCCCAGGGAGAGCGGATCCATCAGGAGCGGGGGGCGGCGGCGGCCAGGATGAGGGCCCTGGTCGGCGACACCGACAGGCTCCCCCTGGGTCCGGCAACCGCGCTTCCCGACACGGTGGCCGAGCTGGACGCCGCGGCGCTCGAGGCCGAGGCGCTGGCACGCTCCCCCGTGATCCTGCAGGCGCAGGCGGCGGTGGGAGCCGGCGAGGCACGCCTCGAGCTCGCCCGCAAGGATCTCAAGCCGGACTTCAGCTACGGCGCCGGCTACAGCTACCGCGGCGATCTCGATCCGATGGTGATGGGGATGTTCGGCGTGCGCCTGCCTCTCTACCGGCAGAACAAGCAGGCGCAGGGAGTGGTGCAGGCTTCGGCGGAGGTGGACGCGGCCGTCCAGGATCTGGCCGCCACGCGGCTCGAGATCGCGGCCGAGGTGCAGGAGCTGGCATCGCGCGCGGATCGGGCGGCCCGGCTGATCACGATCTACGAGCAGTCGATCCTGCCGCAGGCGCGCAGCGCCCTGGAATCCTCGTCGGTGGCCTACGGGGTGGGGCGCGTGGACTTCCTGACCCTGCTGAACGACTTCAGCTCTCTGTTCCGATCCCAGCTCGATCTCGAGGCCCAGAAGGCTGAGCGGGTCTCGGCGCTCGCCGCACTCGAGCGGCTCACCGCTCTCCCGCTCGTGCAATCCGGCACGGCAGGCCCGGCGGGGGAGGCCCGCCCATGACCCGAGGGCGGATCTGGCTGGCCCTGATCGTCGCCTTCGGCTTCGGGCTGATGGTGGCCGGCGGCGGAGCGTGGATCCTGGGCCGCGGCGGGCAGCCTCCTGTCATCGCTCGGAGCGCCGTGCGGTACCAGTGCCCCATGCATCCCACGATGATCTCCGATCGCCCGGGGGACTGCCCCATCTGCGGCATGCGCATGATCCCCATCCAGGAGCGATCGGCCGCGGCCCACCCCGCCCCGGCCTCGGCCCCCGCGCCCGGCCCGCCCGTCGAGGGGCGCGCCCCCGTGCACCTGTCGCTCCAGAAGCGGCAGCTGATCGGCGTCACCAGCGAGCCGGTCACGCGCCGGCGCCTGTCCAGGACCATCCGCACCATCGGACGGGTCACCTACGACGAGACCCGCCTGCACCACGTGCACACCAAGGTCGGCGGCTACGTGGAGCGCCTGCACGCCAACACCACGGGAGAGCTGGTGCGCCGCGGGCAGCCTCTTCTGTCGATCTACAGCCCGGAGCTGCTGGCCTCCGCGCAGGAATACATCCTGGCGCTCAAGGCCCGCGATCGGCTCGGCAGCGCCGCCGATCCCGCCGTGCGCGCCAGCGGCGACGCGCTCGTGCAGAGCGCCCGGCGCCGCCTGCTGCTGTACGATCTGGCCCCCGCGCAGATCGAGGAGCTGGAGCGCACCGGAGAGGCTCCACGCACCACCACCCTGCCGTCACCGGTCACCGGCCACATCGTGATGAGGAACGTCCAGGAGGGCCAGAAGATCGACTCGGGGACGACCGTGCTGGACATCGCCAACCTGGAGAGGGTGTGGGTGATGGCCGACGTCTACGAATACGAGATGCCGCTCATCCGGCTCGGGCAGCGGGCCCGGGTGACCCTTTCGTACCTGCCCGGCCGGGCCTTCGAAGGGAACGTCTCGTTCATCTCACCGGTCCTGTCGGAGACCACACGCACCGTCAAGGTGCGGGTCGAGCTGCCCAACCCGGATCTCGCGCTGAAGCCCGAGATGTTCGCCGACGTCCAGCTGGAGTCCGATCTGGGCGAGGGGCTGGCGGTCCCGCGCGGCGCCGTCCTGAGCACGGGCGACAAGGACGTGGTGTTCGTGGACCGCGGCGAGGGGCACTTCGAGCCCCGCCAGGTGGTCCTGGGGGCCCGGCTGGATGATGCCATCCAGATCCTGCGGGGCCTGGACGAAGGCGACCGCGTGGTGACGTCCGGAAACTTCCTGCTCGATTCGGAGTCGCGGCTGGAGGCGGCGGTCGGCGCGCACCCATGATCGGCCGGATCATCGAGCTCTCCGCGAGCAACAAGTTCGTCGTCCTGCTGCTGACCGCGGTGGCGCTGGCGGGGGCCTTCCATGCCATGCGCACCATCCCGCTGGACGCCATCCCCGATCTGTCCGACACCCAGGTCATCGTCTATTCGCGCTGGGACCGCAGCCCCGACATCATCGAGGATCAGGTCACCTACCCCATCATCTCGGCGCTGCTGGGCGCGCCGAAGGTGAAGGCGGTGCGCGGCTTCTCCGACTTCGGCTTCTCCTACGTCTACGTCATCTTCGAGGACGGGACCGACCTGTACTGGGCGCGCAGCCGTACGCTGGAATACCTGAGCAAGATCCTGCCGGTCCTCCCCGAAGGAGTCCGCACCGAGATGGGCCCCGACGCCACGGGGGTCGGCTGGGTCTACCAGTACGCGCTGGTGGATCGCTCCGGCCGGCACAGCCTCGCCGACCTGAGGTCGTTCCAGGACTGGTATCTGCGCTACTGGCTGCAGAGCGTCCCCGGCGTGGCGGAGGTGGCCTCCATCGGAGGCTTCCAGAAGCAGTACCAGGTGAACCTCGATCCACAGGCCCTGCAGGCCTACGGCCTGCCGGTGCAGAGGCTGGTCGACGCCATCCGCGAAGCAAACAACGACGTCGGCGGCCGCCTGGTGGAGATCGCGGGGGCCGAATACATGGTCCGTGGGCGCGGCTATATACGGTCGGTCCAGGACCTCGAGCAGATCGTGGTCGGGCAGGATCGGCGAGGCACCCCGGTGAGCCTGCGCGATGTCGCGCGCGTGGCGCTGGGCCCCGACATCCGGCGCGGCGTGGCCGACCTGGACGGCCAGGGGGACACCCCCGGGGGCATCGTCATCATGCGCCACGGCGAGAACGCCCTCAACGTCATCGAACGCGTGAAGGGGAAGATCGACGAGATCCGGCCGTCGCTGCCCGAGGGGGTGGAGCTGATTCCCACCTACGATCGCTCCGAGCTGATCCAGCGGTCGATCGACACCCTGAGGCGCGAGCTGATCCTCGAGATGATCATCGTCAGCGTCGTGATCCTGATCTTCCTGTGGCACCTCCCCTCGGCCGTCGTCCCCATCGTCACCATCCCCGTCAGCGTGGCGCTGGCCTTCCTCCCCATGGCCCTCATGGGGGTCACCTCCAACATCATGTCGCTGGCCGGCATCGCCATCTCCATCGGGGTGCTCGTGGACGGCGCCATCGTCGAGGTGGAGAACGCCTACAGAAAGCTGCAGATCTGGCACGCCGAGGGGAGGAAGGGGGATTTTCACGCCGTGCGCCTGGAGGCCCTCAAGGAGGTGGGGCCCTCGGTCTTCTTCTCGCTGCTGGTGATCGCGGTGGCATTCCTGCCGGTGTTCGCGCTGGTGGATCAGGAAGGGCGCCTGTTCAAGCCGCTCGCCTATACCAAGACCCTGACCATGGCCATCGCGGCCATCCTGGCCATCACGCTCGACCCGGCCCTGCGGATGCTGTTCGCCCGCATGGAGCCCTTCCGCTTCAGGCCCCGCTGGCTGTCGTGGCTGGCCACCCAGGCGTCGGTGGGGACCTACCATCCCGAGGAGCGCCACCCCATCAGCCGGCTCCTCTTCCGCGTGTACGAGCCTCCCTGCCGCTTCGTGCTGCGCCACCCCGTGGCCACCATCGCCGCCGCGGCCCTGCTGGTGGCCGCCACGGTGCCGATCTACATGCAGCTCGGCTCGGAGTTCATGCCTCCACTTGACGAAGGGACGCTCCTCTACATGCCCACGACGCTCCCCGGCCTTTCGGTGACCGAGGCGGCGCGCCTGATGCAGACCATGGACGCGCTGATCATGCAGGTGCCCGAGGTCGCGCGGGTCTTCGGAAAGGCCGGCCGCGCGGAGACCTCCACCGACCCGGCCCCCTTCTCCATGATGGAGACCACCATCCTGCTCAAGCCCGCCCGGGAGTGGCGGCGCGTCCCGCGCTTCTACGCGGACTGGCCGGAATGGATGCAGGCGCCGCTGCGGCACATCTGGTACGACCGCATCACCCGTGAGGACCTCGTGGCCGAGCTGGACGCGAAGCTGCAGTTCCCCGGCGTGGCCAACGCCTGGACCATGCCCATCAAGGCGCGCATCGACATGCTCACCACGGGTATGCGCACCCCCGTCGGGATCAAGATCCACGGGGCCGACCTGCAGGTCATCGAGCAGATCGGCGCGCAGATCGAGGCGGCCGTGCGGGACGTGCCCGGAACGCGCAGCATCTACGCCGAGCGCACGGCGGGGGGCTACTTCCTGGACTTCGATCTCAAGCGCGAGGCCCTGGCGCGCTACGGTCTCTCGGTCGGGGACGCGCAGACCATCATCCAGTCGGCCATCGGCGGAGAGACGATCACCCGCACCATCGAAGGGCGTGAGCGGTACAACGTGAACGTGCGTTACGCCCCCGACGAGCGCAACGACCTGGAGAGACTCAGGCGCGTGCTGGTCCCCACCATGGACGGCGCGCAGATCCCGCTGGCCCAGATCGCCGACATCCATCTGACCACCGGCCCCGCGATGATCCGCGATGAGAACGGCATGCTGACCGGCTACGTGTACGTGGACCTGGCCGGCCGCGACATCGGAGGCTACGTCGAGGAGGCGAAGAGGCGCGTGGCCGGGACGGTGACGTTGCCGACCGGCTACGCCATTCAGTGGAGCGGCCAGTACGAGAACATGCTGCGGGTGCGCGAGCGGCTCAAGATCGTCGTGCCCGTCACCCTGCTGCTGATCTTCGTGCTGCTCTACATGAACACCAGGTCGGCGGTGAAGGCCGGCATCGTGATGCTGGCCGTGCCGTTTTCCATCATCGGGGCGGTCTGGCTGATCTGGCTGCTGGACTACAACGTCTCGATCGCGGTCTGGGTGGGGATGATTGCCCTGATGGGACTGGACGCCGAGACCGGGGTGTTCATGCTGCTGTTCCTGGACCTGTCGTACGACGAAGCGGCCCGTCGCGGGCAGATGCGCACCCGGGAAGATCTGAGGGAGGCCATCGTGCACGGGGCCGTGCGGCGCATCAGGCCCAAGCTGATGACCGTCATGGCGGCCATGATGGGGCTGATGCCCATCATGTGGTCACTCGGATCGGGCGCCGATATGATGAAGCGCGTGGCCGCCCCGATGATCGGGGGCCTGATCACCAGCTTCATCCTGGAGCTGCTGGTCTACCCGCCCCTGTACGAGTTCTGGAAGTGGAACTTCGTGATGAGGCGAGGCCGCGCGGATGGCGGCCCCGCCGAGGTTCTATCCCACTAGCCCAGGCAGTAGCAGCACCAGCGGATGCACTGACCCCAGCCCGGCGTTCCGCACCAGTTGTCGCACTGCTTGTGGGTGGAGCACGAGGGCTGCCACGGGTAGCACGCTGCGTTCGGGGCGTCCATCTGGACGTCACAGCTCCCCGAGTCGGGAGTCGCGACCGCGGGCTGGTCGTCGATCTGGAGCCCCCCGGGGGCCGGTGCCAGGGCCAGAGCGAGCGTGGCCACAATCAGCACGGACAGGCTGAGAGCGCCTTTCTTCATGGGTTTCCCCTCCTCTGTCGTCCCGCGGGATGCGGGAGTCCCCACCCTTCTACCTCCGTCGGCGGCGGGACGTCAAGAAAGAGGATCGCGTCAGGCCAGCTGCACGCGCGGCGGTCGCGCCTCCGGGCTGAATCGCCAGATCGCCTCGCCCGACGGCCATTCCAGACGGTGCCATCGGGCCCACCCCACGTGCAAGGTGCTGATGGCCAGGGCCGGCGCATACCCCGCCTGCTCGTGGGCCCGGACCGAGACGATGTTGTCGTGATGCACCGCCAGGAAGGTCCGCGAAAGCCCCATTCGGCGCACCTCGTTGAAGGCGGTGCTCATGAGCGTGTGAAAGAGCCCGTACCCACGCATCGCCGGCGCTACGAACGTGTCGTAGATCCAGCAGGCGTCGGAAGGAAGCCTGATATGACACCCGTTCTGGAGAAGACGGGAGTTGTCCACCCTCACCCAGGTCATCGCGACCGGCTGAGCCGCCCGGCTGAGCAGGACGCACAGATCTCCGCGCCGCAGCCGGGCTTCGTACTGGCGGGCGTTGTGGGGAAATGCGGTGCGAAGTCGTGGCAGATCCGTCCGATCGGCCTTTGAGGCCTCCAGTCCAGCGGCGCGCGCGGCGGCGGGCGCCCCCTGATCCGGCCACGCGCTGCGCTTCAGGTAGCGCATGTGCTCGAACTTCACGAGCCCCATGCCCAGTCGCCGGCTGGTGACAATGGCCACGCGCGTAAAGTCACCGTGGCGCGCGGCATCCCAGAGCCTTCGCCAGGCCACACCCACGCGCGACGCGCGATGCGACGCGGCGCGGCCCGTTCTCGTGTCGCTGCTCGTCATGCCCGGGACTATAGGGAGGCTCCCGACAGGGCGCCATCCACGAAGCCGTAACCGATCGCATCCCGGCATCCGCGCTTTCTTTGACTTTCCCGGCGGGTGCTTCTTATACTGCCCGCTCTTCGCCGACAATTCACCTGATTGGGGATTCGAAGTCCGATGGCCCAGATCTTCCACCGGAGCTTCAACGTCATCTCGCGCCTGACGATCTACGGCGCGCTCTTCGTGATGGCGTTCCTGGCGTGGGTGATCGGGACCCTGGATCGCTCCGCTTATCTCACCAACGCCGACACCGTGCGCGAGCAGCCGGTGCAGTTCAGCCACAAGCACCATGTGTCGGGGCTGGGCATCGACTGCCGGTACTGCCACACCTCGGTGGAGACCTCCAGTTTCGCGGGGATCCCCCCCACCCAGACCTGCATGACCTGCCATTCACAGATCTGGACGGAAGCCCCGGTGCTGGAGCCGGTGCGCGCCAGCTGGAGAGAGAACGCGCCGCTGCGCTGGACCCGCGTGAACGACCTGCCCGACTTCGTCTACTTCAACCACAGCATTCACATCCACAAGGGGATCGGCTGCGCGTCGTGCCACGGACAGGTGGACCAGATGCCCCTCATGTACCAGGAACACCCTCTGCTGATGGAGTGGTGCCTGGACTGTCACCGGCATCCGGAGAAGTTCGTCCGCCCGCGCGAGGAGATCTTCAACATGGAGTACCTCCCCCCGGCCGATCAGGCCGAGCTGGGGAGCCGGCTGGTGCGCGAGTACGACGTGCGGCCCTCCACCGACTGCTCGCGGTGCCACCGATGAGCGAGCTGACGAGGATCCGCAGGCGGCTGGACTCTCTGCCCCAGCACCAGTGGCGCAGCCTGGAGGAGGTGGCCGGAACCGACGCCTTCCGCGATCTCCTGCACCGCGAGTTCCCGGAAAACGCCTCGGAGTGGCTGGATCCCGCCGGCCGCCGCGAGTTCCTCCGGCTGATGGGGGCGTCGCTCGCGCTGGCGGGGCTCACCGCCTGCACGCGGCAGCCGGCCGAGGCGATCGTGCCCTACGTGCGGGCCGCCGAGGAGATCGTCCCGGGCCAGCCGCTCTACTTCGCCACCGCCTTCACACTGGCGGGCCTGGGCCAGGGGGTCCTGGTCGAAAGCCACATGGGGCGCCCGACCAAAGTCGAGGGGAACCCGCAGCACCCCGCGAGCCTGGGGGCCACCGATGTGTACAGCCAGGCCGAGGTGCTGGGCCTCTACGATCCCGATCGCTCCCAGGTGGCCTTCAAGGGGGGGACCATCAGCACCTGGTCCAGCTTCGTCAACGAGCTGGCCGTCGAGATGGAGCGCCAGGCGGCCTCGGGTGGGGCCGGGCTGCGGGTGCTGACCGGCACGGTCACTTCCCCCACGCTGGCGGCTCTTCTGAGGGAGATGCTCGCCCGGTTCCCGAACGCCCGCTGGCACCAGTACGAGCCGGCCGCCGGCGGGGCCGCGCTGGCGGGGTCCATGCTGGCCTTCGGGCGGCCCGCCTCCACGCGCTACCAGCTCGACAAGGCCGACGTCATCGTGTCGCTCGACGCCGACTTCATGACCTGCATGGCGGGAAGCGTGCGGTACGCGCACGATGCCTCGCTGCGGCGACGCGCCGAAGCCGTGAGGCGCGGCATGAACCGGATCTACGTGGTGGAGAGCGAGCCCTCGCCCACCGGAAGCGTGGCCGACCACCGGGTCCCCCTGGCGCCGGACGAGATCGTCCCCTTCGCGCTCGATCTGGCCGCGGCGGTGGGGCTCCCGATGGGGGTCACGCGGGGCCGCGCATCCTGGAGCCGCTTCGTGGAGGCGATGGCCTCCGACCTGAAGGCCTCGCGCGGCGCCGGCGTGGTCCTGGCAGGCCCGGGCCAGCCCGCGTTCCTGCACGCCCTGGCTCACGCCATCAACGGGCATCTGGGAAACACCGGATCGACGGTCCTGCACGCGGAGCCGGTGGAGGCACGTCCCGAGGATCAGCATGCCTCGCTCGCGGCCCTGGCCGCCGACATGCAGGCGGGGCAGGTGAGGACGCTGCTGATCCTCGGAGGCAACCCCGCCTACACGGCCCCCGCGGGGATCCCCTTCGCCCGTGCGCTCGAGAAGGTCCCCTTCGCCGCGCATCTGTCGCTGCAGGAAGACGAGACGTCGGCGCTGTGCCTCTGGCACCTGCCCGAGAGCCACACCCTGGAAGGATGGGGGGACGCGCGCGCGTACGACGGCACCGTGACCATCCAGCAGCCGCTCATCGCGCCGCTCTACGCGAGCCGATCCGCCGTGGAGATGATGGCCACGCTGCTGGGCCACCCGGACGCCGCGGGGCACGATCTGGTCAGGGAGACCTGGCGCGGCAGGCCCGAGGCGGCGGGACACGAAGGCGGCTTCGAGGCGTTCTGGCGCCGCAGCCTGCACGACGGGGTGGTGGCCGGCACGCAGCTTCCTCCCGTGCCGCTCGCCCTGAACCTGGACCGCATCCGGCAGGAGGCCGCCTCGGCCCGGCCGGCCGCCGCCGAGGGCCTTCATGTGATCTTCCGTCCCGATGCGGGGGTCTTCGACGGGCGGTTCGGCAACAACGGCTGGCTGCAGGAGCTGCCGCGCCCGTTCACCAGCCTGACCTGGGACAACGCCGCGCTGATGGCCCCCTCCACGGCCGAGAGGCTCGGGTTGGCGAACGAGGACGTCGTGGAGGTGACCTTGCAGCAGCGATCGGTGCACGCTCCGGTCTGGATCCTCCCCGGGATGGCCGGCGACACCGTGTCGCTCACCCTCGGCTACGGCCGCACGCGCGCCGGCCGCGTGGGGAACGGCCGAGGCTACGACGCCTACGGGATCCTCCCGGGCCCCATCGGAGCGTATGCAGGGATCCAGCTCCGGCGCACCGGAGAGCGGGCCAGCCTCGCCCGCACGCAGACGCACCACAGCATGGAAGGACGCGGGATGGTGAGATGGGCGGCCCTCTCCGCGTACCAGGAGAGCCCCGGCTTCGCGCAGCACGGCCCTCACGGGGGCGAGCCCGACGTCACGATGTATCCGGAGTGGCCCTACGAGGGGTATGCGTGGGGCATGACCATCGACCTGGGGGCGTGCCACGGGTGCAACGCCTGCGTGATCGCCTGCCAGTCGGAGAACAACGTCCCGGTGGTGGGGAAGGACCAGGTGCTGGTGGGACGCGAGATGCACTGGATTCGCGTGGACCAGTACTTCGAGGGCGACCTCGACGATCCGAAGATCTTCTCCCAGCCCGTCCCCTGCATGCATTGCGAGAACGCGCCATGCGAGCCGGTCTGCCCGGTGGCCGCCACCACCCACAGCGAGGACGGGCTCAACCAGATGGTCTACAACCGGTGCGTGGGGACCCGCTACTGCTCCAACAACTGCCCCTACAAGGTGCGCCGGTTCAACTTCCTGCTCTACCAGGACTGGAACAGCCCCAGTCTGGCGCTCATGCGCAACCCCGACGTGACGGTGCGGTCGCGCGGCATCATGGAGAAGTGCACCTACTGCGTGCAGCGCATCAACGCCGCGCGCATCCAGGCCAGGACCGAAGACCGCCGCATCCGCGACGGCGAGGCGACCCCCGCCTGCGCCGCAGCCTGCCCCTCGCAGGCCATCGTCTTCGGCGACGTGAACGACCCGGAGAGCCGCGTGCACCGCCTCAAGCGCAACTCGCTGAACTACGGCATGCTGGCCGAGCTGAACACGCGCCCGCGCACCACCTACCTCGCGCGCGTCACCAACCCGAACCCCGCTCTGTCCCAGGAGAGCCCCGGCCATGTCGAAGGCTGACCCGGCCCGGCATCGGGATCCGATCATCGATCCGTCGCACACCTTCCGTTCGGTGAGCGACAAGATCAGCGTCTTCGTGCTGACCCACCGCACGCCGCCCGGGTGGTTCATCGGCTTCGGGATCTCGTTCCTTCTGCTGATGGGGCTGATGTTCGCGGTGGGCTGGCTGCTGATCCGCGGCACGGGGATCTGGGGGATCAACCAGCCGGTGGGCTGGGGGTTCGCCATCATCAACTTCGTCTGGTGGATCGGGATCGGCCACGCCGGGACGCTGATCTCGGCCATCCTGCTGCTGCTCAAGCAGGAGTGGCGCACATCGATCAACCGGTTCGCCGAGGCGATGACTCTCTTCGCCGTGTCGTGCGCCGGGCTGTTCCCCATCCTGCACATGGGGCGCCCGTGGCTGGCCTACTGGCTCCTCCCCTATCCCAACACGATGGGGATGTGGCCGCAGTTCCGCAGCCCGCTGGTGTGGGACGTCTTCGCGGTGTCCACCTACGCCACCGTCTCGCTCATGTTCTGGTTCGTGGGGCTCGTCCCCGACCTGGCCACGCTGCGGGATCGCACCGACAACCGCTTCGCCCGGGTGGTGTACGGCATCCTGGCGATGGGATGGCGCGGGTCGGCCACCCACTGGAACCGCTACGAGACCGCGTACCTGCTGCTGGCGGGCCTGTCCACGCCGCTGGTGGTGTCGGTTCACACGGTGGTGAGCTTCGACTTCGCGATCTCCATCATCCCCGGATGGCACACCACGATCTTCCCGCCCTACTTCGTGGCCGGCGCCATCTACTCGGGCTTCGCCATGGTGATGACGCTGGCCATCCCCATCCGGAAGTTCTACGGGGTGGGCGACTTCATCACCATGCGCCACCTGGACAACATGGCCAAGGTGATGCTGGCCACCGGGCTGATCGTGGCCTACGGCTACCTCATCGAGATCTTCTTCGCCTGGTACAGCGCGGTGCAGGTCGAGCAGTTCATGGTCTACAACCGGATGACCGGCCCTTACGCGCCGGCCTTCTGGGCTCTCATCCTGACCAACGTCCTCATCCCGCAGGCGCTCTGGTCGCGCCGCGTGCGCAACAACGTGGGGGCCCTGTTCGTCCTGTCGCTGGTCATCAACCTGGGCATGTGGCTGGAGCGCTTCGTCATCGTGGTGACCAGCCTGCACCGCGACTTCGTCCCCTCGTCGTGGGGGATGTACTACCCGACCCGCTGGGACTTCCTGACCTTTTTCGGCACCATCGGGCTGTTCCTCTCGCTGCTGTTCCTGTTCCTGAGGTTCCTGCCGATGATCTCCATCGCGGAGACGAGCGCCCTCATCGCGGAGAAGAAGCCCGGAGGCGACCACGCATGACGCCGCGCCTGTACGGGATGCTGGCCGAGTTCGAGACCCCCGAGCAGCTGCGCGCGGCGGCCATGGCCGCCCGCGACGCCGGCTACCGCAAGATGGACGCCTACAGCCCCTTCCCGGTGCACGGGCTGACCGACGCCCTCGGAGCGCGCCACAGCAAGCTGGCCGGCCTGGTTCTGGCGGGGGGCGCGCTCGGGGCGCTGGGCGGATTCGGTCTGCAGTACTGGGTGTCGGTCATCGCCTACCCGCTCAACGTCGGCGGAAGGCCGCTCAACAGCTGGCCCTCGTTCATCCCGGTCACCTTCGAGACCACCGTGCTCGTGGCGGCGCTCACCGCGGTGCTGGGGATGCTGGCGCTCAACGGGCTCCCCCATCCGCACCATCCGCTGTTCGGGACCGAGCGGTTCCACCGGGCCACCAGCGATCGCTTCTTCCTGTGCATCGAGTCGGCCGATCCCAGGTTCGATCCCGCGGCGACGCGGAAATTCCTGGAGTCCCTGCACCCGCACGCGGTGACGGAGGTGTCGCCGTGAGGCGGGCGGGAGCGCCGCGCGCCCTGGCGGCCGGCCTGGCCCTGGCCTGCGCCTGCCTGGCCGGATGCCGGCAGGACATGCACGACGCGCCCCGCATGGAGCCGTTCGAGGCGAGCAGCTTCTTCCCGGACGGCCGATCGTCCCGCCATCTGGTGGACGGGACCGTGGCGCGCGGGGACCTGGATCTGGACTCGGTGATGCAGACCGGGCGCACTCCCGACGGCGCGCCGGCGACCCGCTTCCCGATGCCGGTGGACGCGGCGCTGCTGAAGCGGGGCCGCGAGCGCCACGACATCTACTGCGCTCCCTGCCACGATCAGTTGGGGACCGGCCAGGGGATGATCGTGCGGCGCGGCTACAGGGTCCCCCCGTCGTATCACATCGATCGCCTGCGCGAGGCTCCCCCCGGCTACATCGTGGACGTGATCGCGCGCGGCTTCGGGTCGATGCCCGACTACAGCGCGCAGGTGGGGGCCGCCGATCGTTGGGCCATCGTCGCTTACGTGAGGGCCCTGCAATTGAGCCAGAACTTCCCCGCGTCCGAGCTGTCCGACGCGGAGCGCCGCCGTCTCGAGGAGCCCACGCGATGAGCATCGAGCGGCTGGAGAGGCTCTCGCTGGTGACCGGCGGCGTGGGTCTGGCGGCCTGCCTGACGGGGGCCTTCATCGCTCCGGCGGCCTTCTATCCCGCCTGGCTGCACGCCTTCCTCTTCTGGCTGGGGATCGGGCTGGGGGCGCACGCTATCGTGATGCTGCATAACATGACCGGCGGCGCCTGGGGGCTGGCCGTGCACCGTGTGCTCGACGCGGCCGCGCGCACCATTCCGCTGATGGCCCTCTTCTTCCTGGCTATCCTCCCCGGCGTGCGGCATCTCTACCCCTGGGCCGACGCCGAGCGCGTGGCCACCGATCACGTGCTGGAGCACCGCAGCGCCTGGCTCAACTTCCCCTTCTGGCTGGGCCGCGCGGTCCTCTGCTTCGCCATCTGGATCGGGCTGTCGTGGCTGCTGGCCCGGTGGTGGAGGCGGCTGGAGAGCTCGTTCTCTCCCGACCTGGACCGCAGGGTGCGCGTGACGAGCGCGGTGGGGCTCATCCTCTATGCGCTGACGGTGTCGGTGGCCATGGTGGACTGGGTGATGTCGCTCGACGCGCTCTGGTACTCGACCATCTTCGGCGCGGTGTTCATGGTGGCCCAGGCGCTGTCCGCGATGAGCTTCGCTGTGGTGGTCACGCTGCTCCTGATCCGCGGCGGGCGCCTGGCCCCCACGTCGCCCACCGTCAGCAACGATCTGGGGAACCTGCTGCTGGCGTTCGTCATGGTGTGGATGTACCTGTCGTTCTCCCAGTTCCTGATCATCTGGTCGGGGAACCTGCCCGAGGAGATCGGCTGGTTCGTGGACCGCACCTCCGGCGGCTGGCTCGCCGTGGCCATCGCCATCATGCTGTTCGAGTTCGCCCTGCCGTTCCTGCTGCTGCTCCAGCGCCGGGTGAAGCGATCCGGCACGCTGCTGTGGGTGGCGCTGGCCATCGGGGTGATGCGGCTGGTCGACCTGCTCTGGATCGTGCAGCCGGCCTTCTCTCCCGGGCGCTTCTCGGTCCATCCGCTGCACCTGGCCGCGGTGGCCGGGATTGGCGGCGTGTGGGGCTTCGTGTTCCTGACGGCCCTGCGCCAGCGGCCGCTGTCTCCGCGCGTGGTTCACGCGCCCGATCCCGCGGGAACGCCGTCATGAGCCACCCGCCCGGACGCCACGAGACACGCGACATCAGCCTGCCGGCCGTGGTCTGGACGGCGGTGGGGTTCATCGCGCTGGGAGCCTTGGGCATGATCGTGAGCGGGATCTTCTTCGCCGTGGAGAAGCCCCTGCACCCCATGGGGGCGCCGCGCTCCATGCGTCACGAACGGCCTGCCGCTCCGCTTCCGCCCGAGCCGCGGCTGCAGGTGTCTCCGCAGACCGACATGCGGGCCATGCGCGCGCAGGAGCAGGAGCTGCTGCACTCCTACGGCTGGGTGGATCGGCAGGCCGGGCGCGTGCGCATCCCCATCGAGCGCGCCATGGAGATCGTGGCCGAGAAGGGGGCGCCATGACCCCACGGCGCGCGGCCAGGTGCCTGCTGGCGCTGCTGCTGGCGGCGGGCCCGGCCGCCGCTGCGGTCGACAGCCGCCCGGCGGGGCAGGGACTCCCCGAGGCGGTGCGCGACGTGACCATCGTGCAGAAGCTGGGAGAGGCGGTGCCGGCCGACACGATCTTCGTGGACGATCAGGGGCGCCAGGTGCGTCTGGGTGACTACTTCGGCCAGCGCCCCGTGCTGCTGAGCTTCGTCTACTACGAATGCCCCATGCTGTGCACCCTGGTGCTCAACGGGGTGGTGCGCGTGCTGCGCGCGGTGGACCTCGAGCCGGGGAAGGACTTCGAGATCGTCACCGTCAGCATCGACCCGCGCGAGACCCCCGAGCTGGCCCGGGTCAAGAAGCAGCAGTACGTCGACAGCTACCGGAAAGAGGGAGCCCGCGAGGGCTGGCACTTCCTCACGGGGAGCGCCGCGTCGATCGAGCGCCTCACCGAGGCGGCGGGCTTCCGCTACCGGTACGACGAGTCGACCGGCCAGTTCGCCCACGCCAGCGCCATCATGCTGCTCACTCCCGACGGGCGCCTGCACCGCTACTTCCATGGCGTGGAGTACGCCCCGCGCGATCTGCGCCTGGGGATCGTGGACGCCGGCCAGGGGCGCATCGGCAGCCGGGTGGACACGCTGCTGCTGTACTGCTTCCACTACGACCCGGTCACCGGCAGGTACGGCCTGGCCATCATGACGCTGATCCGCGCGCTGGGCGTGGCCACGGTGGCGGCCATCGCCGCCTTCGTGGTGACGGCGGTGCGGCGCGATCGCCGCCGTGCGGCGCGCGCCCGGGGGGCCACCGCATGAAGCAGCAGTTCCCCCTCTTTCCCGAGCAGGCCTCCTCGGTGGCGGCGAGAGTCGACGCTCTCTACTTCTACCTGATCGGGGTCACCCTCTTCTTCACCGTCCTGATCTTCCTGCTGGTGATCGTCTTCGCCATCCGGTACAAGCGCCGGCCCGGCGACCCTCCCACCCCCGCCCTGCACGCCAACTACACGCTGGAGATCGTCTGGAGCGTCATCCCCCTGGTCATCTCCATGTCCATGTTCGTCTGGGGGACCCGGCTCTACTTCGACATGGTGGTCCCCCCTCCCGATGCCACGGAGGTGTTCGTGGTGGGCAAGCAGTGGATGTGGAAGGTGCAGCACATGGACGGCCGCCGCGAGATCAACGAGTTGCACATCCCGGTGGGGCGCCCGGTGCGCCTGACCATGGCGTCCGAGGACGTCATCCACAGCTTCTACGTCCCGGCGTTCCGGGTGAAGCAGGACGTGCTGCCGGGACGGTATGCCTCGCTCTGGTTCCAGGCCGAGCGGCCCGGCTCGTATCATCTGTTCTGCGCCGAGTACTGCGGGACCAAGCATTCCGGGATGATCGGGTGGGTGCACGCGATGGAGCCGGTGCCGTACCAGCAGTGGCTGAGCGGGGAGACGGCCGGAGAGACCCTCGAGACGACGGGCGGGAAGCTGTTCGAGCGCCTGGGATGCGCGGCCTGCCACAGCGCGACGTCGGGATCGAGAGGGCCCTCGCTGGCGGGGCTCTACGGCACGCAGGTCCACCTGCACTCGGGCCGGGTGGCGGTGGCGGATGACGGCTACCTGCGGGAGTCGATCCTCGATCCGCTGGCCAAGGTGGTGGAGGGGTACGACCCGGTCATGCCGACCTACCGGGGGCAGATCAACGAGGAGGACGTGATGCAGCTCATCGCCTACATCCGGTCGATCGGGCCGGCGCGCGCACAGGGAGGCGAGCGATGAGCGCCGAAGCCGCCCCCGTGACCCCCGACCGCCACTACCTCAACGTCGACTACGGCATCAAGTCGTGGCTGCTGACCATCGATCACAAGCGCATCGCGCTGCTGTACCTGATGTCGGTGACCCTCTTCTTCTTCCTGGGAGGAGCCTTCGCGGTGCTCATCCGCCTCGAGCTGGTCACGCCGGCCGGGGACATGGTGCAGTCCGAGACCTACAACAAGCTCTTCACCATGCACGGCGTGATCATGGTGTTCTTCTTCCTGATACCCAGCATCCCCGCCGTGCTGGGGAACTTCCTCGTGCCCATGATGATCGGGGCCCGCGACCTGGCCTTCCCGCGCCTCAACCTGCTCAGCTGGTACCTGTACGTGATCGGCGGGGCGTTCACGCTTGCCGCGGTGACGGCCGGAGGGGTGGACACGGGGTGGACCTTCTACACCCCCTACAGCAGCACCTACGCGAACTCCAACGTCATGCTCACCGCGGTAGGGGTGTTCATCACGGGCTTCTCGTCCATCCTCACCGGGCTGAACTTCGTGGTCACCATCCACACCATGCGCGCGCCGGGGCTGACCTGGTTCCGGCTCCCCCTGTTCGTCTGGGCGCAGTACGCCACCAGCGTGATCATCCTGCTGGGGACCCCGGTGATCGCCATCACCATCCTGCTGGTGGGGATCGAGCGGCTCTTCCGCATCGGCATCTTCGATCCGAACCTGGGAGGCGATCCGGTGCTGTTCCAGCACCTCTTCTGGTTCTACTCCCACCCGGCGGTGTACATCATGGTCCTCCCCGCCATGGGAGTGGAGAGCGAGCTGATCAGCTGCTTCGCGCAGAAGCGCGTGTTCGGGTACCGTTTCGTGGCCTTCGCCAGCCTGGGCATCGCGCTGCTAGGGTTCCTGGTCTGGGGCCACCACATGTTCGTGAGCGGCCAGTCGGTGTACGCCGGCATGGTCTTCTCGGTGCTCAGCTTCCTGGTGGCCATCCCGTCGGCCATCAAGGTGTTCAACTGGACGGCCACCCTGTACAAGGGGAGCATCTCGTACGACACCCCCATGCTCTACGCCTTCGGCTTCATCGGGCTGTTCACCGTGGGCGGGCTCACGGGGCTCTTCCTGGCGACGATCGCCGTGGACGTGCACGTGCACGACACCTATTTCATCGTGGCGCACTTCCACTACATCATGGTGGGCGGGACCCTCATGGCCTACCTGGGAGGGCTGCACTTCTGGTGGCCCAAGATGACCGGGTGCATGTACCCGGAGTGGTGGGGGCGGCTCAGCGCGCTCATCATCTACATCGGGTTCAACCTCACCTTCTTTCCGCAGTTCCTGGTGGGCTACCTGGGGATGCCGCGCCGCTACCACGCCTACCCCGAGGAGTTCCAGGTCCTCAATGTCATGTCCTCCGCGGGCGCGTCGATCCTGGGGGTGGGGTACCTGATCCCCATGGCCTACTTCATCTGGTCGCTCAAGTACGGTAAGGTCGCACCCCAGAACCCATGGCACGCCACCGGACTGGAGTGGCAGACGCCGTCCCCGCCGCCCCAGCACAACTTCGACGTCACCCCCGTGGTCGAGGTGGAGGCCTACTCCTACTCGGTCCCCGTGAAGTCCATGCCAGGGAGCCGCTGATGGCAGGCGAGGCGTACCCCCTCAAGCACCACTTCGACGACCCGGCCCAGCAGACGCACGCGGCCACGCTGGGGATGTGGGCGTTCCTGGCCACCGAGGTGCTCTTCTTCGGAGGCCTGTTCACCGGTTACGCGGTCTACCGCTCGACGTATCCCGTGGCCTTCGCCGAGGCCAGCCGCCACCTGGACGTGACGCTGGGGACCATCAACACCGCGGTGCTGATCGGCAGCAGCCTCACCATGGCCATGGCGGTCTGGGCGGCGCAGACGGGGCGCCGGCGCGATCAGGTGCTCTACCTGGTGCTCACCATCCTGCTGGGGTCGGTCTTTCTGGGCATCAAGGTGGTGGAGTACTCGCACAAGTTCCACCAGCACCTGGTGCCGGGGCCCTCCTTCAGCTTCCATGGAAGCGAGCCGGGCCCCTCGCAGATCTTCTTCTCGCTCTACTTCGTCATGACCGGCATGCACGCGCTGCACATGATCATCGGCATCGCGCTGCTGGCGATCCTGGCGGTGAGGGCCAGGCTGGGGCGCTTCTCTCCCGTCTACTACTCCCCGGTGGAGGTGACCGGCCTGTACTGGCACTTCGTGGACATCGTGTGGATCTTCCTGTTCCCCATGCTCTACCTCATCGGGCTGCACGCATGAGCGGGCCGGGCCACGTGATCTCTCCACGCTTCTACCTGCTCATCTTCGGCTCGCTCCTGGCGCTCACCTTGATGACCACGGCCATCGCCTACGTGGACCTGGGGCCTCTCAATCCGTTCGTCGCCCTCACCATCGCCTGCCTGAAGGCCACGCTGGTCGTGCTGTTCTTCATGCACGTCAAGTACGGCTCGCGCCTGGTGTGGGTGGTGGCCGCCTCCGGGTTCTTCTGGCTGCACATCCTGTTCACCGAGACGCTGATGGACTACCTGACGCGCGCCCTGCTGGCTCCGGTGGACTGGCCCGGATAAGGTCACAGACGTCGGGCCAGCCCCGCTCGCGGAGTCCGGCGGCCACCCCTAGTCTGCTGATCGAGGTGGCCATGAAGCTCTTCCGCCTGGCGGGCATCGACGTCTACGTACACGGGTCCTGGTTCATCATCTTCTTTCTGCTCGTCTGGAGCTTTTCCTGCGGCTTCTTCCCCCTGCTGTACCCGGGCCTCGCGCCCGGCGTCTGCCTCACGCTGGGGATCGTGACCACGCTTCTCTTCTTCGGATCGGTGCTGATCCACGAGCTGTCCCATTCCGTGGTGGCGGTGGCGGACGGCATGGAGGTGCAGGGGATCACCCTGTTCATCTTCGGCGGGGTGTCGCAGATGCGGGGGGACAGCCTGTCGCCACGATCCGAGCTGCGCATCGCGGCGGCCGGGCCCCTGGCCAGCTTCGTGCTGGGGATCCTGTTCGCCGGCGCCTCGTGGCTCGCCGGCCGGCCCGAGGTCAATCCGTGGAACGGCATGATGGTCCACCTGGCGCTGATGAACATCTCGCTCGGAGTGTTCAACCTGCTGCCGGGGTTCCCCCTGGATGGCGGCCGTCTGGTGCGCGCTCTTCTCTGGCGCAGGCACGGCGACCGCCTGCGCGCCACGATGACGGCGGCGCAGCTGGGGCGCGGCATGGCCTGGTGCCTGATCCTGCTGGGGCTCTGGCTCACCGCACGCGGGTACCTGATCCAGGGCGTGTGGATCGCTTTCATCGGCCTCTATCTCGACCGCGCGGCCGCTTCGGAGAGGCGCGACGCCGTCATCTCCAGCCGCCTGGCCGGGTTCCGCGTGGAGACGGTGATGACCCCGGGGGCGGTCACCATGCCGGCCGGAGTGACGGCCGCCGAGGCGCTGATGTCTTTCCGCCGTGACGGCTTCTCGGGTTATCCCGTCGTGCAGGACGACCGGGTGGTGGGAGTCATCTCGCTGGACCAGATCGAGTCGTGCCCCACGTCGCGCCGCGGCACCACGCCCGTGCGCGATCTGATGACCCCGCTCACCCCCGATCAGATGGCCACGCCCGACGAGAGCCTCCTGTCGGCCGTCGGGAAGATGACCATGCAGGGCCTGTCCCGGCTCCCGGTCCTGGGGCGCGCGGGGGGCGGGCTGGCCGGCCTTCTGACACGCCACGCCGTGGCGCAGCGCCTGCGGCTGGCCGGACTGGCGTCCGGACAGGGGACATGAGTCGAGCGCGACTCCCCACGTCTTCCCTGCGTGATCCGTCCCGTCGATCGAGCCTGATATAATGCTGGCCTACGGAAAACACGGTCCGGGGATCGTCGGAACGCCCGCCATCATGCATGCATCTTCTCGTGGCGATGCCGAGCGCCCCTCCAGAATAGCGCTCAGGACAGCCCTGAAATCGCGCCGGACCGCTGGGCGAGGGGTCCTTTTCACCCAAGTCCGACCAGCCAGAAGGACAACCAGCGATGCCAGGGCCGGAACGGCCGCCACAGTGTGAGGCCGAGGCACCTTCCCACGGGACGCAGAGCGATCCGCTAGCCTTTCTGGCCGGAGGCGGCGAGATGGGCGAGCGCACCCGAGCGCTCGCCTGGTCGAAGACGCCGGTCGGCCCGGTGGAGCTCTGGCCCCAGAGCCTCAGGACCGCCGTGAGCATCTGTCTCGGCTCGCGCTATCCCATCGTCCTGTGGTGGGGCCGCCCCGCCTACACGATGTTCTACAACGACGCCTACATCCCCTGCATGGGGATCACCAAGCATCCGGGATTTCTGGGGCGCTCGGGCCGCGAATGCTGGCAGGAGATCTGGCCCACCATCGGGCCCATGCTGGAAGGGGTCTTCGAGACCGGCGAGGCCACGTGGTCCGAAGACCTGCTGCTCGTGATGCACCGCAACCTGCCTCGTGAAGAAACCTACTTCACGTTCTCCTACAGTCCTCTGAGGCGCGAATCCGGGATGGTGGGCGGCATCTTCTGCGCGTGCTACGAGACCACGGGCCGGGTGATCGGCGAGCGACAGCTGCGGACGCTGCGAGATCTCGGCGGGACCGTGACCGAGGCCAAGGAGGAGGGGGATGCCTGCCGGGCCGTCGCCCGCGTTCTGGCAGCCAACCCGGCCGACATTCCCTTCGCCTTGATCTACCTCGCCGATGCGGAGTGCCGGGAGGCCGGGCTGGTGGCTTCGTTCGGCCTGCAGGACGGGAGCCGCGCAGCCCCCGGGCGGATCGATCTGAGCTCGTCATCACCATCATCGGCGGCGTGGCCGCTGAGCCAGGTCGCGCGGACCGGAGCCGCCGAGCTGGTCTTGAATCCGTCCCTGAGACATGGGCCTCTATCGGGAGGGCCGTGGCCGGAGTCCCCCCAGGGGGCCCTGATCCTGCCGATCCTCACCCCCGGCCAGACGGCGCCCGCCGGTTTCCTCGTGGCCGGCCTCAGTCCGCGGCGCGTGGTGAGTGCCGAGTACCGCGGCTTCCTCGACCTTGTGGCCGGACACATCGGCACCGCGGTCGCCAACGCGCGCGCCTACGAGCATGAGAAGAGGCGAGCCGAGGAGCTGGCGGAGCTGGACCGGGCCAAGACCGCATTCTTCTCCAATGTCAGCCACGAGTTCCGCACCCCGCTGACCCTCATGCTCGGCCCCATCGAGGACCTCCTGGCCGAGCGCGTCCGGGACGGCGGAAGGGACCACGAGCTGCTCGAGGTGGTCCATCGCAATGGACAGCGGCTCCTCCGGCTGGTCAACACGCTGCTCGACTTCTCGCGCATCGAGGCGGGACGGATTCAGGCTTCGTACGATCCGATCGACCTCGCGAGTTTCACGGCGGACCTCGCCAGCAGCTTCCGCTCGGCCTGCGAGCGCGCCGGGCTGGATCTGAATGTGAGCTGCCCGGCGCTCCCCGAGGCCGTGTACGTGGACCGGGAGATGTGGGAGAAGATCGTCCTGAACCTGCTGTCCAACGCGTTCAAATTCACGTTCCAGGGAGAGATCGCCGTCACCCTGCGCGCTCTGGATCGCGCCGTCGCTCTCGAAGTGCGCGACACCGGGACGGGCATTCCCGCCGATGAGTTGCCCAAGGTGTTCGAGCGCTTCCATCGCGTGGAGAACGCGCGCGGCCGCACGCACGAAGGGAGCGGGATTGGCCTGGCCCTGGTGCAGGAGCTGGTCAGGCTGCATGGAGGATCGATTGCGGCCGAGAGCATGCCGGACCAGGGCACCACCTTCACCGTGACCATCCCGCTCGGCTCGGGTCACCTGCCGCCGGACCGGATCGGCGCGCGCCGCACCCAGACGTCCACGGCCACCGGCGCGATCGCGTTCGTCGAGGAGGCGCTCCGCTGGCTTCCCGGAGTCGGCCAAGGCGCGGAGGAGGGCCCATCCGAGGCCCCGGCCCTTTTCGAAGACTTCTCCGTCCCGTTGCTGCCGCGGATCCCGGGCGAGGCGGTGCCGCGGGTGCTCGTTGCGGACGACAACGCCGACATGCGCGAGTATCTGCGCCGCCTGCTGGCTGGCCGCTATCACGTGGAGACCGTCCCCGACGGAGTGGCGGCGCTGGAGCGCATCCGGCTTCAGCCCCCTGACATCGTGCTCACCGATGTGATGATGCCGAACCTGGACGGCCTGGGCCTGGTCCGCGCGGTGCGCGTCGACCCGCACCGCAACACGGTCCCCATGATCCTGCTCTCGGCGCGCGCCGGCGAGGAGGCGCGCATCGAGGCGCTGGAGGCTGGGGCCGACGACTATCTGATCAAGCCCTTCAGCACCCGCGAGCTTCTCGCCCGCCTCGAATCGCAGCTCGAGCTGGCTCGCGTCCGGCGACGCGTCCTCTCCGCTCAGGTGGAGGCCAAGGAGGCGATCGCGCGGTCGGAGGAGCGCTATCGATCGATGGTCTCCGTCCTCACCGACGTGCCCTGGGTGGCCGACGCCCAAGGAGCGCTCAGCGAGCCCCAGCCGGCGTGGGAGGCCTACACCGGCCAGTCGTGGCCGCATCATCGAGGCACCGGCTGGCTCGACGCGATCCATCCGGACGACCGCGCGCGCGTGTGGCAGCTCTGGTCGGAGGCGCGCCGGAAGCGGACCGTCTACGAGTCCTCCGGGCGGCTGTGGCATGCCCCATCCCGGCAGTGGCGTCATTTCGTCTCTCGAGCCACCCCGGTGACGGACCCCGACGGATCGGTGCGGGAATGGGTCGGCGCCTGCACCGACGTTCACGAGAGCAGGATGGCCATGGATGCCCTGCGGGTGGCCGACCGCCACAAGAACGAGTTCCTGGCGACCCTGGCTCACGAGCTGCGCAATCCACTGGCCCCCATTCGCAACTCCGTCCTCATCATGCGGCGCTCCCCCGGCGACGGCGTCGTCACCGGGAGGGCCCTGGACACCATCCAGAGGCAGCTGAAGCTGCTCGTCCGTCTCGTGGACGACCTGATGGATGTGTCGCGCATCACGCGCAACCGGATCGATCTGCGCCGGGAGCCGGTGGAGCTGGCCAGTATCGTCCAGAGCGCCCTCGAGATGAGCCGGCCGCTCATCGAAGCGTCAGGCCATGAGCTGACGGTCTCGCTCCCGTCCGAACGCGTGGTCCTGAACGCCGACCTCACGCGGATGGCGCAGGTCGTGGCCAACCTGCTGAACAACGCCGCCAAGTACACGCCCGAACGGGGCCGCATCTGGCTCACGAGCGAGAGCCTGGCCGGCGAGGTGATCCTGCGAGTGCGCGACACGGGGATCGGCATCCCGCCGGAGACGCTGCCGCGCATCTTCGACCTGTTCACCCAAGCCGATGCGTCCATCGGACGTTCGCAGGGAGGACTGGGCATCGGGCTCATGCTGGTCAGGAGCCTGGTGGAGATGCACGGTGGCACCGTCGAAGCGAGCAGCAGCGGCCCCCACAAGGGGAGCGAGTTCACGGTGCGTCTTCCCATGATGGAGCGCATCCCGTCCTCGAAGGAGACCGGCGCAGCGAGCGACCGGCCGGCGAGCGCGCCCGCGAGGCGCGTGCTGGTGGTCGACGACAACCGGGACGCCGCGGAGACCCTCGGCTCCCTGCTGACCATGATGGGACACGACGTTCACACCGTTCACGATGGCGAGGCAGCGCTGAACGAAGTCCGCAGCTTTGCTCCGGAGGTGGCGCTGCTGGACATCGGCATGCCCGGGATGAACGGTTACGAGCTGGCGAGGAGGCTGAGAGCGCTCCCCGGGCTGCAGGAGATAGTGCTGGTGTCAGTGACCGGCTGGGGACAGGAGGAGGATCGCCGCCGGTCCCATGAAGCGGGCTTCGATCTGCACCTGACCAAGCCCGCCGATCTGGCGGCCATCGAGCAGATCCTCGCCTCGCTGGAAAGCTGACCCCCTCCCTGTGTGGTATAAGCAGGCATGCAGCTGCTGATTCTCGTCATGGTGTCCGCTCGGATCGAATCGTGCCCGCCGCCGCGCCGCGGCGCCACGCCGGTGCGCGATCTGATGACCTCGCTCACCCCCGATCAGATGGCCACGCCCGACGAGAGCCTCCGGTCGGCCGTCGGGAAGCCGTGGCGCAGCGCCTGCGTCTGACGGGGCTGACGTCAGGGCACCGAGCCTGAGGCGCCCACCCAGCCCGGTTCGTGGTATAAGCGGGTATGCCGATCCTGCTGCTTCTCCTTCTCTCAGCGCTTCCCTCTCAGGAGGCCGCCGGAATCCCCGCGGATCTCGAGATCGCGCTCTCGTTCGAGGGCTCCGAGGTCGATGGCCTGCCCGAGGGCTGGTGGGGTGGACCGGCAGGGACGCTGTTTTCCGAAACCGTCATCGTCCACGGCGGGCAAAGGTCGGGGCGCATCGAGCGCGATGCCGGAAGCAAGCGAGACTTCAGCACGTTCACGAAGTCCATTCCCCTGGAGGTCGACGGGGTCACCCTCGAGCTGCGCGGCTTCCTGCGCACCGAAGGGGTCACGGGCTACACCGGGCTCTGGATGCGTGAAGATGGTGAATCGGGCTCGGTGGCCTTCGACAACATGCAGTCGCGGGAGCTGCGCGGCACCACGGACTGGACGGAGTACATCATCAAGCTCCCGCTCAAGACGGAAGCGCGCAAGCTCTTCTTCGGGGTGCTCCTGGCGGGCGAGGGGCGCGTGTGGGTGGATGACCTCCGGATACTCCTCGACGGCCGGCCCTTGCGTGAAGCGCCCAAGGCGAAGCGGACGCCAACCGTCTTTGACACCGACAAGGAGTTTGAAGCCGGCTCGCGCGTGACGGTGAGCCGGCTGTCGCCTGCACAGGTCTCCAACCTCGCCACGCTGTGCAAGGTATGGGGATTCCTCAAGTACCACCATCCTCGAGTCGCCGCCGGCGAGCTGCACTGGGATTTCGAGCTGTTCCGCATCCTGCCCCGCGTGCTGGAGGCAAAGGATCGAGCTTCGGCCGCCGGGGCCCTGGCCGGATGGGTGGCGGGGCTCGGAGCGCCCGCGCCCTGCTCCCCATGTGCCACTCCTCCCGACGGGCCCTGGATCAGCCCGGATCTCGCCTGGCTGCGAGACCGTGAGACGCTGGGCGAGGAGCTGGCCGGACTGTTGCAGAAGGTGCTCGACAACCGCCACGCCTCCGAAGCGCAGTTCTATGTCACCAAGCAGCTATCCGTCGGAAATCCCCTGTTCGGCCATGAGCTGGCCTACACGCACATGACCACGTTGGATGCGGGCTACCGCCTGCTGGCCCTGTTCCGCTACTGGAACATCATCCAGTACTGGTTCCCCTACCGGGACGTGATCGGCGAGAGCTGGGATGCGGTGCTGATCGAGTTCCTGCCGCGGATCGCCGCCGCCGGGGACCAGGAAGCCTTCCTGCTCGAGATGCTGGCGCTGATCACGCGCATCAACGACGGGCACGCCCGCCTGGCGTCGCATCCAGATGTCCTTCCGCCACGCGGAGAGTGCGCGCTTCCCGTCTGGATAAGGTTCATCGAGGGGCGTGCCCTGGTCACGGATGCCGCGGAGCCGGCCGGCGGGCTGAAGATGGGGGACGAGATCGCGGCCCTCGACGGGATCCGGGTCGAGTCTCTCGTGAAGACGTGGGCTCCCTGGTACTCCGCATCCAACGAGGGGGCGCGGCTCCTCGGCATGGCCAGGAACCTGACTCGTGGAGAGTGCCGCGACGTGGAGGTGCTGGGCAGCCGGCCGGCCGGGACCTTCAAGGTCACACTGCCCAGACGCCGGATCGACGCAGCGAATCAGGCCGGGCGGTGGACCCACGATCTCCCGGGCGAGACCATGCGTCTGCTGTCGCCGGAGGTGGCGTACCTCAAGCTCTCGACCGTGAAGGAGGGAGAGGCGGAGAGTTACATCCGCCGCGCGGCGGGGACCCGTGGCCTCGTGCTGGACCTCAGGAACTATCCGTCCGCCAACATGGTCTTCGAGCTTGGCCAGCACCTCGTGGCCGAGCCGGCGCCGTTCGTCCGCTTCTCCTTCGGAAGTCTCTCCAACCCGGGAGCGTTCTCTCCGGGGATAACGCTCAACATCGCGCCTGCAGCTCCACGCTATGAGGGATCCATCGTCATCCTGGTGGATGAGGTGTCGTTGAGCCACGCCGAGTACACGGCCATGGCCTTCCGGGCCGCGCCGGGAGCCGTGATCGTCGGCAGCCCGACAGCGGGAGCGGATGGCAACGTGTCGACGATCCCTCTGCCCGGCGGCTCCCGGACATCGATCAGCGGGATCGGCGTCTTCTACCCCGACGGAAGCCCGACGCAGCGCGTCGGCATCGTTCCCGACATCGTGGCCAGGCCGACGATCCAGGGGATCCGCGAGGGGCGCGACGAGGTCCTGGAGGTGGCCTTGAGGAAGATCCTGGGCGAAGGTGTCCCGGAGGCGCGGATCCGGGCCATGGCGAAGCCCCGGTAACGCCTCAAGCGCCCTTCAGCCGCCCACCGACCATCACTCCCACGGCCCCCAGGATCGGGTTGAGCACCATCAGCCATGCGGGCTGGCGCGCGTTCATCATGGCGTCCATGTTGGCGACGTCGCCGGTTCTCACCGTGGGACGCTCGTCCGGGCCGCCCATCAGGGTCGGTATGGCGAACAGAACGCCCAGCACCACCACCACGATGCACAGCGTCAGCGGCCCCTTCGGCGTGCGCGCGATCGCCATGCAGACGCAGCCGCCCGCCACCGCCGCCAGGAAACCCAGCACCCAGCTGACCACGAGCCACAGTGTGCTGGGTTCGTAGCTGCCCGCCTGGAACGCGCTGTTCGCGCCCATGGCCAGGTAGGCCGCGGTGAAGCTTCCGAACACCAGCACGAACATCGTCAGATAGCCGACCACTACCCCGCCGATCAACCTGCCCATGTGTCCGCCTCCTTCAGGATCCGTCCCCCAGGGTGGGGGCAAGGGCCAGAGCGCCGATCACGATGAACCCGGTGAAGTGTCCGCTGACGCCGTAGGTCAGCATCGTGGCGATCCCGAACAGGATCCAGCAGGCGGCCACCAGCCTGACGGCGAACGCGCCGGATCGGTCACCGCTCCACCAGCGCCAGGCGCCAGCCAGGACGATCACGCCCAGGGTCGCCATGGTGGCGCTCCCCCAGTGCCAGCCGATGGACGCGGTGTCCATCACGTCCTTGGACGCGGAGAGCTTCTCCAACTCGGGCTTCAGGGCAGGCCACCCGGCAAGTGCGTGCGCGAAGGAGGCGGTCACCATCATGGCGCCGGCGAGGAACAGGAAGATGGCCCGGGCGCGGCTCATTTGCCGTCCACGCTGTACTTGCCCGGCCCGATGAGCAGCAGCGAGACGAAGACGATCCCCGCTTCGATGGCGTGAGAGGCGGTCTGGATGCTGTCCCCTCGCTTGAGATGGTGCATGGTCGCGACTCCCATGGTGAAGGCCATCAGCAGGCAGGCGGGACGGAAGGCGAACCCCAGGATGAGGCAGACACCCCCGCCCGTCTCGGCAAGCGCGGCGAGGAAGCCCCACAGCGCGGGCATCTGGGTGATGCCCAGGTTGCTCATGGCTCCACCTATCCCATTCCACCTTTCGACGCCGCCCATGAGCTTGGGGGCTCCGTGCACCACGAACATGGCGCCCAGCCCGACGCGAAGTATCAGGAGTCCCAGTTCACGGTAGCGGGTCAGCGACGTGAGGATCACCGGGGCTTCTCGCCCACCATGGCGGCCGCCGGGCGGCCCGCGAGTTCCTCACGCCGTCGCCTGCGTGCGGCCAGGCGATCGGGAAGGGAGCCGATCTCCAGGCGCGCGAGACGCGCCAGGGCCCCGGGGACGAACCGCAGGCTGCTCGGCCCCAGCTTGAAGCCCCCCAGCATGACGCGACGGCCCGCGTTGCCACGGCCATAGGTGCCGGCGGCCAGCCGCACCTTCGCCAGCGCCGCAAGACGGTCGTTGACCCCGCGTATCAGAGCGTAGAACGGCCAGGAGATGGGGAGGGAGAAGGGAGGAATGAGACGCTGGTGAGGCTCGCGGTACGCCGGAGTGACGATGCCGAAGTAGTACAGCGCCACTTCGAGGCGCAGCGCCACCTCCATGAGCTCGGCGTCTCCCATGTAGTAGTACTTGTCCACGTAGAGCGCGCGCAGCCACCGCTCGAAGCTGAGCGTGAACATCGAGCTGTGCCGCTCCACGGCGGCGCGCCGTGTCTCGGGCTTTCCTCCCGCGGCCAGGTCGTCGACGATCAGGGAAACGGTCCGGCTGATGGTGCACGCTGCCCAGTCGAGCCCGGGACTGTAGAACGGATCGATGAAGCCGGCCGCATCTCCCACCATGGCCCAGCCGTTTCCCATGATGCGCCGGACCCGGTACGGCAGGTGGCGCAGGGAGCGGAAGTCCCCTTCACGACGCCGGGTGTTGCGCATCAGCTCCATCCCGGCCGGATAGCTCCTCATGAACGACTCGAACCGATCCGCGAGGTTGGCCCCGGGGGGCAGGTCGAACAGCCGTTCGTCCCACACGACCCCCACGCTCACGTCTCCTCCGGGGAGCGGGATGATCCAGACCCACCAGCCCAACCCGGTGAAGTGATTGGTGGAAAGGCCCCGGGAGACGATGGGGGCGCCCTGGCCCTCCCGTCCGGGGAGCCACTCGCCATCGAGATCCGCCGTGCCCGTGTAGCGCGCCCAGACGGCATGGGTGGGATGCTCCGGCACCGCCTCCAGCAGCCCCATCCGCCGCGCCAGCCATGCGGTCCGTCCCGTGCCGTCCACCACCCAGCTCGCTTCCACGCTTTGCGGGCCGTCCGGTGTCTCGAGGAGCAGGGTCGAGAGGCCGTCCTGCTGACTCTGCATGTCCATGACCTTGGCCGGGCGCATCACCTCGACCCCTTCGGCCCGCGCCAGACCATGCACGTGCTCGTCCAGCCGCGCGCGGTCGACGTGGAAGCTGGGGACCCGCGTCTGGTATTTGTTCCCCAGCTCCGACGCGCCCGACAGGCCGGTCACGCCTTCCTTGAAGAACCAGTAGCGCTGGCCGTACTTGGGGAGCTGCTCCAGGAACATGTGCCGGTCGAGCCGGAGCACACGGGTGAGGAACCAGGTCGACAGCTCGATGGCCGATTCGCCCACCTTGCGGTCGAACGCCTCGCGCTTCTCCACGATCAGGACCCGCAGCCGGGGATCCGAGCGCTTCAGCAGCAGGGCCGTGGCGGAGCCCGCGAACGCTCCTCCCAGCACCACGACGTCGTAACGCCTCATAGGCTGCGAATCGTACCATAGCGGCCAACCACGGCAACGGCTGGACCTTCCCCCCGCTCATCCTCTACATTGCCCGGGTGTCCTCTCCATCCGCGGCGGCGCGCACATCGTCCACGACGGCACGTTGGCATACCCATCGCCTGAACACCCCGCTGAGCTGGCGCCTGATCTTCGGCATCACGCCGTCTCTCCCCCGCTTCGCCGTGAGAGCTCTCGGATACGCCGTCTCGGCGTTGTGCTTCCTGGTGATGGCGCGGGAGAGGGGAGCGGTCCTGCGCAACCTCGAGCGCGTGACCGGTGTGACCGGACCGGCCCTCTGGTGGCGAGCCTATCGGGTGTTCGTGAGCTTCAGCCGGTTCATGGTGGCCTACGCGTCGCTGCGCCGGTTCGGACCGGCCTGGCTGTGGGACCAGCTCGATGGTGAGAAGGACGCGCGGGCCGTCGTTCACAGGGCGCTGGAGAAGGGGCATGGCGCCATCCTGCTCACGATGCACATCGGGCAATGGGACATGGGGCTGTCGCTGCTGGGGCACCTCGGCGTGCCGGTGCACGTGGTGATGCGCCCCGACGAGCCGCTCGAGGTGTCCCGCCTGGCTTCGGAGGCGCGAGGCCATCCCGGGCTGCGCGTGCATCACGTGGGAGCCTCGCCGCTGCTGGGAGTCGAGCTGATGGCCGCGCTCGTGCGCGGGGAGATCGTGGCCGTGCAGGGAGATCGCGCCGCCGGCGCCGACGTCCATCCCACCCCGTTGTTCGGCCTCCCCGCGCCGCTCCCCACCGGGCCGGTCAGGCTGGCGCTCGCGACGGGAGCCCCCATCGTGCCCGTGTTCACCCTGCTGGCCCCGGGGGATAGGTTCCGCCTGATTGCGCTGCCCCCGCTCGAGCTGCCGCGCCAGCGCGGCGAAGGCCTCGACGCCGCGTTGCGCGAGGCGATGCCGCGCCTTGCGGGTATCATGGAGTCCGTCATCGCGAGCCATTCCGACCAGTGGTTCAACTTCTACGATGTCTGGCCACGCGACGACGCGGAGCCGACGGAGGAATCCGAGTGAATCCGCCTGAGAAACGCCCCGGCCTCCTGAAGCGGGCGCGCCACATGCTGCTGGAGCAGCACGCGTCCCCGGCCCGGCTGGGCCTGGCCGTGGGGATCGGCGTGTTCGTCGGGCTCACTCCTTTCTACATGCTGCACGCGCTGATCGCCGGGGGCATCGCCTGGGCCCTGCGGCTCAACATCGCCGCAGCAGCGCTGGCCTCGCAGATCTCCAATCCCTTCTTCGCCCCGGGGCTCATCGCCGCCAGCCTCTGGATCGGCAACGCCATGGGGGCGGGCAACTCCGCGCACGGCGCCTGGGATCCGTCGGGCCTGGTCTTCTACGTCTCCTGGCTGCGTGGCGGGGCGGTCCTGGGAGTCGTGATGGGGACGGCGCTCGGCCTGCTCACCTTCGCCATCGCACGGATCTCCCGACGGAGGTTTCGCCATGCCTGACGCAGACGTCGCCATCATCGGCGGCGGACCCGCCGGAGCCACCGCAGCCGCGCTGCTGGCCGCGCACGGCCGGCGGGTGGTGGTCCTGGAGAAGGAGACCTTTCCCCGCTTCCACATCGGCGAGTCGCTCCTGCCGTTCAACATGGACCTGTTCCGCCGCCTGGGGATCGAGTCGCGGCTGCGCGGCCAGTTCGTGCACAAGCACGGCGCGCTTCTCATGTCCAGCGACGGGTCGGTGACCCGCTACATCTCGTTCGCAGACGGGATCGTGCCCGGCTACCCGATGGCGTTCCAGGTGCTGCGATCGGCCTTCGACGAGCTGCTGCTGCAGCGCGCCGCCGAGCTGGGAGCCGAGGTGCATCAGGGGACGACGGTGCTGGAGGCCACGCCGTCCTCACGCACGGGATGCGAGCTGACGGTGCAGGGGCCCGGCGACGCCGCTCCGCGCCGCATCGCGGCGCGCTTCCTGCTTGACGCCAGCGGGCGCGACGCCTTCCTGGCATCGCGGCGCGGGCTGCGGGACATGACCCCGCACCTGCGCAAGGCCGCCGTGTTCGCCCACTTCGAAGGAATCCCGCGGGCCGAGGGGATACGGGGCGGCGACATCATCCTGGTCGTGCTGAAGGACGGCTGGTTCTGGATGATCCCGCTGCCCGGCGGCGTCACCAGCGTCGGCCTGGTGGCCGAAGGGACCTCGCTCAGGAAGACCGGGCTCCCTCCGGAGCAGCTTCTGGAAGAGGCGCTGCGGCGCTGCCCGGCCGCGCGGCGGCTGACGGCGTCGGCGCGGCGCATCTCACAGGTGTGGTCGGCGAGCGACTACAGCTACGGGTGCCGCGACGTGGCGGGGGACGGCTACCTGCTCCTTGGGGACGCCGCCGCGTTCATCGATCCGATCTTCTCGTCGGGTGTGTGGCTCGCCATGTCGTCGGCGGAGATGGCGGCCGATGCCCTGCACGAGGCTCTCGGCTCCCGTCCGGACGCCGCGGACCTCTCGCCACGGCGCTTCCGGCCGTACGAGCGCAAGGTGCGCAGCCACGTGGCGACCTACACGCGCATCGTGAGCCGGTTCTACGAGCCTCACTTCAACGACATCTTCCTCAGCCCGGGGGGGCGCTGGGGCATCCGCCAGGCGGTCGTCAGCCTGCTGGCCGGGCACGTCGAGCATCGTCTCGGCGTGCGCGCCAGGCTCAACATGTTCTACGGGATCATCCGGGTGCAGCAGCGCGTGCGCCTCTCACCCGAGGTCCCCCTGCTGGCCGCCTTCGAGGAGCCGCGCTCCGCCGCCGTCCCGCCCCCGCCACCCTCCCCATGACCCCTCCCGCCGGCGGGCGGCGCGTCGTCGTGACCGGCCTGGGGATCGTGTGCGCCCTGGGAGCCGATCAGCGCCAAGTCTGGGGCGCCATGATGGAAGGGCGGAGCGGGATCGGCGCGCTCGGCCTCTTCGACGCCACCGGCTGCCTCAGCGATCGCGCCGCCGAGGTGAAGCGGCTGCCCGATCTGCCGGGGCTCCCCGCGCCGGAGCGCGCACGGGCGTCGCGCAGCGACCTCCTCTGCCTCGCCGCCGCGCGCGAGGCCGCGGCGCAGGCCGGCCTCACGCGGGACGGCATGGCGTCCATCGGCATCTCGCTGGGGTCCTCCACGGCCGGCATGCTCGAGACGGAGGAGTACGTCCGGCGCGGAGAGAGCCGCGGCTTCGACCGGGCCGGCGTCTCGCGCATCCTGGGCCTGCCCAGCTCGGCCCCCGCCGACGCCGTGGCGCGCGACCTGCGCGCCGGCGGCCCGCGCCTGTCCAACATGACCGCCTGCGCCTCGTCCGCCATCTCCATCGGCCTGGCCGCCGATCTGATCCGCGCGGGCGACGCCACCGGGATGATCGCGGGAGGGGGCGACGCCCTGTGCCGGCTGACCTACAGCGGCTTCAACACCCTGCGCCTGCTCGACTCGTCTCCGTGCCGACCCTTCGATGCCTCGCGCCAGGGACTGTCGCTGGGCGAAGGGGCCGGCATCCTCGTGCTGGAGGAGGCCGACACCGCGCGCCGGCGCGGCGCGGCCGTCCTGGCCGAGTTTCTGGACTACGGCCTGAGCTGCGACGCGCACCACATGACCGCGCCCCATCCCGATGGGCGCGGGGCCGCCTCGGCCATGACCCAAGCGCTGGAGCGCTCGGGGATCACGCCCGAGACGATCGACCACGTCAACCTGCACGGAACGGGGACGTCGCTCAACGACGCCACCGAAGCGCGCGCGCTGCGGACCGTCTTCGGCCAGGCGGGACGGATGCCCTCGGCGACCGCCAGCAAGTCGATGATCGGACACCTGCTGGGAGGCGCGGGCGCGGTGGAGGCCGTCGTGCTGGTGCTGACGTTGCTGCACCAGAAGATTCCTCCCACGCTCGGGTGGGAGCGCGCCGACGAAGGGACCTCTCTCGATCTCGTGCACGGCGCGGCCAGGCGCGAAGAGATGCGCCTCGCGATCTCCAACAGCTTCGGCTTCGGGGGGAGCAACGCATCGCTCGTCTTCCGGAGGGGAGCGGCATGACGGCCCTGCGGCGCGTCGCGGTGACCGGCGTCGGGGTCGTGTCGCCCACCGGGACCGGATGGACGCCGCTCGCGGCGGCCCTGGCGGCGGGGATCTCCCTGGGCGCCGATGAGCCGATCCCCACCTGGCGCGGCCAGGAGCCTCGGGTGCGCGTCGCGCGGCTGGCCCCGTTCGAGCGCGAACGGCACATCCCGGCCCGCTCCCTGCGCCGCATGGGAAGCGTCTCCCAGATCTGGACCGTCGCCAGCCTGATGGCGCGCGACGAAGCAGGCCTGGGTGGCGAGGGCGCGGCCGCTCACGCCCCGGAGCGCCGCGGCGTCTTCATGGGGACGGGCTTCGGCTGCATCGACTCCACCTGGGACTACCTGCTTGAGATGGTGCGCGACGGGTGCGGCACGACCAGCCCGTTCCTGTTCTCGGAGTCGGTGGCCAACGCCCCCTCCGGCCACGCCGCCATCGAGCTGGACGCGCGCGGCCCCTGCATCAGCTTCACCTGCGGCGACGCCTCGGCCATGGCGGCCGTGTCACGCGCCGCCGCCGCGATCCGCCAGGGACGCATCGACGTGGCCTATGCCGGAGGGGTGGACCTCATGGTCCCACCCCTGCTGCGCGTGCTGGCCATCCTGGGGCTGCGCTTCGTGGGAGAAGGAGCGGTCTGCCTGGTGCTGGAGGACGCGGCCATCGCGCGGCGGCGCGGCGCGCCCGTGCTGGCGGAGATCGCGGGGACCGGCATGACGTCCGACCCCACGGTGGGGCCCGTGCAGTGGAGCCGCGACACCTCGTGCCACCTGCGCTCCATGCGCGCGGCGCTGCGCGCTCACGACGACGAGCGCCCCGCACGCGTCGCCCGCGCCTGCCTTCAAGGGGCTCCCGACACCGCCGCCGCCGTGGCCGAGCACGACGCCGCCGTCCTGGCCTGCCCCGGCGCCACTCTCACGCGCGTCTCCGACGTGCTGGGCCATTTCGGCGCGTCCGGCGGCTTCTCCCTCGCGGCTGCCGCCATGGCCGCGTGTGCCGGCACGGGCGACCAGCTGGTGAGCGGCCCGTCGTGGGGCGGCGCGATCACGTGCGTGAGGATGGCCGCGTCTAAGTAAAGTTAGTAGTTGCCGACGTCCTCGAGCAGCCGTCGCCGCAGCGCGTCCACATCCGTCTTGCCCCGCTCGTTCCTGGGCATCTGGTCGACGACCACCAGCCGGCGCGGCAGCTTCCATGCAGCCAGCTCGCGCCGCAGCCCGGCCATGACGGCGTCGCGGGCCAGCGATGCTTCCGCCTCCACGCACGCGGCCAGCGCTTCGCCACGCGACAGATCGGGCATCCCGATCACCACGGCGTCGCGCACGCCGGGGAGGCGACGCAGCGCACGCTCCACCTCGGCCGGGTCCACCTTGCGTCCCGCCACGTTCACGACGGCGCCGATCCGCCCGACCAGCGACAGCTCGGGCGGACGCCCCGGGCGCGACGCCCAGGCGGCGGTGTCCGCCGTGTGGAAGGCCCCCTCGGCGAACCGTCCCGCGGCCCCATCCACATGATGGGTGTATCCGAGTCCCACCGCGTCGCTGCGTACCACCACGCGGCCGCCGTCGTCCAGGGTCACGTCCAATCCGGGGAGCGGCCGCCCCACGCATCCTTCCAACACCTCGGCGGCATCCCCAGCCGGCGAGTCGTCGAAGCTGATCCCTCCGGTCTCCGACGTCCCATAGAAGGAGCGCACAGGCAGGCCGGTCTTCTCGCGGAAGGCCCGCGCGACACCTGAAGGAAGCGGGGCCCCCGCCGAGATGCACAGGCGCAGGCCGCGCGCCTCGATCGCGGGGGCGTCGTCGCGGCACAGCAGCGCGAACAGGGAAGGCACTCCCGGGAAGACCATGCGCTCCTCGCGCGACAGGACCTCGGCCAGCGCGCCCGGATGTCGCGGGTCGACGAAGGCGAGCGGGGTCCCCAGCAGGACCAGCGGCATCACCAGGCTCCCCATTCCGTACGAATGCGACAGAGGAATGGCAGCCACGTGCAGGTCGTCCGGCGTGAGGGCCATCCCGTCGATGAGATGCCGCCCGTCGGCCAGCAGCTGGTCGGCCGTCACCGCAACACCACGCGGCCTCCCCTCGCTTCCCGAGGTCAGCTTGATGAGGGCAGTCCCTCGCGGTGGAACGTAGGGCGAGTGGCCCGAGGCCGTCATGGAGCCTTCGATGTCATCGGGGCCTACCACCAGCCGCGGGGCGAACGCCGCGCGCAGGGCGTCCAGCTCGGCGGAGGTGGTCTGCGCGTCGGGGGCGAGCACCACGGCGTCGCAGCCCCATGCGGCCAGGCAGCCGATCACGAAATCATCGGGAGGAAGGCCGGCCAGCATCACGACCTCGCCGGCCGCGAGCCCGTGGTGCCGCAGCCGCGCCGCCAGTGCCTCGGCCTCGGCGAGCACCTGCTCCGCGGTGCGACCTCCACCGGCCCACGAGAGAACCTCGCGTGCCGGGGATCCGCCGAGCGCGCGGGTTGCTGTTTCGACAATCCGTCCCGGCGGATTCATGACGGCGAGTATAGCGGCTTGTCCCTCCCCGTGGCCGCTGTTAGAATAACGCGCCTTCATGATGGACCCCATAAGGTACCGCGCCGATCTTCACGTCCACACCCGCTTCTCCCACTGGCGGCATCTCGACGCCTGCAACGCGCGCGACAGTTACAACGATCCGCTCCAGGTGTACAGGCGACTGCGCTCCCTGGGGATGGACTTCGTGGCCATCTCCGACCACGACACCATCGACGGTGCCCTCGATCTGCTCTCGCGCCATCCCGAGCTGGAGCCGCACGTGATCGTGGCCGAGGAGGTGGAGACGCGGATCCCCGGCACGAAGCAATGGCTTCACGTGAACGTCTTCGACATCGACGAAGCGGCGCACCGGGACATCCGGAAGCTGGCCCCCGACGTGCGGGAGCTGGTGGGATATCTGAGGTCGCGAGGGATCCTGCACGTGCTGAACCATCCGTTCCAGAGCTACCGGCTGCAGCGTCCTCCCGCCACGTTCATGGCGGAGATCCTGGGGCTGTTCGACCATTTCGAGACGCGCAACGCCGCGCTGTCGCCACGCCACAACCTGCTCGTGGACGAGCTGCTGGCGAGCGCCGCCCGTCAGGGGGTGCGCAAACATGGCGTGGGCGGAAGCGATGCCCACGTGATGCGCCACCTGGCCGCCTGCCATACGGAGGCGCCGCTCGCCTCCATCGGATCCCCCATGACGGCCAAGCGCGCCTTCCTGGAATCGATCGCCTGCGGCCGCGCCCGGGCGGTGGGGCACAGCATCGGGGCGGCCGCTCTCACCAGCGCGGTCTACCGGATCATCGGGCGCTACTACCTCGAGTTCACGCAGGCCGACGTGAGGCGCGAGATGCGTCCTCTGAACTGGGGGGCCGCGGCCGTGCTGGCCCCCGCGGTGGTGGCGGGGATTCCCGCGTTCCTGAGCCTGGGCAACGCGCTGCGCGTGGAGGCGGTCACGCTCCATGTCCGGCGCGCGCTGCGCCGGATGGAGGAGGCGCAGGCGCCGGTGGTCGAGATGGGCGAGCCTCTCGGAGATCCTCCAGGCTGACGGGCTCGAGCCCACGCGCGCGCAGCGCGTGGATGATCCCGGGAAGAGCGGTCACGGTGGGCGAGGCCTCTCCCGGGTGCCGGCGGACCCCTTCGTGCAGCATCACGATCCCGCCGGGGCTGGCGGTGGCCAGGATCGCGCGCTGGATCGCCTCCGGGGATCGTCCCAGCGTGTCGAAGCACCGGGAGGACCAGGTGATCAGGGTGATGCCGCTCGAGGCCAGCGCCTCCTTCAGGAAGAAGCTTCTGTGCCCCACGGGCGGACGGAAGTGGATCGGCCGGCGGCCGGTCAGGCTCTCTATGGTGCGGGCCGACTCACACACCTCGCGCCGCACGCGGGCGGCGGGCGCGATGCTGAACCACCACGGATGCGTGTCGGAGTGCGACGCCACCTCGTGCCCCTCGCGGATTGCCTGCCTCACCAGATCGGGATGGCGGCGAGCGGCCGCTCCCACGACGAAGAACGTGGCGCGCGCGCCGGTGTCACGCAGAATCTTCAGGATCGCCGGCGTGTCCTCGGGATGCGGGCCGTCGTCGAAGGTGAGCGCCACGCGCGGCTGCGGGCGGGCGCGCCAGACCACCGGGCCGAACATGCGGCCCCGCGCCGACATCATCTGCCAGAGGACGAAGACTTTCAGGGCGGCCCACCCCGAGAGGAGCCCCCAGCGCGCAGGACCGGCGGGGACGGCCACGGCCGCCACCAGCGGGAGCTGACTCACAACCAGAATCGCGGCGGGATGCACCATGGATGGCGGATTCTATCGCAGGCTCGCCGGGGCGGTGATCCGGCGGCGACGGACGGTCCTGGTCCTGTACGTCCTCGCCACGCTCGTGCTGGCCTGGTCCGCTTCGCGGCTGACGCTGCGCTCGGACATCACCGACCTGCTTCCCGAGGGAACCCCGTCCGCCGACGACCTGCGCGACTACCTGAGCCGGTTCGGCACCGCCGACGTGCTGTTCGTCTCGCTCAGGGCCGAAGGGGATGGCGACGACCGGCTGGAGGACCTCGAGGACGCCGCCACCCGGCTGCGTGAGGCCCTGATCGGCTCGGGCCTGGTGAGAAGCGTGCAGTTCGGCGTCACGCCGGGCGATGCCGCCGCGTTGCTCGATCTGGGGATGGAGCACCTTCCCGTGCTCCTCCCCCCCGAAGAGGCGGCCATGCTGCGCGCGCGGCTGCAGCCGGCCGCCATGAAACAGGCGCTCGAGCGCGTGCGCGACGCCGCCTCGAGGGCCCTGCCACTGGGCCCGGCCAAGGACCTGCTCGCGCGGGACCCCCTCGGACTGACGTCCCTCATTCCACGTCCCGGGGCCTCGGCGCTCCCCGTCACTCCCGATCCCGGCACGGGGCTCTTCCTGTCGCCCGACGGCACCACTCTGCTCGTGGTGGTCACTCCGGCGCGCCCGCCACAGGACACGGCGTTCGCCCGCCGGCTTCTCGATGAGGTCGCGCGCGCCGAGGGCCTCGCGCTCGCTGGTGCCTCCGGCATCACGGCGTCGCACGCTGGCGCCTACGCCATCGCCGTCCATCAGGAAGACCGCATCCGCCACGACATCATGGTGACGGCGTCGATCTCCATGGGGGTCATCCTGCTGCTGTACGCGGCCGTGCTGCGCCGCATCGGGCTGCTGCTGATCGTGGCGATCCCTCTGAGCCTCAGCATGCTCTGGACGCTGGGGGCCGCCGCGGTGGTGCCGGGGCATCTGAACATGGTGACGGTGGCCTTCGCGGCCATCCTGCTGGGGGTCGGAGACGACGCTCTCACGCACCTCTACCTGAGATTCCGCGAGGAAGTCTCGCGCGGCGCCGAGCGGCACGCCGCCCTGATCGAAGCGATGGGCTCCACCGGCCCCTCCATCCTGATCGCCTCGCTCACAAGCGGCCTGTCGTTCGCGGCGCTCACCTTCGTGCGGTTCCGTGGCCTGTCCGAGCTGGGGCTCATCGCCGCGCTGGGGATGATCAACCTGCTCGTGTCGGTCTACTTCCTCTTCCCCTGCCTGCTGGCCATGCTGCCGTCGCGCCCGGAGGCCCGGCCCCCTCTGTCGGCCATGGCCGGGGTGCTGATCTCCTTCAACCACGCCGCCCGAAGGCGCCGCGGGCTCGTGCTCGCGGCGGCGGGCCTGGTGACGCTGGCCGCGGCCGCCGCGGCGACACGGACCCGCTTCTCACCGGACCTCGCGTCGCTGCGCGGAGAAGACCCGACCTTCCGGCAGCTGGAGTCCCTGATGTCCCCCTTCGGGGGCCTTCCCGAGACGCTGCACCTCGTGAGCGACGAAGGGGACCTCGAGGCGTCGCTGCGCGCGGCCGAGGCGGCGCTCCCGGCGGTGCGCGCCCTGCAGGCACGCGGCGAGCTGTCCGGCTGGACGTCGCCCGTTCTGTGGATGCCGTCTCAGGCCACGCAGCGGGCGAGGCACGAGGCGCTGTCGGACATCGCGTGGCGCGACGTGGCCGCCGACTTCCGCCGCGAGGCCGACGCGCTGGGGCTGCGCCCCGATCACTTCGCTCCGTTTCTGGCCGACCTGGAGCGCTGGGGCAACTGGGATCGTGTCCGCCTCGATCCCGCGGCCATGGAAGGAGACGGGCCCCTCGATGCCATCCGGATGGGGCTGTCGGGGACCGCCGTCGCCACGGCCCTGATCGTCCCGCCGGGGCGCGACCCGGCCCCCGCGACGTCGGCCCTGCTGAGCCATGGGCGGGTGGCCTCGGTGGCCCGCGTGACGTCGGACCTGTCGTCTCTCATCGTGGAGGACTTCCGGAGGGCCGCGGTCATCGCCGGGTTCATGGTGCTGCTGGCGGCCGCCACCTCCTTCCGGTCGTGGCGCCAGCTCGGGCTGGTCTCCATCCCGGTCGTGGCGGGGACCGTGCTGATGCTGGGGACCATGGCCATGCTGGGGATCCCGATCAACCTGATGAACCTGGTGGCGGTTCCCATGGTGTTCGGTCTGGGGATCGACTTCGGCGTCTACATCGTGAACCGCCACGAGGAGGAGGGCCGCCGGGGGATCGACACCGTGCTGCGGCACACGGGGAGCGGGATACTGCTCACGGGGGTGACCACGCTGGCGGGCTTCGGGGCGCTGCTGGCCGCGGACTTCCCCGGGCTGCGCAGCATGGGATGGGTGGCGGTGCTTGGGATCGGCGGGTGCCTGGCCGCCTCCCTCACGCTGCTGCCGCTGCTGCTGCTGCCGGGCCCGCCCCCGGCTAGTGGTCGTCCCGTTCGCTGAGTTGCAGGGCGGCGCTCGCCGTCTCGGTCCACGCGCACAGCGCCTCGATGTCGGCCTCCGACAGGCGCGCGCCGTGGTGGATCCACAGGTACGAAGGGAGCGGCATCGTCCCGTTGCGCGCCTTCTCGCACATCTCCTCGAGGTGGTGGGCCGCCTTGCGCGGCTCGTAGCGATCCCATTCCGAGATGTTCAGATGGCTTCGCGCGTGGTTCACGTGACCCGCCACGAACCAGGAGGTCGGCGCGATCTCGCTGTACCATGGCCAGCGCGTCTCGTTGGAATGGCAGTCGCGGCAGGACCGGTCGAACACGGCGGCCGCCTCCAGAGACATCGGAAGACGCGCCGCCAGGTGCCGCTCGGGGGGAGAAGGGGGGTTGTTCCGCTCGGGACGCATCATCTGGATCCCCAGAAAGCCCAGCACCAGAATCACGCCGATTATCTTGAGGCCTCGCTTCATCGTCTCGCTTTCTCCGGAAGCCGGATGTCCCGCTCGCCGCGCCACACCCCGTCGGGGCCCTTGGTCACCGTGACGATGGGATTGAACCGGCGCTCGCTGGTGTGAGGCGCGGACATCGCCGCGGTGACGAGCGGATCGTCCGCGAACCAGTACTCGTGGATGTCGTGCCACGCCCCTGCTGAGGCGGACACCTTCGCGTGGATGTGCGCGGGGATGCGGCCTCCGGGGTAGGGGGCCGGCCGGATCGTCCGGATCTCGTACCGCCCGTCCGCGCCGGTCACCAGGGTCCCCTTCAGGCGCGGCGGCTGGCCCTCGGGTGCGTAGTGCCCCGTGGCGTCGGTGTGATGGATGTCGAGCGTGGCCCCGGCCACCGGGCTGACGCCGTCGGCGCCGTAGATGACTTCCGAGATGACCAGCGGATCGCCGGGCTCTCCGGCGAGGGCGACGGTGAGGACGGACGACGATGCGGCGGCGGCCGCGAGCACCACGAGCAGTGCGATCATGGCGGACTCCTGAAGGTCCGAGCTTCACGTGCGGCCGGAATCAGCTTGGGGGGACGCGGCCCGCGCCGCGCCACGTCGGCGGCGCGCACGTAGGTCAGCTCGCGCCCCTCCCGCACGCAGCGCAGCATCAGGCCGCCGCGGCTCATGTCGCCGCGCCCGACGAACTCTCCCGGAAAGCGCAGGCGCCCGTCCAGGGCGTCCTCCAGCAGCTCCACGTACTTGCCGGTGGCCACGCTCCCCAGCAGGACGAACTCGCAGGGCGCCCCGGCCCGCCGGGCCAGGGCCTTCGCCGCGCGTCGCAGCGGAGCCGTGTACCGTGGCTCACCGGGGTCGACCGGCACGCACGCGAAGGCGCGCAACGTGGCCAGCCTGGTGGGCTGGTCCCATGGGAGCAGGCCCCTGTGCGGGGTGATCACCAGCACTCCGGGGAGAGACGGATCGGGAGGGGCCGCGAAGGCGCGGGCGTAGGCCAGCTTGCCGCGGAAGTAGAGGCCGCTCATGAAGGAGAACAACTCCCCCAGCGGGGCGCCCTTCCGTCCCCTGAGCCGGCGCGAGAGCTCGAGGCGGCTCTCGTCGTTCATGAGCTGACCTGCCCGGCGCCCGTCGCAGCGCGCAGGCGAGAGCAGGAAGATGCGCGGCACCATGAAGGCCAGTCTACAACAGCCCGTGATAGGATCTGCGCCCGTCTGCGAGGTGAGCGTTGCGCGGTTCGTGGCTTGCGGCACTGGTGATCCTGACTGCCTCGGTGACCTCCGCCTTCCCGCAGGAGGTCCTCCACAAGAAGAGCTGCGACCTGCCCCCCGAGCTCACCGGCGTCTCCGGCCATGCCCTCATGCGCTACAAGGTCAACCCGATGGGGTACGTCAACTACGTCGAGTCCGCCTACGCGCAGGTCGAGCCTCCCGGGAGGACCCAGGATCTCGTCGCCCACCTTCAGGGCTGCCTGAAGCAGTGGAAGTACCGGCCGGGAGGCGAGCTGGACATCCTCCTGGGCTTCCATTACTTCGGGCCGATCCAGGGAACTCCCGAGATGTCCAGCCTGCCGGATGGACGGAAGGTGCCGTTGTCGCACCTTCAGGATCTGCGCGAGGCCAAGCTGCGCTTCGCCGACCATCTGCTGGCCGGGCCGGATCTGCGCGAGGTGACGGGCCAGGGATGGACGCTGCGGACGAACGTGCGATCCGACGAACGCGAGGCGCTCGTCTCGGCCATCGAGCTGGCGGACCAGTCGTTCCAGCTGGCCTTCCCCCGGCGCGGCGGATCCGGGGGCCAGCCGGTGACGGTGCTGGTGTTCGGCGCGGTGGACCCTTTCAGGAAGGTGAGCGCCTTCGACAACCTGTACGTCCGTTTCACCCCGGGCGGCCAGTACCTTCCCGACGAGCGTATCGCCTACACGTACGCCTCCCGGCGCGACGCGCCGCTCAAGATCTCCCAGCAGTACGTCAGCCACGAAGTGACTCATCATTTCGTCCATGACCGTCTCGCGCCTTCCGGCAGGCGCACGCCCTACTGGATCGACGAGGGCATCGCCACCTACATCGAGCTGCTCCGCCCCCCGAAGAAGGACAAGCTCGACCGTTTCAAGTTCCTGCGCGGCCGCCAGAAGGAAGGGCCGTTCTCGTGGAACGCCAGGTCCGAGGTCTACCTCGAGTCCTTCGAGCGCCATGCCGGCCACCTGCCCGACCCGGCGCACTTCCTCCAGGGGCAGTTCAAGGACATCGACGTCGAACTTGCCTACGGCCTGTCCTGGATTCTCGTCCATTACCTGATCAACGGAGAGCAGGGGTCTCTGTACGAGCCATTCGTCACCTGGATGACGCAGACGATGGGGACCCCCGGCGATCCGGGCCTGGCTTCGGCCCTGAACCGCACTCCGGATCAGATCTTCTCGGCCCTGTCCACGCATGCCGCCGCCATGAAACGAGGCGGATAGGGATGCCCCATTTCGATAATCGGAGACGGTGAATGATGCGAGCGTCCGCACGGCTCTCGACTCTGCTGGTGTGCGCCGGCCTGATGGCCGGCCTGTCGGTCCCCCTGATCGCGGCCGCGGCCAAGAAGGACGCGGGGAAGGACGAGGAAAAGAAGACTCTCTGGAAGTCCGACACCTTCAGCGGGCTCCGGCTGCGCGGGATCGGCCCCGCCCTCACCTCGGGCCGGGTGGGCGACATCGCGGTGCATCCCTCCGACCCGCGCACCTGGTACGTGGCGGTGGCGTCGGGCGGCGTGTGGCAGACGACCAACGCGGGGACGACGTGGTCCCCCATCTTCGACTCGCAGGGCTCGTACTCCATCGGCTGCATCACCCTCGATCCGAAGAACCCGCTCACGGTGTGGGTGGGGACCGGCGAGAACAACAGCCAGCGCAGCGTGGGCTACGGAGACGGCGTCTACCGATCGCTCGACGGGGGGAAGACCTGGGAGAACATGGGGCTCAAGAAGTCCGAGCACATCGGGAAGATCCTCATCGACCCGCGCGACTCGCGCGTGGTGTACGTGGCGGCGCAGGGCCCGTTGTGGGCTTCGGGTGGCGAGCGCGGGCTCTACAAGACGACCGACGGCGGGAAGAACTGGTCGCTGATCCTGAGCGTCTCGCCCGAGACGGGGATCAACGAAGTCCACATGGATCCGCGCAACCCCGACGTCCTGTACGCCTCGGCCTACCAGCGCCGGCGCCACGTGTGGACCCTCATCAACGGCGGACCCGAGTCCGGCATCCACAAGTCGACCGACGGCGGGGCCACCTGGAAGAAACTCGAGTCGGGGCTCCCCAAGGAGGACACGGGGCGCATCGGCCTGGCCATCTCTCCCGCCTCTCCCGACACCGTCTACGCCATCATCGAGGCCGCCAACAAGACCGGCGGGTTCTACCGATCCCGCGACGCCGGCGGCAGCTGGGAGAAGATGAGCGACTACGTCGCGACCAGCCCGCAGTACTACAACGAGCTGGTGGCCGACCCGAAGGACCCCGATCGCGTCTATTCGCTCGACACCTGGCTGCAGGTGACCGAGGACGGCGGGAAGTCCTTCAAGAAGGTCGGGGAGCGCTACAAGCACATCGACAATCACGCGCTGATCATCGACGCGCAGCAGACCGACCACCTGATCGCCGGATGCGATGGCGGGGTGTACGAGTCGTTCGACCGGGGCGCCACGTGGCGGTTCTTCACGAACCTTCCGGTCACTCAGTTCTACAAGGTGACCGTGGACAATGGCTCGCCCTTCTATCATGTGTATGGCGGCACGCAGGACAACTTCACGCTGGGCGGGCCTGCACGCACGAACACGGCCAACGGCATCATCAACGCCGACTGGTTCGTGACCACCGGCGGGGACGGCTTCCAGAGCCAGGTCGACCCGGACAACCCCAACATCGTCTATTCACAGTCGCAGCATGGCGTGCTGGTGCGCCACGACCGGCGCACCGGCGAGACGATCGACATCCAGCCGCAGCCGGAGACCCCCGGGGAGTCGCTGCGCTGGAACTGGGACTCGCCTCTCATCATCAGCCCCCACTCCGGGACGCGCCTCTACTTCGCGGCCAACCGCCTCTTTCGTTCCGACGATCGAGGCGAGTCCTGGCGCGCGGTGAGCCCCGACCTGACCCGCCAGATCGATCGCAACAAGCTCAAGGTGATGGGGCGCGTGTGGAGCGTCGACTCGGTCGCCAAGAATGCCTCGACGTCGTTCTTCGGCAACATCGTGTCGCTGGACGAGTCGCCGGTGGATGAAGGGGTCCTGTACGTCGGCACGGACGACGGCCTGGTGCAGGTCTCCGAGGACGGCGGGAGCACCTGGCGCCGCGTGGAGAAGTTCACCGGCGTCCCTGACATGACCTACGTCAGCCGGCTGACCGCGTCGCGCCACGACGCGGGGGTGGTGTACGCCGCGTTCGACAACCACAAGATGGGAGACTTCAAGCCCTACCTGCTGCGCAGTCCCGACCGGGGGCGCACGTGGGTGTCGATCGCGGGTGACCTGCCGGAGCGCGGGTCCGTCTACGCCCTGGTCGAGGACCCTCGCGATGCCAGCCTGCTGTTCGCGGGGACGGAGTTCGGCGTCTTCTTCACGTCCGACGGCGGGCGCCGGTGGGTCCAGCTCAAGGGAGGGATCCCCATCATCACCGTGAAGGACCTGGCCATCCAGAAGCGCGAGAACGACCTGGTGGTGGGGACCTTCGGGCGAGGCTTCTACATCCTGGACGACTACACCCCCCTGCGCGCCATCAACGACGAGATGCTGGAGCGCGAGGCCGCGCTCTTCCCGGTCAAGCTGGCCATGATGTACATCCCATCCGTGTCGCCGGTGGGGCTGCGAGAGAAGGGGATGCAGGGGGACAGCTTCTACACGGCCCCCAACCCGCCCTTCGGGGCCATCTTCACCGCCTATCTCAAGGACGAGATCAAGTCGAAGAAGAAGACGCGGCAGGAAGCCGAGTCGGCCGCCATCAAGAAGGGCGACGAGATTTCCTACCCGGCCTGGGAGACGCTGCGCGCCGAGGACCGCGAAGAGGAGCCCACCCTGCTGCTGACCGTCCGCGACGAGGAAGGACAGGTGGTGCGGCGCCTGACCGCCTCCCCCAAGGCGGGCCTGCAGCGCGTGGCGTGGGACCTGCGCCTGCCGCCGTCGTCGCCCACCGATCTGAAACCTCCCGTCACCGACAACCTGTGGTCCGATCCGACCCTGGGGCCCCTGATGGCGCCCGGCACCTACACGGTCACCCTGTCGAAGCGCGTGGACGGGCAGGAGACGCAGCTCGCCGGGCCGGAGAGCTTCACCGCGGCCCCGCTCGGTCATGCCTCGCTCCCCTCGAAGGACCGGACCGCCCTGCTGGAGTTCCAGAAGAAGACCGCACGCCTGCAGCGAGCCGTGATGGGGACTTCGCGCGCGCTCGACGAGGCTCAGACGCGCGTGAGCTACATCAAGAAGGCCCTGGAGGACACGCCGGGGGCCGACCCGCGCCTCGCCCAGGAGGCGCGCCGCATCGAGGGACGCCTCAAGGACCTGGGGATCGAGCTGAACGGAGACTCCACACGCGGCAGCCGCAACGAGCCGACCCCGCCGTCCATCTCCGACCGCGTGCAGCAGGTGGTGCAGGGGCACTGGAACGCGACGTCGGACGCCACCGCGACCCATCAGCGCGGCTACGAGATCGCCGCCGGGCAGCTCGGCCGCACGCTGGCGGAGGTGCGCGCGGTGATCCTGCAGGACCTCAAGCGGCTCGAGGATCAGGCCGAAGCCGCCGGCGCCCCCTGGACGCCGGGTCGCGTGCCTGAGTGGCGGGCGGAGTAGTCTGTGCGGGCCGCGGCCGGCACGTCTGACTATCCTCGGGCGTTCCGGCTCGTAGCGAGCGTAGCCGGTAGCTGGTAGCAGAAAATTGTGATCCCTTCCGGCTGATCGGTGAGAGAATCATGCTCAGCAGTGGGGCCTCCGCCGCAGCCCCGGCACCGTGGTGCAACTGTCTTCCATCAACCTCTTATGTGGAGGAGAGTGCCATGAGGAGAAAGCTGAACTCCTTCCTGCTGACCACAATGGCCCTTGGGCTACTGTTCGTCAGCGGTGCGACCACCATCGTGACCATGGATCAGAGCCAGGACGTGGTCAGCGCACAGCCGTTGGCCGCCGAGACGTCCTGTGACAAGTCCAACACAACGCCCGCTGCTGTCGTGCCCGACGAAACGAACGCTGTGTGTCGGATCTGCCCTATCATGGAGGGGTGCAACTTGATCTTCTGCACTACAAAAGTGTGCTGCTACAATTGTGGAGGCGAGATAGCCTGCATCACGTGATGTAGCGGTCGGAGACGGGCCCCCGTCCCGTCTCCGGCTCCTTGACGGCCCGCTTGACACTCCGAAGAGTCCCGTGCATCGCTCCTTCCCTGGGCCCGCCGCTCGCATCGTCTTGTTCGAAGGATGCTGCCTGAGGTATAAGGGCCGGTGTACCCTCAGGCCCGGCCGCCGTCGGCGCACCCGGTCATGAGGCCTCTTTCAGGAGGGGAACAGTGACTAGAATCAAGAGCTCGCCCGTGCTTCTGATCCTTGGCGCGGTTGCCGTGCTGGCGGCGGCGCTGGTCGGGGCTCCTGCCCTCATGGCTTCGCTGAGCGCGTCCGACGATGCCGTGGTGGTCGAGCAGACGTCCCCGGATGCCTCGGACGGCGAGTGCGCGCAGGCGCCTCCCGGCGCCACCGAGGTTCCAGGCTGCAAGGACTGCAAGGGTCGCCCCTTCTGTACCTGCAGTTACAACGGGCATCCGAGGGTTTCGTGCAACCCGTGCTGCTACAGCACGCCCTCGGGCCTCATCTGCAGGGACTGAAATCCCGGATCAGTTCGGGGGCGCCGGCGGCGGGCCGTCGGGGATGTAAGGCTTGTACACCTGCCCGCGCGTCTTGTCGTCGAATTCGCGCCGGATGGCGGCCCTCGTCTCGGCGTCCTCGAACAGGTCCACCATGGTGGCGGCCAGCGTGCGCGAGGCGTGCATCATTCCTTTGTGGCCGATCGACATGCCGCCCGCCGCCACCACCGGCCACGCGTGCCAGGGAGTCTTGGCCGGGGCGGTGGCCACGCTCAGGTGCAGGGTGGGGACGACCCAGCTCACGTCCCCCACGTCGGTCGAGCCCCCTTCTTCGTCGCGCTCATCCCAGGAATGGATGGAGCCGTCCATGCCGGTGGGATCCACGCCGGTCGCCTTCTGCAGGGCGCGGGCGAACTGCTGCTCCGGGTCGGTGTAGGTGAGCGGGCCGAGCCACAGCAGGTTCTCGTGCAGCAGGCGCGCCCCCTGCTCGTTCACCAGGATCTCGTAGTCGCCTCCCTGCACGGTGAACTTCAGGTCGACGCCGGCCATGCGGGCGGCCCCTTCGGCCGCGTCCCGCACGCGCAACAGCACCTCTTCCACGCCGGCGCGCTTGCGGTCGCGCAGCCAGAGCCAGAGCCGCGCGTACTCGGGGACGACGTTGGGGACATCCCCTCCCTTCTGGATCGTGTAGTGCATGCGCACGGTGGGGCGCACGTGCTCGCGCAGCATGTTGATGCCGTGGGTGAACAGCTCCATGGCGTCCACGGCGCTCCGTCCGTTCCAGGGGTCGAACGCGGCGTGGGCCGCCTTCCCCTTGAACTCGACCACCAGGTCGACCAGGGCCTGCGAGCTGCTGGTGTCGGCCTTGGTGACCGAGTCGGGATGCCAGGCCAGCACCACGTCCAGGTCGGAGAAGAGCCCCGCGCGCGCCATGTACACCTTGCCGCCCACCGCTTCCTCGGCCGGCGTGCCGTAGAAGCGGACCGTCCCCTTCAGGGATCCCGACTGGATCATCTCCTTGATGGCCACCGCGGCCCCCATGCTGGCCGCACCGAACATGTTGTGTCCGCAGCCGTGTCCCGGCGCTCCCGACTGCATCGCCTCGCGGGAGGGTTGAGCCTTCTGCGAAAGGCCGGGCAGGGCGTCGTACTCGCCCATGATCCCGATGATCGGGCTCCCCGAACCGAAGGTCGCGGTGAAGGCGGTGGGCAGGTCGGCCACGCCCCGGGTCACCTGGAACCCCTGCTGCTGCGCGTAGTCGGCCAGGAGCGCGGACGAGCGGGTCTCGCGCAGGGCGGTCTCGGCGAAGCTCCACACCTTGTCCGACAGGTCGATCAGCTCGGCCTGGTGCTTGTCCAGAGCGGCGACGGTCTTCGTTTTGAGCGATTCGCGAGGGGTCGCCGCGTCCACCACGGCGGGGACGGCGGTGAAGCTGACCACGAAGGCGACGAGCAGAGTGCTGCGCATGAATGGGTTCTCCCGTTCGGCGGCAGGCCGGCGAGGGCCCATCCTACACGGCTTCCGGGGGGATCATCCAGTGCGGCGCACTTTCCACAGCTCGCAGACGCTGAAGTGCACCACCGTCCGGCAGATGCGGTAGGTGTCGACCCAGGGCCGGAACGAGCTGAATGCCGCCCCGTCGGGCCGCGACATCCGGATCGGGACGCAGGCGATGCGCCGCCGGTCGCGGGCGGCCTGCAGCAGCACCTCCACCTCGGCGTCGTAGCCGTCGCGCCGCAGGGTCAGGTCGCGCAGGAACCGATCCCCGTAGAGGCGGAAGCCCGACTGGGAGTCGGGGATCTCCAGCCCGGTGAAGAAGCGCAACGCCCCGCAGGAGAAGCGGTTGCCGGCGCGCCGCCCCCGGCTCATCGCCTCGAAGTGATCCTGGCGCGATCCGATCACCAGGTCGGCCTGCATCGCCTGCCACGCTTCCACGAGGCGAGGGATCTGGTCGGGCTCGTGCTGCAGGTCGGCGTCCATGGTGACCACCGCCTCGGCGCCGTCGCGCGCCATCCGATCGAAGCCGGTGCGCAGGGCGGCCCCCTTGCCGCGGTTGGCCGGGTGCCGGATCACCTCGGCGCCGGCCTGGGCCGCCCGCGCGGCGGTGTCGTCGGCCGATCCGTCGTCCACCACCACGACGCGCGGCAGATGTTTCGCGCCGCCGCGCACCGCCTCCGCCACGGTGGGCCCCGCGTTGTAGGCCGGTATGACCAGGCCGATCACGGCTTTCCCGTCCCCTGCTTCATCGGCCTCATGGATGCCCGGCGCAGCAGGATCTCCCCGTGGGCCAGGCTCCGCCCCTCGCACGAAGCCGACGCGGAGATCAGGTACATCTCCCCCAGTTTTCGCGCCAGCCGGCACTCCACCACCACCGTCTCGCCGGCTCGCGCGGTGCCGTGCAGATGCATGCGGCGCACGCCGGCCATCAGGGCCCCTTCATGTTCCCCGTCTTTCTGCTCGACGAGCAGGCCCCCCGCCTGCGCCATCAGCTCCACGAGCAGGACGGCCGGCAGCTCTCCGGTGACGCTCACACGCGGGTCGCCGGCGCTCACCGCGTGGATGGCCGTCACGCGGGCCCCGGGCTCCAGGGACAGGATGGCGTCGGGAAGGCGGGCGGTGCCGGCGTGGGGGAGTCGATTCAGCAGTGCGTCCAGATCGGGGAGGTCAGGCACTGGCGAGGCGGGCGCGCTGCCTCAGGATGTGGCCCACGATGGTGTTCACGGAAGCGAAGATCCGCTGCACCTCGTCGGCCTCGGCGATCTTCACGCCGTACTTCTTCTCCATGGCCACCGTCAGCTCCAGGAAGTCGATGGAGTCGAGGTTGAGCGACCCTTCCAGCAGGGACTCGTCGTCGCGGATTCCGTCGGGAGTGACGTCGCTCAGCCGAAGTTGCGTCACGATGAGCTGCTTGATCTCCTGCTTGAGGAGCTCTTCGGGCGGATGTGGCTCCATAGGCGTCGTCGAGCGTATCACAGCAGCTGCTTGACATGCGCGGCCACGGAGCCGGCCAGCGCGTGCAGATCGTATCCCCCTTCCAGCATCGAGAGCATCCGGCCGTGGCACAGGTCTCCCGCCCACGACCGCACGATGTCGGTGAGCCGGGCGTAGCCCGGCGTGGTGACGCGCATCCCTCCCAGCGGGTCGGCCTCGTGCGCGTCGAAGCCGGCCGACACCAGGATGAACTCTGGCCTGAACTCCAGGACCCTGGGCGCGACGACCTCCTCGAAGGCCTTCACGTAGTCGTCATCCCCGCGCCCCGCATCCATGGGGATGTTGAGCGTGGTCCCCGCGCCCGGGCCCACGCCGGTCTCGGCGGCCGCACCGGTCCCCGGGTACAGCGGGTACTGGTGGATGCTGAAGAAGAACACGGACGGGTCGTCGTAGAAGGCGTCCTGCGTGCCGTTGCCGTGATGGACGTCCCAGTCGACGATCAGGACGCGCTTCAGCCCGTGGCGCTGCTGCAGATAGCGCGCCGCGATAGCCACGTTGTTGAACAGGCAGAAGCCCATGGCCACCTCGCGCAGCGCGTGATGCCCCGGCGGGCGCACGGCGCAGAACGCGGACTGCACGCGCCCCTCCATGATGGCGTCGGCCGCGGCCAGCGCTCCCCCCGCCGCCTGCAGCGCCACGTCGTACGACCGCGGTGAGATGCCGGTGTCCATCGAGTCGATGATCGCGCGGCCCGTGCGGCAGTAGTCCTCTACGTGCCGGATGTACAGGGGGGAGTGGATCGTCTCGATCCACGGCATCTCGGCGGGTCTGGGCTCGATGCGCTCGACTTCCTGCACCAGGCCGGTGGCGTCGAGGTGGTCCATGATGGCCGCCAGCCGCTCGGGGCGCTCGGGATGCGAGACGCCCGTCTGATGCGCCAGGTAGTCAGGATGAAGGACGAGACCGGCGTTGGGCATCTCTCTGGCGGCCGGGGGTCAGCGCCCTTTCTCGGCGAAGAAGCCGGAAAACCCGTCACTCACGTGCACGTCGTCGGGCAGATCGATCTCGTAGCGTGCCGGCGCGATGTCGGGGTTGATCTGGATGTCCGTGAACGCGTAAGTCGTGGTGTCGCCGTCCGCCTCGCGGTACTCGAGCTGGCTCACCTGGTTGATCTTCGGATCGATCCACACGCGCACCTCGAGGAGCCTCTTCTCCAGGCGCTGCGAGCGGGGCCGCATCACCACCACGGGCGTGTCGGGCTTCGACGGATCCTGATCCATCGACAGATGGTAGAACTCCTTCAGGTCGGCGAACACCTGCCCCAGCCCGAAGTACTTCACCAACCGCTTGCTCAGGCGGGTGCGGATCTCCTCGGCCTGCTTCTGCCGCGGGTAGTAGGCGATCAGGCTCTTGCCGTTCATCAGGAGCATCTTGGGCTCGGGCAGGACGTACTCCCACAGGAACTTGTCCGGCTTGGTGTGGTAGAAGCGCCCCTTCTGGACCACGGCGCTCTTCAGCAGCCCGATCTCCTTGCGCTCCGTGAACTGCGCGGACAGCGAGGTGACCTTGGCCTGGGTCGCGTCGAAGGATTCGAGCACCTGCCGGAGCCGGGGCTCGAAGCCGGCGTAGGGATCCGACGCCGGGGCCGCCGCTGGCCCTCGAGCCGGCAGCAGAACGGCCACCATGACGGATGCCAGGAGCAACGCCACAACTCGCATGGATCCTCCTCGTGTGGGCCCGCGTCCGAAAGGTCCGCGGTCTGATCTCATGTGCGCGGAACGGTCAGGCGGTGTCGCCCGGCCCGTCTTCTGCCGGCTCCGGGGCGCCGTCCTCCTTGAACATGTACTTGATCGCGTGCTTTAGCACGAGGAGGTTCGGCCCGTCGGTGCGGTTCACCTTGATGCAATCGAAATCGTACCATTCGATGACACCGTGCAGGGTTTCTCCGTCCAGGAGAACGATGGTCATGGGGGTGCGCGCCGCCATCTGTTTGGTGTAGTAGAAGGCCTCCGCGTTGGTGGAGTCGGGCGGGACGGGCCGCGTCGGCTTCGGCGCCATCTTCCCCTTGAACTCGGACAGGCTTGGACGGATCAGCTTGCGGTTGGGCATCGGGTGACTCTTCCGGCGAGAGCAGGTTTGTCGTCACTGTACCAGATGCCCGACCGGCCCATCAAGCGGGCGGATGGAGGCTCAGGAGCGCTGATCGTACTGTTTGTAGTTCTCGTGCACCTGGATGCGGTTGGTCTTCATCAGCATGTCCAGGTAAGTCTTGAGATCGGCCTGGAACTTCGTCTGCTTGAGGCGCGTGATGATCTCGGACCGCGACGCATCGAGATCGGGGTCGCGAGGCATCGTGTACGACTCGAGGCGGACGATGTGGAGACCCGCGCGCGTGTGGATCGGCTGGCTCACCTCCCCCTCCTTCAGCGCCATGGCGGCCGCCTCCAGCTCGGAGGCGAGGTCCCCCTTCTTGAATGGGCCGATCTTCCCGTCCTGGAAGCGCGAGGGCGCCTGGGAATACTTGATGACCAGCTCGTTGAAGGACGTGCCTCCCTTCAGCTCCTCCATCACCTGCGGCCCCAGGGCGCTCAGCTCCTCCGGAGTGCGTCCCTCCTGCAGCAGCACGATCTCCTGGAGGTTGAACTGTTCCTCCACCCGGAAGGTTTCCTTGTTGGTCTCGAAATACTGCGCGATCTCATGCTCGGTGATGGCGATCTTGTCGCGCACCTCCAGGTTGACCATGATGTCCGGGACGTTGAAGCGCAGCAGTGTTTCGCGCAGCTCCTCCTTGCTGATCCCCTCTTTCTTGAGGAGCTGATCCAGCTCTTCGTTGGTCTTGATCCCCTGCTGCTCCTTGAGCTGGTTCAGCGCCTGCTGGTAGACCTTGTCCAGCTCGAGCCCCAGGATCTCGGCCCGCTGCATCAGGATCAGCTCGCGGATCATGTCGGTGAGCAGGTTGGCGCGCATGCGCTCCATCTCGCGCTCCAGCTCGTCGCCCAGGAAGCGGGCCGAGAGCTGCCCTTCGAGGGCGCGCTCGCGCTCGCGCAGGTCCGAACGGGTGATGATGCGGCCGTTGACCTGGGCCACGATCTCCTCGACCACGTCGGCGGCCGCGGGGACGAAGCTCAGGCAGAGGACGGCCAGCCAGGCAAATCGTGCACGGGTGGTCATGAGTTCTGCTTCCTGCTCCTGTACGTGAAATCCAGCTTGTCCGGGAAGATCTCCACCGACGTGCCCTGCCGCAGCAAGGCTACGGCCTCGCGGTAGCGCTGCTGGCTCTTCTCCTGAAGGAGGTGCAGCTCGATCTCCTTCGACACCTCCTGCAGGCTCGGCGCCCGCTCGGGCTGCCGTCCTTCCAGCTTCACGATGAAGAATCCCTGGGGATCTTCGATGACCGGGCTCAGCTCCCCTTCGTGCAGCGAGGCCACGGCCGCCCTGAGCGAATCGGGGAGGACCGTCTCGTCGTAGGCCTGCGGCTGCCCGCCGTCCGGCGAGAGGCTGCGGGTTTCGGCAATGGTCTCGAACTGCGTGGGCGCCGCCTCGAGCTGCTTCCTCACGTCGTTGGCCTCTTCTGCGCTGTCGAGCAGCACCTTGCGCAGCACCGCCGTGGCCGGGCGGTGATACTCTTCCACGTGCGTCTCGAACTGCCGGCGGATCTCCTCCTCGGACACCGTGACGCCTCGAAGGATGACCTCCTCCTTGAAACGCTTCAGCAGCAGCACGCGCCGCACGCGCGCGGGATCGGCCCCTTCGCCGGGCCCCTTCGCCAGCGCTTCCTGCTCGGAGACGTTCAGCTTGCGCCGCCTGGCCTCCGCCAGAAGCAGCTCCTCATCCAGGAACTGGTCCAGGAGTCGCGACTTCACCTCCGGCTCCACGGCCGTTTGTGACGGCTCGCCGAGCGCCTCCGCCAGGTACGAGGCGAACTCATCGCGCGTCACGTCATGATCCCCGACGCGCGCGATGACCGGCGCCGACGCGCGCCCGTCGCCGGAGCCCCCGCACCCCGACAGGGACGCCAGGAGCATCCAGCCGAGAACGCAGGCATGAGAGGGGGAGCCAAGCAGGGGGCGTCGCACGCCGGCAACTCTAGCAGCCCGCCCCCGATCGGCGCAAGTGACGCTATGCAAAAGGGTTGGCAGGCCGGGCGGGCCCTTCTGGCGGCTCTTCTGATGATGATGGCCGCCTGCCGGGATGCCGGGCAGGCCCTCCCCACCGCGCCGGGCCGGCCCGGGCCGAAGATCCTGCTGATCGGCCTGGATGCCGCCGACTGGCAGATCGCCGGGCCGCTGGCCGACCAGGGGCGCCTTCCGAACCTGAACGGTCTGCGCGAGCGCGGCGCCTGGGGGACAGTCCGCTCGATGGTCCCGGTGCTGAGCCCGCTGCTGTGGACCAGCGTCGCCACCGGGGCCACCGCCGACCAGCACGGGGTCATCGACTTCCTGGTCCCCGACCCGGAGACCGGCCGCAAGACCCCGGTCCAGAGCTCCGCGCGGCGCATGCCGGCCCTGTGGGATCACTTCACCGCCGCGTCGCGCACCAGCGACGTGGTGGCCTGGTGGGCCACCTGGCCGGCCGAGCCCCTGCGGGGCCGCCTGGTGAGCGACCGGGTGGCCTACTCCCTGTTCGGTGTGGCCCCACCCGAATCGGGCACCGGGCTCACCTGGCCTGCGGATCTGCTCGGCGAGATCCGGCCCGATTTCGTGGACGAACAGGACGTCACCTATGAAGACGTGCGGCGTTTCATGGATGTTTCGCCCGAGGTATTCGCGGCGGCACGGGCCGGCCTGATCGAGAAGAAGCCCGATGCACAGCGCCATCCGGTCGGCCACTTCATCCGGATCCTGGCCTCGACGCGCACCTATCACGGCATCGCGCTGCGGCTCCTGCGGAGCGGCCAGGCCGACTTCACGGCCGTCTACTACCAGGGTATCGACGAGGTCTGCCACCGGTTCATCCACTTCGCGCCGCCCGCGCTGGAGGGGATTGACCCGGCCGACGTGCGCCGCTACGGGCGCGCGGTGGAGAGCTTCTACCTCTATCAGGATCAGCTGCTGGGTGAGCTGCTCGCCGCGGCCGACCCCGGCTCGATCGTCGTGGTGCTGTCGGACCACGGCTTCGTCAACGGGCCCGATCGACCCGGGGGCCGCACCGCGGACATCGAAGGCCAGCCGGCGCGCTGGCACCGGCGCTACGGCGTGATCGCCCTGGCCGGGCCGGCCATCCGCCCCCAGCGGCTCGACACGTCGTCGCTTCTGGACGTCGCCCCCACGCTTCTCTATCTGGCGGGGATGCCGATCCCCGACACGATGTCCGGCCGGGTCCTCACGGGGGCCATCGAGCCGGCCCATCTCGCATCGTTCCCGGAGAGGCGGGTTCCTGCCGGGGAGATCCCCATCACGCGGCAGGCGGGCCCGGCAGCGGCCGGGCACGATGAGGAGGGCTCGGGATCGGAGGAGATGATGGCGACCCTGCGCTCGCTCGGGTACATCGGGAGCGGGTCGTCCAGCGTGCGGGCGTCGCCGGGCACCGGAACGGTGACGGCCCACGCCAACCTGGCCGGGGTGTTGATGGCAGCGGGAAACCTGGCCGAGGCCGAGAAGGAGATCCAGGCCGCTCTGCGGCTGGCCCCCGCGGCTCCGCAGGGACGGCTGATGCTGTTCGATCTGCGCATGCGCCAGCGCCGGTGGGCCGATGCGCTGAGCGTGGGAGAGGGGCTCCTCGAGGGGGACCCCGATCTGCTGGGGGATCTGTTCCTGGCGCGGCTCGCCTCCGCCTACCGCGAGGCGGGAGAGCTGCCGCGCGGCACCGCCCGCCTCCAGGCGGACGTGGCCGGGGGGCGCTGGCAGCTTGGGTGCGCCCTGGCTCGGCTGCACAAGGAGGCCGGGCGCCTCGACGACGCCGAGGCCGCCGCGCGGGCCGTGCTGTCGCGCAATCCGCTCGACGAGTCGGCGATGGGCGTGCTGGTGAGCCTCGCGCAGGCCCACGGCTCGATCGCGTCTCTGGAGGGGGCCATCGGAGAGGCGCTGCGCCGCAATCCGCGCTCGCTGATGCACCTGAACTGGATGGCTTTGGCGGCCCGGGAGCGCGGTGACACGACGCGGGCGGTGCTACTGCTGGAGGCGGCCTCCGATGTGAACCCGGATCATCCGGCCACCCTGGCAAACCTGGGGGCGGTGCACCTCGCCGCGGGCCGCGCCGATCTCGCCGTGCCCGTGCTGGTGCGTGCGGTGGACCTCAATCCGGCCAGCACGGAGGCGCGCGTCAACCTGGGAACGGCCTGGGCCGTGCGCGGCCGCTACCGGGAGGCGATCGAGCAGTTCGAATGGGTGTGGAAGTCCGGACACCAGACCGAAGCGATCGCGCGGGCCCTCGCGCGGGCCTGGGGTGAGTCGGGACATGCCGACGCGGCGCGCCACTGGCAGCAGGTGGCCACGAAAATCAATTGACGGACGCACCGGCCTGCGATAGAACAGGGCCTGCTCGGCTCTCGTGAGCATCCTCCGGAGGCCTGAATGTACCGGTTTCGGATCCTCGTGCCGCTGCTCGCCCTGCTCCTGATCGTCCCCGCGGTGCCTCAATCCGACGTGAAGAAGAGCTTCAATTTCTTCCTGGGCGGCAAGAAGATCGATGACCTCTCGGAGGACAACACCGGAGGGGAGCTCGACAAGCAGTTCGCGCTGGGCGTGGAGATGTCGTTCGGGGGATACGACTGGCCCGTCATGTTCGCCCTGGACATCCTGGCCTCGAGGGCCGACGACAACTTCACCTACCGCTATGACTATTATTACTACCCCTATGGCTACTATTACATCGACTTCGAAGCCGAGGTGGAGGCCTCCACCTTCGAGGTGGACTTCGGGATCCGCAAGACCTGGGAGTTCGTCAGCAGCCCGGTGCGCCCCTACATCGGCGTTGGGGTGGCCGTCATCCGCGGGGAGGCGGAGCTCAACCTCGTTGACGAGTTCATAGGCAGCCAGACCTTCCAGGACGACGACATTGGTTTCGGCGGGTGGGTGGGCGGCGGCGTCTACTGGAAGCTGGGCGACAAGTTCAACCTGGGGTTCAACGTGCGTTACTCCACCGCCAAGGTGGACTTCGACGACCTCGGCACGAACAACCTCGACATCGGAGGGACCTCCGCCGGCCTGATCCTCGGCTGGGGCTTCTAGGTTGCACCGACTCAGGATCTTCCTGCCGTTGCTCGTCCTTCTGCTGATCGTTCCCAGCGTGCCGCAGTCCGAGGTCAGGAAATCCTTCAACTTCTTCGTGGGAGGCAAGCTGGTCGACGACTTGTCCGAGGGCAGGCAGACGGACCTCTCTGAACAGGTCGATCTCGGCCTCGAGATGTCATTCGGCCAGGCCGGATGGCCGGTCATGATCGCCGTGGACATCCTGGGCTCGACGGTGGACGAGGAGAGCGACTTCAACATCTATGGCTATGAGATCGCCTACGAGCTCACCGCGAGCACGTTCGAGATCGACGCGGGGATCCGCAAGACGTGGGAATTCGACAACCCGACGCGCCCTTACCTAGGCGGCGGGTTAGCCTTGGTCCGAGGCGAGCTGGAATTCGACCTCACCAGCCCGCCCCCGCCGTTTGTCAGTGGCTCCTCCTCCGCGGACAATAGAGACTACGGGGTCGGCATCTGGATCGGGGGCGGGATCTACTGGAAACTGGGGGAGCGCTTCAACCTCGGGTTCAATGTGCGGCATTCGCGCGCCAATGTGAGACTCGGGGATTTCTCCCAGGATGCCATCAACATGGGCGGACTGCACGCCGGCCTGATCCTGGGCTGGGGCTTCTGACGAGGGCCCCCGGCCATACTCACAGCATCTCGTGCCTGGCGAGAAAGTCGGCGATGATGGGCCACGGCCGTGGGCAGTCGTTGTGGCCGCACGGAAGCAGCCGCAGCTCCGAGGCGGGAGCGGCCTCGTGCAGGCGGTGGGCGTGGCTCGCGGATGATGGTGTCGCGCTCGCCGTGGAGCAGGAGAACCGGGCCGCGGAACGCTCCGAGCGCCGCGATGTTGTCGTAGGGGTCGCGGACCAGAAAGCCCGGGACGCCGAAGTGAGTCTTCGCGATCTCGCGGACGCTGGTGAAGACCGACTCCAGGACGACGGCCGCGAGCGGCCGCTCGAGGGCCAGGGCGCAGATGGCTCCACCGCCCAGCGAGCGCCCGTACCCGACGATGCGTCCCGCTTCGACTCCGGGCCGGGCGATCGCCCAGTCGTAGGCCGCCACCATGGTCCGTGTGATCGAGGCCTGGGAAGGAGTCCCGGACGACCTGCCGTAGCCCGGGTACTCGACCAGCAGGATGGAAGCGCCCGCGTCACGAAGAGCACCGAACGCGTCCATCCAGAAATCGATCAGCTCCCCGTTGCCGTGCGCGAACAGAAGGATCGGCCCCGGCCGATCGCGCGGCGGGGCCGTCGCCGGCAGGAGGACGGCTTCCGCTCGAACGCCCGGGGATTCGAGCCACACGCGCTCGACCCCCGGGGGAAGGACCAGCTCGCCGCCGCCCACGGGGGGCGCCGGATAGAGCAGCCATCGCTGCCCGAGGAAAGCCGCGATCCCGGCCAGACTGACCATACCGGCAACTCCCACGAGCCACCGCAGTCCTGTGAAGCCGGCCCCTTGAGTTCGCGGCTGCATCACGCCAGTGCCGTCAGGACCTCGCGCGCCAGGGCCAGGCGCGGCGCCTCGGGGAGATCTCCTTTGATCCTCAGCAGGCCCGGCGGGGAGAACGACGCGTCGGGCCTCTTGGCCACGAAGCGCATCAGCGTCTCGGGATCCACCGGTGTCGTCTCGCTGAACTTCACCGAGAGGCTCCCCGCGCGGTAGTCCAGCTGCTGCACGCGCAGGCGCTCCGCGAGGATGCGGATGCCGGCCACCTGCAGCAGGTTGAGCCCTTCGGCAGGGAGGCGCCCATAGCGGTCCTGCATCTCGTCGCGGATGCGGTCCAGGTCGTCGAGCGACGTCACCGACGAGATCTTCTTGTAGAACATCAGCCGGTGGTGCTCGTCGGAGACGTAGCTTTCTGGCAGCTTCAGGCTCACCGCCAGGTTGATGGCGGCCCTTCCTTCCACCACCTCCGCCTCGCCTTCCTTCATGTCCAGCACGGCGCGCTCCAGCATGCGAACGTACAGCTCGAATCCCACTGCGGCGATGTGCCCGTGCTGCGCCGGGCCCAGCAGGTTGCCCGCCCCGCGGATCTCCAGGTCCATGGCCGCGATGCGGAACCCGGACCCCAGGTCCGAGAATTCCTGCAAGGTCTTGAGCCGCTTGCGGGCCACCTCGGTCAGGGTCCGCTCCGGGGGCACCATCAGGTAGGCGTAGGCCTGGCGATCGGAGCGCCCGATCCGTCCGCGCAGCTGGTAGAGCTGCGACAGTCCGAACTGGTCGGCCCGATTCACGATGAGCGTGTTCACGCGCGGGATGTCCAGCCCGTTCTCGATGATGGTGGTGGACACCAGCACGTGGAAATCCCCGCGCAGGAACTTCATCATGCTGTCCTCCAGCTCGCCTTCGGGCATCTGTCCATGCGCCACGCCGTACTTCGCCTCCGGCACCAGCTTGCGCAGCAGCGCCGCCATGGCGTAGACGCTCTCCACGCGGTTGTGCACGAAGTAGACCTGCCCGTCGCGGGCCAGCTCGTGCCGGATGGCGGGCTCCAGCACCGCTTCCTTGAAGGGGAGCAGGTGCGTCTGGATGGCGAGGCGGTTCTCGGGGGGCGTCTCGATGACCGACAGATCGCGCACCCCCATCAGCGACATCTGCAGGGTGCGCGGGATGGGCGTGGCCGTCATGGTCAGCACGTGCACGTTGTGGCGCAGCTTCTTGATCTTCTCCTTGTGCGACACGCCGAAGCGCTGCTCCTCGTCCACGATCAGCAGCCCCAGGTCCTTGAACGACACGTCCTGCGAGAGCATCCGGTGGGTGCCGATCAGGACGTCCACTTTCCCCGCCGCGGCGGCGGCCACGATGGCCTTCTGCTCCTTGGGGGAGCGGAAGCGTGACAGGCTTTCGATGCGCGCCGGAAAGGGCCCGAATCGCTCGCGGAAGGTGTTCTGGTGCTGGAAGACCAGCACCGTGGTGGGGGCCAGCACCGCCACCTGCCTTCCCTCCATCACCGCCTTGAAGGCGGCGCGCATGGCTACCTCGGTCTTGCCGAACCCCACGTCGCCGCACAGCAGGCGGTCCATGGGGACCGTGCTCTCCATGTCGCGCTTGATCTCGTTGACCGCGATCTGCTGATCCATGGTCAGCTCGTAGGGGAAGGCCGCCTCGAATTCCTGCTGCCAGGCGGTGTCCAGGCCGAAGGCGTGCGACTGCGCCGTCTTGCGCGAGGCGTACAGGTTCAGCAGCTCGGCGGCCATGTCCTGCATGGCCTTCTTGATCTTCTGGCGGGTCCTGGCCCAGCCGGTCCCTCCCAGCTTGTCGAGCGCGGGAGATCGCGCCCCCGCTCCGCTGTACTTCTGCACCAGGTCGAGCCGCGTGATCGGCACGAACAGCTTGTCCTGGCCGTGGTACGACAGCACCATCACGTCCACGTCCTGGCCGTCGCCCGGCACCCGCGAGAGCCCTTCGTAGCGGCCGATGCCGTGGTCCACGTGCACGACGAGGTCCCCGATGTTCAGGTCGCGGAAGTCGGAGGTGAAGGTGGGGATGACGCTCTTCTTGCGGTAGCGGGCCTCCTCACCGAATACCTCGTGCTCGGCGATGACGGTGAGCCCCGCCTCCGGCAGCACGAACCCCGCGCTGATCCCGGCCACCCCGATCACCAGCCCGGCGTCGGGGTCGCCGGGCTCCTTCGCCTCCAGCTCGTGGTCGTCGAGCAGGCGCTTCACCAGTCGCGCGCGCCCTTCGCTCTTCACCAGGAACCACACGGCCCGCCCGGCAACCCGCTCGGCGCGCACGAAGTCCATCAGGTCGCCCATCCGCCCGCGGTAGGACGACATGGTGGTGGCGCGGAAGGCATGGACGGTCCGGTTTCCCGCGTCCTCGTCGGCGATGTCGAGCGCGCGCAGCCGCACCGGGGCCCGGCGCAGGGACGACTCCAGGGCCTCCGCGGAGACCATCAGCTGCTCCGGGCCGGGAAGCCCCGCCGCGTCGTCGCGTCCCGCCCGCAGCATCCCGGCGCGCTCCTGGCGCAGCTGCTCGAGCATCAGCTCCAGCTCGTGGGCCACCATCACCGGCTCGTCGGGGGAGTGCGCGGCGATGGCGTCGGGCAGGTCCTGGGCACGCGGGTAGATGACCCGGGCGCACGCCGACATCCCGGCGAACGACCCGCGCGTCTCCAGCTCCTCGGCCAGCCGCCTGCCGGCCGAGCCGCCCGCCAGCGCCGCGCGCAGGTTGTCCTTCTCGGGGCGCCCCATCACCGTCTCGCGCGCGGGAGAGAGCGCGGCGGACGCGACCCGTCCGGTGGAGCGCTGGTCGGCCGGGTTGAACCGGCGCATCGACACGACCCGATCCCCTTCCAGCTCGATGCGCACCGGCTCGTCGGCCACCGGCGGGAAGATGTCCAGGATGCCGCCGCGGCGCGAATACTCCCCGGGCTCGCTCACCAGGTCCACGCGCCGGTAGCGCGCCGACTGGTACCAGGCGGCGTCATCGGCGTAGGGGAAGCGATCTCCTTCCCGCACCAGGATGAAGAACGGCTCCAGGGCGCTCTCGGGAGGGACGGGCAGAAGCAGGGCCCTCGCCGGAATCACCGTGAGGCGGGCCTCTCCCTGGCGGAGCCGCCAGAACGAGCGCATGCGCTCGACCGCGACGCGCGAGTGCGCGCTGATGCCGTCCCAGGGATCGGCGTCGAGCGCGGGGAAGGTGACGATGGCGTCCGGATCGAGCGCGCCGGTGAGCCCGGCCAGGGACCGCAGGTCGGAGGTGAGCCGATCGGCCTCAGCGTCCCCGCTGGTCACCACGACCAGAGGGCGCTCCCATGTGGCAGCCATCTGGAGCAACGCCAGAGCGCGCGCGGCGGGAGGGAGGCCGACCAGCGTGAGCGGAGGTGTCCCCAGCCCCTCGATGGCCAGCAGGGGGGAGTCGATGCGCGATGGGGATCCCTTCATCTCCCTCCAGGGGGTCGGCGGATGCGTCTCACGATGGCTGTGGTCGAGACCCCCTCGAGCACAGGGACGCGAACCACGCGTCCGCCACGCCCTTCGACGACATCTTTACCCACGATGGCGCCGGCCTTCCAGTCGCCCCCCTTCACCAGAACATCCGGCTGCACGGCCCGGATCACGCGCAGGGGCGTGTCTTCGCCGAACAGCACCACCAGATCGACCGCCTCGAGCGCCGCCAGCATGCGGGCGCGGTCGGCCTGTTTCACGACGGGACGCTGCGGCCCCTTCAGCCTCCTCACCGAGGCGTCGCTGTTGACCGCCACCACCAGCAGGTCTCCCAGGCCGCGGGCCTTGTGCAGCAGCATGACGTGGCCGTGATGGAGCAGGTCGAACACGCCGTTGGTCAGCACGATGCGGCGCCCCGCCCGTCGGGCCGCTCGCACGGCGGAGGCCGCCGCGCGCTGGGAGACGACCTTGCGTCGCGGATCGCGGGGCCGGGCCCGCGTCTCAGCCGCCATACATCCCCCGTGCGTGCCAGCGCCGCACGCGCCAGACGTCGCGCAGCATGCGCAGCGGATCGGTCAGCACGCCCACCTTCGAGCCGGGGGCGTTGCGCCAGGTGACCGGCACCTCGGCCACCTTCACGCCGCGCCGCATGGCGACGTAGAGCAGCTCGACGTCGTAGCTGAACCCGTCGATGCGCGCGCGAGCGAAGATGGGGGCGGCCTCGGCCCGCGTCATCAGCTTGAACCCGCACTGCGTGTCGTGGAACGGAAGCCCCGTCATCCACCGCACGATGCGGTTGAACACCTTCCCCATCGCCTCGCGCACGGCGTTCTGGTGCACTTCCACGTTGGAGTCGGGAAGCCCCCGCGAGCCGATGACGATCCCGCCCCCCTGGCGGGTCATGCGCTCCAGCAGCAACCCGGCATCCTCGATGGGAGTGGACAGGTCGGCGTCGGTCACCAGCACCAGATCACCGCGCGACTCCAGCACGCCGTGGCGGATGCTGTACCCCTTGCCCCGGTTCCCCGGGTTGGAGAAGACCTTGGCGTCGGCCCAGCCGGACAGGGCGTGGCGGGCGATGGCGGCGGTGCGGTCCGAGGAGCCGTCGTCCACCACGACGACCTCCACGGGCCAGGGCGCGCTGCGCGCCCATGCGAGGATCGCCGCCAGGGACGGGCCGAGACGCCCCTCCTCGTTGTAGGCGGGAACGACGACGGAAAGCCGGGGAGCTGGGATCTAAACCCTCTCGGCGACACGGATCCGGGCCATGGCCTTCATGAGCGCCACGCGCGCCAGGTCCCAGTCGACATCGTCTCCTCCCTGACGCAGCTGCTCTTCGGCACGCTGCTGCGCGCGCTTCGCGCGATCCAGATCGATCTCCTCGGCACGCTCGGCCGTTTCGGCCAGGATGGTCACCTGGTCGTCGTGCACCTCGGCGAACCCCCAGGCCACGGCGGCGTAGTGGGTGGCCCCCTCGGCGCGGTACGAGATCTCGCCCACGTGAAGCGCCGTGAGGAGCGGCGCGTGGCCGGGAAGGACCCCCAGGTACCCCTCAGACCCCGGCAGGACCACCTCGTCCACCTGGCGGTCCACCACCTTGCGGTTCGGGGTCACGATGTTCAGGTGGATCACGCCGCCTCCGCCTTCATCTTCTCGGCGCGCTCGAGCGCCTCATCGATGGTGCCCACCATATAGAAAGCCTGCTCGGGGATCAGGTCGTGCTTGCCCTCGACCAGCTCCTTGAATCCGCGGATGGTGTCGCGCAGCTCCACGTAGCGGCCCGGGATCCCGGTGAACTGCTCGGCCACGTTGAACGGCTGCGACAGGAAGCGCTGGATCTTGCGGGCGCGCCCCACGACCGTCTTGTCTTCCTCGGACAGCTCGTCCATGCCCAGGATGGCGATGATGTCCTGAAGCTCGTTGTACCGCTGCAGCACCTGCTTGACCGACTGCGCGACCCCGTAGTGCTCCTCGCCCAGGATGCGCGGATCCATGATGCGCGAGTTGGACGCCAGCGGGTCGACCGCCGGGTAGATCCCCAGCTCGGCGATCTGGCGCGACAGGTTGGTGTTGGCGTCCAGGTGCGCGAAGGTGGTGGCGGGCGCCGGGTCGGTGTAGTCGTCGGCCGGCACGTAGATGGCCTGCACCGAGGTGATGGAGCCCTTCTTCGTGGAGGTGATGCGCTCCTGCAGCTCTCCCATCTCCGTGGCCAGTGTGGGCTGGTAGCCGACCGCCGACGGCATGCGGCCCAGCAGGGCCGACACCTCGGAGCCGGCCTGCGTGAACCGGAAGATGTTGTCCACGAACAGCAGCACGTCCTTGCCTTCGTAGTCGCGGAAGTACTCGGCCACCGTCAGGCCGCTCAGCGCCACCCGCAGGCGGGCGCCCGGCGGCTCGGTCATCTGCCCGTAGATGAGCGCGGCGTTCTTGAGAACCCCCGACTCCTTCATCTCGAGGTACAGGTCGTTGCCTTCGCGCGTGCGCTCTCCCACGCCTGAGAACACCGACGTCCCGGCGTGCTTCGTGGCCACGTTGTGGATGAGCTCCAGGATGAGCACGGTCTTGCCCACCCCCGCGCCCCCGAACAGCCCGATCTTGCCCCCCTTCATGAAGGGCTGCAGCAGGTCGACCACCTTGAGGCCCGTCTCGAACATCTCGATCTGCGTGCTCTGCTCGTCGAAGGGAGGAGCCGCCCTGTGGATGGGAAGGCGCATCTCTGTCTTGACCGGGCCGGCGTTGTCCACCGGCCTGCCGATGACGTTGAGGATGCGGCCCAGCACGCCGGGGCCCACGGGCATGGTGATCGGCTCCCCCGTGTCGGTGGCCTGCATGCCGCGCACCATCCCGTCGGTGGGCTCCATGGCCACGCAGCGCACGCGCCCTTCGCCCAGGTGCAGGGCCACCTCGGCGGTCACGTCGATGTCCACGACGGACTCGCCCTTGGCGCTCTTCACCAGGACGGCGTTGTGGATGGGGGGCAGGTGGTTCTCGAACTGCACGTCGATGACGGGCCCGATGATGGACACGACTCGGCCGATGGGGGGCATGGCTCTCCTAGGTCGCTTCTGCGCCGCTCACCACCTCAATGATCTCCTTGGTGATGGTGGCCTGGCGCACGCGGTTCATGGTCAGGGTCAGTGTGTGGATCATCTCGTCGGCGTTGCGGGTGGCGGCGTCCATGGCGGACATGCGGGCGCCGAACTCCCCCGCCGCCGATTCGTACAGCGCGCGCAGCACCTGGAACTCCACGTGGCGCGGCAGAAGGCTGTCCAGAAGCGCATCGGCCGATGGCTCGTAGATGTAGTCCTGGGGCTTCGGGTCGGGCTCGGGCTCGATCCGCTCGATGGGAAGCAGCCTCTCGACGGTCACCCGCTGCTGGATGACCGACTTGAACTCGTTGTAGATGATGTAGACGGCGCCCATCTCCCCCGCGATGTAACGCTTCATGAGAGCCCGCGCGATCTCCGCCGCATCCTTGTATTCGATGTTGCGGAACAGGTCGACGTGCTCGCTCAGGATGGTGTGCCGGCGCCGGCGCAGGACGTCGCGCCCCTTGCGCCCGATCAGGTGCAGGCTCACGCCGCGCTCCTTGTGCTGCTCGATGAACTGGGTGGCCCGCTTCACGATGTTGGTGTTGAACCCGCCGCACAGACCTTTGTCCGCCGTGACGATCACCACTTCGACCGTGCCCCCCTCGCGCATGGCCAGCAGCGGGTGCGCCTCGGGGTTGGCGCGCGTGGCCAGGCTGGCCAGCACCGACTTCATCTGGAGGGCATAGGGGCGCGTCGCCAGGATGCGCTCCTGGGAGCGACGCAGCTTGGCCGCCGCCACCATCTTCATGGCTTTGGTCACCTGCTGCGTGTTGCGGACGCTGCGGATGCGCCGCCGGATGTCACGGACGTTGGCCATGGCGGATCAGAGAACCAGCTGGTCCTTGAACTGCTTCAGGGTGCTGTGCAGGGCGGCCTTGAGCTCGTCGTCGAGCGCCTTCTTCTTGCGGATGTTCTCCAGGAGCTGCGGGGCCGCGTTGTCCAGGTACAGGTACAGCTCCTGCTCGAACTTCCTGGCGTGCTTCGGGTCCACGTCGTCGACGTACTTGTTGGTGGCGGCGAAGATCAGGACGATCTGCTTCTCCACGGCGATCGGCTGGTACTGCGGCTGCTTGAGGATCTCCACCAGCCGGGCACCGCGTGCGAGCTGCGCCTGCGTGGCCTTGTCCAGGTCGCTGCCGAACTGCGCGAAAGCCGCCAGCGCGCGGTACTGGGCCAGCTCCAGGCGCAGCGTCCCGGCCACCTGCTTCATGGCCTTGATCTGCGCGTTGCCGCCCACGCGCGACACCGACAGCCCCACGTTCACCGCGGGGCGCACGCCGGCGTAGAACAGATCCGACTCCAGGTAGATCTGGCCGTCGGTGATGGAGATGACGTTGGTGGGGATGTAGGTGGAGATGTCCCCCGCCTGCGTCTCGATCACGGGCAGAGCCGTCAGCGACCCGCCCTTCTGATCGTCGTTCAGCTTGGCCGCGCGCTCCAGCAGGCGCGAGTGCAGGTAGAAGACGTCTCCCGGGTACGCCTCGCGTCCGGGCGGGCGGCGCAGCAGCAGGGAGATCTCGCGGTAGGCGGCGGCGTGCTTGGACAGGTCGTCGTACACGCACAGGGCGTGGCCGCCCCGGTCGCGGAAGTACTCGCCCATGGCGCAGCCCGCGTAGGGGGCCAGGTACTGCAGCGGCGACGGCTCGCTGGCCGACGCCACCACCACGATGGTGTGCTCCATGGCGCCGAACTCTTCGAGCGTGCGCACCACCTGGGCCACGGTCGACTTCTTCTGCCCGATGGCCACGTAGATGCAGATGACCCCCGTCCCCTTCTGATTGATGATGGTGTCGATGGCGATGGCGGTCTTGCCCGTCTGCCGGTCGCCGATGATCAGCTCGCGCTGGCCGCGGCCGATGGGGATCATGGCGTCGATGGCCTTGAGCCCGGTCTGCAGCGGCTCCTTCACGGGGGTCCGCTCGATGACCCCCGGGGCGAGGCGCTCGACCGGCCCGAACTGCTTCGTCTCGATGGGGCCCTTGCCGTCAACGGGCTGGCCCAGCGGATTGACCACGCGCCCCACCAGCTGCTCGCCGACGGGGACCTCCATGATGCGGCGCGTCCGGCGGGCCTGATCCCCTTCCTTGATGAGGGTGGTCTCGCCGAACAGCACGGCGCGCACGCTCCCCTCCTCGAGGTTGAGGGCCAGCCCGAAGACGTCGTGGGGCAGGGCGACCAGCTCTCCGGCCATGCAGCGCTCCAGGCCGTGGATGCGCGCGATGCCGTCGCCCACCGAGACGACGGTCCCGACCTCGGCGATGTCGATCTCCCGCTCGAATCCCTCGATCTGCCGCCGAAGGACCGTGGCGATTTCGTCCGCCCTGATGGTGGTAGCCATGAGTCTCCCTGTTCTCCTATCCCTTGACGAGACGTTCCCTGAATCTGGAAAGCTGCGTGCGCAGGCTGCCGTCGTACACCACGGAGCCCACGCGGGTGAGGGCCCCTCCCAGCAGCCCGCTGTCTGTCTTGTAGGTCACGCGCACCTCGCGCCCCGTCATCTTCGCCAGCCTGCGCTCCCACTCGGCGCGCAGCTTGGGCTCGAGCGGCACCGCCGTGGTCACCTCGGCGGTGGCCAGGTTGAGCCGCTCGTCGCGCAGCTTCTGGAACCGCGCGATGATCTCGTGGAGATCACGCACCCGTCCCTTCTCGAGCACCAGGTGGAAGAAGCGGCGCGTGGCGTCGTGCGCCTTGAGACGGTTCAGCAGGCCGTCGAGCACCTCCAGCCGCCGCGCCATGGGCTGGCCGGGGTTGTCGAGGAGCCTGGGAATGGAGGGAACGTCCGCGAGCAGCGCCGCGATCGACTCCAGGTCCTTCCCCACGCGCTGGAGATCGTCCGGGCTCTTGAGCGCTTCCAGGAGCGCCGTCGCGTAGCTGGTCGCGATGTCCGAGTCGGCCAAGGTGTCACCGGGAGCGGGACTCCCACAGCCGTCTCGCCGGGCATCGTTGACGGACAACCCGTGACGAAACGCACTCATCCCGCAGAAAATGAACGCGAAATCTATCACGGGGCCCGACGCGGGGTCAACGCGCCGGGTGCCCGAGCGCCTCCTGGACCGCCTCCATGGCGGGGTCCCGTCCGGATCGGTAGGCCCCGATGGTCCAGGGAGCCGCGAGGTCGGGCTGCAGCGTGGGAACGCTGATGGGACGGCGCCTCACCTCCGCGTGGCAGTCGTCGAAGGTGCGGCAGCCGTTCAGGTAGTCGTGCCGCTGGGTGGCGATGAGGATGACGGCGTGGGACCAGGGCAGCTCCACGGGCTGGCCTTCGGCCCAGAACCGCAGCCTGTCCCCCACCGGCTCGCCGACCAGGGTCACCCGCTCCGGCGCGGCCTGCTCCAGATACCCGAGGCTCGAGATGGCGGCCGAGAAGGTCCACGGGCTGATCAGCGCGAAGATGCGCCCCGGAACCAGCCCCGGCAGCGACTGCATGAAATCGCGCGTGCGGGTGAGGTCTCCGCCGCCGTTCATGCGCATGTCGAGCACCAGGTTGCGCGGCTTCTCCTCACGGAGGCGCTGCGTCATCTCCTCGAAGAAGGCCTCGATGGACCGGCCGTTGCGGTCGGTGCTCTGCCGCAGCTCGATGATCATCGCCCCCATCTCCGGGGCGTCGCGCCACCGGAACGGAGACTCGGGATCCTGAAGCGCCCAGGGCGCTCTCTCGGCCGTGAGGAGGGCGCGCCAGGGTCCGTCCTTCGATTCCGTAGTCCCCGGATAGAACCATCGATCGAAATTACCACCGACCGGATTCCCCTTTCCCGCGGCCAGGCGCCGCTCGACGGGCGTCCCGTCCACCGCCTCGAACCGGTAGGCCGCGGCCTCCGGATCGGTCGTGACGCCCAGCGCGTGCATCTGCTCGGGGCTCTCCAGGAAATACGGCGCCGAGCGATCGCGCCACGCCGCCGTGCCGCCGGCCAGAGTGCGCGCGGCCTCCCGAGCCTTGGCGACGGGCTGGCCGTCGATGGCCACGAGGCGGGCGCCCAGCAGATCGTTGTCCGGCTCCTTCGCGTGCAGGACGTAGAAGTCCTCGCCGAACGGGACGAGCCGGACGTTCACCCGGTTGAACCGGCGCGAGCGCGAACCCGCGAAGTACACGGTGTGCCCGTTGTCCGCCAGGGCCACGATCCGGGCCAGCTCCAGCTCGAAGAAGGCCGGGCTGACCTCGCCGGCGGTCGACTCGAGCCGCGCCAGACGCGATTCCGCCTGCGCGCGGGCCTCGGGTGAGTAGGAGCGATCTTTTCCCAGGACCTGGGTGCGGAATTGCGCCAGATCGGCGCGACGGGACTCGGCGGCGTCCTCGGCCGCCGGCGCCATGCATGCCAGCACGGCCAGCAGGGCGCCTGGCAACAGTGCCTTCATCGTGACCTCCTCCATGCCGTGCGCCGGGCCGCCGCTCGGCCGGAGGCGGTGACCGATGATACCAGCACGCGGCACCGGCCGCTCCCCTTGACGTTCGACAGGAAGAGGCGTATGCTCCTGTCGAACGTCTAGGAGAGATGAGCATGCCCGCCCCGAAATCGGATCTCCTGCAGGGAACGCTGGACATGCTGATCCTGCGCACGCTGGCGGCCGGCCCCCAGCACGGCTATGGCGTCTCCGTGCGCATCGAGCAGCTGTCGCGCGGCGTGCTGAAGGTCACGCAGGGGTCGCTCTATCCGGCCCTGCACCGCCTCGAGCGCGAGGGGTGGATCCAGGCCACCTGGGGGGACTCCGAGAACAATCGCCGTGCCCGGTTCTACACGCTGACACGCACCGGCCGCAGAAAACTGGAAAAGCAAACGGCGAACTGGGAGCGGCTGTCCGAGGCCATCGCCCGCGTCCTGAAGCCGGCCTGATCATGCGACCCCTGAGAACCGTCCTGGATCTCTTCCGGCGCCGGCGGCAGGACGCCGAGTTGGAGGAGGAGCTGCGCTTCCACCTGGAATCGCATGTGGCCCATTCGCTGCGCGCCGGGCTCGACCCCGACGAGGCGCGCCGCCGCGCGGCCAGGGATCTGGGCGGCATCGAGGTGGTGAAGGAGTACTGCCGCGACGAGCGGCGCGGCGCGTGGCTGGACACCACCTGGCAGGACCTCCGCTTCGGGGCGCGCATGCTGCGGCGCAATCCGGGGTTCACCGTGGTCGCGCTGCTGACGCTGGCGCTCTGCGTGGGGGCCAGCACCGTCCTGTTCAGCCTCGCCGACGCGGCCCTTCTCAAGCCGCTGCCGTTCCCCGAGCCGGAGCGGCTGGTGCGGGTGTGGGACACCAACCAGGAGCTGGGGATCGCGCGCATCGGCGTGACCAGCGGCAATCTCGCCGACTGGCGGCGGCACAACCGGACGCTGTCCGGGCTCGCTGGCTATTACGCCATGGGGCGCACGCTGCGCACCGATGACGATGCCGTGGTCGTCTCCACCGCCCAGGTGTCGGCCGACTTCTTCACGGTCTTTCCCGTGCGGCCCGCCATCGGCCGCACCTTCACCCCCGAGGAGGCGCAGCGCGGCCTCTTCAACAACGCCAACGCTCCCGTGGGCGCCGATCCGGTGGCGGTGATGAGCCATCGTCTCTGGCAGAACCGCTTTCACGGCGATCCCGCCATCCTCGACACTCCCATCTCGCTGGAGCGTCGGATCTGGCGGGTCGTGGGTGTCCTGCCTCCGGGCTTCGCCGTGCCGGACGATCGCGTCGACCTGTGGATCCCGTGGGACCTGTCGGGACAGCTCCCTCGCGATCAGCACTACGTGAACGCCGCGGGGCGCATGAAGCCCGGCGTCCGGCTCGACGAGGTCGGCGGCGACCTGAACACCCTGGCGGAAGGACTGGAGAAGGACTTCCCCGCGACCAACCGCGGCTGGAGGGTGGCCGTGCTCCGGCTTCAGGATGACTTGGTGGGAGGGGCGTGGCTGGTGCTCGTGCTGATGCTGTGCGGGGTGGGCATCGTCCTGCTGGCGGCCTGCGCCAACCTGGCCGGCCTGCAGCTGGTGCGCGCCATCCGGCGCGCCCCGGAGACCGCCGTGCGCATGGCCCTCGGGGCGTCGAGGGTCCGGCTGGCGCGACAGCACCTGTCCGAGGGGGCCCTGATCGCCGTGGTCGGCGGCGGCGCCGGCATCCTGGTGGCCTCGTGGACGCTGTCCGCCCTCAAGGCGTGGGGGACGGCCGCCATCCCACGCGTCTCGGAGGCAGCTCTCGATCTGCGCGTGGCGGCGTTCGCCCTGACCATCACCGCGGTCGTGAGCCTGGCGTTCGGTCTGGCGCCGGCTCTCGCCGGACGCGGCGTGGGGCCGCACGCCTCGCTGAAGCCGGCGGCGCGCGGGCCCGCGGGGGCCGCCACGAAGAGGTGGCGCACCACCTTCGCCGCAGGCCAGGTGATGGCCGCCTTCATGCTGCTGGTGGTGGCCGGGCTGCTGGCGCGCACGTACGACCGCCTGGTGTCGGTGGATCCCGGCTTCAAGCCCGATGGCGTGCTCGTCCTGCCGATCTTCCTCGACAACCGCGCGTTCGACTCCGGCGGCAAGGTACGGGCCTACTACGGAGCCCTTCTGGATCGGCTGGCGGCCATCCCCGGGGTGGAGGCCGCGGGGGGAGCAACCGCCCTTCCCACCAGTCCGCTGGGGCCTGATTTCGAGCGGCCGGTGTGGGCGGAGGGAGATCCCGCGGGTTCGGTGGGCGCCCGTCAGGCGGACGTTCGCATGGTGACTACGGGCTACTTCGACACACTGGGAATCGAGGTCCTTCGCGGAAGGCGCTTCGACGGCCGGGACGCGCCCGAGGCGCCGCGCGTCCTGATGGTGAACCGCACGCTGGCGCGCCAGGTATGGCCCGACCAGGACCCGGTCGGCAGGCGCCTGGTGGTGGACTACAGCACGGCGGGCACCTATCCGTACGAGGTGGTGGGCGTGGTGGACGACGTGAGGTTCAAGGGCCTGCGCAGCGAGCCGCGGGCGGAGATCTACCTGCCTCACGCGCAGCGCTCCTACCTCATCATGAACATCGCGGTGCGCGCGTCCGGAGACCCGGAGGCCTTCATCCCGATGGTGCGGCAGGCGCTGCGTGACGTGGATCCGACGCAGCCCGCGCACAGCATCACGCCCTTGCGCGACCTGGTCGGCGCCACCGTGGCCCGCGATCGCCTGACGTTGAACGTGGTGCTCGCCTTCGCGCTGACGGCCCTGGGTCTGGCCGTGGTGGGGCTCTACGGTGTGCTGTCCTACAGCGTGGGACAGCGCATCCCCGAGATCGGCGTACGCCTCGCCCTCGGCGCCTCGCGCCGGCAGATCATCATGATGGTGCTGTCGGATTGCTCGCGCATCCTGCTCCTGGGCCTGTCGCTCGGCCTAGCCGGGGCGCTGGCCCTGACCCCTCTTGTGGAAGGCCTCCTGTTCCGCATCGATGCGCGGGATCCGCTCACCTTCGTGCTGGTGGCCGCCCTTCTCTCGTGCACCACCCTGGCCGCCGCCTGGTGGCCCGCCCGCCGCGCCGCGCACGTCGACCCGCTCACCGCCCTGCGGCACGAGTAGCGTCCCTCGGTTTTTCCCAAGAAACCCCGTTGACGCACGTTACCTTGTTATGCATAGTAACGTGTATGACAGACACCGGAAGCGGCACCCCCATCGATCGCTGGGAGATCCAGCTCCGCAAGGGGAGCCTGGACCTGGCCATCCTGGCGTGCCTCTGGTCCGGGCGCCTCTACGGCCTCGAGATCCTGCGGCGTCTGGCCGATGGGTCCGGGCTGGTGGTCCCCGAAGGCACCGTCTACCCGCTCCTGAGCCGGATGAAGTCGGAGGGGTGGGTCGACTCGGAGTGGGTCGAGGCGGAGGCGGGGCATCCGCGCAAGTACTACCGGCTCACCCCGTCGGGCCGGCGGCACGTCCGGCGGATGGCGCTGGCGTGGTCGCGCTTCTCGGCCAGCCTCGACCACCTGGTGGCCCACATCACGAAGGACAAGGAGAGCACCGATGCCTGACGGCGTCGAGCGGCTGAACCGCTACCTCAGCGACCTGCGCGCACGGCTGCGGCGCCTTCCCGATGCGGAAGCCTCCGAGATCGTCGAGGAGCTGCGCAGCCATGTGCTGGACAGCGTGACCGGCCGCCCGATGGGGGACGGCGAGGTCGCGGCCGTGCTGCAGCGGCTCGGCGATCCGGGTGAGCTGGCCGAGCTATACCTGACCGATCGCCTGCTGGTTCGCGCCGCGGCGAGCTGGTCGCCATGGCTGCTGCTGGCGGCCCTGATGCGGGCCGCCACCGTCAGCGCCGCCGCCTTCTTTGCGCTCATGGGGCTGACGGCTGCCTACGTGGCCGCCGCCAGCTTCTTCCTAGCCGCCTTGCTGAAGCCATTCACTCCCGGACGTGTCGGACTCTGGAGGCTCGACCGCGGCGAGTACTCGCTGCGCCTCGGATTCGGATCGGTCACCGGGGGCGAGGAGCTGCTCGGCTGGTGGATCGTCCCCATCGGGCTGGCCGCCGGCGCCGCCGGCATTTGGCTCGCGATGCGCATCGGCCGCTGGGGGATCGAGCGGTTCAGACGGCGCCTGCCACTGGCACGATCCAGGAGCACGAGATGATGGAGTCAGCCCGACGGAGCACGTGGTCGACCGCGGCCGAGCTGGCCCTCGTGGTCCTGATCTACCTGGCCGACCTGGAAGGGCTGGTCCCGCTCAGCAAGACGATCCCTTTTTTTGCGCTCGGATGGATCTCGCTCCGCATGCGCCGGCTGCGATGGCGCGACGTGGGGCTCGCCAGGCCTCCGAGCTGGCCTCGGGCCATCCTGATCGGCACCATGGCCGGCATCGCCCTGGAGCTATTCTCGACCTACGTGACCGTTCCGGCGATCTCGGGATGGGCGGGCAGCCCTCCCGACCTGCACGACATGCGTCCCATGGTGGGGAACCTCTCGATCGTCCTGGCCATGACCCTCCTCAACTGGACGCTGGCCGCGTTCGGGGAAGAGATGGTGTACCGCGGATACCTCATGAACCTGGTGGCCGGTATAGGCAGGGGCACTCGCGCGGCCTGGGCGATCAGCCTGATCGTGGTGAGCGCCTCCTTCGGCTTCGGACACGACTACCAGGGCCTGACGGGGATGATTCAGGAGAGCCTGGCCGGCCTGGCGCTGGGTCTGATTTATCTCGCCTGCGGGCGCAATCTGACGATACCGATCATCACCCACGGCGTCTCCAACCAGCTCGCCTTCCTGCTCATCTATTTCGACCGCTATCCCGGCGTCTGATCCCCTTCAGCGAGTCCGTCTCACCTGAACGCGCCGCTCACGAGGGGCAGCGCTCTCCGCGGCCAATGAGGAACAGGTCCCGGGACGGGATGCTCTCGATGCGGCGAGGATCGCCGGGGCTCGCGTAGGTGAGCTCGCGAGCCGGCTCGCCACCTTCCTTCAGATAGGAAGCGAGGTCCCTGGCCACCGCCTCCGGCGCGTCCCATTGCAGGTTGTGGCCGACGTCGCCCTCCTGCATCCCGGAAGCGGGCAGGGGCTGCCTGCCGTAGACTTTGTAGTGATAGGTCGTTCTGCACCTGTCGGCGGCATCCTTCAGGACGGCTTTCAACTCGGCCTGCTCGGGAACATCCCGGAACAGAGCGTCCTGACTCGGCCACAGAACGAGGGCCGGCACGGAGAGGTCCTTCAGGCGCTCCGTGTTGTCGTAGACGTTGAGCCCACGCGCCGCGCCGATCCAGGTGCCGAGCCGGATGCTCTGAGTCTCGGGTGCGATGTCCGCCAGCAGGGCCGGATCGGCAACCGGGTTGTCGACCCAGTACGCACGCAGCCAGGCGTCGGCCGCCGGATCCAGGTCGCGTGGCATCAGGTCGTAGACATCGTCCGGCCACTTCCTCCCCTGCCGCTCCGCGGCCTGCTTCCACGGCCCTTCGATGAGGCTCCCAAGCAGGAAGTCCGCCACCGCGAAGGTCCCCGAGAAGCGCGCCACGGTGGCGATCAGGACCACGCGCTTCACACGACCGGGGCTCGTGAGCGCCACTTCCTGGGCCACGGCGCTGCCGAGCGAGTGCCCGACCAGGTATGCCTGCTGAATTCCTCTGGAGTCCATGAAGGCGATGACGTCGGCCGCGAAGTCGTCGACGCCGAAACAGTTCTCCGGGCTGCTGCGGCACCCCTCCGCCGCCGGCATGGCCGAGTCGCCATGGCCCCGGAGGTCCAGCGCGATCAGATGAAGATCGGGACGCAGCTCGGCGAGGTGCCGCATGGCGGGGAGAAACGAGCGGCTCGTGTCGGTGATCCCGTGAAGCATCAGGACCGTCTCACCGGTTGGCGCGCCCGCTTCCCTGAACTTCAGGGTGATGCCGGTCTTCAGCACAGCAGACTGCTTGGACTCCGGATCGAGCGGGATCTCCACCCGGCAGCCGGCCAACGCCGCAAGGAACATGGCGGGCTTCAACCACGTCCCTGCCCTCATGCCCTGTTTCCGGCCGGTCGCCGCTGGTTGGAAGGCTGTTTCACCTGAACTCCAGTCCGCACGAAGAAGACAGGATGCCGCTCCAACAGCTCGGCCCGACTTACGGGACTGATGCCCAGGATGCTGGCATCGTCGAAATCGACGAGCAGGAACCTTCTGCTCTGAATTCTCATGCCGAGCGGGTATCGGAGAGGGAGGGCGACCAGAAGGATCACGACGACGGCTGCAAGAACCATCGAGACGGGAGGGGCCGCGATGATCACGGCCACGGCAAGCACGGTCAGAAGCAGCAGGCCGATGGCCTGGGCCGTCACCATGTTCGACCCACAGCCTCGCTTCACGACGATGTCCGTGTTGCCGGCCCTGATCTCCTGAAGCAGCCGAGCGAAGGCCTTCTGAATGTCCGACTCCGATCTGGCCCCGGCCACGCGAAACCCCTGGACATCGGCGCGGCCGCTCAGCTTGTAGCGCTTCCCGTATTTCTGTCTCAGGAAGTGAATCGTCCCGTGCTCGAGAGCATGGTTTCTCTCCTCCTCATCGGAGAGACGGAATCTCCTGAGAACCCCTCCCACGGTAGGAAGTGAGATCAGGATCAGGAGAATCACGACGAAGGGGCCCGCCAGGCCGGCCAGCAGGGCCCCCTCGCCAGCTCTCGCCATGAGTGACAGAAGAACGACCAGGAATCCGGCGACACTCAGGCTCCGGAGAGGGCTGACGATGATCCGGGTGAAGACCCGAAAAAACGGGCCGGCTTCCCCCAGTGTCGAGGATCTCTCTTGCCGCACGGCGACTAAATCCCGCTTCCGACCCCACCCTCCAGCAGGTCGAACAGCCGCTCCAGCTCGTCGGTGCTGTAGAAGTCGATCTCGATGTGCCCCTTCCCCTTCTCTGCCCCCTTGATCCGAACCTTGGTGCCGAGCGCGCGTTGTAATCTCACCTCAGCATCGCGAACGTTAGGGTCTCCGCCCTCTTCTTTTGATTCCTTCGGCAATGCCGCGGCTATGCGCGTTCGTGCGATCTCCTCCGCTTCGCGGACCGTAACCTCTCCAGCCACCATGCGTTCGGCTGCCTTCAGGATCTCGGACTCGGTCTTCAGGGCGAGCAGCGCTTTAGCGTGCCCAGATGTAAGGGTACCTTCCCTAATCATTCCCTGGACCGGGTCGGGGAGCTTAAGGAACCGAAGCGTGTTGGCGATGCTGGAGCGCTTGCGGCCCACCCTCTCGGCCACCGCCTCCTGGGTCAGGCCGTGGATGCTCATCAGCTGCGAGAAGGCCCTGGCTTCCTCGATCGGGTTGAGCTGCTGGCGCTGGATGTTCTCGATGAGGGCGATCTCGAGCGACTGCTCGTCGCCAGCCTTCTGAACGATGGCCGGGACCCGCTCGAGCCCTGCCAGCTTCGCCGCCCGCCACCGCCGCTCGCCGGCGATCAGCTCGAAGCGCCCCTCTCCGCCGTCGCGAACGAGAATCGGCTGCAGGACCCCGGCCGTCTTGATGGAAGAGGCGAGATCCTCAAGCTCCTCCTGGTCAAATCGTTCCCGTGGTTGGTTCCGGTTCGGGCTGATCCTCTCGATCTGGATCAGCATCATCGTCGACCCGCCCGGCTCCTTCGCCGCTGCTGCCGGCGGCTTCTCCGGAAGCAGCGAGCCCAGCCCCTTGCCAAGAGCCCGTCTTTTCATGCGCGATGATCTCCTGCGCGAGACCCAGGTAGGCCTCGGCCCCTTTTGAGCGTATATCGTACGTAACAATGGGCTTGCCAAAGCTGGGCGCTTCCCCCAGCCTCACGTTGCGCGGCACGATGGCCTGGAACACGCTGTCGGCGAAGTACTGCTGCACCTCCGACACCACCTGGCGGGCCAGATTGGTGCGGTCGTCGTACATGGTCAGAAGTATCCCCTCGAGGCACAGCTCCGGGTTGAACGCGCCACGGACCCGCTTGAGAGTGTCCATCAGCTCCGTGAGCCCCTCCAGCGCCAGGTACTCGCACTGCACCGGCACGAGGACACCCCGCGCGGCGCAGAGCGCATTGACCGTCAGGAGTCCCAGCGCGGGTGGGCAGTCGATGACGATGAAGTCGTAGTCGTGCTCGATGGAGCGGATCGCCTCCCGCATCCGGTACTCCCGGTGAGGGACCCCCGCCAGCTCGAGCTCGGCTCCGATCAGGTCGCGATCGGCAGGCAGAATCGAGAGCTGCTCGAGCTGCGTCGGGATGACCGCGTCGCCCGGAGAGACGCCGGCAACCAGCACGTCGTACAGGCTGGCGCGATCCGGCGCCGGACCGATCCCCAATCCGCGCGTGGCGTTGCTCTGGGGATCGGCGTCCACCAGCAGGGTGCGCTTCTGCCCCATGGCGAGCGAGGCGGCCAGATTGATGGCGGTGGTGGTCTTGCCGACTCCGCCCTTCTGATTCGCGATGGCGATGATCCGCGACAACGGACCCTCAGTGCGAAGGTCCCGGGCCCGGCCCGGGCGCGATGGTGCGACAGACTAGCACAGCATGGTCGGCCAATTGTTCATGGAATTGTTCCACGTGGAACATTTTTCGCGACGGGCCAGCGAGCCGCGCCTAGTGCACTGTTTCTGACGCCGGGGTCGTTCCCGCTCCGAGCCCCACGACCACCACGTGGGATGAATGGCGCCCGGGCGAGCGCACATCCCCCAGCACCGAGAGATCCGGCGTGAGTGAGCGGAGGATCTGGTCCCGGCCTTCATCGCCCACCATGAAGATGAGGCGCCCGGCCGATCGGAGGGCTTGTGGGGCTCCACCCATCACCGCGGGGATGGCCGCCACGGCGCGCATGGTGATGCAGTCCCAGCGGCCGTGGCGCGACAGGTCGGCGGGCCGGTCGACCCTGGTGCGAAGGACCTCGGTGTCGGTCAGCTTCAGATCGGCGATGACCGTGCGCAGAAAGACCGACTTGCGCATGGTGGGCTCCATCATGGCCAGGCGCAGGTCCGGCAGCGCGCACTTGATCGGGATGGCCGGGTATCCGTTCCCCGAGCCGATGTCCAGCAGAGACCCGCGCGGCTCGTGGATGAAGGGTATGAGCGCCAGCGACTCCATGATGTGGCGGCTCACCAGAGTCTCCGGGTCGGTGCTCCCCACCAGGCGCACCGCCTTGTTCCACTTCACCAGCAGCCTGGCGTGGTCGTAGAGGCGGGCGACCGCCTCCTCTCCGAGAGACAGGTTCGCCGACGCCAGCTCACCCTGCAAGAGGGTGAGCAGCTGGGGGTCGAGCATGTTCGGGCCTCTGGATGTAGATCCTCAGGATGGCCACTGCGGCCGGGGTGACTCCGCTGATGCGCGAAGCCTGCCCCAGTGTGGCCGGCCTCACGCGCGACAGCTTCTCCACCACTTCGGTGGAGAGCCCCGGGATCCTCTCGTAGGCGAACCGCGCCGGAATGCGCCGGGTGGCGTCCTTTTCCACCCGTTCCATCTCACGCTTCTGCTGCCGGACGTAGCCGCGGTACTTGATCCTGGTCTCGACGGTCCCCTTCTCCCGGGGGTTGAGATGGTCAGGGGGGGCATCGACTCGCGAGGCTGCCACGGCATCCCAGGTCGCGCCGCTGCGGGCGAGCGCGGCCTCGCCTGCGGTGCCGAGCCAGACCATGGCCCTCTCGACCCGGTCGTACTTGTCCTCGAACCGCCCGTACGCCTCGTCGGTCACCAGGCCGATGCGCCTCCCCTGCGGCGTGAGCCGCTCGTCGGCGCTGTCGATCCCCAGCAGCAGGCGATGCTCCGCCCTGGAGGTGAACATGCGGTACGGCTCGCGCGTCCCCAGGGTGACCAGGTCGTCGATGAGGACGCCGATGTACGCCTCGTGCCGCCCCAGGACCAGCGGCTCCTCGCCCCGGACCCCCAGCGCGGCGTTGATCCCGGCCATGATCCCCAGCGCAGCGGCCTCTTCGTAGCCGGTGGTGCCGTCGATCTGCCCAGAAAGGAAGAGTCCCCCGATCCGCCACGTCTCGAGCGACGACCGCAGCTCCGTGGGCTGCACGAAGTCGTACTCGATGGCGTACCCGGGTCTCACGATCTGCGCGCCCGCCAGACCATCGATGGAATCGATGAGCCGGCGCTGGGCCTCGCGCGGGAGGCTGGTGGAGAGGCCATTGAGGTAGATCTCGTCGTGGCCGCGCCCTTCCGGCTCGATGAAGATCTGGTGCCGGGTGCGATCGGCGAACCGCACCACCTTGTCCTCGATGGAGGGGCAGTAGCGGGGCCCGACCCCCTCGATGCGCCCGGTGAACAGAGGAGAATCACCGAGGCTGTCCCGGATCACGCGGTGCGTCGTTTCGTTCGTGTAGGCAATGTGGCAGGGGACCTGTTCGACGCTCAGGCTGTCGGTCTGGAAGGAAAACGGCACTGGGTCAGCGTCCCCCGGCTGCAGCTGGAAGCGCGAGAAGTCGACGCTGGCCTTCAGGAGACGCGGAGGGGTGCCGGTCTTGAGCCTGGCCACCTCGAAGCCCAGCTCCTCGAGCCTCACCGCCAGATCGAGGGCGGGGGCCTCGCCCAGGCGGCCAGCGGGGAAGCTCTCCAGGCCTATGTGGATCACTCCGCGCAGGAAGGTTCCCGTGGTGATCACCACGCTGGGGGCCAGCAGCCTGCGGCCGTCGGCCAGTCCCACGCCGACCACGCGGCCGCCGGAGATGGCCAGATCGGTGACCATCCCTTCCACCAGGTCGAGCCCGGGCGTCGCGCGCAGGTGCCTCAGCATCACCTCGTGGTAGAGCACCTTGTCGGCCTGCGCGCGGGGAGCCTGCACCGCGGGACCGCGGCTTCGATTGAGCAGACGGAACTGGATGCCCGCCTCGTCGATGACGCGGCCCATCAGGCCACCCAGCGCGTCAATCTCGCGCACGAGATGCCCCTTGGCCAGCCCGCCCACCGCGGGGTTGCACGACATGCGCGCCACCGACCCGAGGCTCGGGGTCACCATGGCGGTCGGGCATCCCAGGCGCGCGGCGGCATACGCGGCCTCGCATCCGGCGTGGCCCGCGCCGATCACGATGACAGCGTGAGTGGAGTCACGGAGCATGCCGCGGATTCTAGTTCAGAACGCTACTTGCCGATGCAGAAGGTGGAGAAGATCCTGTCGTGGATTTCGTCTCGCGTCACCGGCTCGGTGATCTCGGCGAGCTGCCGCAGCCCCTGATGCAGGTACGAGAGTGCGACCTCTTCGGTCATTCCGTCACGGAGCGCCATGACGCCCTGCGACACCTGCGCCGCGCATGACTCGAGCGCCGCGTGGTGGCGGGCGTTGGTCACCAGGATCGCCTCGTGGGCCAGGCCGGCCGTGCCCGCGAGCCGCTCCGTGATGATCCCGCGCAGTGCGTCGACACCGGCGCGCGTCATCGACGATACCTCGGCCGCCGCGCTCCTGGCACCCCAGACTCGCGCGGGGAGGTCGCTCTTGGCCCCCACCAGCAGGGCCCGCCCGCCGCAGGCCGCGATCAGGGCTTCGTCCTCGGCGTGGATCGGCTCGGCCAGGGGGCAGAGGACCAGCACCAGGTCGGCTCGCCCCGCCCACTCGCGCGCGCGGCGCACGCCTTCCTCTTCCGCCGGGCCAGGGCTCTCGCGCAGGCCGGCGGTGTCGACCAGGGTCACGGGGATTCCACCCAGGTCCACGGCTTCGGAGATGTAATCGCGTGTGGTTCCCGGCTCGTGAGACACGATCGCGCGCGGTGCATCCAGCAGGACGTTGAAGAGGCTCGATTTCCCCGCATTGGGGCGCCCCGCGATCACGACGGTCGCTCCCTCGGTCAGCCTTCTGCCGAGCCGGTATGTCGAGGCGAAGGCCGACAGATCCGCCGCCAGGCGCTCTGCCTCTGCCTGAAGGCCGTACGGCCTGGACTCCACATCAGGCTCCTCGGCGAATTCGACCGCCGCCTCCGCCCGGCAAACCATCTCAACCAGGCGCTCTCTCAGGTCGTTCACCCTGCGCGACAAGTGCCCCTTGATCTGGGTCGAGGCCGCCGCTGCCGCCGTCCGCGTAGCGGCCTCGATCAGGTCCCGCACTCCTTCCGCCTGAGCCAGATCCATCCGGCCATTCAGAACCGCTCGATACGTGAATTCACCCGGGTCGGCCGGGCGAGCGCCTGCGCCGGCCAGCTCCTCCAGGATGCGCCCCACGATGACCGGGCTCCCGTGGCAGCTCAGCTCGACGACATCCTGCCCGGTGTAGGAGCGTCGTGACGAAAAGAAGGTCATATAGCCTGTGTCTATCTCTTCTCCGGTCGAGGCGGAAGAGATCGCTCCGAGGCGCGCGCGCCCATCCCGGCAGGGGCGGCTCGAGGTGAAGACCTTGTTCGCCACGTCGAGCGCATCCGGGCCGCTCAGCCGGACGAGCGCGATCGCTCCGCGCCCCGCGGGCGTGGAGAGGGCCACGATGGTGTCGTCGGGCGATCGCACGGCCTGCGGAGGGGGAAGCGGCTCAGGCCGGAGTGATCAGGATGCGTTTGATGAACCCGTCCCCCTGACTCTCCGTGGCCACGCCTGGCTCGGACGTCAGGGCGACGTGCACGATGCGCCGCTCGTACGGGTTCATCGGAGACAGCTCCACGGGCTGGCCCGACTTGCGCACTTTCTCGGCTGCCGAGAGGGCCAGGTCGATGAGCTCCTGGTCGCGCCCCTGCTTGAACCCGTCGCAGTCCACCACGAGGCGCTTCTCGAGCCCCAGCTTGACCTCGGACACCTTCCCCAGGATGAGCTGCAGCGCCTCCAGGACGCTCCCCTGGCGCTCGCGCATCAGGTAGGCATCGGTTCCGCTCAGCTCGACGAGAAAGCGGTCTTCATGCTCGGTGACCTGGATCTCGAGGGACAGGTTCATGGCCTCGAGGAACGTGCGGGTCAGCGCTTCGATCTCACGCGGTCTGTCCATCCTCGGCCCTCCGGCCTTGCGACGTGGCCTCGCGGCGGCCATGCGCCGTGTCTATCTGATCCGCTTTCTTGTTGATCAAGTACTGCTGCGCCATGCCGAGCACGTTGTTGGTGAGCCAGTAGAGCACCAGGCCGCTCGGCATGTTCAGCATGAACAGGGTGAACATCGCCGGCATGAGCATCATCATGCGGCGCTGCACCGGGTCGGGGATCGACGAGGAGGTCATCGCCTGCTGAAGCAGCCACGACGCCCCCATCAGTATCGGCGTGATGTAGTAGGGGTCGCGGCGCGACAGGTCGTGCAGCCACCAGATGAATGGCGCCTGCCGCAGCTCGATGGTGACCGCCAGCAGGTTGTAGAAGCCGATGAACACCGGCATCTGCAGCAGCAGGGGGAGGCACCCGCCCAGGTTGCTCATCGGGTTGACCCCTTCTTTCTTGTACAGGGCCATGATTTCCTGGTTCATCTGCTGCTGCGTCTCCATGGAGCGCTTCATCTTCTTGTAGCGCTCCTGGATCGACTTCACCTTCGGCTGCACCTTGAGCATCTTCTTGCTCGTCTGGCGCATCGTGATCATCGACTTGTATGAGATCGGGAAGAAGATGAGCCGCACGAAGAAGGTCAGGATGATGATCGACCAGCCGTAGTTGCCCACCCAGGAGTTGATCCAGCTGAGCGCATCGAACAGGACGCGCGTGCAGAAGTAGATGATCGAGTAGTCGGAGAAGTGGATCGCCTGCACCAGCTCCTGGTTCATCCCGGTGAGGAGCTTGTAGTCCTTGGGACCCACGAACAGCCGGTACTCTCCCAAGCCACTCGTCTCCAGCCCCGCGGTCAGCAGCGGGGCCGGCTCCTGCCCGGGGGCGGGGGGAGCCTGGTGCGGCGTGAAGGCCACCGCCAGATCGCTCACCAGGGCCGGAGCGTTGGGATCGGGCGGCTGAGGGCCCAGCGCCAGCGCGATGAAGTAGGTCGACTCCAGGCCGGCCCACATCACGTGCACTCCGTGCGAGGGGCTGTACACGCGCCGCTCGGCGACCTTGGCCGGCATGAACCGGATCACGCTGTGGGCGTCGTGCACGACCCCCTGGCCTTCGACGTGGCCGTAGCTGCTGGTCTTGTCCTCGACCGGCTGAGACAGGCCAGACGCGAAGATCAGGCTGGCACGCACCGGAACTCCGCCCCGGGTGACCGCAAACGAGGCGTGCCCCTCGTATCCGGTCTCGGGGATTTCGAGGGTCTTCCTGACGGCCAGCCCCTCGCCGTCCGCCCACTCGAACGTCACCCGTTTGCCCGGGCCCAGCCCCGACGGATCGCCCTCCGGGATGTCCTCCACGGTGTGCGTGTGCAGGGCCGTGGCCAGCTTCTTCGTGGCCGCCTCGTCTTCGGGGACCTGGATCTGCAGGGGCAGGACTCCGGCCAGGTGCGCCTGCTCGGGGATCAGGTTGACCGCGACACCCTTGTCCCCGGTGTACCGGGGAAGTCGCCACCACGTGATCCGCCCCCCCTCGTTGCTGAACCGGATGTCCTGATCGGGCGTCGTGACGCGGAACTCCTCCTTGCCGGCGGCCTGAACGGGGGCGGCAGGCAAGGCGCTCCCGGCCGGAGAGCCTGGAGCGGCCTCGGCCGGAAGGCCGGCGGCCGGTCTGGCGGCCTGCTCGGGGGGGCCGGTCTGGGCCGGACCCTGCGTCTGCGCGGGACTGGCCGGGGGGACGGTCGCCGGCACGAACAGGTACTGCCACAGGGAAATGACGGCGACCGACAGGACGATGGCTATGAGAGCGCGTTTTTCCAAGAGAGATTGTTCCTTACGTGACCGGGTCGAACCCGCCCGGATGGAAGGGATGGCAGCGCAGGACACGGCGCATTGCCAGGTATGAGCCTTTCATCACTCCGTAACGTGCCACCGCCTCGTATCCGTACCTCGAGCAGGTGGGCTCGAACCGGCAGGCGCGTGGGAGCAGGGGGGACACCAGGCGCTTGTAGGCCTGCAGCAGCACCAGCGCCGCACGCTGTCCCCAGTTCATGTCGAGCGTCCTTCCTTCTGCGTGAAACGGCCCATGCATCGCACGAATTCGCGACGCAGCCCCTCCAGTGTAGCCCCGACGATCTCCGGGCGGGCGTGGACGATGATATCCAGACCGGCGGCGCGCACATCGCGCTGGGCGCGGAAGACTTCCCGCATCAGGCGGCGAGCCCGGTTTCTCACCACGGCGTTGCCCACCTTGCGGCTCAAGGTGACTCCCAGGCGGCTGCGGCCGGTCGCGTTGGGCAGGATGATCAGGATGAAGTGGCGGCCCGAAATGCGTGCGCCGCGGGCGTAGAGCGCGTCGAACTGCCGCCGGTGATGGAGCCTGTCGTCCCGGCTGAAACCTAAACCGTCAATCTCTTCCGACCCTTCGCGCGCCGGCGCTTCAGCACCAGGCGCCCCTTGGCGGTCTTCATCCGGGCGCGGAATCCATGCTTTTTCTTGCGCCGGTCGTTATTTGGTTGAAACGTGCGCTTCGCCATAGATCCCTCTCAGCCCGTTGCTGGTACAGTGAATCACGCATGTTATCGGGGGCCTGGAACCCCGTCAAGTCTCGCTGCCTTCGTTGCTTCCGTCTCGAACCCTATGATAAGATGCGCCGACTTGAAAAGACGCGGCCGGCGGGCGAAGTGACGTCCGCGCGATGACAGCCAACGACCGGCTCCCGATCAGCCATGAGGACCTCCCCAGCACAACATCTGGCCTGCCCAGGCCGCGCGATACAAGACTTGGCGCTAGGGGCCGTCGGTTGACATAACGCGAAGAGAGGGTACGCTGGCCTGGTTAAGGTATTCCAGGATAAGCACTTCCGGCGTTCCGGCTTTTCCACAGATGTTGAAAAGTTGTGGATCCTGAAGGATCTGGATGAACATCTGGGACAGAATCCTGGACAGCCTCGAAACCCGGGTGAACCCTCGCAGCTTCTCCACGTGGCTCAAGCCAACGACCCTGGCGCGCGACGAGGGAAAGAAGGTCTATGTCAGCGTCCCCAGCGAGCTGTTCGCCAAGTGGATCTCCAAGAACTACATGGACGTGATCATGGAATCGGCCTCCACCCTGGAGCGCGACGACCTGGAATTCTCGTTCATCTATGACGAGCGCACCACGGCGTTCCCACCGGCCTCCAGCGAGAAGCCGCAAGTGGCCGGCCCCGTCCAGGGCTTTCCGCTCAGCCTCAAGTACACCTTCGACACGTTCGTGGTCAGCTCGAGCAACGAGCTGGCCCACGCCGCGGCGCTCCGCGTGGCCGAGCAGCCTTCGCTCACGTACAACCCGTTGTACATCTATGGCGGCGTGGGGCTCGGCAAGACGCACCTGATGCACGCGATCGGAAACCACCTGACCCTCACGCGCCCGGCCCTGAGGCAGCGGTACATCTCGTCCGAGACCTTCATGAACGAGCTGATCAGCGCCATCCGGTTCGAGAAGACGCTTGATTTCCGCGAGCGCTACCGCGGCATCGACCTGCTACTCATCGACGACATCCAGTTCCTGGCCGGCAAGGAGCGCACCCAGGAAGAGTTCTTCCACACCTTCAACGCCCTGTACGAATCGCAGAAGCAGATCGTCATCACCAGCGACTGCCCGCCGCGCGAGATCCCGACGATCGAAGAGCGCCTGCGCTCGCGGTTCGAGTGGGGGCTCATCGCCGACATCCAGCCCCCGGACCTGGAGACCAAGGTCGCCATCCTGAACAAGAAGGCGGAGGCCGAGCACGTCGATATTCCTCAGGAGGTGGCCCTGTTCATCGCGAGCCGCATCCGCTCCAACATCCGTGAGCTGGAAGGGTCGCTCATCCGCCTGGTTGCCTTCTCCTCGGTCATGCAGCGCGAGATCGACCTGCCCCTGGCCAAGGAGGTCCTCAAGGACATCCTCACGGACGACACCAGGGGGCCGTCGATCGATTCCATCCAGAAGTACGTATCCAACTACTTCCACATGAAGGTCCCCGACATCATATCCAAGAGCAACGCCAAGCAGGTGTCCTTCCCCCGGCAGGTGGCGATGTACCTCTGCAAGACTCTCACCGACGCCTCGCTCCCGGAAATCGGCAAGCGGTTCGGCGGCAAGCATCACTCGACGGTGATTCACGCCATCAAGAAGGTCGAGACGAAGCGCACGCTCGAACGTGATTTCGACAAGATGATCAACAGCTTTATTGAAGCCCTGAAATGACTTGGCCTGGTGATGTGCATGGACTGCTTGCGGCGCCCTGTGCAGCGCGGCCGGCTGCACCCGGCGCGGGGCTTTTGCAGATCCCCTTCGACGCGGCCGGGCGAAAGTGGGTGATCCGTCCACATCGTATGTGCGTGCAGGGAGTAGGCGCGAGGGTTTCTCCGAAACGTGAACAGCCCCTACTACTACTACTGATCAGATCTAGCTATCCAGAATCTTCTCTTACACGACGGGAGTCACGGAGGTAACCCCCATGGAGTTCGTCGCGAGGCAATCGGCATTCTTGAGGGAGCTCAACCTGATCCAGGGGGTAGTCGAGAAGAAGAACACCGTCCCCGTCCTGGCCAACGTCCTCCTGACGGCCGGGTCGGACGAGGTGGGGGTGAGCGCGACCGATCTGGAGGTGAGCGTCCGCAGCTCCCTGACCGCCGGTGTCACCAAGCCCGGTTCCCTCAGTGTTTCGGCCCGCAAGCTGCACGAGATCGTACGCGCCCTTCCTGATTCGGAGATTCATCTCAAAGCGGATGGGGACAACTGGGTGACGCTCACCTGCGAGAGGTCCCGGTTCCGCCTGATGGGCCTGCCCCGTGAGGACTTTCCGACGCTCCCGGTCCCGTCCAAGGGGGCCGCGCGCGTCACCTTCGGGGTGCAGCCCTTCAAAGAGATGGTGCAGAAGGTGATCTTCGCGGTGACCACGGATGACGCCCGCTTTGCTCTGAACGGTGCGCTGATGCTGCTGAGCAAGAGTCTCATCAGCCTGGTGGCCAGCGACGGGCACCGGCTCGCCTACGTTGCGCGCCCGCTGGCGGGGAAGGGGGCCGACCCGGAGATCCGCCTGGTCATCCCGCACAAGGCCCTGGGCGAGCTGTCGCGCATCGCCGAGGAGATCGGGGGCGAAATCGTCTTCAGCCGGGAAGAGAACCAGATCTTCTTCGAGATGGGGCGCTGCACGCTCAGCTCACGGCTGCTGGAAGGGCAGTTCCCGAACTTCGAGAAGGTGCTCCCCAAGGAGAACGACAAGGTGATCGAGCTGGACAGGATGGCCTTCAGCGACGCCGTGAAGCGCATCTCCCTGATCGCCAACGAGAGGAACCGCGCCGTGAAGGTGGGCTTGTCCAAGGGGAAGCTGGAGATCTCGGCCAAGAACCCCGAGCTGGGCGAGGCGCTGGAGACCATCGGCGTGGAGTACGGAGGAGGGGAGATCGAGATCGGCTTCAACGCGAAGTATCTGCTGGACTTCCTGTCGGCCGTCGATGATTCAACGGTCGTTCTGGAGCTCAAAGACGAGGCGACACAGGGACTGCTTCGCCCCGGGCAGCCGGTCGCCGCGGGGAAGACGGGCAAGGGAAAGAAGACTGACGCGCCTGCCGGAGACGGCGGTGAGTACAAGTACGTCGTCATGCCGATGAGAATCTGAGGAGAGAATGACGCAAAACCCCACCTACGACGCAGCACGCATCAAGGTCCTCGAGGGCCTCGAGGCGGTCCGCAAGCGTCCGGCCATGTACATCGGCTCCACCGGGGAGACCGGGCTGCACCACCTGGTGTACGAGGTGGTTGACAACTCGGTGGACGAGGCGCAGGGGGGGTACTGCGACCATATCGAGGTGTTCATCCACCTGGACAACAGCGTGACCGTGCAGGACAACGGCCGCGGGATCCCTGTGGACATGCACCCCACTGAGAAGAAGCCTGCCGCCGAAGTGGTCATGACCAAGCTTCACGCCGGAGGCAAGTTCGACAACGTGGCGTACAAGGTCTCGGGGGGCCTCCACGGCGTGGGTGTGTCGGTGGTGAACGGTCTGTCGGATCTGCTCGAGCTGGAGATCTGGCGCGACGGCAAGGTCTACCAGCAGTCCTACGAGAGGGGACGTCCCACCACGCCGTTCCAGGAGGTGGGGGTCACCAACAAGCGCAGCGGCACACGGGTCAGGTTCCACCCGGATCCGGAAATCTTCGAGACCATCACCTTCTCGCATGACACCCTGGCCCAGCGCCTGAGGGAGCTGGCCTTCCTCAACCCGGGTCTGCGCATCGAGCTCAACGACGAGCGCACGGGCAAGGCGCACACCTACTACTACGTCGGCGGCATCGTGGACTTCATCAAGCACCTCAACCAGAGCCGCGGCACGCTGCACCCCGATCCCATCTACGTCACAGGCGACAAAGATGGGTCGCGGATGGAGGTGGCTCTCCAGTACAACGATACCTATGCCGAGACGATCTTCGCGTTCGCCAACTCGATCAACACGATCGAGGGAGGCACACACCTGTCCGGGTTCCGGGCCGCCCTGACGCGCTGCATCAACAGCTACGCCGTGGCCAACGGCTTCACCAAGGACCTGAAGGAAGCAAGCATCACGGGCGAGGATGTCCGTGAGGGGCTGGCCGCCGTGGTGAGCGTGAAGCTGCCCAACCCGCAGTTCGAAGGGCAGACCAAGACCAAGCTGGGCAACACCGAGATGAAGGGCTTCGTGGAGACGCTGCTGAACGAGCGCCTCTCGCGGTTCTTCGAGGAGAACCCACAGGTCGCCCGCCGGATCGTGCAGAAGATCATCGACGCCGCGCGCGCCCGCGAGGCGGCGCGCAAGGCGCGCGACATGACGCGGCGCAAGGGATTCCTCGATGCCTCCTCGCTGCCCGGCAAGCTGGCCGACTGCCAGGAGAGAGACCCCCAGAACGCCGAGCTGTTCCTGGTGGAGGGGGAGAGCGCCGGCGGCTCCGCGAAGCAGGGGCGCGACCGCAAGTTCCAGGCGATCCTGCCGCTCAAGGGCAAGATCCTCAACGTGGAGAAGGCGCGCTTCGACAAGATGCTGGCTCACGAGGAGATCCGCACGCTCATCACCGCGCTGGGGTGCGGAGTCCAGACCATGGACGACTTCGACATTTCCAAGCTGCGCTACCAGCGCCTGGTCATCATGACGGACGCCGACGTGGACGGCAGCCACATCCGCACGCTGCTGCTCACCTTCTTCTACCGGCAGCTGCGCGAGGTGATCGAGCGCGGCTACCTGTTCATCGCCCAGCCGCCCCTGTACAAGGTGAAGAAGGGGAAGACCGAGATATACATCGGCAGCGACGAGGAGCTGAACCGGTTCCTGCTGTCGAAGGCGGTCGAGGAGAAGGTGCTCACCACGCAGGCAGGGCGCACCTTCGAAGGCAACGCGCTGCAGCACGTGCTCGTGAAGCTCATGGAGCACAGCAAGCTGAACGAGATGCTGCAACGCCGAGGATTCGACCGCGAGCTCCTGGAGGTGCTCCTGCAGGAAGGGATGTACCAGCGGCAGCACTTCGCCGAGCGCGACTGGATGGAGAAGGTGGCGGGTGCCCTGCGGCAGAAGGGGCGCACCGTGAGCGACATCCGGCACGACGAGGAGCACAACCTGTACGAGATCAAGGTGCGCGCGCGCCACATCGGGCAGCCTGACATCAAGGTCTCGTGGGACACCCTGGGCTCCACGGTCGAGTACCGCCGGCTGTTCCAGGCCTACAAGGAGATCGCCGACCTGGATGCCGCGCCTCTGGTGCTCGCCGATCGCGCCGCGGAGGGAGGCAAGCCCGGCCCTGCCCGCACCTTGGGGACCAAGGACGACCTGCTCGAAGAGGTGGTGACCGCGGGCAAGGACGGGGTGCACATCCAGCGCTACAAGGGGCTGGGGGAGATGAACCCCGATCAGCTCTGGGAGACCACCATGAACCCGGCCACCCGGCACCTGCTGCAGGTGCGCATCGAAGACCTCGCCGAGGCTGAGAGCATCTTCAGCGTATTGATGGGCGAGCAGGTCGAGCCGCGCCGCAAGTTCATCGAGGACAACGCGCTGGACGTGAGGAACCTGGATATCTGATGGACGAGAAGATAGACCGCACCCTGCCGGTCGACATCGAAGACGAGATGAGCAAGTCTTATCTCGACTACGCGATGTCCGTCATCATCGGACGCGCGCTGCCGGACGTGCGCGACGGCCTCAAGCCGGTCCACCGCCGGGTCCTGTACGCGATGTACGACCTGGGCAACGACCACACCAAGCCCTACAAGAAGTCCGCGCGCATCGCCGGCGACGTCATCGGCAAGTACCACCCCCATGGCGACGCCCCCGTGTACGACGCCATCGTGCGCATGGCGCAGGAATTCTCGCTGCGCTACCCGCTGGTGGACGGCCAGGGGAACTTCGGGTCCGTGGACGGCGATCCGCCCGCCGCGATGCGGTACACCGAAGTGAGGATGGAGCGGCTCACGGCCGAGCTGCTGCGCGACCTCGAGAAGCAGACGGTGGACTTCGTGGCCAACTACGACGGCTCGCTGGACGAGCCGGTGGTGCTGCCGGCCGCGTATCCGAACCTGCTGACCAACGGGTCCGAGGGGATCGCGGTGGGGATGGCCACCAAGATCCCGCCGCACAACCTGCGCGAGCTGGTGAACGGCCTGCTGCTGCTGATCGAGAATCCGCGCTGCACCCTCGACGACCTGATGGAGCACATCAAGGGGCCCGACTTCCCCACGGCGGGGCTGATCCTGGGGATGCAGGGCATCCGCTCGGCCTACACCACGGGACGAGGCAGCATCATCATGCGCGCGCGCGCCCACGTGGAGCAGGCCGCCCGCAAGGGGGCCGAGCGCATCGTCATCACCGAGATCCCGTACCAGGTCAACAAGGCCCGCCTCATCGAGAACATCGCCCAGCTGGTGCGGGACAAGCGCGTGGACGGCATCGGCGACATCCGCGACGAGTCGGACCGCGATGGCATGCGCATCGTGCTCGACCTCAAGCGGGACGAGCCGGCCCAGCCGATCCTCAACTACCTGTACAAGTACACGCAGATGCAGGACACCTTCGGCGTGATCCTGCTGGCCATCGTGAACAACCAGCCGCGCGTGCTGACGCTCAAGGAGATGCTGGAGGCCTTCCTCACCCATCGCAAGGAGGTCATCTACCGGCGCACCGAATTTGATTTGCGGAAGGCGCAGGATCGCGCGCACATCCTGGAGGGGCTGAAGATCGCCCTGGATCATCTCGACGAGGTGATCGCCACCATCCGCGCCGCAGCCAACCCCCAGGTGGCCAAGGAGCAGCTGCGCTTCAAGTTCAAGCTGTCCGACCTGCAGGCCCAGGCCATCCTGGACATGCGCCTGCAGCGCCTCACCGGGCTCGAGCGCCAGAAGATCCTCGACGAGCTGAAAGAAGTCATGGCCCTCATCACGAAGCTCAAGGAGATCCTGGGCAGCGAGAAGCTGGTGCTGGAGATCATCGCCGGCGAGCTGAAGGCCATCGGCGAGACGCACGGCGACGACCGCCGCACCGAGCTCGCTCCCTACGTGGAGGAAATCTCCGCGGAGGACATGATCGCCGAGGAGGACATGGTGGTCACCGTGTCCCACTCCGGCTACATCAAGCGCACCTCGCTCGACATCTACCGCACCCAGGGACGGGGCGGCAAGGGTCGTATCGGGATGACCACGCGCGACGAGGACTTCGTCGAGCACCTGTTCGTGGCCTCGACCCACTCCTACATCCTGATCTTCACCAACAAGGGACGCCTGCACTGGCTCAAGGTGCACGAGATCCCGCAGGTGGGCGCCGCTGCGCGCGGCAAGGCCCTGGTGAACTTCGTGAAGCTGGAGGAGGGCGAGGTGTTCCGCGCGGTGCTGCCGGTGAAGGACTTCGAGGACGGCAAGTTCGTGATGATGGCCACCCGGAAGGGAGTGGTCAAGAAGACCGAGCTGAAGGCCTTCGCCAACGTGCGCAGCGCCGGGATCATCGCGCTGTCGATCGACAAGGGGGACGACCTGCTTGCCGCCCGCCTGACCGACGGATCGCAGGACCTCATCCTGGCCACGCACGGCGGCAAGATCATCCGCTTCCCCGAGAGCGACGTCCGGCCCATGGGGCGCACGGCCCGGGGGGTGCGGGGCATCCGCCTGCGGCCCAACGACTACGTGGTCGAGATGGACGCCCTGGCCGGGGCCACGCACATCCTGACCGCCACCGAGAACGGGTACGGCAAGCGCACCGAGGTGGGGCTCTACCGGAAGCAGAGCCGTGGCGGAATGGGTATCATTGATATCAAGACCACCGTGCGCAACGGCAAGGTCGTGGGCGTGAAGGCCGTCGGCGAGGACGATCAGGTCATGCTGAGCACCACCGGCGGCATGGTCGCGCGCATGCGCGTGAAGCGCATCAGCGTGGTGGGGCGCAACACGCAGGGCGTGCGCCTCATGGTGCTCGAGGCCGGCGACAAGATCGCCTCGATCGCCAAGGTCGTCGAGCGTGGCGAAGACACGGGCCAGGAGATCGCGCCGCCCGAGCCGACTCCCGAGGAGCTGGCCCAGCTGGAGAGAGAATCCAAGGAGTCGAAGGAAGAAGAGGACAAGACATGAAACTGTTTCTCGACACCGGCAGCATCGACGAGATCAAGGCGGCGGCGGCCACGGGCGTGCTCGACGGCATCACCACGAACCCGAGCCTGGTGGCGAAGGAGGGCCGCGACTTCCGACAGCTGGTGGCCGAGATCTGCGAGATCGTGGACGGCCCGGTCAGCGCCGAGGTGACCGAGGCCGATACCGAGGGGATGGTCCGCCAGGGGATGGAGCTGAGCACCATCCACCGCAACGTGGTGGTGAAGGTCCCGCTGTTCAAGGAAGGGATCATGGCGGTCAAGAAGCTCAGCTCCAAGGGCGTGAAGGTGAACGTCACGCTGTGCTTCTCGGCCACGCAGGCCCTGCTGGCCGCCAAGGCCGGAGCGACCTACATCAGCCCCTTCATCGGGCGGCTGGACGACATCTCCCACGTGGGGATGGATCTGATCCGGGACATCCGCGTCATCTACGATAACTACGACTTCCAGACGCAGATCCTGACCGCCAGCGTGCGCCACCCCGTGCACGTGCTGGAAGCGGCCCTGGCCGGCTCGGACGTGGCCACCATGCCCTACAAGGTCTTCGAAGCGCTGTTCAAGCACCCGCTCACCGACATCGGTAACGAGAAGTTCCTGGCGGACTGGAAGAAGCTCAAAGCCTGATGGCGGAGTCCCCCCTGCTGGACGAGCTGAGCCGACGCAACGCCGCGGCCGAGGCCGGCGGGGGACCTGAGCGCGTGGCGCGCCAGCACGAGGCGGGCAAGCTCACGGCCCGCGAGCGGGTCGAACTCCTGCTGGACCCCGGCACCTTCCAGGAATTCGACAAGTTCGTCGAGCACCGCTGCGAGATGTTCGGGATGGCCTCGCAGCGCATCCCGGGCGACGGCGTCATCACCGGGCACGGCCGCATCGACGGGCGGGCCGTCTTCGTCTTCGCCCAGGACTTCACCGTCTTCGGGGGCTCTCTCTCGGAGACCTACGCGCAGAAGATCTGCAAGATCATGGACCTCGCCGTGAAGGTGGGGGCTCCGGTCATCGGCCTGAACGACTCGGGCGGCGCGCGCATCCAGGAAGGCGTGGTGAGCCTGGGCGGCTACGCCGACATCTTCCTGCGCAACACGCTGGCCTCGGGCGTGGTGCCTCAGATCTCGGCCATCATGGGCCCCTGCGCGGGGGGCGCGGTCTACTCGCCGGCCATCACCGACTTCAACATCATGGTCGAAGGCACCTCCTACATGTTCATCACCGGGCCGGACGTCATCCGCACCGTGACGCACGAAGAGGTCACCAAGGAAGAGCTGGGCGGAGCGCACACCCACGCGGCGCGCAGCGGCGTGGCGCACTTCGCGGTGGAGGACGACCGGGCCTGCCTGGCGCTCATCCGCGAGCTGTTCTCGTACCTCCCTTCCAACAACATGGAGGATCCGCCGGCCCGCGCGGCCACGGACGACCCCGCCCGGGCCGACGAAGAGCTGGACACGCTGGTGCCCGCCAGCCCGAACCAGCCCTACGACATCACCGACGTCATCGCGCGCGTGGTGGACGACCGCACCTTCCTGCAGGTGCACGAGGAGTTCGCCCCCAACATCGTGGTGGGGTTCGCGCGCCTGGACGGCCGCCCCGTGGGGATCGTGGCCAACCAGCCGGCGGTGCTGGCCGGCACGCTCGACATCGACGCGTCGCTCAAGGCGGGGCGCTTCGTGCGCTTCTGCGACGCGTTCAACATCCCGCTGGTGGTCTTCGAGGACGTGCCCGGCTTCCTCCCCGGCACGCGCCAGGAGTTCGGCGGGATCATCAAGCACGGAGCCAAGCTGCTGTACGCCTTCGCCGAGGCCACGGTCCCCAAGGTCACCATCATCACGCGCAAGTCGTATGGCGGCGCCTACTGCGTCATGGCCAGCAAGCACATCCGCACCGACGTGAACTACGCGTGGCCCACCGCCGAGATCGCGGTGATGGGGCCCGAAGGGGCGGTGGAGATCCTCTACCGCAAGGAGATCGCGGCCGCGAAGGACCCGGTGAAGCTGCGGCAGGAGAAGGTCGAGGAATTCCGGGGCGCCTTCGCCAACCCTTACGTGGCGGCCCAGCGCGGCTTCGTCGACGAGGTGATCCGCCCGCGCGACACGCGGCCCAAGCTGATCGCCGCGCTCTCCATGCTCTCCACCAAGGTGGACAGGAACCCACCCCGCAAGCACGGCAACATCCCCCTCTAACGTCGGTACGAAGGCGCAAGGGCGGCGGGAGCCTGACCTGGCCAATGGAACGTGCGCGGCCGAGCGGCTGGAGGCGGCGCCCAGGCGGGGTTCATTGGCCGCCGGGGGGGGCCGCCGCCGGCCGCAACGGCCCCCTGAACCCGGCGTCCAACCTCATGATCGCCGGGGGGAGGCGCCGCCGGCCGCAACGCCTCCCGTGCCCGGCGATCAAGCTTCACTTCGGCGCGAGGCGATCCTGAAGCTCGGCGAATCTCGCGTCGCCGCGCAGGCTGGCCAGGTCGGGATCCTCCTGAAGCCCCTGCGCGTTGTCGAATCCTTCGGCCACCGCCTGCTCGAGAGAGGACATGGCCTTGTCCTTGTCGCCCATGAGCGCGTAGGCGCAGGCGATGTTGTAGCTGACGGCGGCGTCGCGGGCGCCCTTGGCCCGCAGGCTCTCGAATGTGCGGATGCTGTCTTCGTACTTTTTCGCGTAGATCTGGGCCGTCCCCAGCCGGTTGATCGCGAACAGGTCGTCCGGGTTCGCCTTCACGTAGCGCCCGTAGGCCTCCGCGGCCTCGGAGTATTCCTGGGCGAACCAGTACGACAGAGCCTCCAGGGCGAGGGATCGCTTGGCCCGGGGAAACGGCACGGGGCGCAGATGGCGATCGAACCAGGCCATGGTGTCCAGGATGATGCGGCGGCTCTCGTCGAGATCGTCGAGGCAATCGAAGCCATGATGAAGCCCGGCCGCGTTGACCACGGTCCACGGAGCATTGGCCGTGGCGGCGGCGGAGGTGACCTTGTCGATCTGCTCGTTGATGAAGGGGCGATCCCGCCCCGCGCGCACCAGCAGCACGGGCAGGTCCTTGCGGAATGAGCCGATATCCGCCGCGCCGTAGAAGAGCGCCGCCGCCTTCGCCTGCGGCATCCGTCCCGTCATCAGCGCGGGAAGGGCGTGGAGAACGTGGGCCGAGCACGCCCACACACCGATGCGATCGGGGTCGAGACCCAGCTCGTCGGCGTGCGAGGTTACCCAGGCCAGCAGGTCGCGGGCGTCGGACACCGGATCGGAGGCGCGCGACGAGAAGGCGATCCCGGCGTACCCGCGCGCGGCGGCCAGGCGGGGCCACGTGGTGTACTGGCCCCACGTCTTCATCGAGACATTCCCGGGCCGATCGCCCGCCGTGTTCAGAAAGACGATCACGGGGAGCCGATCGCCTGCCCGCCGCAGCGGCGGCAGGTAGAGATCCATGCCCAGGGTGGCGCCGTCCACCGATTTGTAAGGGATGTCGGCGCGCACTTCGATCTGGTCCATCAGCGGCACGTGGTAGACGAGCCCGTAGCTGGTCACCTGATGCGGGGAGGGGGCGGGAGGCGGGCCCTGGCTCTGCGCGGCCGTCAGCGTGCAGGACGCCAGCGTGGCCACGAGGGCCGCCCGGCTCCGCCCGCGCCGCCTCAGCACGAGCGCCTCGGAGGCGTCGGTCTGGGCACAGCGCCGCAGGCGGGCTTCGATCCACAGGAGGGTGCGGCCGACGCGACCTCCAGCGCCCTCTCGTGCTCCAGACTGTCGCGCGACGAGCCGCACGATGGGGCGATCGAGATGCTCGCGGGCGAGGCGGCGAGAGGCGCGGCGTGCAGCCCGGCAGCCTGTCCCGCGGGGCCCACCCATCGCAGGCCGACCACCTGGCTCAGGAGCAGGGCGCCCATCAGCATCAGGCCCCATCTCACGCTGGCCGGTGTTCGTGTCGTCGCCATGGTCGTCACCTCGAGAGACGGGGCACGGGCCCGGCGGGCCCGAGCCTCCGCCCATCAGAGTCAGTTCTGCGCGACCGCCGTGTTGTCCGCGTGCGCCATCATGTGGGATCCGATCCACTGCGCCAGCACTTCCTGGGGCATCGGGGCGAGCGTCGCGGTCAGCTTCTTCTCCGCACCCGCGCGCTGGACCGTGTAGGTCACCTGCTTGCCGGGGGCCATCGCCTTCTTGGCCGCCTTGAGGGCTTCCTGGTTCGACTCGTCGCCCAGCTTGATCCCCTGCAGGGCCACCAGCACGTCGCCTTCCGAGAAGCCGGCCTGCTGGGCGGGGCTCCCCGCCACCACCTTCTTGACCACCATCAGCTTGCCGTCTTCGGACTTGTCCAGCTCGATGCCGATCCAGCCGCTGTTCTTCAGGCTGGCCGACATCTCGTTGAGGCATTCCTGGGTGGACTTCGTGCACTTGTAGTGGTCATGGCCCGCCAGCACCGCGGGCGCCAGGACCAGCAATGCGGCCGGGAGCAAAGCTGCGATCCGTCGCTTCATCTCTTGGCTCCTTGTGAGAGGGGGCCCATCCCGGCCCCGTTTCCATGTTCGCGCGGATCATACGGGGGCGGGCCGTAAATGACCTAAAAAGGGGGTAAAAAGATGTCTCGCATGTCAATGAGATGTAAAGACCGGCGAGAGTCAGGGACACACCAGGTGCGGCGGGCGTATATTTGAGCGCCATGAAAGCGTTTCTCAAACGGCACGTGCTCTGGATGGGGTTCCTGGCGGTGTTCGTGCCGCTGCTGGCGCTGCTCTCCCTGCAGTACCAGTGGCTCATGGACCTGGAGAAGAAATCCACCATCGCTCACCAGGCCACGCTGAAGAACTATCTCGAGGCGGTGGCCACCAAGGCCGAGTACTTCTATCGCGAGAATGCCGAGCGCTCCCTCAACCTGCCCGCGCAGATCTTCCTGAACAACCGCCTGGACAAGGCCGCCTGGACCTTCGAGAAGAAGGGGAGCAAGGGGGTCAAGCGCTACTTCATCCTGAGCTTCGTGCGCGAGGATCACGGCAAGGTCATGGCCTTCGACCCCGTGTCCGGCATGGGGCCACCCACGAGCACCGATGAATCGCGCGCCATCTACGTGGCGGCCGCGCCCTGGTGGATGCTCAGCGACAAGGGGGACACGGTGAAGGCGGTGGGGCTGGTCGTGGACGAGAGGGATCCCGAGAACCGCCTGATCATCAATCCCATCGTGGATGAAAAGGGCCGCGTGGTGGGGCTTGCCGGGATGATCGTGGACCCGGTGTTCTTCCGCGAGCAGCTGCTCCCCGCCGTCATCCACAAGTCGATGCCGCTCTTCTTCTCGTACGCCGCCCAGAAGAACCTGCGCGTGGTGATCCAGTCGCGGCGCGACCACGCGCCGGACGAGGCTCTCGAGGCGGTGCTGCCACTGTCGTTCATCTTCACGGATCACAAGCTGGGGCTGATCAGCCACAACCTGAATCCGGAGGAATGGGCCCACGCCAACTTCGCGATCAACATGGGGATGTCGGTGCTCATCGCGGCCGTGCTGCTGGGCGGCATCACCATGGCGCTGCGCACGGCGTCGCGGCAGATGAGGCTCTCCCAGATGAAGAACGACTTCGTGTCCAACGTCTCTCACGAGCTGCGCACGCCCCTGGCATCCATCCGGGTGTTCGGAGAATTCCTGCGCCTGGGCCGCGTGGGAGACCCGGAGAAGGTGCGAGAGTACGGCGAGTACATCGAGACCGAGAGCCGCCGGCTGACCGGCCTGGTGAACAACATCCTGGACTTCGCCAAGATCGAGTCGGGGCGCAAGACCTACCAGTTCGAGAAGGCCGACCTGGGCGAAGTGGTGGCCGACACGCTGAAGACGTTCGAGGTGAGGCTGCGGCACAGCGGGTTCCGGATCGAGCTGCGACCCTCGCCCGAGCCGCTTCCCGCCACGCACCTGGACCCCGACGCCATCTCGCAGGCGGTGGCCAACCTGCTGGACAACGCCGTGAAGTACTCGGGCGAGGCCAGGGACATCGTGGTCACCCTGGGGCGCGACAACGGCTTCGTGGTGGTCTCGGTGCAGGATCAGGGGATCGGGATCTCGCGCGACGAGCAGAGGAAGATCTTCGAGCGCTTCCACAGGGTGAGCACGGGGCTGGTGCACGACGTGAAGGGGAGCGGCCTGGGCCTGTCGATCGTGAACCACATCATCGAGGCTCATGGCGGCGAGGTGACCGTGCAGAGCGAGCCGGGCCAGGGGAGCGTCTTTTCCATCCGGCTTCCGGCCGAGCCCGAGCCGGTGAGGCAGGCGGAGGCAGCCCATGCCTAGAGTGCTCATCGTGGAGGACGACGAGGCCATGGCCATCGCCCTGCGCGACGGGTTCGAATACGAAGGCTACGCGCCGGTGGTGGCCAAGGACGGCGAGACCGGGCTGCGGCAGGCCCTGGCGGAGCCCCCGGATCTCCTGGTGCTCGACGTGATGCTCCCCCGGCTGAGCGGGCTGGACGTGCTCAAGCGGCTGCGCGCCGAAGGCTCCCTCACGCCCATCATCATGCTGACCGCCCGGGGGCAGGAGATCGACAAGGTGCTCGGCCTGCGGCTGGGGGCGGACGACTACGTCACCAAGCCGTTCAGCTTCATGGAGCTGATGGCGCGGGTGGAGGCGGTGCGCCGGCGCACGTCGGGCTCGGCGGGCGGGATGGCCTCGCTCGAATCGTACAGCTTCGGCGAGGTGAGCCTCAACTTCAGGACCTACGAAGCGCGCCGCGGAAGCCGGCCCGTGGATCTGTCGCAGCGCGAGTTCCAGCTATTGAAGTACCTCATCGAGCACCGCGGGCAGGTGGTGGCGCGCGAGCAGCTTCTGTACGCGGTGTGGGGATACGAGCGCATCCCCTTCACCCGCACCGTCGACATGCACATCGCCAAGCTGCGCAAGAAGGTGGAGAAGGTTGCCGACGATCCGCGCCACATCGTCACCGTGCACCGGGTGGGATACAAGTTCGTGGACTGATCGGATAAGCTCGTCCACGCCATGCTCACCAAAATCCTGATCGCCAACCGCGGCGAGATCGCCGTGCGGGTGATGCGCGCCTGCCGGGAGATGGGAATCGGCACGGTGGCCGTCTACTCCGAGGCCGACCGCGACGCCCTGCACGTGCGCTACGCCGACGAGGCGTACCTCATCGGCCCCGCCGAGCCGGCCGGCTCGTACCTTTCGATGGACGCCGTGCTCGAGGCGGTGCGCCGCTCGGGGGCCCAGGCGGTTCATCCGGGCTACGGCTTCCTGGCCGAGAACGCCCGCTTCGCGGAGCGCTGCGAGCAGGCGGGGGTCGTCTTCATCGGCCCGCCCTCGTCCGCCATCGCCGCCATGGGCGACAAGGTGCAGGCGCGGCGCCTGATGAAGCAGGCCGGAGTGCCGCTGGTGCCTGGGTCGGAAGGGGCCCTGCGCACCGCCGCCGACGTGCGCGCCCTGGCCGGGTCGATCGGCTACCCGGTCCTCCTGAAGGCTGTGGCCGGGGGTGGCGGGCGGGGCATGCGGGTGGTGAAGTCGGATGCCGAGGTGGACTCGGCCTTCGCGCAGGCCACCTCCGAAGCCGGATCGGCCTTCGGCGACCCCTCCGTGTACCTGGAGCGCTACGTCGAGCGGGGCCGGCACATCGAAGTGCAGGTCCTGTCCGACCCCCACGCCGGGACGCTGCACCTGGGCGAGCGCGAGTGCTCCATCCAGCGGCGGCATCAGAAGCTCATCGAAGAGTGCCCCTCGCCCATGGTGGACGCCGAGCGGCGCGAGGCGCTGGGGCTGGCCGCCGTGCGTGCGGCCGAGGCCGTGGGGTACCGCGGGGCGGGGACGGTGGAGTTCCTGGTCGATTCCCAGGGACGCTTCTACTTCATGGAGATGAACACGCGGCTCCAGGTGGAGCACCCGGTCACCGAGATGGTGACCGGCGTCGACCTGGTGAAGGCCCAGCTGCGCATCGCGGCCGGAGAGGACGCCGGGCTCCGGCAGCAGGACATCGTCTGGCGAGGGTCGGCCATCGAGTGCCGCATCATCGCCGAAGACCCCGACCGCAACTTCATGCCTTCGCCCGGCCGCATCGAGCGGCTGAAGGTGCCCGGGGGGCCCGGCATCCGCGACGACAGCGGCGTGTACGAAGGGTACGTGATGCCGCTGCACTACGACTCTCTCATCGCCAAGCTGGTGGCCTGGGGAGAGACGCGCGACGAGGCGGCGGCCCGCATGCGGCGCGCCCTCGACGAGTACGTGATCGAAGGGGTCCCCACCACCATCGGCTTCCATCGGCGCGCCCTCAGCGACGAACGGTTCCTGCGCGGCGAGCTGCACACCGGCTTCGTGGCGGAGATGAACGGGGCGCCCGGGCCGGCCGCCAGCCCCGACACCCAGGGGCTGGAGGACCTGGCCGTGATCGCCGCCGCCCTGGCGCTCGAGCGCGGCGCCCGCACGTCTCGGCTGGCCGAGGGCAACGGATCGGCCGGCGGCCCTGGCGCTTCGAGCGGATGGAAGATGGCGGGCCGGCGTCGCCAGATGGAGGAGCGGCAGCGATGACGGGCGGGACGCTGCGCTTCTGCGGGCGCGTGGGGGACAGGCGGTGCCAGGCGGAGATCTCGCGCCTGCGCGGCGGGCGGGTGAAGGCGGTGGTGGACGGCCGCAGCTACGACCTCAGCATCACCGAGCCGCAGGCGCGCGTGTACTCCATCCTGCGGGACGGCCGCTCGCTGGAAGCCTACGTCGAGGTGAAGCCCGGCACCGCGCGCGTGCGCCTCGGCGGGATGACCTTCGACGTCCAGACCGACCGGGGCGGACTCCCCGGGGCGGGCCCCGGCGGCCGGCGCGCCGATGCGGGCGGCAAGCTGACCGTAGCCGCGGTGATGCCGGGGCGCGTGGTGCGGGTGGAGGTGACCGAGGGACAGAAGGTCACGGCGCGCCAGGGACTCGTGGTGCTGGAGGCCATGAAGATGGAAAACGAGCTGGCCTCACCCCGCGACGGCATCGTGCGCCAGGTGCTGGTGCAGCCGGGCCGCACCGTGGAGACTGGCGACCCGCTCGTGGTCATCGAATAGCGGCGCCACCCGGCCGCCGTCCACGAAGGACGACGGCCGGATGGTCAAATCACTTCCTCAGGGACAGGGCGTCCCGGCATCCAGGACATCGCGCGGATCGGGCGTTTCCGTGCTGTCTCCGTAGGTCCCCGGTCCCGTGTTGCAGGCGTTTCTGGCCCGCAGGATCCAGTAGCGTATCTCCCCCACCCCCACATCCGGGTTGAGGTCCGCGAAAGGCGTGTCGGCCAGCAGGCTCGCTCCGCAAACCGCCGACGCGTACCCGGCGTTCAGCCGCAGATCGCCGGCCAGTCCGGTCACGACGTCGTAGCCCGTGCCCGTGCCGGCCGATGCTTCCTGGCTGTCCCAGCTAACCACCGTGGGCCCCCCCGCGACCGTGACCGCGATATTCATCACAGGCCCGGCCGGCGTCTTGAGCGTGTTGTCGAGCGGCGCGCAATCGTCCGAGTCGCGCACGCCGTCCAGATCGGCGTCCAGAAGCGGCGTCACGTTGAAGACGCGTCCCACCGTGGGGAAGATGACGCGCGGGTTGGTCAACTTCACGTCCACCTCGCGCGGCAGCGTGGCTCCCGTGCTCTGAACCGTGATGTCGCACAGCAGGTGCTGCGGGCTCGAGAAGCTGCAGTTGTTCACCGTGATCCCCGGCCCGAAGCTGGCCGTGGCGCCGGATTCGAAGCCCACCCCGATGATGTCGATCTGCGCCGACTGGCCCTCTTCGAGCGTGTTGGGGATGGTGTTGAGCACCATCACCGGCGCACCTATCTCGAGGATGGCGTCATACATGATGTCCGCCTCGGTGAAGGGGAGCCACGCCGCCCCACCGTTGATGGTGAGCAGGGTGTTGTTCACCCGGGCCCCACCCCCGGCAAGCTGCGCCGCGACGGCGAAGAAGCCTTCCGTGATGAAGGTGCTATTGGGATCAGGGGGCGGCGGCTGGTTGATCACGATCCACACGTCGCGGGCCGTGGGGATGGTCACGTTCCACTGATCGCGCACGTCGATGAAGTCTCCCGAGGCCGTGACGCCACCCGGGCCGCCCGACAGCACACGGCCGGCCGAGGCCACCACGGGGTGGGCCAGATCCGGCTGCAGCGGATTGTTCGGGTCCGCGAAGGTGAGTGTGGTCGTCATGGGCTGAAGGGCCATACCGGCTCGGATCCATTGCCCCTCGGCGACGTTGAACGGCGGTGCTGGAAGCGACCCGGCGGGGTACCGGATGGCCCAGTAGTCGTCGTTGCCGGTCTCCAGGGTGTACGCGGACAGCTCGTCGGTCCCCGAGAGCAGGTCGTTGGGGAGCACGACCCTGGCGGTGGGGTTCTCCCGGTCGGCGGGGGCGTCTCCCGGCGGCTCGAGGTTGATGGCGATGTTGATGTTGGACGTGACCGCCCCGGCCGACACCGTCACCAGGGATGCCGCATCGGAGTTGTCGGTGGCCGTGCCCCCATTGGCGCCGTTGCCGCCGTTGGCGGTCTCGCCCGTGTCGTAGAACTCCGCCAGGGCGGGGAGGAACCCGAGCCAGCCGCCGACCTGCCCGGTGGCCCCCTCGTTGCCGTTGCTCACGTTGGAGTTGCCTATCGTGGTGTTGTATCGGTTGACCATCCGCGCCGTGAACCAGTCCGTGTCGGTGAAGTATTCCGCGTAGACGTAGTACTGGCCCGGAGGCAGCCCGTCGATCCGGTAGAAGCCCGCCCCGTTGCCCGTGAAGTCGGGCCCCTCGGGGCCCAGGGCCGCGGTGTCCTCGAACCGGCTCAGGGAGAAGCGCCCGGCCACGCCGATCATGGTGGTGGGGTCGATGGCCACCACGTGCACGCCGTCGGCGTCTATCCCGTCGAGGGAGATGAACCCGGTGATGCTGCCGAAGTTCGTGCCGAAGCTCGCCTCCGGGTAGTAGCGGCCGCTCGTGGAATAGTCGGTTCGCTTGAGAACCCGCTGGCCGAGCGCGTCGCTCTGCGGCTCGTCGTCGACGAACGGGTACATCACCGCCTGCCAGATGGGGTCGTGCGACAGACCGAAGAAGTGGCCTATCTCGTGGGTGGCCGTCGCCTGGATGTCCGCCGTCTGGGTGGTGTTGTTGGTGGAGAAGTCAGTGTCCTCGTGGGTGCTGAAGGTGTTGTAACGGATGTCCGCGTCGATGATGGTGCCGGGCGGATAGTTGCCCACCGGGAAGCAGTACCCGGCCGGCGGCGACGGTCCGTTGATGTCCAGGATCCCCTGCCCGGCCGGGCAGCCCCCGCCCGCGACCACGTTGAACGTCACGGTCAGCGCGGTGGAAGGAGTGCTGGCCAGAAATCCCTGTTCCGCGGCCAGGACGGCCGCGTCGCAGAAGGTGACCACGTTGACGCCGTCGTTGCCGATGCTGCGGGTCGCGGTGGTGCCGCCGTACGTGAAGGCGATGCGCGAGTCGGGGTCGTCCTGCCAGGACTGGAACCCGGCCGCATTGGCCGGCTGCAGGGTGGGGACGGGCGCGTTGGTGCTCGAGTAGGCGCAGGCAGCGAACGTGTCGGGGTCGTGGAATCTCCAGACGATGGGCAGCAAGTTGTTGTGCCACTTGCGCACCCCGATCTTCGTGTTCCCCTGGGTGAGAAGCTCTATGCTCGCGGTCGCGCGCGCCAGCTGGACTCCGGCCAGAAGGGCGGCGACAGCCACGAACGACAGAAGCGTCCAGCGGCGCCGGCTCATGGCTTTTCCTCCGGCGTCACCGCCGTCACGGCCTTGGGATGCCTGATCCTGGGGCTGACCAGCGGGCGGATCTCAATCTCACCGGAAGCGGCCTTGCGCACCTTTTCCATGAACTGGTCGAGGCGGGCGCGCTGGCTGACGGGGCGGACGGGCCTGAGCCCCTGCACCGTCTGCTCCATGAAGGTGACGCCCGCCGGCACGTCGGCGACCACCATCCGGTGGCCGGTGGCCGGGTCGTCGGCGATGCGCATCGCTCCCTGGCTGAACCCCACCAGGGCCTTCTTGCCGCTGGGGAGCGGGCTGGTGAACAGGACCACCTCTTCGCCCTGCTTGAACAGCGGGGTCCCCTCTTCGCGCATCTCGACGCCGCCCATGACGCCTCCCAGCAGGCTCACGGTGAACCGGCGCGGGCCCTTCCCCTTGGCCTCGTCGATCACCTCGAAGGTGGTGTCGGTGTAGATCTGGGTTCCCGAGGCATCCCAGTGGACGTTCTTGTCCACCGCCCTGGCGTGCACGATGCGCTCGGCGCGCGTCACCAGCTCGCTCAGGTCCATCCGGCGAAGGGTGGTGGCGTCCGCGGGAAGCGCGGCCACGGCCAGCACGAGGGCGGCCAGCGGGACGCGTAAGACCGTCCCGATGCGCCTTCTGTTCGTCATGAAAACCTCCAGTAGGGGTGGCAGTTGGGCCGGCAGGGCTCCATAGCCGAGACATACTAGTAGATGTGAGACCTAGATACGGCGATGGGGGGGTTCGGTCAACCCCCTTAATAAGGAGGGGGACTTTGGGGGGGAGGGGGGTCGGCCGTGGGCTGCCAGGGTGGCGCGGGCCGGGCACGGCCACCCTGGCGGAAACTGCCCTACTTGATGGCGCCTTCGAGCTCCTTGCCGGGCTTGAAGCGGGCGACCTTCTTGGCCTTGATCTGGATGGTCTCGCCGGTCTGGGGATTGCGCCCCACGCGCGCCTTACGCTTGCTGGAGTAGAAGGTGCCGAACCCCACCAGGGTCACGCGGCTGCCCTTCTTGAGTCCCTTGGTCACTCCGTCCACCAGGGAATCGATGGCCAGGTTGGCCTTCTCCTTGGTGATGCCTGCATCCTTGGAAAGCTTCGCGATCAGGTCCGCTTTGTTCATCAAGCGCCTCCCATGTCCAAACCCCGTTCACCCCCGAAAACGACACGTGCGACGACAAACAGCACAACCAGATCAAGGCAGGGCGCAGGTTTATACATCCGCAACGAAGAAGGTGTCAAGACGTTTCCGGACGGAAATCACGCGCGGCGTGGATCTCAGCGCCGATCTCTTCCGGAATCGTAGGGGATGCCATACCGGCGCAGGCTTCGGTAGAGGCGCATGCGGTTCCACCCACTGATACAAAAAGACGCCGCGACCATGTCCCGGATCTTCAGCGTCCCGCTCTTCTTGACCGGGTGCAGCGTGATTCGTTCGACGAAGGCGCTGAGGAACTCCTTCTGCTCGAGGAAGGTCCCGGTGGCGAGGACCTCTCTGAAGCGCGTCAGGTAGGCCAGCGCGGCGTTCGTGGCGGCCTCCAGATCCACCTTCCGTTCGGCGCGTAGGCTGAGTTCCTCGCGGCGATCTTCAAGTTGCCGACGGCGGTTCTTGAGCTGGACCAGCCGCTCGTCGATGAGGTCCTTGTTGACCGGCGTGATGCTGTCGATCAGCCGGTCGATATCGGCCGCAACCCGGGACATCTCTTCTTCGACGGCCTTCAGGTCGGTGCCGGGCGTGCCGATCGCCTGTTCAAGCTCCTCGCGGACGTATCGGCGCAAATCCGCCATGCCCGAGCCATCGAGCAGTTGCATGAGCCGGCGCCTGACCTGCTCGATGACGAACGCCTCGAGAGGCTCCTTCTCGAAGGCGGCCCGACGGCACACGGAGTTGCCCTTAGCGAGATAGCCCTGACAGAGGTAGTACTGCGGCCGGTCGGCGGGCGGGGAGGTGGTCTTGCGGCGGATCTTGTGGGTCCAGCCTGAAAGGTGATGCCCGCACAACTCGCAGGTGATGAGGCGCGACAGCAGGTAGTTGGAGCTCCGGGCGCGCCCGGACAGCCGTTTCTTGAAGGTGGAGACCTCTCGGCGGCCGTCGAGAATCCTCTGCGCGGCGGCGAACACCTCGCGTGAGACGATGGCCGGATGGGTGTCGGCCGCGACGATCCAATCCTCGCGGGAATTCTTCTCCGACCGGCCCGATTTCTGGCGGGTCCGGGCTACTGAACGACCATCCACGATCCTGTGGAACTTGCCCTGGGTGACCCGGTTCCACACCGTGTCGCCCGTGTAGACCGGGCGTCTGAGGATGTGGGCCACCGAACTGACGTTCCACTTGCCGTGGTAGAAGCGGTTCCCCCACCAGCCGCTCCTGGGGGAAGTGATCCCCACGCGGTTGAGCCGGTTGGCGATTGCCCGGCCGCCGAGTCCTTCGTTGACGCACCAGTCGAAGATGTTCCGGACGGTTTCGACCCGTTCGGGAAGGCTGAGCACGAGCCGGACCGAGTCGTTGTCCATCCTGGGGGGCCGCTCGCCATAGGGGACCCTGAACGTGAAGGTGCCGTCGGGGGAGAGGACATCCTTCTCGCCGGCGGGCAGGTAGCGGACGATGTGGAACGGCTCGCCGCGGGAGGTTGAGTACATGTAGTCGTACGCCCAGGGGGCCGTGGAGCCGAAGTAGGAGCCGGCCTGCACGGACGACATCTGGCCGCGGGCGGTGAGCCGGCTCAGGTCAACGGATTCCTGTCGTGCCTGCCACTGACGCATCGGGCGGATGAGTTCGCTGGTGAAGTCGTCGCCGAAGTTCTCGGTGGCGTAGACGACGTCGATGTTGCGCTGGCGCAGGAGGTGCCTGTAGTAGCCCGCCTCGTCCACGTCGCCACGGGAGAAGCGCTTGATGTCGTAGACGAGGATCGCCCGGAACCGGGCCTTGCCCTGTGCTTCTCGGATCATGCGCTGGAAGCCGCCCCGGGCGTCGGCGTTGGTGCCGGAGATGCCGTCGTCCACGAATTCGTCGACGATCTCAAAGTCGTTCTCGGTGGCGAAGCGCTGAAGGTAGGAGCGCTGGTCGTCGATGGACTGTTCCTGGCGGTCGGTGCTGCGCCGCAAATACAGCACGCAGGGGCGCCCGTCGGGCAGCTTGTCAGGCGCGGGTTTCATCGGATTCGCGGGCCTCGTCACAGTCCAACAAGGGCTCGGAAGGCGCGGCCAAGTCAAGGCTGGTGTCGCGGATGGCTTGCCGGTGCGTCCAGCACCACCAGCAGAGCCGGTCCCGGTGAGCCGGACGGATGCAAGCGGGGTCAGCGCACCGAACGGGGATCACTCCGGCCTTTGTCCCAGCATGCGTGCCTGCTCCCCTGACACCCTGTGCCAGCAGAACTCCTGGAGAACGAGGAACTCGGCATCCGTAACAAAGGCGTACCCGTCCTTATCCGCTGCTACGTCCCAATCGTCGAACCTGACTGAGCAGTGGCCCCAAGGCGCTCGTGCGAGAAACCGCGACTCGTCGGGCCAAGGCGTGTGGGTCGAGCTGGTCCGCACTTTCGGGAACGCCATCCTCACCCGCAGGGAGGCGTCATCGGTCGCCCGTCTGATGCCGTCTTCCCCCAGACGAGTGAACCGCTTCACCTCATGGAGCTCCCGGATGTGCACGACGTCGGGCGGGATGTCGTTGAGAAGAGTAGCCAGGACATGGTCGAAGTCTTCATCGGTCATGCGTTCGATGGAGATTGATAATCCCGCCATCGGTCGTTCCTCCAAGGGTAATGCCCGGTTGGGGGCTAGCTAGCGACCCCGCCGGACGGTTGGTTCTGCTCGGCCATATAGACGCGGGCCAACAGGCGGGCGAGGAGGCGGAGGGCCTCCCTTGATCTTTCAGAGACGTGGGGATCGGGCGAAGGATCTGGCGATCTCTGGCAGCGCACAATGGGTCCTCAGGCTACCCGTGACTCGCCTCCGCCGCTGGGCCGGTTAATCACCGGGGGATGGAACTGCTACCCGAAAAGCACCCTATGGGGACTATTTACTGATCTCGTCTAGAAAACGTCGACAGGTCGTCTGCACGATGGTACCCTGCAATCGCCCCGCATATGACGACAGGCGAGATTGTCCGAGGGAGGACAAGAATGAAGAATCTGGGCAGTTTGCTATCTGGACTGCGTGCGTCGGCGGATCAACCGATCACGACCGTGAAGCCGGGCGCACCCTTGCAGGAGGGTTACGGCTCATCGCCGACGGCGTCCGAGATCATCGCCCTGAAGCCGATCGATCTCATCCCCCAGAATCCATCGGCTACTGCTGAACAGACTGGCGAGAAGGTCGAAAAGTAAGCCTCATCCCTGCCGCGACACTGAGAAACATGAGAGTTCGTGTCCCTTCATCTCCAGCCGGCTCTGAGAACCCGCCGGTTCCAAGAGTCGCGGAAGGCCCACCCTGGGTGATGGCCGTCGCCCTCTTCGACGCAGATAGCCTTCCATTGGGTGAGTTCGCACACCAGCGTCTCACATCGCTCGACAAGGCCTGGGGCAGGGCCATCTACGGCCACCAGGTCGGCAACCCGCGCGAACGTGGCGAAGTCTACGAGCGATTATGTGGTCCCGAACTCCTCCGCCGCGATGAGGCTGGAGCCCTTCGTTACGAGAAGCTCGTTCAATCCAGGGGCAGCGAACTGAACCATGTCCTGCGTGAGATGGAAGTGTTCAGGGAATATTTTGGTGTCAGCCGTTCCCAGCTCCCTGCCTTCATCTTCTGGACGTTCCCCGCTCGACCGAAATGCCTTGTGCTTCCTATCGCATGGGGGTGGCTGGCAAGTGAGTATTCGCGGCTGGCACTGAGTAGAGCGCTTCAGGAGTGTCTGGCGGAAGAGCGTGTCTTGCGTCTCATCACTCCGGGAGAGACCACCACGTACGAACTTGAGCAAGGGCTTCAGAGATTGCTGAACGAGATGGTTGCCCGGATGAGGCGGTTCTCCTCGCGTCCAGCGACTTCAAGTCAGCGCCCAGCGCGGCAGTCGATGAGTATTAACCAAGCGGCGCGCACTCGCGACCTGGTCATCGATACCACCGCTCACCGAGTGCTCTACAAGCGAAAGGAGCTTCATCTTCCCGCTCTTCTTTTCAAGCTAAACCTCGTGCTGGCTGAGCGGGCCAGTCAGGGTTCTGGATGGGTCAAGCGTGTCGATCTGGAAGATGCCCTCTGGCCTGAAGACGTGAAGAAAGGAGACTTCCCGCGCCGCTACCGCATCGATGATGCAATGAACCGCCTACGGCGCGCCTATCTCACGAGTCCCGCAATGAGCTCCACGAGAGCCCAACGGCTCTTTCCCTCCCGACGCAATGTGGGGTACCGGATGGAACTTCCCTCCCAGAAGATCGCCATCCTCTAATCTCGCCGCCACCCCTCGGTGTGGCCGTACGATACGAGTTTCATCCGAGGTTCATCCGAGGTTCTCGCCAGTTTCGGAATCACCCCGTTGATCTATCACCCTCCCAACGCATGGCCAGTCTCGGTCGGATGAACCGATCCGAGGACCGGCCCTAGCTAGCTGGGAGGACCGCCCCGTGCGCAAGTCACAGGTATCGCTCCAGCGCCAAGAACTGATTGCTCTTCTGCAGGACATACACTTCGGCTCCATCGAGGGACTCAGGATCCACGATGGAGAACCGGTTCTAAGGCCTCCCCCGACCATCGTCCGCGATATCGCCCTCGGCAAGCCTAGAGGCCCTCATCCAGCGCGCGACCTCGCAGACTTCGCTCTGCGCGGCGCCGTTAGCGATCTGTTCCAGCTTCTCGACCAGATGAGGGACGACACCATCGACCGACTGGTCGTGCAGGCGGGTTTGCCGCACCGCGTGATTCTGAGGCACCACGGAGGCTCGTAACCAGAACTCGTTTGCCAGACAGCGACTGGCCGTCAAGGGCGGAGGTCGTTGTGGGCGTCAACCGACGCACACGACGGCCCTTCCCCCGACGGTTGCTGCACGGCGTGACGCCCACCTCGAGACCTCCCCCGGCCAGGGGGAGACAAGATGGGCAAAGCAAGCCACGCCGCTCCGCTGTTCGATCGCTTCTGTGACTCCTATATCCGGAACCGCGCCAGATTCATCTGCACGGCCGCCGGTCTGCCTGCCCACGAAGCTGAGGACCTCGAGCAGGATCTTCGGTTGCACCTGTTGCGTCAACGAACACTCCATGACCCTGGGAAGGGAAGGTGGAGCACGTTCGCCAGGACGGTCATCCAGAGAAAGGCGGCCGCTCTACTTCAGAAAGCGACCGCCCAGCGTCGTGCACGTTGGTGCGAGGCGGCATCCCTCGACGAGGGCTTCTCCGAGACCCAGCATGGCAGCGATTCCTTCGACCTTCAGGGCTACCTGGCTCTAACGTCGCCCGCCAATCGAGGCTTTGACGCAGACACAAACCTTCGAGTGGATCTCAACCGGGCGCTGGACCGAATGCAACCGGGACAGCGCGACCTCGCGAAGTCGCTCATGGTCGAGCGCGTCAGCGAGGTCTCCAAGCGTACGGGCATCCCTCGAAGCACCCTGTACGAGCGGATCGCGGAGATACGGTCCCACTTTCGTGAGAACGGCATCCATCGGTGACTGGAAGGGTGAGCCGACGTTTCGGAGGTCGACTCAGTAAGTTACTGGGTAGAGCCAGACTGCGAGGGCGCGCGTGGGAGAAACCTCATTCCAGTTCCGGTTCGGACCGAGGGTCGAACTCGACGAGGTGCATGACTCCCTCGTGCTGTCGCTGATGGCGTCGGAAGGTCTCCACGGCCGTACCAGGGTGCAGCTCGAGGCCAACTTCCACCTCGACAGGGATGAGCGGACTTGCACCGTCCAGGCGGAGACCGAGGTGGGGCGTGACCTCGTCCGGATCTTCACGGCCCTGCTGACACGGCAGTTTGGTGAGGATGGCTTTAGGGTCAAATCCGAAGGAGCCGGCCTACATGCCTGAGAATCCGGAGGCCAGCCGATTCCTTTCAGAGAGACTGTCCGCAGTCGAGTTCGCCATCTCGCACGGATGGGCATTAACTCCGCTTCACGGCAAGAAGGCCTTCCTCGATAACTGGACCACTCTCGGTCGGCCTACGCCGGATCTCATGCGGCAGTGGGCCCGCGCCGGCAACGTCGGGGTCCGCACGGGGGCAGTCTCCGGCATCTTCGTCATCGACGAGGACCCGCGAAACGGCGGCGACGTCTCGTCGCTCGACCTCCCCGATACCCTGATGTCTGAAACCGGAGGCGCTCCGGCGGAAGACGGCCGCCTCGGACGCCATTTCTACTTCCGATACCCCGATGGTGTGCGCTTGGGCAACTCCTCAGGGAAGCTCAGGCCCGGCATCGACACGAAAGGCGAGGGTGGGCAGGTCGTCCTGCCCGGCTCCATCCACCCGGAGACCGGCCGCCCATACCGCTGGCTCAACAACCTGAATCCAGCTGAGCTGCCTGCCCACCTTATCGCGAAGCTCACCGCCCGCCCTCGTGCCGTCTCCACGCTTAAGGAGACGGCCGCCTATGCACAGGCCGCCCTTGAAGCAGAGATCACAGCAGTACTAAACGCGCCAGCGCACTGCGGAAACGATGTCCTCAACACTGCCGCCTTCAACCTCGGTCAGCTCGTCGGCGGTGGCCAGATCGAGGAGAACGCCGTCGTGGAGGCTCTGCTGGCAGCCGCCGTGCCTCGCCGGTCTGAATCCGAGGCACGTTCGACGATTCGATCAGGATTGGAAGCCGGCAGGCGCGAGCCCAGGGAGAGGGCACACGGTCACCTATCGCCACAGCAGGACTCGGCCCATCACACCAGAAAGTCCGGTCACGCTCGATATCTCCGTGCAGATGCTGGCAACGCCGAGCTCTTTGCTCGAATGCACGGCGCTGAGCTGCGTTATGACCACCGCCGCGGACTGTGGCGGGTGTGGGCGGGACACTCGTGGCGAGAAGATGACGACGGCAAGGCCTGGCGTCTCGCGAAGCTAACAGCCCGTGAGCTGTTCGACATCGCCGGAAAGCTACAAGACGCCGACGAGCGCGAAGCGGAGGCCAAGTGGGCGCTCAAATCAATGAACCGAGAGCGCCTCTCAAGCATGTTGCGGTTGGCTCAGAACGAGCCGCCCCTTTCCGATGCCGGCAACGAGTGGGACAAGGATCCATGGCTACTTGGCGTCCGCAATGGAGTCGTTGATCTTAGAAGTGGACAGCTACGACCCGGCCGGCGAGTGGACCGCATCACGAAATCGATAGACATTGTCTACCAGCCCGATGCAGAGGCGCCGCGCTGGAACCGACTCGTAGACGAAGTCTTAGGTCACGACCAGAGTCTGGTGGCGTTCGTTCATCGGGCGGCTGGCTACTCGGCGACGGGCTCAACTCGCGAGCAGTGTCTTTTCCTGTGCCACGGCGATGGGAGCAACGGCAAGAGCACCTTGCTTCGGACCATGCTCAATACCCTCGGTCCGTACGGGTGTAACGCACCCTTCAGTACCCTCGAGATGAACGCGCGAACGAGCATCCCGGAAGATGTTGCCCGGCTTGAGGGGAGGCGTCTTGTTACGGCCTCCGAGACCAGCGTTGCCTCGCGCCTCAACGAGGCCAGGGTAAAGGCACTCACCGGTGACGACCCCATGAGCGCCTGCTACAAGTATGGCCACTGGTTCACCTTTAGGCCCGTCTTAAAACTCTGGCTCGCGGTGAATCATAAACCTCGCGTCGCTGACACTACGCGCGCCTTTTGGCGGCGTGTGCGCCTCATTCCATTTTGTCAGCACTTCGATCCGAACGCAGATCCTGACCTTGAAGCAACGCTCGCGAAGGAAGCGCCAGGCATTCTTCGATGGATTCTCATCGGCGCTCGATTCTGGCTGGAACGTGGGTTGGATCCCCCCAAGACGATTACCGAGGCGACCGAAACATACAGGACGGAAAGCGATGTCCTTGCGGATTTCCTTGCCCAGTGCACTGAGCCTGATGAAGCAGAAACCGTCCGAGCGGGGCCCGCCTATCTCGCCTACGGGCAGTGGGCCGATCAACAGGGGCTCGGCAAGTACGAGCGGCTGGGGTCGAGGCGCTTTGGGGAGGAGATGACGAGTCGATACCGGAAACGGCACGACAAGGCAGGTTGGCACTACCTCGGCCTAGCGCTAACCCCGGAGGGCCGGGAGCTGCTCGACCTTGCGGAAACACGGGCTGAAAAGCGAGCTGCCCAGGAGTCCCGGTGAGGCGCCTCGTGACGAGTCGATGCCCCGAAAAACCCCGTCTGGTGACGGGTGACGGGTTGACGGGTCCTCTCCAAGAGTTCTCCACGCGAGGCGCAGGTGGTAAAAGTCTGGGGAGAGAGCCCCTAACCCGTCACCACCCGTCACCAGCATGGCGATCTCAGCGCAGAAACGCCCGGGTCGCCCCGGGCGGGTGGTGCAGGGTGAAGCTACTTCAGGTTGGCCCTGGCCTGGGTGACCAGGGTGTCGAACGCGTCCCGGTCGCCTCCGGCCGCTGCCAGGGCGGCCGCCCGGACGAACTTGGTCGCGCCCGCGGGCCCGGCGGCGGCGTGGATGCGGTCCCGGTCGTTGGAGCCGAGCCTGAACGCGAACACGACGACCTCCCCGTCGAACTGCTCGCGGACCCTGGGCGTCCGCTCGATGGCCGGCTTCTCCCGCTTCGCGACCGTCTTGGGCGGTGCAGCCTTCTTGGACTTCCCCTTCGACTTCACCGGGGCCACCGCGCCCTCGGCCTTGCTCGTCTTCGTTCCGTCGTCCATCACGTCCTCCATCGCGGCGGCTACCGGCGCAGGCGGCAGGCCCAGGACCACCCTGAGCGCGTCCACCGGCGCGTCGTCCGCCGTGTACTTGTTCCAGTGCCTCTCACACACCCCGCGCCCGAGGTAGATGACGTCCGCCTCTTCGCGGCACCGGGGGATCTCGCATCGGCTCATCCGTCAGCCTCGCTTCTTGGTCAGTCGTGCCCCGGCCGCCTCCAGTGCCATGGCCGCCAGAGCCTTCGGATTCCCCTTGTCCTCGAGGATGTCCATCAGGGCGCTGGCCATCACCAGCGAGGCGGCGATGGTCTTCCGCATCGCTTCCGTGGTCACGGGAGTCAGACGCGCACCCATGTCCGAGGCGGTCGGGGTGATCACGAACGCGACCCCGTCGCCCCCGGTGCGCACCTGAACGTCGAGCATCGCTCGGTACCTCTTGTGTGCCATTCTGCCGCCCTCCTACTCCCAGTAGGTGCCGCCGAGCTGTCCCCCGACCTTGGTCAGTCCCAAGTCCCGCAGGACCGACTCGCGCTGAAGGCGGACCCTGCGAGTGGCCCGCCGTTGCCGAACGTCCGTCATGCGCTCGCAGTCCCGGCACAGGTTCTCGCCGTCGCGCCCGTCACTCTCCTGCCCGCATCGTGTGCAGACCTTCATCGTTCACCTCGCATCCTTCTCTCGGATTTTCACCTTCACGCGGACCCATCCCTGTTCGGTGTTGACGTCCGCGTCGAACCTGAACGCCGTCAGCCCTCGGGCGGCCAGGGCGACCCGGATGGCGTCATCGATGACGCGCATCAGCTCGTGTGCCGTGTGCAGGGTGACGTTGGCCATCGCTTACTTCGCCCTCTCGATGTGAATCGAGTCGAGTTCGCCCTGCCAGACAACACCCTCCTCGATCTGCTTCCACAGGTCCGTCTCGTCCTGCGAGAGGAAGGTGTACGTCCGCGTGTTGACCGCATCCTTGATCGTCACCTGGTATTCCTTCGTTCCGATTGCCCTGTGCGTCTGCGTGCTCGTCATCGTGGTCCTCCGTTCGATGCAACAGTTCCGCTGAAGCGATCCCGATATCAAGCGCAATCGGAAGGAAAAGTGAGGCAGGCGAATGAACAGCGATTGTGGGTGCACGGCCACAGTGGAGGGCTACATGCTGCGGGCGCGTAAGAGGTTGACGATGTGGTCCGCGTTGCCGCCCTACCTGGGCGGCAAGCGGCGCCTGTGCCCGATCATCTTCCGCGAGATCGACCGGATCATCCCGCGGCGCCTGTGGCGCGGCCTGACGTTCCTGGATGCCTTCCACGGCGGCGGCAGCGTGAGCCTGTTCGCGAAGGCGCAGGCCTTCCGCGTCATCGCATGCGACATCGCGGAACGCTCCATCATCATCGGCCGAGCGTTCATCGAGAACTGCCGCGTGAAGCTCACTCGCGAGGATGTGTTGCGGATGCTGCGGCCCCACGACGGCTCGCCCGGGCGCATCGAGACGACGATGGCCCCGGCCGTCTTCACGAAGGAGCAAGCGCGGTTCCTCGACTCGGCGCTACGGGTGGCCAGTGAGACTCCGGACCCGTTCAAGGCCGCGCTCATCAGGCTGCTGGCGATGAGGATGGCGCTGCTATGTCATGCCTACGCCCAGGTGCGGAAGGGAACGATCCACCGCGTCTCGACGGGCGAGTTCGAATCGATCACCGAGAGCGCCGTTTATCACTACGTCGATGGCCTGCGTCTGGCGACCGTCCCGAAGCTATGGGACCTGGCACAGCAGCTCAACGCGGGCGTGTTCGAGGGACGCGGGACGATCCTGAAGCAGTCGATCCTCGAAGCGTTGCCCACCATCCAGGCGGACGTCGCCTACTTCGATCCACCGTACCCCGGCGTCATGTCCTACGAGCGGGAGTACAAGGTCATTGACGAGATCTTCGAGGGAGCCTCCAAGCCGACATCACCCTTCACCGCGAGGGACGGGGCCAACATGATCGACGGCCTCTTCGAACGGGCGCAGCACATCCCGGTGTGGGTGCTCTCCCTGGGTAACGCAGTCGTCGGGGTGGAGGACCTCGAAGCCAAGATGCTGCGCTTCGGCCGGCGGGTGAAGTCGATCCAGCTCCGCTACCAGCACCTGCCGGCGGTGGCGACCGAGGAGAAGAAGGCGACGAACTTGGAGTTCCTGGTGGTGGGGGTCGATCCCAACTCTGCTCTCGTGAAAGGAGAAGCCGCATGACCGATCGCAACCTCAAGGACGCCAGGGTCGGCCCGAAGATGGTGCCGCTCGACGACCTGGTGGCGCATCCGTTGAACTCGAACGTCATGAGTCCCGAGCTGCAGGAGAAGCTGCGGGTGAACATCCAGCGGACGGGCCGATATCCGTTTTTGGTCGTCCGCCCGCATCCCGATGAGGCCGGCAAGTACCAGGTCCTCGACGGCCACCACCGGGTGGCCATCCTTCGGGACCTGGGCCACCGCGAGGCCCGGGTCGACGTGTGGGACGTGGACGACCGCGAGGCGAAGCTGCTGCTGGCCACACTGAACCGGCTGCAGGGTCAGGACCAGCCGCTGCGCCGGGCCGAGCTCATCCACGAGCTGCTGGGCGAGATGTCCGTGGACGACCTGGCCGGGCTGCTGCCGGAAAACGACAAGCAGCTCGAGGAGCTACACGCGCTGCTGGAGTTCCCCGCCGAGGAGATCGCTCAGTTCCTGGACAACGAAGCGGAGCGGGCCGAGAAGGTCCTGCCCCGCGTCATGACGTTCGTCGTGACTCCTGACCAGGAGAAGACGATCGAAGAGGCCGTCGAGCTCGCCAGCGACGGCACGCCGGGTCGTGACCGTAAGGCTCGGGGCCTTGCCAACCTGGCCCGACACTTCATGGAGACGCGTCTTGATGGACATCGCTCAGAAGAAGAAGCGTAAGGAAGCCCGGCGGCTGTTCCTAACGGGCGGATGCGACAGCAACGCCGAGATCGGCCGCCGTCTCGGACTGAAGCCCCACACCGTCGCCAAGTACCGCAAGGACGAGGACTGGGACGGCCTGCGGCTGAAGATGGATCGCCACGCCGCCGAGAAGATGGCAGAACAACTCGCCACCGAGCCCATGACCCTGAACATGCGCCACTACCAGTACTACGAGGTGGTGCTCGCGGAGATCTCTCGGACGCTGAAGGCCAAGCACGGGAAGTTCACCAGCCGCGAGCTCACCGAACTCATCGGCGTCATCAAGGAAGCCCAAAGGGGCCAGCGGCTCGCCCGCGGCATGGCGTTGGACGGCAAGTCCGAAGATCAGATCCGCGCCGAAGCCGAGGCCGACTTCCGGGCGTTGGTGGACGCCTTCCTGGACGCCGTGAAGGATCACGTCGGCGACGAGGGGGTGAGAGAGAAGATCGCCCAGGCTGTGATGGCGAAGTTCCCGCGTCCTGTGGGTGAGGATGCCGATGGAGGCGTTCGCCTCGCGTGAGAGCCGCCCAGCGCCTCGGATACCTGCACACCCGCATGGCGGAACTCACCCGCCCGGAGACGCGTGCGTCAGGCGAGCCGCTGGGCACCTGGGCGGAGCGCAGGATCCGCCTGGAAGGCCGGCCGTTCACCTTCAAGGGGCACGGGTACCTTCGAGGTATCTACAACGACACCAGCCCGCACGTGGTGCTCGTGAAGGCCTCACAGGTCGGCGGCTCCGTGTACGCCATCCTGCGGGCCCTGCACGCGTGCCTGTCGGGACTGAACGTGATGTACTTCTTCCCGACCCGCACCGACGTCATCGACTTCTCCAAGGCGAGAGTCTCGCCGCTCATCGGCGGCAACCCCTTCCTCGCCAAGATGGTCTCGGACACCGACACCGCCGGGCTCAAGAAGATCGGCGAAGCCTACCTGCACCTTCGTGGGATGCAGTCCACCGTCGGGATGAAGTCGGTGCCGGCCGACATGCTGGTGTTCGATGAGCTCGACGAGGCGACCCCCGAGGCCAAGGCGATGGCGCGCGAACGCCTGGCGCACTCCGACTACAAGCGGATCATCGAGTTGTCGAACCCATCGCTGCCCGACTACGGGATTGACGAGGCCTGGCAAGAATCAGACCAGCGCCACTGGATGAACAAATGCCCCGGGTGCGGTTACTGGGTCTGCCTCGTAGTGGAGTTCCCGGTGAAGCTTGGCGAGGAGGTCGAGGTCATCCGGCCCCGAGGCGACGGGACCTGGTATCGAGGCTGCCCGAAGTGCTCGGGGCAGCTCGATATCGAGGTTGGCGAGTGGGTGCCCCAATACCCGGACCGGGCAACCCATGGCTACCTCATCTCGCAGCTATTCTCCTCCCGAGTGGACCCGGGCGAGATTCTGCGCGAGTACAGGAAGACCCGCTTCCCGGAGCGCTTCTTCAACCTGAAGATCGGCATCGCCTGGGTGGACGCCGCCAACCGGCTCGACGTGGCCACGGTGCTTCGGTTCTGCGGAAACGAAGGACTGCTGGAGTCATCCAACGAGCGCTGCACGATGGGTGTGGACACGGGCCGGGAGCAGCACGTGGTCATCTCCCGCAAGAGGAACGACCGCGGCAAGGGGCGGCAGATCGTCTTTCTCGGAGTGATGAACGACTACGCCCAGCTGGACGACCTGATGAAGCGCTTCAACATCTCGGTGTGTGTGATCGACGCCCTGCCCGAGATCCACATCACGCGCAACTTCGCCCTGCGCCATCCAGGCAAGGTCTGGATGAACTACTTCAACGCACACCAGAAGGGCGCTCCGAAGTGGGAATACGATAAACGAATGGTTCAAGAGAACCGCACGGAGATCCTGGACTACTCACGCCGCGTCATCCGCGATGGCGAGAGGCTCCTCCCCCGCGAGATGCCGATCGTCCGGGAATTCGCCAAGCACCTGGCCGCCGATGCGAAGCAGCTCATCGAGGATGAGGAAACCGGAGCGCAGGAGTACCGCTACGTCAGAACGGGGACCAACCACTTCAGCATGGCCTTCACCTACGACTGCTTGGCTGCCACGCGAGCGGCCTACGCGGAGCTGCCCTGCATCAGCTTCGGAAACGACGACCCGCCTGGCGGCGGGCTGTGGACCCCCATAGAAGAATGGCTCGAGGGACGGTTCGGCCCCTTCTGAGGGCCGAAAATGGGGCATGGGGGGTGGCGAAACGGAGCAGTTTTGTTCCCTGGAGGGCCGATCAGGGAACGATTTTGTTCCCTCGGCCCGAAAAAGGGCTCAAAAACGCTCCCTCAGACGCCCGAAAACCCCCAAACCGGGGCATGCGATCATGGAATTTCGGGGATCGTGCCCCCGGTCAGTACGCGCGATGAATCGGTGCAAGTAGTTTTACATGCATGCACTTACGCTCAACGGAGGTGAAGAATCGAGGGGCAGAAATCATGGGGTGGAGGGGGTGAAATCTGCCCCTGATCTGCCCCTCCCTGGTCCGAGAGGCTCCCGCCATGCCCCCGATCGGCCGCCCGCGCCGGCCGGGAAGCCCCGGATCCTGCCGCCAAGCTGCCCCAGGCGAAAAGGGACCGCATATCGCCTTCCTACCA